>NZ_JBFTID010000019.1:0-94976 GCF_056394605.1 Rhizobium sp. 10N427 | reverse complement strand
GTTTGCGCTCCGTTGTCCAGCGTCGCCGCCGGACGTCACCGATCATCAGATCAACCTGTCGAAACTCGTTAGACATAAGCTTATCCTCAAGCCTGTGCTTGAGCCTTCCTGCTTATGCTGAGTGTCCGGTCGAAAGTGGGGGCAGTTCAATTGGAGAGTCGATCGATGACCAGGTTAAGAAAGATGATGCTACACAGCGCCTGATGACTATTCCAGGTGTGGGAAAAATCACGGCTGCCACTGTCCGAGCAGTCGTCCCGGACGCAACGCTCTTTAAAACGGCACGGCACTTTGCCTCGTGGCTTGGCATTACACCGAGGTCTTTTTCATCCGGAACCGCGCGTATTGTATGGGCACTTGTGACCAATGGCGGGGTCTGCAGTTCCACCAAGGGCTTTCCGCAACCCGAGCTAGCATGACCCACTCGACTATCAACGGTTGACGATTGATCGAAACGCAGATCCAAACTGTGGAAGAGGTCGCAGATTGAATTGACCCTCAAAATCGCAGATTTTTCTGAACGTCAGGCGATTTGGCACATCAAGTGATGCCGTTATGGGCCCGGTTAGTCCCAGACCGCTGCTCTCAGCCCTTAAGGTGTATTCAGAACCTAAGGCTGAGACAAGATAAGATTATGAACGGGCACTGGGGGGATCCGGCCCAAATGATACGCCCTTGCTGTAAGCGCCTTCACTGTGCAATCCAGGCAAAGCGCCATTCGTCGGGTTGTCCTAGCGCGTAATTATATCTGGCGGTACCGGTCGAATCCTGCTTGGCTTTCATCTCGTCAATCAGCCAGGATGCAGTTGGTATTCCCGGCAGATGACAACGATGGATCGCCCCTTCTACTTCATCAAGGGTTCCAAGCCCGACATTGGGAACGGCTCCGGGCCTCATCAGGGTCCAACTGTACTGTCGCATACAATCTCCACCACGTAGGGTCACTGCCACAAACACACGACCGGAGGCAGAAATGTATACAGCCCCTTCTGGTTCCTTCCAGCGCTAGCCGCTGATGATGGGGCGGTGGTGATGTCCGCCGGACTAAGGTCCGATAGCTGGAACCCGATAGAGCTTCGAGAGTTAGTCGCCTCGTAAATCAAATGAGGGGTGAGACTATGCTCTGGTGGCTACTGCTCGGTTATTCTTCGTTCGTCTTCACGGTCACCGCGGTTCTTCTGGCGATCGTGCTTCGGCAATTGCGCGCACTTGCGCGCAACAACACCGTCAGTGCAGCCAGATAGTGGTCCAATCGAGAGTGCTCCACCATCGAGAATCTCAGCTTAGATTACTCCGATCCGAGAGGAAGATCCTCCGCCGAGGCCGTTTGACAACCACCGACTTTAGCCCGTATTGCCGGGGCCGCTCGTAGAGCGTTTAATGTTCTCGATATTGCGAGTTCAGCGCGAGTTAATCTCGACGAAAGATCTAGGAATGCTCACACTACCCGTCCACACCAAAACGATCGCGACCTTAGAATACGATCCACATAAGCGCTTATTGGTGGCTCGGCTCCGCAGCGGTCAATTGCGGTCGGTAAAGAATTTCCCGGTCTGCGCTGTTCTACGTATGATTAGCGGCTTACCCGCCGAAGCATCCACTTTTTTGCGTCCTATTGGCTGATGGTACGTCCATGAGAGAGGACCAAGAGGCTGCAGCGCAAGATGGAAGAAACAGCGCCCAAAAAGAGCTTCTATCCATCGCAAATCCTATTTTGATGACATGGCGCAAGGGTTACGACGAGGAATGGTCAATAATGATGGGCATCGAAAGGAAGCTACGCGAGGATTAACCCGCGAAGAGGCGCGTTATTGATAGAATTGTCGTCGAGGTGCAGGCAGATGCCGAAACTAAGACGCACGAGAAGGCCTCGCCTATGTATTGAGTGGCGAGCCCTTTTTTATTGGAACCCACCCTGGTTCGGCAAGTTTTACACGTGCCGCAGCGATGCGGCGACACTCCCCCTAGCTTCGCTCGTCATTTGGCGGGGTTTACTTTTGCCGCTACCCCAGCCCTTGTGAGCCTGTAGCGCGGGGTCATTATAGTTGTTGTTCCAGATGATAAGCCGCATTTCTCGGGCGCGACCACATCAAAGATCCCGAGCAGCGCATGGCTGTAATGCTCGCCATCCCCCTCGATCATGTCAGCGTAGTTGAAATCGTCCCCGGTAAAGCACAGGACACCATCCGGAAGGCAGCGCCGGAGGATGACTTCCTTCTCTTTAACGAGAAGCGAGATCTTGATGCCTTCCACCTTGTCTTTGCTGGCTTCGATAATGCGGATGACGATTTCGAGCGCCGAGCCGAAATCCGACGCCCCCCAATACCCTGTGAGGTTCAGATCGAACATATCGCCCAGGCCGTGAAGGACCACCTTGTCTTTGGCCTGCGAAAGTAGGTGCCCATAGACCTCTTCGTAGTCATCCGCAGCGAGAAATGGGTGCCGATGGTGGTACAGCATCGGCACCCGTGCACGATACGCTCACCCTTTGATGTAGTGGCTCGTGGAGTATCCTCGAGCTCACTCAATTCATTTTGCGGTCTTAATCTTGGTGACCTCTTCGGCGCTCAACTCACCGACCGTCGTCACCTCGCCGCTGCTGATCTTCCACAAGCGGAACGGACCTGTGATGTCGCCATACTTGTCGAAGCTGACAGGGCCGATAACACCTTCGTACTTGACCGGCTTGCCATTCTTGATGAGCTGCAGCGCCTTGGCGAACTCTTCCTTGCCAGCATGGATGGGCGTGCCACCCTCGGCGACGACCTCGTGCATGGCTACCTTAATGGCGGCCGCATCTGCCTTGCCGGCCTTGGCGATCGCCAGCGCCACGATTGCACCCGCGTCATAAGAGCGGTCGGCGGCCGGAGCCGAAGGCGAGATGCCGCCGGAGAAGGCTTCGTAGTTGCCATTGAAATATTCGGTCGACGCCGTAGGGCTGGTGCCGGAGGAGGTGCCATAGGCATTCTCGAGATACTGCGCGCCGACGCTCTCGATAAAGTCCTTGGAGTTCATGCCGTCGTTCAACAGGAAGGTCTGCTTGCCACCACCGGAAACCCAAGCGCGAGCAATGGTCGCGCCATCGACAGGCGTGCTGACGAGATAAAGCGCATCGGGGTCACCGGCCATCGCGGCGCTGGCTTCCGAGGCGTAGCTTGATTGCTTCTCGTTATAGGGCGTGGTCGAGGTGATCGTGCCGCCGAGCTTCTGATAGGCGGTCGAAAATTCCTTGACCATGTTCACGCCGAAGTCGTTGTTGACGTTGATGATCGCAATCTTCTTCAGGCCCTGGTCCATCGCGAACTTCGCGGCCGCGGTGCCCTGCAGCGCATCCGAGGTAATGGTGCGGAAGAAGACGCCGTTGGTCTTGCCGCTGCGGCCAAGCTCGGTCAGCGTTGGAGACGAGGATGCTGGCGAGACCTGCACCACGCCGGCCGGTGCCGTTACAGATGTCAGGATCGGGATCGATACCGACGAGATGATGCCACCGATGATGACGGGCACCTTCTTGATGTTGACGAGCTGGGTCGCCTGATCGACGGCGACGTTGCCCTGGCTCTGGCTGTCGCGAGTGTCGGCGACGACCTTGCAGCCATTGACGCCCCCGGCGTCGTTAATGTCCCGGAAGGCCATCTCGACGGACTTAGCGCCGGCCTGGCCATATTCACCGGCCGGACCGGTGAGCTCCATAACGAGGCCCACGGTGATGTCGCAATCGGCGGCCAGCGTCGGTGCCGTGGATGCCGCAAGGGCAGCTACCATGGCAGAAAGCAGGAATGTCGTTCTCATTTTTGTTCCCCTTTGTTGAGATTGTACTTCATGATGCTGCCGTGGCGGCCTTCCCTGTCCCGCTCCAGCGTATAGACGTCGCCGTCGAGCGGCTTTGATTGCGCAAGGATCGCATCGATCTCAACCCTGTCCTTCTCGCTTAGCGCGATATCGGCGATTGCAAGATTGGACTTCAGGTGATCCCGATTGCGGGCGCCGACGATGACGGCGGCGACGCCTGGCTTGGTCAGCATCGCTGCACTTGCGATCGTGGCAATATCGGTATTGTGCCGGTCGGCGATCTCGCGCAGCGTCGACAGCAGCGCCTGGAATAGATCCCAACCGCCAAAATCGTCGATGATCAGCTTGTACTTCGTCAGTGAACGGTTCTCGAGCGGATGTTCCGGTTCCGGCTGGCCGAGCCAGCGATCGCCGAGGAAGCCGCCGGCGACGGTACCGTAGCAGAACAGCGCGAAGTTCTTTTCGCCGGCAAGCGCCGCCATGCGCTTTTCCGGGCGCCGGTCGAGCAGCGAATATTGCAACTGCAGCGAGGTGAAGGGCACGTCGGAACCGATGATCGCTTTGATATGATCCGTGTCGAAATTGGTGCCGCTGATCTTGCCGATCTTGCCGGCCTCATGCAGCTCCTTCAGCCAGCCCGCCGTTTCCAGCCAGCCCTCGATATCATAGGCCCACCAGTGGAATTGCACGAGATCGAGGCAGTCGAGGTTGAGCCGCTTGCGCGAGGTATCGATGACGCCTTCAACATAAGCCTTGCTGATGTTTGGTAGGACGGTCAGATCGGGCACGAATTTGGTGTGGACGCGGATGCGCGACAGCGCCTGAGTGCCACGCAGGTTCTTGTAGGCGACGCGAAAACGGCCGATCAGCTCCTCGACGCCTGTATAGATGTCAGCGCAGTCGAAAGTGGTGATCCCGGCGTCGGCAAAGGCGATCATGTCCTCGACAGCGCTGCCGCCATCGATCGCGCCGTGGCCGCCCGCCAGCTGCCAGCCGCCGCGAATGACGCGGGAGATTTCGTAACCGGGGGCGATGGTGATGCGCTGCATGTCTTTCAGCCTATTGGTCATTCAAGGGAACCGCCGTGGTGGCGGCATGGCTGAAACGGCGGATACCCGTGCGGGTGATCCTGAGCCGTGTCGAGCAATTGGGGTCCGGGCAAGCGATGTCGGCGTCCGTCGTCATCCAGTCGTTGCGATCCGTCGGGCGTTGCTTTGCCGCGAGCAGCGGCAGCACGGAGGAGAGCGAGTAGATCGAGATCCCCTGTCCCTCCGGCAGATGCAGCATCTCGCCCTTGAGCTCGAAATGATCGCCAGGCTTGGCGCCGCAGTAAACCGCGCCGCCTTCGGGAATGATCACGTCGACCCTCAGATCGAACAGGTCGAAGCCGTCGTCGATGGGTTCAGGCATGGTGACCTCCCGATGCATTGCCGTTGGGTTCGGCATCCAGCCGCCCGCGGATGAGATCGAAGGAGCGGCTGATGTCGTTGGAAAGCGATTGCATCGCGGCCTCGACATCGCGATTTTCCAGCGCACCGATCAGCGCCCAATGATGATTGGTGGCGGCAAGTCCGCCCTCTTCGTCATGAATATGCGCGGCCTTGCGAATGATCGCGCCCGACTGAAGCCACAGGCTCTCGACGATCGGGATGAGCACCTGCGAGCGCGCCGCATGATAGATGTGGAAATGGAACTGCTGGTTCAGCGCCGAGGTGACATGGCCGATATCCTTGCCGTGCTGCTCGAAAGCGAGATCGCAATCGACATTGATCTGCTTCAGCACGGCAAAATCGTCATCCGTCAGATTGGGCAGCGCCAGCGCAACCATCTGGCCTTCGATCAGGATGCGGGCGCGGGCCAGATCGTCCAGCCGCTCGCGGGTGATCAGCGGCACGCGCACCGAGCGATTGGGCAGCGATTCCAGCGCCTGCTCGGACACGAGGCGGCCAAGCGCCTCGCGCACCGGCATGGTGCTCGTCTGCAGCCGCTCGGCGAGATCGACGATGCGCAACACGTCGCCGGCGTCGAACATGCCGTTGATCAGAGAGTTGCGCAGCTGCGCGTAGACGCGGTCTTGCAGCGTTTCGCGCCCGACCGGCGACAGCGCGTCGTCACGGTCGTGACCACCATCGGCCGGTTTCCTCGCATGGGCTCCTCCCGATGGGACTACCATCGAGCCTGCTCCGTGAGACACCGCTTTTTTCGGTTGCTTTTCACCATGGGGTAAAGTTTGATCAAACATCACCAATCAAATCAAGAGACTTCTTTTCTCCATGCCTTTGCCAGTGCCAGACGCCCCACCGAAAGCGGCAGAACCCGCCAGAGCCGTGATCGACGCGCGCGACCTGGTGAAGTCGTTTCAGGGCAATGTGGCCGTCGGCGGCATGTCGCTCAGGCTTGGCGAAGGTGAGATGGTTGGCCTCATCGGCCCGAATGGCGCCGGCAAAACCACGTTGTTCAACCTGATTGCCGGAAGCCTGAAGCCGACATCGGGCGAAATCTGGATCGGCGGCCGCGAAGTGTCGCAGGAGAGCCCAGAGCAGAGAATCGGTCGTGGCGTCGGCCGGACTTTCCAGATTCCGAAGCCCTTTCTCGAAATGACGGTGCTCGAAAATGTACTCGTGGGCGCGCAGGCCCAGGACGGCGAGCGGCTGTTCGCGAACTTCCTGCGCTTTGGTCATGTCAGGCAACAGGAGCGGTTAGCGATCGAAAAGGCGCGTGCGCTGTTGGAGTTCGTCACCTTGTCGGGCCTAGAGGGACAGCCGGCGAAGGTTCTCTCGGGCGGACAGCGCAAGCTGCTGGAACTCGCACGCATCCTGATGGCCGATCCGCAGGCGATTCTGCTTGACGAACCGGCGGCAGGCGTCAACCCCGCGCTCCTGGAGACGATCATGGAACGCGTGCTGGATCTCAACGCGCGGGGCAAGTCCATCCTGCTGATCGAACACAATATGGATATGGTGGCGCGGCTTTGCAGCCGCGTCGTCGCCATGGCACTCGGCAAGCCGCTGGCCGAGGGCACGCCCGCCGACGTCGCCGCCAATCCCGAGGTCATCGAAGCCTATCTCGGAGCGGCGGCATGACCACGCCGGCGCTTCAAACCCGCGCGCTGGTCGCCGGCTACGAACCCGACCTGCCGATCGTGCGCGGCATCGATCTCTCGGTTGCGCAGGGAGAATTGCTGGTGCTGCTCGGACCGAACGGAGCCGGAAAGTCGACATTCGTCAAGGCGATTGCCGGCGTGGTGCCGATCCACTCGGGAAGCGTGATGCTGGGCCAGCGGGAGATCACCCACGTCGCATCCCACCGCAAGATCGGCGAAGGCCTCGCCTTCGTTCCGCAGACGGACAATATCTTCGCGACGCTGACCATCCACGAAAACCTGCAGCTCGCCGTAGCCGTCCTGCCGAAGCCGCAGCGGTCAGACAGGATCGCTGCGCTCTATCGTCGTTTTCCCGATCTCGCCAGCAAGCCCTCGCGCATGGCCGGCGCGTTGTCGGGCGGGCAGCGGCAGATGCTGGCGGTCGCCCGCGCGCTCATCGTCGATCCCTCCGTGCTCATCCTCGACGAACCCTCGGCCGGCCTGTCGCCCAAAATCGTCGGCGAGGTGTTTTCGATGCTGAAAGAGATCAACGCCGGCGGTGTCACCGTCATTCTGGTCGAGCAGAACGTCAAGGCGGCCGTTGCGATCGCCAACCGCGCCGTCATCCTGGTCGAGGGCAGGATCAGGCACGAGGGCGAGGCCTCCTCGCTGCTCGGCGACCCGCTGATCGCCAAGCTCTATCTCGGCACCACCACGCAGGCGGCGGAGGCACCATGAACCCGCAATTTCTCATGGATGGCCTGATTGCCGGCGCGATGATCGGCCTTGGCGCCATCGGCGTGACGCTTACCTATTCGATCCTGCGCTTTGCCAATTTCGCGCATGGCGAGATGCTCTCCTGGGGCGCCTATCTGGCGCTCGCCGTCAGCGGCGGCCTCGGGCTCCTGTCGACCACGTTGACGAAGCCGATCGGCCCATTCTCATTCGGCTGGTCGCTACCGCTTGCAGCTATCATCGCGATCCTGCTCACGGGCTTGCTTGCACTTGCCGTCGATGCGGTGCTGTTCGGGCGTCTGCGGGCGCGCGGCGGCGCGATCATCATTCTCGTCATGGCGAGCTTCGGCGCCTCGCTTGCGCTGCGCAGCCTGCTCGAATTCATCTTCACCTCGAAGCCCGCCTATTACACCAAGGCGCTGCAAATCGCCGTGAAGATCGGTGGCGGCCTGCGTGCCACGCCCGACCAGCTCCTGTCGCTCGGCCTTTCCCTGGTCGCGGTCGTCGCCATCCACCTGCTGATGACCCGCACCGACATCGGCCGCTCGATGCGCGCCGTCAGCGAAAATCCGGCTTTGGCGGGTATCGCCGGCGTCGATGTGCGCCGCGTGATCCGCGTCGTCTGGTTTACAGGTGCAGCCCTAGCCTGCATTGCCGGCATCATGACCGGGCTCCTGGTGCAGATTCGCCCCTATCTCGGCCATGACCTGCTGCTACCGCTGTTTGCCGCCGCGATCCTCGGCGGGATCGGCAGCGTCCCGGGCGCGATGATCGCGGGGCTGATCGTCGGCCTGTCGGAGGCCTTGGCCGTGCAGGTCGTCGGCGCTGAGTGGCGGGCGGCTGTCTCCTTCGTCATCCTTGTGGCGGTGCTGCTCCTTCGCCCGCGCGGTCTGTTCGGGAGGGCGGCATGAGCCTTGATCTGATCGCCTACGCAGCCTTCTTCCTGACGATGGCACTGACCTATGCCATCATGTGCCTCGGCCTCAATGTGCAGTGGGGCCAGACCGGCCTCTTCAATGTCGGCATAGCTGCCTTCGTCGCGATCGGCGCCTATGTGTCAGCGCTCTTGACGACTCCGGATGCGCCCGGCCGCTTCGGCGGTTTCGACATGCCGATCGCCATCGGCTGGCTTGGCGGCGCGCTGATCGCGGGGTTCGCTGCCTGGCTGGTCGGTGCGCTCACCATCAGGCTGCGATCCGATTATCTCGCCATCGCCACCTTCGGCGTCGCGGTCACGGTGCAGCTGTGCGTGCTGAACCTGCAGCCGCTAACCGGCGGCGCCTTCGGCATCGGCTTCATTCCGCGCCCGTTCGGCAGCCTTGCCGCTGATCCGCTGGCATTTTCCCTTTCCAATCTCGCGCTGATGGCGGGCGTTGTGCTGGCGCTCTATCTGGCGCTCCAGCATCTCGCCAAGAGCCCCTGGGGCCGCGTGCTGCGCGCGATCCGCGAGGATGAAAGCGCTGCACAGGCGCTCGGCAAGCGGCCTATCCGCTTTCGTCTGCAGGCCTTCACCATCGGCGGCGCCATCATGGGGCTGGCAGGGGCCGCGCAAGGACATTTCATCGGCTTCATCACTCCCGACAACTATCTGCCGATCCTGACTTTCCAGGTCTGGGCGATGCTGATCGTCGGCGGCTCCGGCAACAATCGCGGCGCCATACTCGGCGCGGTGCTGGTCTGGGGACTGTGGGCGCTGTCGGCGGCCGCCGTCTCCGCGTTCGTGCCGCCCGAACAGCAGGCCCGCGCGGCGTCGCTGCAGATCGTCATGATCGGCGTCGGGCTCTGCCTCATCTTGCTCCTGCGCCCTCGCGGCATTCTCGGCGCCTCAAATGCGCTGGCATCGCTGACGAGCAAGCGCAAACAGACATCCAGGGAATAACGACATGTCCACCACGCCCCCACGCATAGCCCTCACCAAGGATCTCTCCATCAGCCGCATCGTCTGCGGTCTCTGGCAGGTGGCCGACATCGAGAAGAACGGCACCGTGATCAATCCCGACAAGGGCGCCGATGTGCTGCAGGCCTATGCGCTCGATGGTTTCGATACGTTCGACATGGCCGATCACTATGGTTCGGCGGAGCTGATCACCGGTCGCCTGCTGTCGCGCTATCAGAACGGCCAGCGGCCAGTCGCCTTCACCAAATGGTGCCCGGAGCCGGGACCGATGACGGCTGATGTCGTGCGTCGTGGCGTCGAGGAGCGGTTGACGAGACTTGGTGTCGACAAGGTGGATCTACTGCAATTCCACTGGTGGAGCTTCGAGCATCCAGCGTGGCTCGACGCACTGCACGAGATGCAGCGCCTGCGCGGGGAAGGCCTGATCGGCGCGCTCGGCCTCACCAATTTTGATGCCGGACATCTGGCGCTGGCACTCGCCGACGGCATCGAGATCGCCAGCAATCAGGTCTCGTTCTCCCTCGTCGACCGCCGCGCGGCCGGTGCGCTCTCGAAGCTCTGCGCCGATAGCGGCGTCAAGCTTCTCGCCTATGGGACGCTCTGCGGCGGATTTCTGTCCGAGAAGTGGCTGGGCCAACTGGAACCGACTGGTATCGCCGATTGGAGCCGCTCGAAGTACAAGCGCTTCATCGACGCCGCCGGCGGCTGGCAGGCCTTCCAGGGCATTCTCAGCACAGCCCAAACAATCGCGACCAAGCACGGCGTGTCGATCTCCAACGTCGCGAGCCGCTGGGTTCTGGAGCACGATGCGGTGGCCGCCACCATCGTCGGCGCGCGCATCGGCGAAAACGAGCATCGCGGCGACAATCTGAACGTCTTCTCTTTCGCGCTCGACGAAGAGGATCACGCCGCGTTGAACGCTGCCTTTGATAAGACGCAGCCCATTCCCGGCGACTGCGGCGACGAATACCGCAAGCCGCCATTCCTCACGGCATCCGGCGACCTCAGCCACCATCTCGATGCCATTCCATCCGTCTACACGGCTGAGCCGGTACCCGGTCGTCCCGGCCGTTCGCGTGTCTCATCCGGCAGCATCTGGGAACCGATCGCGGGCTATAGCCGGGCGGTCAGGGTGGGGGATCGCATTATGGTCTCCGGCACGACCGCGACTCATGGCACCAACCGCTGCGTAGCGCCCGGCGATGCCGGCGCGCAGGCGACCTACATTCTCGACAAGATCGCCGCCTCCATTTCGGCGCTTGGCGGCAAGATGGAAGACGTGGCCAGGACCCGCATCTATCTGCGTGATGCCAATCAGTGGGAGCCGGTGTCGCGCGCGCACGGACGCGCCTTCGCCTCGGTTCTTCCTGCCAACACGCTGATCGAGGCCGGCAATCTGATCGGCGATTACGAGGTCGAGATCGAGGCGGAAGCGATCTGCGACTGAGTACATGCAACATAAAGTAGGGTTAGACGCTTTCCCTATCAACATCATTCGTGCTGACGGAGATGGCTGCACCGGTGCTTGGCTGCACTTCTGCATCTGTCCGCGTAAGAGATCGCCCCCAGCGACATCATTGTAAAGTTCATTGACACGCTACCTACTAGAAGGTAGCGAAAATGCGTGATTCCAATGGGCCGCCATCTCCAAAAGACCGTAAGCGTCTCGCCTTAGGCCTGCTCCAACAGATAATTAGGTATCGTTCGACGGCGACGAAATCTCAGTCATCTCACAGCTGCTGAACATATTAGGGAATGAACTCGATGGTGCTCAGATTATCCCCCAGGGCGTGGACCGGCATGTGGCGAACGCAATAGTTGCGCGAAACTTCGCTCCATTAAATTTGGCGAACGCGCCCGAGCGAAATTAAATCCTCTCGGCGATCAGCCAGCTCGCAGCTCAGCTGGCCGACAGATACACGCTCGACTTGGATGAGGCGGCATAAAGGCCGTCACAAGTCTATTTCTCGACAGTCAAGAGGCACACGATAACACGTTTTTATCTGCCACAGCCCGCCACATTGATAGCGGCAATATCGAGAGCTCGCGAAAGAGGATGATGGACCGGAATCTTGTGGTTTATTCCCTGTGGATTGGGATCGATGCAAATCGGCGCGTCGCGAACTCGTAGACGCCTTCCTAATTCTCGCGTGTGGAAGCCTCAAGAAATTGCCGTGGCCGCGTGCCGTTCGAACGACACGTGGAAGATATTGAGAAAAATGACAAAATCTTGCGGTGGCCAACAATACTTCGAACGAATTCCGATGTAGGTTCTAAATATTCCCGAGCCGTGCGCTACTGAGATTCGACATACGATAGATGCCATCTACGCCGATTGGCCAAGCCGATACGACTGGCGTGACTCGATGCACTCTCGCCTCTAGAGGGCAGAACAAGATCAGTGCGAATGTCGTATTCTAACCGAATTCGCGCATATTTTCCATAGTTTGGCGCCGGCGAAATGAAGTTTTGGGGTGAAATGCTATCTAAAACCCCGTTCTGGGGCGAAAATTGATCCCGAGCATCACTTCCGGGGCTAAACGTACGATTCCGCACTGATCTTGTTCTACTGGGATAATATCTGCCTTGCGAGCTCTCTGCCAAGGCAGCGATCACAGGCAAATATTTTAAGCGTTCGGTTTGAAAGGCACCGCCTTGACGAACCGATTCGAGTCCGTTCGAAAGCTACCAGAGCTCCGAACTAATCAATCACAAACGCCGATGAGGGAGGTCCGTTGCTATCCGATCCTCCGTTTGGGCGTCGAACAGGTTGATGCTCTGCGGATCGACCCCAAACCGAATCTGTTCGCCTCTCCGGCCCTGAAAACGCGGTTCGGCTCTTGCCACGATCGCATGGTCGCCCACCTTCACGGTCACCATCGTGTCTGGACCGGTCGGTTCCACGACATCGATCACACCCTTGATCGCCGCGTCGTCGCTGTCGACAATTTTGAACTCTTCCGGCCGTATGCCGAGAAAGCATTCGCGGGAACCCGCCGCCGCTTTCGAAGCGCTTATGTGAACGACGACGCCCTCGCTTTCGAAGCGGCTGGCTGTGCCATCGGAAATCAGTCTACCCCTGATGAAGTTCATCGCGGGCGACCCGATGAAGCCGGCGACGAACATGTTTGCGGGCCGTTCATAGATCGTTCTGGGATCGGCAAGCTGCTGGACATGCCCGCCCTTCATGACCGCAACCTTGGTAGCCAGAGTCATAGCCTCGATCTGGTCGTGTGTTACGTAGACGATGGTGGTGCCAAGCCGTTCGTGCAACCGCTTTATCTCGGTCCTCATCTCCACCCGTAGCTTCGCGTCGAGATTGGACAGCGGTTCGTCGAAGAGAAACAGATCCGGGCTGCGCACGATCGCGCGCCCCATGGCAACGCGCTGCCTCTGGCCGCCTGAAAGGTTCGCGGGGAGCCGATCCAGAAGATGGGTGATCTGCAGCATTTCCGCTGCCTTTTGAACTTCGACGCGACGTTCCCCTTCCGAAATACCCCGCATCTCGAGCCCAAACCCGATGTTCCGGGCCACTGACATCGTCGGGTAGAGGGCATAGGACTGAAACACCATTGCGATGTTCCGGTCCTTGGGCGGGAGTGCCGTGACAGATCGTCCCCCGATCCCGACATCACCAGCAGACGGCTCGTCGAGCCCGGCAATGATGTTGAGCAAGGTGGACTTGCCGCATCCCGATGGCCCCAGAAGCACCAGGAAACCGCCGTCGTCGAGATCGACGTCGACGCCGTGCAACACCTTCAGGGCGCCATAGGACTTTTGAATATTTTTGATCGACAGTGTCGCCATTGTAATGCCCTTAACCTTTTACCGCGCCAGCCGTTAGGCCCTGAACCATCGTGCGCTGGACGATGGCAAACAGGACGACAACAGGCAGGATGCTGAGGATGCCGCCGGCGGCGAGAACGCCCCACGGCAACTGGAATTCCCCGACCATCAATTGCAGGCCCACGGGCCAGGTCCGCGAACCCTGCCCTGTCGTCAGCATCAGTGCGAAAATGAACTCGTTCCAGGCGGCGATGGCGATGAAAACCGAGCTTGCGACCAGGCCGTTTCGTGCCAGGGGCAAGATGATACGCCCCATGGCGCCTAAACGAGTGGACCCATCGATACGGGCAGCGCTTTCCAGCTCTTTCGGCGCGGCGTCGAAAAAGCCTTTGAGCATCCAGACGAACAAGGGAAGCAGGAAGCTCGTATAGGCAAGCGCCAACCCGAAGCGGCTATCGACCAGACCGACCGTGCGCATCATCACGAAGAGCGGAATGATCACCATCACGGCGGGGAACATTCGAACGAGCAGATAGCCGAGCATCAGCTTGTCGCGCCCCCTGAATGACAGCCGCGAGAATGCATAGGCAGCGAGCGTTCCTGTTATGACGCAGATCGCCACGGTTATCGCCGTCACCACGAAGCTGTTGGTGATCAGGACGGGGAAGTTCGATTGGGTCCAGATCGCCCCGTAGTTCTCAAAGGTGATCGACCGGGGAATGTACTGCATCTGGGATGTCACGATGTCCGCCTCGTTCTTCAACGAGGTCAGGAACATCCAGACAATCGGCCCGAGGCAGAAGATCGTCATCGTGAAGAGGACGATATAGGTCAGGGTATCGGCCATCAGGCGGCGACCGCGGCTGGTCTTGAACATCGTCATTCTTTCGTGACCTGCGTGAATCTGATGTAGAGGGTCGCGAACACCATGAGGATGACGAACATGACGACCGACAGAGCGCCGGCATATCCGAAGTTGAATTCGCGATAGGCGGTCTGGAACGCATAAAGCGACAGGACCTGGGTGGCGTTGCCTGGCCCGCCGCCAGTCAGAACGAGCAGCAGATCCGGCGAGTTCACCAGGCTGATCACGCGCAGGATGACGGCGGCGGTGATCACCGTCCGCAGCATCGGCACGGTGATCAGCCGGAACTGCCGGACCGGGCCTGCGCCATCCACGGCAGCCGCCTTGTAGAGATCTTCGGGAATGCCCTTCAGCCCCGCCAGAAACAGCAGCGCGAAAAACGGAAAGCCATGCCACGCCTCGACCAGAATGGTCGCGGCCAAGGCCGTGGCCGGATCGGCGAACCACGCCTTGTAGGTGCTCAGTATGCCAATCCCCACAAGCAGGTCGTTGATGACGCCCAGCCGCGGATCCAGCAGAAGGGCCCACATATGGCCGGCAACGACGTTCGGCAGAAAATAGGGAAGCAGGATCAGCACGCCGAACAGCTTTGTGCCCGGCACGTTGCGGTTCAGGGCGACCGCGGCGATGAAACCGAGCGTCACCTCAATCGCGATGGCCGCCGCCACCCAGATCGCCGTGTTTTTCAACGAGATCCAGAAGACGCGATCCGACATCATCGCGATGTAATGCTTGGCCCCGACCCAGCCGTTGAGGCCCGGCCGGGTGAGACGCATTTCCCTTACGCTGATGACGAAGCCATAAAGGGTCGGATAGGCAACGACCAGCAAGAGCAGGATCAGGCTCGGAAACAGCAGAAGGTAAACCCAATAGCGCGTCTCGGAGAGATCGCCGAGCTTGGCGAGTGGACCGCGGTTCAAGACTGATTTCATGTTTTCACGGCGCAGGCCGTCCTCTCGGACGCGACGACGTTTCGTCGTCGCGTCTGTTTCATTACCGGAGGGCGGCTTCCAGACCCTCGATCATTCGATCGACGGCCTGCTCCGGTGTGAGCTGACCCGTAAGAACGGACTGGAAGGCAGGATTGACCACGTTCTCAGACCACCCCGCAGCACCTACGAAGCTGTTCGGCAGCCGGCCGAAGTCGAGCGTCTGCGAGGCCGCCTGATAGATCGGGTTGGACTTGATCCGCTCATCGTCGAGCGCAGCAGTCGATGCTGGGAAATAGCCCGTCGCCTCAAGCAAGACAATGGCCGCATCCTTTTCGCCCCAGAAGCTGATCCAGTCCCAGGCAGCGTCGGCATTGTCGTCCTTCATGATGCCGTTTCCGGCATAGGCCACTCTGGCGATATGCGCCTTCGGTCCCGCAGGCATCGGCGCTGTGGAAAACTGTACCCCTGGCTTCAAGGCGGCCGAAATTTCGATCAGCGATCCGGTATGGTGCCAGACCATCGCCGTCTGGCCGGTGCGGAAACCTTCCATGATCTGACGATAGCTATCGTTCGGAGCACTCGGAGGAACAACCTTCTCCTTCAGGAAGAGACTTGAATAGAAGGTGATTGCCTCGACCGCGGCACTCTTGTCGATGGCGCCCTGTCCGTCCTTGACGATCGGCGAGCCGAAGGCCTCCATGACATCGATCACGTATTTGAATGCGCCGGCTCCGCCCCGCATGCCGAAGGCATAGCGGCCTTTCGACGGATCGGTGAGCTTCTGGCAGACAGTGACGAATTCCTCGAAAGTCTTTGGCGGCCCGGACAGGCCTGCCTCTTCGAAAAAATCCTTTCGATAGTACATCCAGTCGACGAACGCATAGGCGGGAACGGCGTAGATGGCACCATCCTGAGACATGCCGGTCCATCGGTTCTCCGGAAGGTTGGCTTTTCCCTTCCAGCCGTTGACGCGCTCGCTGATGTCGGTCAGCGCGCCCATCGCCGTCAGGTCGGCGAAGCGCTCGGCAATCACCATTCCGGTGTCGGGCCTCCCGCCAGCAACGACAGCGGACGATACCTTGGCCATATATTCCGAGTTCGGGATGCTCTCCTGAGTGACCGAAATATCAGGGTGCGACTTGCCGAAGAGCTCGATGATCTTCATCAGACCCGCCATTTCCGACTGACTGGCAAAGTGATGCCAGTAGTTGATCGCCGTGGCAGCGCTGGCCGAGCGGACGCCGCTGGCAAGTGCAAGCGCCGCTGTCGCAACAAGGAATTCGCGTTTCGTGATCTGCATCTCTTGATCCTCCCAGATATCAGAATTGTAATCTGATCGATCAGTTGGAGATAGCAGCCTTTTGATTTCACGGCAATAGGTGAGTTGGCCCGGGGTAAACCCTGTGATCAGGCTAGGCCGAGATTGCGGTTTATCGCAGCTTGGAAATGCGCCTGAAGCGCCTTTTCGGCGGCATCGGCATCCCTTGAGGAACACGCCTCGAGGATTTCCAAGTGCTCCCTTAGGGTTCGCATCAGGATTGGCGGCGTCATCTTGCGGTCCAGCCGCAGCAGGCGCAAATAATTGTGCATCCGGCGATAGGCGATATCGATAAGCGGATTGTGCAAAATCGCGATGATCTGGCCATGAAGATCAAGCTCCAGGCTGTCCATTTCGGCGAGGTGCTCAGGCGTCAACCCATCCTTTTCAACCTTGCGCAAAAGCCTGGAATGTCGGACTTCAAGGCTGTTCATCGCGTCTTCGCCAGCCTCTTCGGCGAAAACGCGAACAGCCGAACGCTCAACAATCGCACGGAATTGAAAGGTGGAACGCGTCAGTTCGAGGCCGGGCCGCACGAACTGGATGCCGGAGCGTGGATGGATCGTCAGGATGCCTTCGGCCTCGAGCATGCGCAGCGCATCGCGCAGCGGCGCCACCGGCACGCTGACGATCGCCGACAGTTCGCTCTGTGAAATAAACGCGCCGACAGGCACCTTGCGATCAAACAGGCTTTCGAGAATCCGTTCGTAGGCGACATCGCTCAGCCGTGGCGCAGACACCTCTGGCGTCGTTGGTCTCGATCTACGCTCTTGCGATTTTTTCATCGATCCGATATTACCTCTGATAGATCAGTTATCAATATAAAGCGATCAGAAAGCACTTTTATGCCCATCTCCGAATTTCGTATAACCCGATTTCAATTCGCCCGCGACAGGGTAATCGGCGACAGTCAGGTCCGCGCAGACGATGCCAACGTGGCCGCGCTGGAACTTGTCGGCGAAAGCGGGAAGATCGGGCTGGGGTTTATTCAGACGCTCTTTCACCCTCTACCGGATCAGGCGGAGATAGAGGCTGTCTTCAAGAATGAAGTCTGGCCCGGCATCGTGGGACAGGAAGCGATCGGCGTGGTTCACCGTGTCAGTCGTCCGCGTGGCGGAAACCAGCGTGCCTTTTCGCTACCGTTTCACGAAGCGCTTCAGGTCGCCCTGTGGGACCTTGCTGCCAAAGAAGCGGGCTTGCCGCTGCACAAGCTTTTGGGAAGCCGCCGCGACCGGGTACGCGCCTATGCCAGCGGCCTCGATTTCCACCTGAGCGACGGAGCCTTCTGCGCGCTGTTTTCGCATGCGGCAAGCCTTGGCTATGAGGCATTCAAGATCAAGGTTGGCCATTCCGACTTCCGACGGGACATGCGCCGGCTCGATCTGCTGAAGGAGGTCGTCCCGGCCGGTTCGCAGATCATGATCGATCCGAACGAAGCGTGGAACTCCAAGGAAGCGCTTGTCAAACTGACGGCGATCCGCGATGCGGGCCACGAACTGCTCTGGGTGGAAGATCCGATCTTGCGGCATGATTTCGAAGGCCTCCGGACGCTCCGTCACGCTGCCAACTGGACGCAGATCAACAGCGGCGAGTATCTCGACGCAAACGGCAAGCGGCTGCTGATGGAGAATTTCGGCACCGACCTGCTTAATGTTCACGGTCAGGTCACGGACGTCATGCGGATCGGATGGCTTGCCGCTGAGCTTGGCATCCCGGTCAGCCTGGGGAACACCTTCCTGGAAGTCGGCGTTCACATGGCCGTTGCCCTTCCGGAAGTCGAATGGCTGGAATACTCGTTCCAGAATTTCGACCATCTCGTCGAACAGCCGATCGAGATCACCAACGGTTTCGCCTATGCGCCCGAGCGGCCCGGCCATGGTCTCGTCCTGAGCGAAACCGCCCGCAAGGAATGGTCGCGCCCGCGCCGCCTCGATCGATCGGAACTCGGCGCCGCGCCGATCAATCTGCGCCTTCCGGCATACAGCTGAGAAACGACTGGCGGCAGGCTTCTCCCGCGATTGGTCAGCAGACTTTAGCTGAGCAGCCTGCCCTGTCCCTCCCTCGACCCGCTAATCTCGACGTTTTCTGCGGCTCAGCGAGCTTGATCGCGACCGGCGTTTGTTGTACCTATAAATGAGGCACGTACATCAGAAAACCTGTCCGCGTAATATGCGCGCACGGCAACGAAAACCGTCGAGGAGCATCGCATGAATGGATACAGGCCTATCCGGAGTTTGCCGTTACTGAGAACGCTCGCTTCGGGGCCTGTTCGAGCCAACACACAACCTGGCCATTCAGAAATGCACGATAGCTCGGGCAAGCATGCGCAGGAGTTCATCCGCCGGTCGCCATTCCTGTGCATAGGCACCGAGGATCTCGACGGCAGAGTGGATGTCAGCCCGCGCGGCCGCGGCCGCCGCCGCCCCAGGAGGCCTTGAGCATCACCGGGTAGCCGATCTCCTCGGTCATGCGCGCCACTTCAGCCACTTCGTCGGGCAACAGCTCGGTTGCGGGCACGACAGGCACACCGACCGAAATCGCCAGATTGCGGGCTGCGACCTTGTTGCCGCGCTGGCGCATCGTATCGGCCCTCGTGCCGATGAAGACGATGCCGGCCGCATCGCAGTCATCTACGAATTCCGGGCTTTCCGACAGCAGGCCGTAGCCGGGATGAATGGCATCGGCGCCGGAGAACTTAGCGACGCGGATGATCTCCTCGATCCGCAGATAGCTCTCGATCGGCCCGAGATCGCGGTCAAGGTGCGGCCGGCGGCCGACTTGATAGCTCTCGTCCGCCTTGAAGCGATGAAGCTCCAGTTTGTCTCCCTCGCCCCAGATGGCGACCGTTTTTATCCCAAGCTCGTTAGCGGCGTGTAACACGCGGATAGCGATTGCCGAGCGGTTGGCGACCAGGATTTTGGAAATCATCTCAGCTACCTCGGGGCGACAGCGATTGCATATGAGCTTCGACCCGCGATGCTCGCAGTGTGTGGGAGATTGTCCCAGCTAGACGGTCAGTCACTTCGAAGAGTTACGGCCTTTTGCAACGAGAGCATGTCAATCGTCTTAGAAACAAAGACTGCGCCTGCCTCGATCGCCGCATGGTACAAATCCTCGCTGACGGTCAAAATCCCGGGAGGAAGACCAGCCCTGCGAATTCTTCTGATTGCATCCAGAACTGCTTCTCTCACAACAGGATGATTAGCTTGGCCTGGAAAACCCAGTGACGCAGCGAGGTCGGAAGGTCCGACAAAAATCGCATCGATGCCGGCGACAGACGCGATTCGACCTGGACGATCAGGCAAATCTCGTCACGCGCCTTTGTCTGATATGCGGGTGTGCGGCCGAACCGTGTTGCACGGGTAACGCCAGAAACGAGGGGCCGCTCGACGCGCCCTCGCGGCGCAGTCGCTTTCGAATGCCTCCCAGGTACCAACTCGTGCCCGGCTCCCAATGGAATTTGCCTATGCCGCGCAGCTTTGCCTCAAAGCTGCGCGGATAGTTGCAGACGGCGCAGGTTCGAGCGTTCATCGTAGCGATAACGCTTTTCAACGGCTGTTTCGCGACATACAAGTAATGTGCAGCCATGCAGCTTTCGACATCGACGCCTCCGCGGAGCTACATGGTCGTGTCCTGCTCGGCATGCCACCAAACACAATGATACTTTGATCATCGCGAATTATAGCAGACAAAGAGACCGCCGTCAGGCGATCTCCCTCTAAACACTGAAGATTGACGGATGTCTTCAATCCGATCAACAATAGCAAGTCACGGTTGAGGACATTAGCATGTGTCCTCAACATGCCACGGCGAAAACCTTCAGTCACCACTCTTAAGTAGGTTGACCGCACGCGGCACCGAACTGGCGAATGGCACGACTTGGTTCCTTCTCGCCATGCATCACCAGTACCGGCACGGTGATCTTCTTGAGGTGTTCGGTCGGTATAATCTTCCAGCCAAGAAGCGACACTCGCATGATGAGCAAGAACGCCGCCCGCCATGCCCTGACGCCATGAATTTGCAATGATCGCCTCCGAAGGGTTGGCTCCGTCTAGGTTTTAGCGGTAGAACAAATTCCCCGGGGCGAAACTGGCAACTTCGGGCGAAGAATGGGCGGCTCTCGAACATGACTACGCCAGGATGCTGGACGACAGCTGCTCGATGAGCGGTGCCTCGCCGTCCATGCGCGAGAAGTTTTACCTCGTCCCTTTGCGCGACATGACTCTTGGAACCGCGCCGCATTTCGACTGTCGTGATAATGGGCGACGGCGGTCCGTCCGCGTTTGGCATTCGCGGTCCGAATAAGTCGCCTGTAAACGACGGTTGGACTGGGTGCGGATGTCGACACCATTCGGTCGTCCGTAGATCGCTTTAAAGGACAGAAAGCCGCCGCTCATCAGACTACGGGAAAGTTCAGCCGTGCCCCGCTCCAAAGAAGTCGCAGAAACGACATCTGGACCCGAGATCTTTGCAGACGAATGAATTGTTGCATCGTTATTCCGGCAATTTGATGCCCAATGACTTCGCTTTTGCAAGATCGTTCAGCATATCATTTAAGCTAAGCTGGCCGTCCCCATCGAAGTCCAAGGCTTTCATTGCTTGAGGGATGGACGTATCTACACTTTGGATGCGGCCAGCTACACCCGCAGAAGTTCCTGATGTCGCCAGCGTAAATGATGCTGCGAAAGCAGCGGTTTCGTTGTCCGCGGAGTTCGTACCGCTCGTGGTTGCCAATACATTGGCAAAGCCGTTGGCACTTTTTTGCCGCTCCGTCGGCTTTAACGCATAACCGCTGGGATCTATTCCGTTATAAGGATGATGTTTAATAAGCATGTTGGCCTCCGCATTATCTTGCTCATGGGAATATTCCCTAGGGGTTGTGCCAGGCTTGGCAGCCTTGGCGGTTGCTGCAGCCAGAGCATCCGGCCGAACACTGACCCGGACGCCGGCATAGCTTTCACTTACGCCCCATCATTGCACCGCGCACCATTCGTCGCTGGCTTCTCACGGAAAGGTAGAATTTCAGCCCTTAATGAC
Source organism: Rhizobium sp. 10N427 (assembly GCF_056394605.1). Lineage (NCBI taxonomy): Bacteria > Pseudomonadati > Pseudomonadota > Alphaproteobacteria > Hyphomicrobiales > Rhizobiaceae > Rhizobium > Rhizobium sp. 10N427. The sequence continues at coordinate 73,535 of NZ_JBFTID010000019.1, read as the reverse complement.
TACAGCAGCTTTCAAATAATCTTACTGTTCGGGCGCGCTTTCCTCAGAGGAAAGCGGCAGGAAATGCGTGTCGGTTTGTGCGCCGATGGCAATCACACGCTCAAAAGCCGCGGCTGGCGGCTGCGACGAAAAGGGCTCCTGCTCGTCGGCATCCTCTACCTCGTCGAAGAACCTTTCATGGGCAGCCACAGAAATGCTGAGCATACGCACCGTCTCACTGCCCTTGTTAAAAAACCCGTGTGGTGTATGGGGCCGGGCAATAACGACGTCGCCCGCACTACAGTCCCAGCTCTTGCCCAAGTTGGTGCTTGATGCGAAGTGGATGGTACCGCTGACGACGTAGAAAGCTTCCGGATAACTATGTATGTGGACGGGAACGCCTTCCCCCGGTTCGACGACCTGTTCGAAGAGGCACAAGTCTCCATTCGCCTCGCCGCTTCTAACCTTCCACGTGAGATTCGCACCTGCAACAGAAAACGTTCTGCCTTCGCCAGCCGGTATTCGAGCAAGCGCGAGATTTTCGGTATTCTTCATGACGATCTGATCCATCTTTTGTCTGAACTTGATTGATGTGAACTGCAACAGTCACTGTCCTCTCGCGGCTTCAGCCACCGTTGCGTGAAAAAGCTCTCTTATCGGCCCGCTGTTGAGGTGCCTCCATTGCTCGGGATCATGACCGAACACGACAAGAACACCGTCATTCTGAAACTTCTGCAAGCGGCGAAAACACTCCAACATTGCCGCCTCATCACGGACAAACGCAGGATCTGGCAGCACCATTTTTTCTAGGGCCTTGCGCAAGTAACAGGCGTCGGCCGAAAGAATAATCTCGCCGTCCGCGAGTTTCACCTTGAGCGACTGGTGACCTGGAGTATGGCCGTGCATTGGAATGAGGACGACGCTCCCATCGCCGAAGAGATCATGCTCTCCATCGACCAGAAGCCTGTCATGACCGAGATCGTACTGGCGGGTCAGATAGCTATTTTGTTCGATCGTTTCAGGTGTTGTTGCCGCTATCCACTCTCGTTTTTGGAGAACCAGCCGAGCGTTCTTTATCAATTCATTACGCCACAATGATCGAAATGCAGGTGCGAGTTGATCAGGTCGTCAATCTTATCGGGATCGACGCCAAACGCCCTAAGACGCTCGGCGACGTCTTCGCCGGCCTTGAACTCGGGCTTGACCAGAGGCTCGAACTTTCCCAAGGTTCGCTTGACTTCCTCGCGATCGAGGCTCTGAAGGTTGGTTTCCAGCCCGGTGTCGAACAGTGCGGTGCCCTTTGGATGGACGATAAGGTAGCTCGGTACCGGGATAGCCAACCAACCCTCCCCGCCGCTCAGGAAAAGCTTGGATGGCATTGTCAGCCAACCGCATGTCATCGCATAGAGGCGTGGGCCCATAGTTCTGCTCCTTTTGAAGAACACCCGGGGACGTTCCACCAGTTCGTCGCGCCCATCCTAAATGCGCTGTGCAGGCAAGCTTCCGATTTCACTTCCGGGCCTTGCATTTCAGATCTCGCGATGCAGACGGTGTTTTTCCGATGTTCTTACGAGGTAGACATCTCGATCCGCAGATTATTCCACTTTTTATGAGATTATTTTCGAGTACGATGTGAGCCTTGCTCACGGCCGCATCGCTTTAGGGGATGCGTCCTCAGCGCCAATCTCTCCAAGCACCGACAGTAGATCCGCCGCAACCGTTTGCAGTAGATGTTTAACGTTAAGTCACATTTGGTTTGAAGAGCTGAAGATGGTGCATTCCGGCCGGCGGCGTCGGTCAAGCGATGGAGAAATGCGCCGGCCGGAGGAATTCATTCACGGCAAGCCGGTTTCAGATGGAGGGCCGCGGTGCACAACTGGCGTATACTGGCGTTGCGCTAGCGCCCAGCGTGCTATCTCGTCCTTTCGCGCAAACCAAACATCGTCATGACTTTTCGCATAAGCGAGGAAGCGATCCAGCGCGCGAATTCGATTGGCATGTCCGCTCAATCGATCGTGCATGCCGATCACCATCAGCCGGCGTCTGGTCGCACCTTCTTCGTAGAGCTGGTCGAACTCGTCTTGCAAGGCCTGCTCGTGCGCATGGGGGTCGTAGCCTTGGAACGGGAAGTTCATATCGTTCATATGTAGGGTGTACGGCACCATGGCAAAGTCTTTTCCACGAACAGGGATGATGAACGGCTCGTCCCTGCTTGGCTCGTCAATACTGTACAGAAAGCCAAGATCTTGCAGGGTCTCCGATATATGGATGGAGTTGCGCATGAAGTAGGCATTCCAGCCGACAGGCTTCTGTCCGGTGATACGTTTAATGGTATCGACGGATTGCTTGATGAACGCCTTCTCCTCCTCAGGTGACAGATCATACGAGGCCGTCCAAGTCGGACCGTGTGCACCCGCCTCGTGACCGCGTCTAACGATCTCGCGCGCCAAGTCCGGGTTCTGCTCGATCGCCTTGCCGATCATGAACGACGTCACCTTGATGTCGTGCTTATCGAACAGGTCGAGCGCGCGCGGGATGCCTTCGTTCACACCGTAGGCGAAGAAGGCATTCGTCGCTTGATCCGGAACGCCGGGCTTTATCGGCTCAGGTAAAGCGCCGCCAGCCCCGGAGATCGGCTGTCCCGTTCCCTCAAACATCAGGGAAATGCTAACCGCCAATCTAGCACCGTTCGGCCAGAAGGGGCCGGTCTTCCCGTCTGGCTTGCTGCTCGATGCTACTCCTGTGCTGCCTGTTTTGGCCGCAGCAGGAAGCGCCTGCGAAACGAGTGCCCCTGTTGCGGCCACGCCAACGAAGTTACGCCGAGTTAATTCCAGTTTGGATGACATCACTGTTTTCCTTGTTTGTCTGTCTTGCGATCGCGCGCTTAGAAATGGCGGCTGGCACGACCAGCCGCCGAAGCGCTCACGCGATTGACCGGACGACGCCGCCATCGACGCGCAATGCCGAGCCATTTGTCGCCGAGGCCTGTTGCGAGCAGACGTAGACGACCATGTTGGCGATTTCTTCGGTGGTGGAAAAGCGGCCCAGAAGCGACGTCGGCCGGTTCTGCTCGAGAAAACCTTTTTCGACCGCTTCAATTGACTGGCCGGTCTGCTGGGCGATACCCTCCAGAACACTACCAAAACCTTCAGACCGTGTTGGTCCCGGCAGAACAGAGTTGACCGTGACGCCAGACTTGGCTGCCAGTTCCGCGACTCCACGCGATACCGCGAGTTGGGCGGCTTTCGTCATGCCGTAGTCGATCATTTCCTTCGGCGGGTTCAGAGCGGACTCGCTGCTAATAAAGACGATACGCCCCCATCCCCGTTTGGTCATACCTGGCAGATAGTGCTTGGTAAGCCGCACACCGCTCATGACGTTGAGCTGATACATGAAGAGCCAGTCTTCGTCGGTCAGATCATCAAAGGACTTAAACAGAGCAGCACCGACGCTGTTGACGAGAATGTCGGCTTCAGGCGCCGCTGCTACGAGCTTGGTAGCACCTCCAGCCGTCGACATGTCAGAAGAAACGCCGGAAACGATCGCCGTTGGGACTGCCTGTCGGATGGTTTCGATAGCCTTTTGCACGCGCTCTTCTGTGCGGCCATTGACCACCACTTCCGCGCCTGCCGCAGCAAGGCCCGTGGCGATGGCAAGGCCAATACCCGCGGTCGAGCCGCTGACGATAGCGCGCTTTCCAGAAAGGTCGATTTTCATTTGCAACTCCTCTTACCGTTCATTCGATAGAAGAGAAGATATGCCTGCTCGAAACCAGACAGTAGACGTGGAACAGTCCTTGCACTCGTTCCGACAAGTCACTAATGGATGGGCGAGGAGATCACTTTGGCATCGGATCGTCTTGGAAGTATTGTCGCATTCGTCCGTGTCGCTGAGCTCGGCGGCTTCGCCGCTGCCGGCCGGGATCTGAACGTTTCGCCCTCGGCAATCAGCAAGAGCGTCGCAAGGCTGGAGGAACGGCTGCAACTCCGGCTTTTTCATCGGACGACCCGAACTCTCACCATGACTGAAGATGGGAAGCTGTTTTTCGAGCGGTGCAGCGGGATCCTGGCGGACCTCGACCGGGCGGAAGAGGACATGCGTGCACGGGCCGCTCGACCCAGTGGTGTCCTGCGCATCGAAATGCCGACGGCGCTTGGAAGGCTCAAGATTGTGCCTGCCTTGGGGCAGCTCACATCGATCTACCCCGAACTGCGCATCGCTGCGACGTTCGCTGACACAGTCACAGACCCGATTGCTGCTGGCATCGACGCTGTCGTCCGGATCGGAGAACCGCGTGATGAACGCCTGATGGCAAAGCGCGTTGGAACCGTTCGATACATCGTGTGCGCCTCCCCTTCATATCTTGCAACTCATGGCAAGCCAGAGACCATAGAAGACCTTTCTCGCCATGATTGCGTGCGACGGGTCTCGCACTATGGTCCTGAGTTCGCGCCCTGGCGTTTTTCTCGACCTGAGACCGGGGAGCCTTTTGAACGTTTTGTCCAGGGAACTTTGAGCTTCGATAGTCCAGACGCGATGGTCGACACCGGACTATCAGGTGCCGGCTTGGTACAGTTGCATACTTATATGGCTGAACCGCACATCAAGTCTGGCGCACTGATCGAGGTCCTCGCAGCTTTTGCGGCGGACGGTCCGCCGATTTCAGTGTTGTTTCCATCGAATAAAAACCTCGCACCAAAGGTTCGAGCATTCATCGATTTTGTGACGAAGATACTGTGAGCCTGAGAGCCTCCGGTTGGCCTGTCGCCGCCAACGGTGACTGACCGGCAGAAGGTCTCTCATGGCATGAGCCTCGAACGTTTAAGCCTCCCCGACCAAGGCATAACGGCGCCGATCCACATCGCGAGCGATGAGGCCCCACGGAGTGATCGTTCGCGCCTGCTAGCTGCTCGCTATGACGGCGTGGGACCGCATCACGGCAAGGCAGACGCTCTGGTTTACCTCACAAGACACATCCTAGATAGACCTCTTTGCCGAGCTGTAGCCACGCAATGCCGAGACGAAGGCGTCGATGCAATTACGGTCGGGGGGCACATCGCTGATGACAATGCCTGCCGGCAGATCGCGGGAACGGCGGCCGAGCGCTTCGGCAGGTTCGACACGTTATTCAACAATGCCGGCGTCACGCCCATGCGTCTGTTATCGTCGCTCCTCATGCCGCTTTCAAGGGCGCGATCAACACGATGACAAGAAGTGCCCGCGTCGTGTCGACAATGCGGGGCAGACGGCGTTGACGCGGATGAGTGGGGAAAGCGCGCGCGAGACCAAGCGTGCATGACTTCGCCATTTGAACATATCGAAATGAAACCCCGCAAGCAGCATTTCCTGGACGTTTGGGACCTTGAAATCTAAAGTATCGTCGCCGGCATCTGGTAACTCGTCATAAACATTGCGACTGCGCAAATAGAGCTTGCCGCTGCTTGGACATGTGAGGCGTTGCAAGCTCTCAAATCGGACGCACCGCGTTTAGCGCTGCTAAAGAGTTGTCGTCACCTGCGCGCGAACCTGATCGGCGAGCGGATGCAAGCTCTCCGACGACTGTGGAGCAACCACGCTGTATCCCATTCCCGAATTCGCCCACGACCAGCCGTTTACGTCGCCATCGGCGTGCGGCACCATCGGCTTGTTCTGATCGACGATCATATGTCTCGCCATGACCACCAGCCGGCCGCCCTTATCGTCGTCGTAGACCAGCATGAAGCCGGGGCCATGGGTTGTCGAGATTACCCGTCCGCCCATCAGACGGTAACCCGCCTTGGAGAGATCAGGAAGGACGGCCTTCTTTCCCAGAGTGGCCGACGCGAGGCTGGCGAGCTCTCCCATGTCGTCGGCGCGGACCTCGACTGGTCGCACCGGGTCGGTGGCAAACGTACCATAGGTCGCGGAAGCCTCCTGCGCGAGAGCTGCGACCCCCTCTGAAGGCGGCATAGAGAAACCGCGCATGGACCAGCCGCCGGCCGCACCGGCAACAAGCAACACCATGGCCGCCGCCGCGTACCGCCACTTATGCAGTCTCTCGGGCTGCCTGTTCGCCGCGATGTGGGCCAGGGTCAGCCGGACGGGGATCGGCTCCCGAACAACCGGGTCAAGCGCCGCTTTCAGGCCCTCGGCCTGGCGCTGGAACTCGGCTGCGCGGGCGGCTTCGGCTCCATTGGCATGCAGATAGGCTTCGACATCGTCTCGGCGTTCCAAAGGAAGCTGGTTGTCGACGTAGCCCTGGATGTCGTCTTCCGTGACTGGCTTTCTCATCACTTAACACTCCTCAGATGCGGTCTTTCCTTACCGGCCGATACCGGCTGCGGCTCGAGCAGCGCCCGAAGCTGCTCTCTACCTCTCGAAAGTCTCGACATGACCGTTCCAATCGGAATACCTAGTACCTTAGCTGCATCCGCATAGGAAAGGTCCTCGACCGAAACAAGCAGGATGACGCTGCGGTAGTCCGGTAGCAACCGTTCAATGGCTTGCATCACTTGCCCGCCGTAAACGGTTTCGTCTTGAGAGGCGGCTAATGAGTGGTTTTCCTCCGGCATGTCCTCGATCGGCGGGAGGTAGCCCCACCTCGCCTTCTGCCGTATGCGGTTTACAGCCAGATTGTGCAGGATGGAAAACACCCACGTTCTGGGATTCTCGTTCCGCCTGCGATGCCAGTTGGCGACCACTTTCTCGAGGCAGTCCTGAACCGTATCGTCCGCAGCGTCCGCGTCGCCCAGTAGACCCCGAGCGTAGCGCCGGAGTGTCGGGATAAGCGGTTCTACCAGTGTAAGCATGTCGTCCATCGGGCACCTCCGGAGTAAAGGAGGCCCGTCTCGTGGAGGCGGGCCAGCCACATCAATCGGCCTGTGTCTGGACGACACTGCCGGGCTTGCCGTCCATGGACGTCGCGATGACCAGGTACTGGCGCTCATCCTTGTGCTTGGCTTCGACGATCTGGCGGATTGGGCCGACCGCGTTGACGATCGCCGAGCCGGCGGGATTGGTCATGAAGTTCGCCAGCCCCTGCAGCGTGCCACTGCAGTCGGCCTTGTCGGAAAGCGCCAGCACGTATGGCTTCTTCGAATCCAGTCCCGTGACCGAGGCTTGCAGAACCTGTGTCAGGCCCTGGTTGAAGAGCGTGACGCTTGTCGGCGTGCCTTCCTTGCTCTTCCCCTTTGCCTCGAGTTTCAGATGGGCCGCGTCGCCTGCCGTTCCAAGGGGCACGAGGTTCTGCAATCCATCGCCCTCTGGAACAGCATTGGGAACATATGCCACGGCTTGTGGTGCCTGGCCAATCGGAATGTTTGCAATGACCTTGTTGGTGAGGGTGTCGATGACGGCGAACTGGTCGGCATTCTCGAGGCCTACGTAGACGCGCGTTCCATCGCCCGAAGGCCAGATGCCATGCGGCAGGTTGCCGACAGGGATGGTCGCGACTTGCTCGAAGGTGTCGGTACGGAAGACCTTGACCTGGTTGAGGCCACCGACCGTCACGTAGGCAAAACTGCCGTTCTTGTTGGTGACCAGGTTGACGTGATTGGTGATCGGACCGGTGTCAATCGTCTTGATGAGATCGAACGGAGCCTGGGCGTTGAAGACCTGTGTCTTACCGACGTCCTTGAGGGTGAACCATACCTGCTTGCCGTCCGGAGAGGCAGCAATGTTCGGGCAGAACGGGCTATCCTGCTTCACGTGGCCGACGATCTGATGGTCGGCGACGGAGACGACGACCGTCTCGGGATTGAAGGACGAGCAGATGTAGCCGTACTTTCCGTCAGGCGAGAAGATCTGCATGCCGGGGCCAGCCGGAACTTTGATCCTCATCTTCTCTTCGAAGGTCGCAGCGTCGATGACGGAAATGTAGTCCTCGCCACGCACGGTCACCCAGACTTCCTTGCCGTCTGGTGTGAAGAAGGCTTCGTGTGGCGACCGGCCGACATAGGTCGTGTGCTTGACCGCATTGGTCGCGGTATCGATGAAGGTCACGGAATTCGAACCGATTGAGACGACCGAGAGCGTCTTGTGATCCGGGGAGAAGCCCATGCCGTGCACAAGGACTTGGCCCTTGTAGAGCGGGCTGAGGTTGCCGGGCTGGGGGTCGCCCAGCTTAATCACGCCCAGCAGTTTGTTGTCGACGGGATCGCTGACGGAGATCGTGTTAGAGAACTGCTCGGCCGCATAGACGCGGTCCTTGTGGCTGATCGGGATGTCGGCGTCCGAAGCTGATCCCGGTGCCTGACCTGCAAATGCGGCCAACGGGGAGAGGATGGAGCCCGCGAGCAGAAGTGCTGCGATCGATAAGCGTGTCATTGGTGGTCCTTTCACTTACATCTTCATATCAGGAGACATGGCTTTCATGGCTCCGGCTGGGGCAGTCTGCGGCGCGACCTGGGTCGGGGCCGCGTCGGATGGTGGCAGCGGGTCACCGACGGCGATCTTCATGGCCGCGATTTCCTGCTGCTGGTCGACGATGATTTCTTGGGCGATGCGCTTCAGTTGTTCGTTCGTGCCGTAGCGCAGGTATGCCTGCGCCATGTCGATGGCTCCCTGGTGATGGGGCGTCATCATGACGACGAAGTCACGGTCGATATCGCCTGATGGCTTCGCCTCCATGTCCTCCATCATCTTGGTCATCGCCGCATCGTTCTCGGCGAGGTAGGCCGCTTCCGGCGTGTCCGGCTGGCTTGCCACCGACGGCGCGTTTTCCACCTGCTGGCCGAACGCCTGGTATCCGGAGAATGCCGCGGCGGACACGAGCAGCGTCGTGATCAGGTATCTGGAAGATCGGGTCATCTTCGTCTCCTTTGTTGTTGTTCCAAAAGCGTAGACATTGGCCGGAGCGGTTTATTCCGGGAGACGCCAATTTCTTTTTTAAACGGGATCCTGCAGACCGAACGAGGCGACCAGACCGAGCGCGACAAGGCCGAGGAAGATCTCCGTCAGGCTCCCGTACAGCAGGCAGGTTCGCGCACGGGCAGCATTCCTGCCGAACATCGGCACGAAGACGTATCTGTTGACGATGGCGAGGATCACCATCAGACCGACGGCCAGCATCTTGAGGAGAAGCTCCTGATCATATCTCGAAGAGAGGTCTGGCCAAATCCGCCCGTGAACGAGCCAGACGTTGAACAGCCCGCTGACGAGGACAAGTGCGACCGCGACGTGCCCCGCCAGGGAAAACCGCTTCAACGATTCAAGGGCTGCCGTCCGTAGGTCCAGAACGGAAGATAGGCGAAGGAGGTGGATGAACGGCACGAGCGCTCCGAGCCATGCGGTTCCGGACAGGACATGCACGATGTCGGTTGCTTGATGGAATAAGCTCGCGAGTCCTGAACCTTCAGTGGCATGCCCGCTAAGCGCGAGTTCGCCGAGCATGAGGCCGGTCACGGCGACTGACGTCCGGTAGGTCTTCAAGAGCGTAGACACCACAAGAGCGACTGCCGTGGCCGCCTGGATGGCAAAGGCCTGCCCGACCTCCGTTTCTGCCATGAGGTGGAGCGTCTCAGGATCGAAGACAGAACTCCACACGCCCGTTGCATTCGCCGCCGAGATTAGAAAGCCTGAAGCCGTTGTAACGACGGCTACCACAACGCAAAAGGACACCATGGGGTCGAGCCGTTGCACGAGCCTGTCAGCGAGCGGACCCTTGGCGACGAACGACGCGTAGCCCAGCCCGCCCCACAACAGCCCGAGCGAACTGTCGTGCAGGAAGCGGTTGAACGCCATGGCGCAACCGTGAAGTCAAACTTGCCGGCAGTCCTGTGTCCGTCTTTGGAAAGAACACGCCATTCCACGTGATAGAGGCCCGCCTTGAGGGTCTTGGGCACGGTCGCGGAGAGCTGCCGCCCGCCTTCGCCGCCGACCTGCGGATCGCCGATCGCGACTGGCGCGCCTGCGCTATCGGTGATCGAAATCGTGGAAAATGAGGGTTCGAGAGCTTCAGACATGTCGACAGACAAGACCGGGGGCGACGATACCGTCGCGCCGAAGGCCGGCACTGACATTTCGAGATGCGCGTGAGCCCAGGCAGGTGCTGAGATAGCAGCCACGCAGGCGGTAAGCAGAAGTAGTTTTGTCAGACAAAATGTCATGTCCGCGTTCCTTGTCAGCGAATTCCGAGTGTTCTTTTTGCGTAGACATCGCGCAGCCGCGTTTATTCCAGGAAAACTGAAAAGTTCTTTCGCGTAGATCGCTTGGCGAGCGGATGCAGCAAATTCTGGYAACCGCGTCGATCGAGGATATAGCCGATCTGCTTTCGTCGGGTGCCGAAGCTCTCTTCGATTACCGACTTTCGGGCTTTGAGCGGATCTGAACCTAGCCTCTGGTGCAAAAGGTCCAATTAACTAGTCCGATTAGCTTTGAGGCGTCAGCAGGAACTACAAGCGAGAGTAGCTGCCTTGGAGAGCTTCGTGGCCGATATTCGGGTCTGGCATCGCTAAGTACGATGCCACCCGATACAACATGAGCGGTCATGCCAGATGTGCTAACGATCTTATTAGCGTGCGCCCTATCAAAAAACGACTACGGCCCGAAAATCGTTGACGTTTGTTCCGGTTGGTCCGGTCAGAAAAAGGTCTCCGATCGCGGCAAATCCAGTATAGCTATCGTTCCTAGAGAGCAGTGCCCGCGGATCTATTCCAAGTGACCGCAAGCGCCGGACCGTTGTGCCGTCCGCAAATGCACCTGCGTTTGTCTCCGAGCCATCGATGCCGTCCGTATCTGCCGCGAGAATAACCGCCTGCATCCCATCGATTAACAGAGCCGCTGAAAGCGCAAATTCGGAATTTCTTCCGCCTTTTCCGCCTGCCCCTCGGAGGGTAACCGTTGTTTCCCCTCCTGAGAGAAGAACCACCGGCTTTTCAAAAGGGCGATTGCGAAGTGCTATTTCACGCACGATCGCCGCGTGGACGTACGCAACGTCACGGGTTTCGCCTTCGATCGAATCAGACAGGACCGCAGCTTGAAATCCGGACTTTTGAGCCAGCTCGGCTGCAGCATCCAAAGAAATCGACGCGGAGGCAATGATGTGCGCGGAATTCCGGGCGAACACTGGATCGCGTGGAGACGGCGCATCGGCAAGTGGCGAGGATATGTGTTCCAACATCCGCGCAGGGAGACGCAGGGCGTATTGGCGAATGGCGTCCAGCGCGTTCGCCCGAGTCCCAACATCCGGCAATGTGGGGCCGGAGGCCACAAAGGTCGCATTGTCGCCTGGGATGTCGGAGACGACCAGACTGACGACCCTCGCTTTAGTGGCTGCCGCCAACCGCCCGCCTTTGATCGTCGAGAAGTGCTTCCGGACGACGTTCATCGCCGAAATCGGTGCTCCGGATGAAAGCAGAATCTCGTTTAGCTTCTTCTCATCTTCGAGCGAAAAGCCCGGCGGCGGCGCCGGCAGCAGCGCCGAGCCGCCTCCGCATATCAGAGCGATGACCAGATCGTCCTCGTTGAGGTCCTTGATCGCATCCATCAATCGTTGCGACGCGACAAGGCCGGCGGCATCGGGGACGGGATGCGACGCTTCGATGACTTCGATGACATCAGTCTTGCACCCATAAGAGTAGCGCGTCACGACCACGCCGGAGAGTGGTCGATCCCAGAGCGTTTCCAGTGCGCGTGCCATTTGTGCGGCACCCTTGCCTGCGCCGACGACAACCGTACGACCCTTTGGCTTTGCTGGAAGGTGCTGACGAATTCCCGCAACGGGGTCTGCAGCCGCGACGGCGGCATCAAAGAGGCTCTTGAGAAAGTGCCTCGGGTCGAAATCAGGATCCGACGCGTGAAGATGATACGGCGATGTCATCTGGCTTTACTCGACTCCGTACACGCCGACGAGATGGCGCATCCTTGCAACGGCGAGTTCGGGGCGGTCGAGAACGTTGGCTTGATCCGCAAGCCGGAATACTTCCGCGTAATGCAGAATGCCGCGCGCCGACTGCATGCCTGCGGGCATGCAGAAATGATTCTGATGACCGTTGAGCCACGCGAGGAATACGACACCCGCCTTGTAAAATTGTGTCGGGGTTTCGAAGATCTTGCGGGAGAGCGCGACCGTCGGATGGAGCACCTCGCGGAACGTCGAGAGATCGTTGCGCGCCAGAGCTGCCAGTCCCTTCGAGGCCGAAGGCGCAACCGCATCGAAGATCCCGAGCAGCGCATGGCTGTAATGTTCGCCATCCCCTTCAATCATGTCAGCGTAGTTGAAATCGTCTCCGGTGAAGCACAGGACGCCATCTGGAAGGCGGCGCCGAAGGATGACTTCCTTCTCGTTATCGAGAAGCGAAATCTTGATGCCCTCGACCTTGTCCTTGTTGGCTTCGATAATGCGGATGACGCTTTCGAGCGCCGGGCCGAAATCCGACGACCCCCAATACCCTGCGAGATTCGGATCGAACATATCGCCCAGCCAGTGAAGGACCACCTTGTCTTTGGCTTGCGAAAGTACGTGCCCATAGACCTTTTCGTAGTCACCCGCCGACGCCGCGACACTGGCGAGTGCCCGGCTCGCCATCATCACCGCGCGGCCGCCGTGCTTTTCGACAAACCCGAACTGTTCTTCATAGGCCTTGACCACATCGTCGAGAGAGCGGGCTTCGGCGGCGGCGAGCTGGTCAGTACCTGCACCGCAAGCCAAGTCCGCTCCTGCCACCGTTCGCGATTCCGCAAGCGAGCGGCTTATCAGCTCCTGCGCGCCTTTCCAGTTCAAGCCCATTCCGCGCTGCGAGGTGTCCATCGCTTCAGCGATCTTAAAGCCGAGGCTCCAGAGGTGGCGGCGGAATGCGATGGTCGCGTCCCAGTCGATTGCCGGGTCCTGCCAGGGATTGTGATCACGCGCCGGATCAGACACGACGTGAGCGGCTGCGTACGCGATGCGGCTGAATTCCGGAACTTCGTTCGAACGTTCGATCGGCGTACCAACGAGCGAGTATTCGATCTTCGAGGCCGCAGTGTCGGGCAGTGCTAGCTTCAGTGTCATTCAGTGTCTCCTCTCTGACTTGACCCTGCGCCGAAGATCTACCTTCGGCTCAGGGTATCGGGGCTCCTGTCGTCTCGCGGACGACTAGCTTGGTTGGCAGCAAGACGGTCCTGGTGGGCGCGTCAAAATCCTCAATTCGCTGGAGCAGCATCTCGACAGCGGTCTTGGCGACCTGCTGCCTAGCAACTGCAACCGTTGTCAGTGATGGGCGCCATAGCGTCGCCTCCGCGATGTCGTCGAACCCCACAACGGAAATGTCCCTGCCGACTACTAGTCCGCGGGCACGCAGACCCAGCATCACGCCAAAAGCCGCGACGTCGTTGAAACAGACCACTGCGGTCGGCGGTTCTGGAAGATCGAGAAGTTCAAGCATGTGCTGCATGCCGACATCACGCGTCGGAGCGCCCGCCTTTACGAGCCTTGGTTCTAACGGAATTCCTGCCTGCGAAAGCGCCATTCGGTAGCCTTCGAACCGCTGGCGGCCTGTCGAGATCTGCTCGTTCGTCGAAATGATACCGATACGTCGATGGCCGAGTTCGATCAGATGAGCCATGGCGCTCATCATTCCTGTGCGATGGTCTGCCTGGACAAGATCGACGTCCGCGCCGGGAATCGAACGCGAGACGCACACGAGCGGCATGCGCCACGAGCGCAGGGTTTCGACAAAAGATATGTCCGTCCCGACCGCCGGGACGACCAGCATGCCGTCGACGTTGTACTCGCGCACCACTGTTGCGAATGCCTCCTGTCGCGCAACCGATTCGCCCGTGTTGGACATGATGACGACGCGATTCTGCTCTGTGAGCGAGTCCTCCATCGCTGCAACGATTTCGGCGAAGTACGGGTTCGTGAGATCGTTGACCGCCATGGCGATAAGCTTCGAACCTGTGGCCCGAAGGTTTGCCGCTCCCCTGTTGTAGACGTAGCCCAGCTCCTTGGCCGCTTGCAGGACGCGCTCGCGCGTCCTCTCAGGAATCGAGGGGTTGTTTCGCAGCACCAGCGACACCGTGGCCTTCGAAACGCCCGAGGCGTTTGCGATGTCCACAAGTGTCGGTCTCTGTCGTGTTGCCTTCGAATCCATGCCCTGTCTCTCCTCGCTCGAGTCCAAATCGGTTGCTGGCGAGGATCTTATTATCAATTGATGCCCTGCACTGGTACGGTGTTGCGCATGTCTTCGTCCCTCTTGCGAACGATCAGTGTCGTCGAGCCCTTTTGTGCGATCTCGTTTCGCTGGTTCGAGACCTCGATTTGCAGTGTGACAATGCCCTTTCCCTGTGATGAAAGCCTCTTCTCACGAATGGAGATTACCGCCGCGATACGGTCGCCGGCTACGATCGGCCCGACGAAGCGCCAATCCCACCCCAGCGACGCCACAGCCATCAGCTTGACCGACGCGCGGTTCTTGAGGCCGTCCGTTAGCGCAAGGCCAAGAAGACCATGCGCCAGCCGGGCTGTGAAACCCTGGCTGCGCGCGAAATCGTCGTCCATGTGAACATCGAAAAAGTCCCCGGAAAGGCCTGCGAATCCGACGATGTGGCTTTCTGTGATGACCAGCCCACCAGTTCTCCAAACTGCACCGACGGGCAGATCCTCGAACCAGTACTCGCCGGGGGCGAGCTCGGCTGGATGCGCGGCCATCACAGCTTCCTCACTGCAAGCCCGCCATCAACGCGGTAAACCTCGCCGGTGCTGTAGCCGAAGGCGCCTGACGCCAGCGATGCAACGACCCTGCCGACGTCTTCCGGTTCGCCCCAGCGGCTGATCGGGGCGAAACCTTCGGCGAACGACCTGTCGTACTTTTCCCTTGCCACGGCGGTCATGCTCGTGCGGATGACGCCCGGACGGACTTCGTACGAATTGATGCCGTCGCCCGCGAGACGCAGGGCATAGAGAGAAGACATCATCGACAGGCCAGTCTTCGAAATGCAGTACTCGGCCCGGTCTGTCGAAGCGAACTCTGCATTCGATGACGATATGGTGATAATGCACCGGGACGCTTCGCCCGGCACCTCACACATCCGTGTCGCGACGGCCTGGGTTAGGAAGAAGGGCCCGCGAAGGTTGATGTTCATCAGCCTATCGAAGCTTTCCGGAGTGGTCTTGAGCATGTCACCACGCTGAGCGACCGATACCCCTGCATTGTTGACCAGGCACTCGATGCCTCCGAAAGCGTCCCAGGCCTCGGAAACAACTCTTTCGTGGTCGTCGAGATCGCTGATGTCGGCTGTGACCAGATGCGCGGAACGCCCAGTTTTGCGCACGAGCCTTCCAGTCTCCTCAAGATCGGCTGAACCAACCATATCGTTGATGACGACGTCGAACCCGCTCTTGGCGAGATCGAGAGCGATCGCCCTGCCGATACCCCGTCCGGCCCCGGTTACCAGAGCCCGCTTCGTTTCGCCTTTTGTCATGCTCGCTCCCAAAAAAATCTTGCATGTCGTCTAGTGACGATGTACTAGACCGATCTAGTAGAACGATCAAGTAGATTTTTCTACAAGAGATTTTTGGGAGAGAGATTATGCCTATCATCTTGAATAGACGTGCATTTGTGATCGGCGTGGGCATCGCAGGCCTGTCGCCGCTCCTTGCCATGGCTAAGGACGCGCCAAGACTGCCGTCGTCGCCAGTAAGCTTGAATGTGATTGACGTTGGCGGTGCGCTCGCGCTTCTGCAGCCATCCCTCGAATCCTTCCGCGACACCAAAAAAGAACTCGTTTCCCGCGTAACTTTTTCGAAGGCGCCGGCGCCCGAACTTCCGGGCAAGCTCAAGGCGCAGCAAAGCGCCGGACGGGTTGATATCGATCTCGTCATTGGCGGGCTCGATGTTCTCTCTGCCGGCATCGACCAGAAGCTCTGGGTACCGCTGCTTGCCGATTATGGTGCGGTGCTTCCGAAGCCGGACGCCATTCTGCAGTCGACAACGATCGAACTTCAGAAGCTCGCCCAGGATCAAGCCTTTATCGCTGTCTACACTCCATCCGGCCCTCTGCTTGAGTACGCGCCCGACCGCGTGAAGACGCCGCCTACAAGCGCCGAAGAGCTGCTTGCCTGGGCAACACAGAACCCGAACCGCTTTCTCTATGCACGCCCGGCCAACTCAGGTCCCGGCCGCACCTGGCTCATGGGGCTGCCCTACATTCTCGGCGACAAGGACCCCAAGGATCCCGTCAACGGCTGGGAAAAGACCTGGTCGTTCCTCGTCGAACTCGGCAAGCATATCGAATACTACCCGACCGGGACCGGCGCTCTTATGAAGGAGTTCGGCGAAGGTTCGCGCGACATGACGGTCACGACATTGGGTTGGGACATCAATCCGCGCGCGCTCGGCATCGTCCCCGCCGAAGCGAAGACCCAGACGCTCAAGGGCTTCCACTGGATCGCAGACGCCCAGTATCTGATGGTTCCAAACGGCATTTCCGATGAGAAACTCGCCGTCGCGCTCGAACTCGTGAAATGGGTTCTTTCGCCAGAACAGCAGGCGACGACCTATGACCAAGGCTATTTCTATCCCGGTCCGGCAGTGAAGGACGTCGGTCTCGACAAGGCTCCGGATTCGAGCAAGGCGGTCATCGAGGCATTCGGACGCCCCGAGTACGACAAGCTGATTGCCGAGACCCCAATCGAAATCCCGCTGATGCCGGACAAGATGGTCGCGGCATTCCGTCTCTGGGACGAACGCGTCGGCGCGAACAAGAAGAACTGATCATCTTTCCTGGTCCCCGGCTCACGACGAATGTGACTGCCGGGGACAGACATCCAATCTGAATGAGGTTGACAATGGCTATTGCTCTTCGCCGTTTCGAGGAAGTGCGGCTGGAAGGTGTGCGCCGGGACTTCGGCTCCCACAACGCCCTCCGCGACATCACCCTGACCATCAAGCGTGGCGAGTTCATCGCACTCCTGGGACCGTCTGGCTGCGGAAAGTCCACCACGTTGAACATGCTCGCGGGCCTGCTTTCGACGACGGGTGGCTCCATATGGCTCGACAAGCAGCGGATCGATGTTCTCAAGCCCGAAGACCGTGGCTTCGGCATGGTTTTCCAGAACTATGCGCTCTTTCCTCACCTGAGTGTTCGCGACAACATTGGGTTTGGCCTGAAAATGCGTGGTGTCGCAAAAGCTGAGATCAAGCGAAAGGTCGACGAGGCCATCGCCCTCGTCCGGCTGCAGGGTCAGGATGCGAAGCTACCTGGCCAGCTTTCAGGCGGGCAGCAGCAGCGCGTCGCCATCGCCCGCGCGATCGTCATCGAGCCGCCACTTGTATTGATGGACGAGCCCCTTTCGAACCTTGATGCCAAGCTCCGCCTGGAAATGCGCGCCGAAATCCGCCGCATCCACAACGCCCTCGGCGCCACGACGATCTACGTGACACATGACCAGGACGAAGCGCTTTCGATGGCGGACCGTGTCGTCGTCATGAAGGACGGCGTCGTCCGCCAGATCGGAACCCCAACTGAACTTTACGAAAAGCCGTCCGACGTCGATGTCGCCGATTTCATGGGCTTCCGTAACCGCCTTCGCGGCAAAGTCGAGACGGCGGCGTCCGGCCGTGCCACCGTCAAGATCGGCGACCGTCAGATTTCCGGCATAACCCATGCTTCGTTGGCAGCAGGTCAGAATGCATATGTCGCGATCCGCACCGACGATCTGGTCGCCGGGAGCGCGAACGACAACGCATTCAGCGCGACGGTCGAGACAATCGAATATCGCGGACGCGAGTTCGTCGGCACTGCGAAAACACAGGACGGCATCGACCTGATCTTCCACTCGCCGACATCGGCGCCGATCGGTTCGTCTGTCGAACTCCGCGCGGACCCTGATCGCGTGATCATCTTCGCGGATGGCGCAGGGAGGGCGTGATGGCAGACATGTCAACTGTACTCCATCCGACGATAGAGGCGCCTCGCCTGTCCGAGAAGCTTGCCGCACGTGGGTTCGATGGTGTGACGCTACTCGTCATTCCGGCTGTGGCGCTGCTGGGCGCGCTGTTTATCTACCCATTCCTCTACGGCCTGATGTTGTCCTTCGAGCCGAAGGAAGGCGGCGTGCTGACCAACTACGTCCATTTCTTTTCGGACGCGTTCCAGTACGACACGATCTACAAGACCCTCCTGCTGGCGCTTCCGGTCACGATCGTCAATATCGGGTTTGCACTTCCAGTCGCGTTTCGCGTGAGGCTACTAAAAAACCAGAAGGTGCTGACCACGATTCTGATCCTCCCTATCACGCTCGGGACCGTTCTCGTTGCTCAGGGGCTTTTGAACTATCTCGGACCTCAGGGCTGGGTGAACAGAACGCTGCTGACGTTGGGTGTCATCGACCAGCCAATACGGCTCATTCAGAACTACTGGGGCGTCTTTTTCTCGCTCCTTATCACAGGCTTTCCCTTCACGTTCCTGCTCATTCTTTCCTACGTGACAGGGATCGACACTTCGCTTGAGAAGGCCGCAGCCACGCTTGGCGCGAACAGCCGGCAGCGCTTCATGAACGTCTATCTGCCTCTCCTGATGCCGGGCATCGCCATTACCTTCTGCCTGAGTTTCGTGCAGGCATTTTCGGTGTTCCCATCGGCGGTACTGCTGGGTGCGCCCGCAGGATTGACCCGTGTGATCTCCATCGCGGCCTACCAGGCGGCATTCGAGGAATACGACTACTCCAAGGCTTCCGCCATCGCGATGATCATGGGCTTCGTCCAGTTCGCGGTGGTGCTCGTCATCCTGGCAATGCGCGGCCTGCTCTATCGCGGTCCCGTCAGCGGCGGAAAGGGCTGAACAATGATCAGAGACAACACGCTTGCTTCAAGAATCTGGATCTACGCCGTCTGGGCACTGATCGGTTTCTTCATCCTCAATCTCCTGGCGATGATTGCCACCGTGATTGTTAGCTCTTTTGCAACACGTTGGCTTGGAACTTGGTTTCCCACAGGGTTCACCACGCGCTGGTACAGTTCGGCCTGGAACGAGTTTCAGCTCGTTGACGTGCTAAAAGTCACCCTGCAGGTCGTCTTCGCTGTCGTCATCATTTCCGGCATTGCCGGGGTAACAGCAGCCTACGCTCTCGCCCGCCGCGAATTCGCTGGCAAGAAGATCGTCATGCTGCTGATCCTCCTGCCGATGCTCGTGCCGCCGATCACCTACGGCATCCCGCTCGCGAGCGTTCTCTATCAAACGGGTCTCGCCGGAACCTTTTCAGGCGTCGTCGCTGCCAACCTCGTTCCGACGATCCCGTTCGTGATCCTGGTGATGATCCCGTTCATCGAGCAGATCGATCCGAAAATCGAAGCGGCTGCCCGTGTCTTCGGCGCCGGAACATTCAAGCTTTTCATCCACGTGCTACTGCCACTTCTTCTGCCCGGCATCATGGCGGCTCTGCTGTTGGTGCTGGTCCGCACCATCGCGATGTTCGAACTCACCTTCCTTGTTGCCGGTCCTGACAGCACGACGCTTGTCGTCGCCCTGTACTACGCGGTCTTCGCCTCGGGCGTCCGTGCGGTGCAGTCGATCGACGCAATGGCGGTCGTCTACATGGTCACGACACTCATCTGGCTCGTGATCGCCCTGAAATTCGTGAACCCGACGCAGATCGTCGGACGCGCCCGCTGATGGCGGGAAGTGAACTATCGGAGGAATAAGATGCGTAACAAAATCGTCACCGCGGCTGATGCTGCATCCTTGGTTCCCGACAACGCGGTCCTCGCCATAGGGTCCTCGGCAGGCCTGAACTGCCCGGACGCCGTCCTCAAGGCAATCGGCGAGCGTTTCGCCAAAGAGAGCCATCCCAGCAATATCACCATCTTCTCGCCGATCGCAGCCGGCGATATGTACGGCATCAAGGGCGTCGACCACATCGCACAGAAGGGGCTTATCAAGAAGATACTGGCCGGATCCTACCCTAGCGGTCCGTCGAGCCTCCCCTCGCCGGCGATATGGGAGATGATCCAGCGGAACGAGATAGCAGCCTACAATCTGCCGTCCGGCGTGATGTACGACATGGTCCGCGACGCCGCGGCCAAGCGTGCCGGCGTCCTGACCAAAGTGGGTCTCGAAACTTTCGTCGACCCCCGATTGAACGGCGGCAAGATGAACGAAGCAGCCGCCACTTCCGGCGACGTCGTCAAACTCGTGGAGTTCAACGGCGAACACTGGCTTCACTTCCCGAACCACTTCCCGCAGGTCGCGGTCATCCGTGGCACTACCGCCGACGATCGCGGCAACATCTCGATGGAGCGCGAGGGTGCTGTCCTCGGCATGGTGGACATCGCGCTCGCCGCCCGCAACGCCGGCGGCATCGTGATCTGCCAGGTCGAGCGAACCACGGCATCGGGTTCCATTCCGGCCCATCAGGTCCACATCCCATCAACGCTCGTGGACTACGTCGTCATTGACGCCGAACAGCGCCAGGCAACGGAAATCCGCTATGATCCGGCGATCAGCGGCGAAGTACGCCGCGACTATTCCAGCTTCCCGGAAGCACCATTCAGTGTCGACAAGGTCATCGCGCGCCGCGCGGCCATGGAGCTCTCGGACGACTCGGCGGTGAACCTCGGCTTCGGCATCTCGGCCCTGGTGCCGCAGATCCTGCTTGAAGAAGGTCAGGCGGAGGCGGTGACGTGGGTCATCGAGCAGGGCCCGGTCGGCGGCATCCCGCTCACAGGTTTTGCCTTCGGATGCGCCGCCAATGCGCAGGCGATCTTCCCGACGCCTCAGCAATTCACGTATTTCCAGGGTGGCGGTTTCGACTGCAGCCTCCTCTCCTTCCTTGAAGTTGGCGAGGATGGCAGCGTCAACGTCTCCAGCCTTCCCTCACGCCCTTATCTAACCGCTGGGTGTGGTGGGTTCATCGACATTACCGCTCGTGCCAAGAAGATCGTCTACAGCGGTTATTTCACCGCCGGCGGCCTGAAGGTCGCCGCAGAGGATGGCCGTCTGAAGATCGAACAGGAAGGCAAGATCGCCAAGTTCGTTCCCAAGGTCGGACATGTCACCTTCGCGGGCCATCGTGCAGCGCTCCATAATCAGGACGTGACCTACGTCACCGAGCGTTGTGTTCTGAAGCTTGGTGTCGAAGGATTAACTGTGGTCGAGATCGCGCCCGGCGTGGATTTGCAAAAGGATGTCTTGGAACAGGCCAAGATCCCGCTTCGCATTGCCTCCGACCTCCGTGTCATGGACGCGCGTCTGTTTCGTCAGGAACCGATGGGCCTGGAACTAGGCCAGCCTAAAGCTGCGCTGAAAAAGGCGAGCTAGGAGGATGACGATGAATTCGGAACTGTTGATAGAGACTACGGGTTTCAAGGTCACATCCCCCGCTGAGCATATCCTCCACGTCACCATCATATCGAAGCCGATGGGCGCCTTCACGAAGGCTGCCCGCGCGGAGTTCACCGATTTCGTTCGGAAAGCAAACGGCGACAAGAGCGTCAGGTGCATCATTTTGACAGGCTCGGACAATGCATTCTCGGTTGGATCGAACATCAAGGAGTTCGAGGCCACAGCAGAATGGATCGAGGCGGCGCGGCTTGCGGAGACTGGCCTGAACGAAGCAATTGAACTCGGTCGCGTCCCAGTCATCGCGGCCATCAATGGGTTCGCTCTTGGCGGCGGTGCAGTGCTGGCGCTTGCATGCGACATCAGGGTCGCCGGACGCAGTGCGAAGTTCGGGGTCCCCGAGGTCAAGCTGGGGGCGATGCCTACGGCGACCGGAACGATGCGCCTGCCGTTGCTCGTCGGACGCGGCAACGCGCTGAAGCTGATGCTGACCGGAGAACCCGTAAACGCCGAGCAGGCCCATGCGATGGGCGTGTTCGAGGAAGTGGTCGACGACGAACAGCTCCAGTCGCGCGCACTGGAGCTCGCGATCCAGATCGCAAGCGTTTCTCCGGAAGCCGTCACTGCATGCAAGCGTGCGGTCTCGACCGCCATGCGGGAGGGATATCTGTCCGGCCTCAAGTTCGAAGAGGCCAACACTGTGCCCCTCGGTCTCAGCGATGACGCCATCGAAGGGAAAGCGGCATTCGTCGAGAAGCGGCGCCCGGTCTTCAATTGAGGTTCCGATGATAGACAGTCTTTCACTCGATCGTTGCTCGATCAATACAGCCACTCTCGGGCACAGGTCCCATATCTCCGATGTGATCGACAAGGTCGCAGGAGCAGGCTTCGGCGCCATTGCTCCTTGGCGCCGCGACGTCGAAGGCAACGATGTTACCGTGGTCGCCCGCCAGATCCGCGATGCCGGACTGGGCGTCAGCGGCTATTGCCGAAGTACGTACTTTCCAGCGGCAACTGCGGAGGGACTGCGCCATAACGTCGAGGACAACAGGCGGGCTCTCTATGATGCGGCAACACTGGGTGCGCCGTGTTTCGTTCTTGTCGTTGGATCACTTGCAGATGGAAGCAAGGACCTTGGTTGTGCGCGCCGCCAGGTGGAAGACGGTCTCGGACAGCTTCTCGAACATGCCCGCAAGATCGGCGTGTCGCTCGCCGTAGAACCCCTGCACCCGATGTATGCGGGCGATCGTTCTTGTGTGACCCGTCTCGATGAAGCTCTCGACATCTGCGCCAAGCTGGATCCAGACCAAGCCGGCGGCATCGGAGTGGCAATCGACGTGTATCACGTCTGGTGGGATATCGCAGTACTTGAGCAGATCCGCCGCGCAGGCGCAGAGAAGCGTATCGATGCGTTTCACGTTTGCGACTGGCTCGTACCGACGAAGGATCTCCTGCTCGATCGTGGAATGATGGGCGACGGCGTCGCTGATATCCGGAGACTGCGATATGCCGCGGAGGCCGCCGGATTTAATGGCTTCATCGAAGCCGAGATCTTCTCGACGTACTGGTCGGGCGTCCCGGAGGAGGACGTGTTGAGGACATGCGCCGAGCGCATGACCAAGTCATGCTGATCAATCTGGCGAAGGTGAAAGAGACAGCCTCCAGCAAGCGAAATCCTGCCCAGACGAGGATGCAAATTCTGAACGCGGCGACGGTCGAGTTTGCGTCCCATGGACTGAGTGGTGCTCGGGTGGACGAGATCGCCGCCCGAGCTGAAACGAACAAGCGAATGATCTACCACTACTTCGGAAGCAAGGACGGTCTGTTCCGGGCTGTTCTCGAAGAGGCGTACGCGGCATTCCAGGAGAACCAGCACGCCGCGGCGGCGGATGCCTCGGATCCCGTGACGTCCCTGAAGAAGATCGTGGAAGCCACGTGGGCCTTCTACCGGGATAAGCCGGAATTCATCGTGCTGATAAACGATGAGAACGTCCATCGGGCGAGCCATCTTGAACACTGCTTCATGCTGAAACGCCCCGGTCCGAGATCGGTGGCGCTTATTAGCGAGACCCTTGCGCGCGGCAAAGAGTTAGGGGTGTTCCGCGATGTTGATCCGGAACAGCTCTTCCTGACGATTGATGCACTCTGCTACCATTACTTTAGCAGCCGTTTCACCATGCAAGTGATCCACAAGCGAGACCTATTGTCGGATGCGGCACTCAGTAACCGCGTTGAATTCATCTGTAGCACTATTCTCTCCGTCGTGTATGCACGTTGATGACATCTCTTAAGCCTGCTCCACGCATGGACACCTAGTTAGCGACAATCATGACTGGGTCGAATACTTTCGAGAAATAGAAGCCTCTCCAAAACGGCAACAGCTTTCAGCAGGTAGGGCCTTGATTTGGACGACGCGCTTAACCCCACGAACTTTAGCCCAGCCCAATGCTATTCAAACGTGGTTCGGTGGCGTTCGATCGCGGGAGCAGTTTGACCCAAGGAAAGTTCGTGTTCGCTCATGCCTTGGATGTTCAACACGCGGGGCATTTGAAGCTGGAAGACCAGCTGTGCTACTCGCTTTGTGCGGCAGTCCATGCATTCAATCGTCACTACAGAGCTGCGCTCGAACCGCTACAGCTCACATATCCACAGTATCTGGTCATGTTGGCACTTTGCGTGACAACGTCACCGTCAAGGAACTGGGTAGCCGTCTGCTCCTGGACTCCGGTACGCTTGCGCTATTGCTTAACGTCTTGAAGCTGCTGGTCGTGTCATTCGCAGGCGTGATCCGGACGACAAACGCCAAGTAATCATCGCATTGACGAGTGAAGGTCAGGCGATGAAGACGGAGGCAAGAGCGGTAAGTCTCAAGATCAATCGCGCGACCGGCCTTGCCGTCGCTGGCAGAACTCGGCTGCGCGAAAAGCTCAATCTACTCCGGTTCTTCATAGAATCGGCAAGCGCAGATGAAATTATTTGACGTCCAATGCATGCGGCGCCTTGAACAGATCAGAACTACCGACATGCTATCTCCTGACAAGCATCCCTGAAAATATTGATCTTTCTGCAAGCGGAAGTCATGGCGCTCCTTTCGCCGGGGCGGCTAGACCGGTCCCTTGAGAAAATCACTTCTCGGCCGTGATATTTGAGGTGCATAGGCTGGATGCTCCCACCAAGCAATCACTGGAGGCGCCCGCGCGTCCCGATAGTCACCGTGGTTGGTGTTTACCGTCCGACAGAAGGAAACAGGCGGTGCAGACCGCCCGTTTCCCTGCATTCTTATTCAGCCGGAACAGAGCCAACGATCTGGCCGCTGGGTTCAGTGCTGAGCCAGCGATAGAGAGCGCCGCCGACAACTCCACCGGCAATCGGGGCGACCCAAAACAGCCAGAGCTGTTGCAGCGCCCATCCGCCGGCAAACACGGCAACACCGGTGCTGCGAGCTGGATTGACGGATGTATTCGTGACGTTGATGCTGATCAGATGAATGAGCGTCAGACCAAGCCCGATCGCGAGCGGTGCAAAGCCAGCCGGAGCCTTGCCATGGGTCGCTCCCATGATGATGAACAGGAACATGCCCGTCAGAACAAACTCCGCGAGCAGGCATGCGAACAGCGAATACTGGCCCGGAGAGTGCTCACCGTAGCCATTCGACGCAAAACCGCCGCCCAGGTCGAAACCCGCCTTGCCGCTGGCAATCAAGTACAGCACCCCGCCGCCGATGATGCCGCCGATCACCTGAGCGACGATATAGGGAAGGATCTGGTTGGTCGGAAAGCGACCGCCGGCAGCCAGTCCGACCGTTACGGCGGGATTGAGATGGCACCCCGAGATATGGCCAATCGCGTAGGCCATTGGTGACAACGGTCAGGCCGAACGCCAGAGATACTCCGAGGTAACCGATGCCGACATTGGGCAAACCGGCTGCGATCACCGCGCTGCCGCAACCGCCAAAGGTCAACCAGAAGGTCCCGATCGCCTCGGCGGAATATTTCTTTATGCTCATGGATAGTCCCTCCAACAGAAATGTGCGGCGAACAAGTGCTGCAACACGGGGGTTTTTTACTGACTGGACGTTGCCCGAAGCAGGATACGAGAGAGAACGAAAGGCCGACGTCGAAGACACTTGCTTCGAAATCTTCGACGCCGCGAGCGCGACACATCCTGAGGTTCAAGTATGGGTGGTTCCCTTGAGGGAAAAGCATTTCAATGGCAAAAACCCAGCCGTCCCAGGCGGATTTGGCGATAGCTCGACCAGACCGGGAAGTTCGGTCTTCGGGATTGTGGCTATGAACGGCCGCTCCTAATTCTTACTGCGACAACCACCGCGTAATAAGCACAGCGGCGATTGTCACAATCGCCAGCAATGCATAGTCAACGAGCTCCGATCGTTTTATCCGTTCGACTCTTCTCATCCTAGACTTGCGTCCTTGCCATTACATTTCGCCTCGCGGGGCGTCTTCTTCTCAAGACCGCCGACGCGTTGCGGCAAATTCAAGATTTTTTCCGCTTTCTGCAAGGGCGATTCGAAAACTCCCGATCACATGTTGGTGGGAGACCCTTCTTGACAAAAAAGGGCCGGAGACGGAGTCTCACGGCCCAGTTTTTCTGATCGACGCGTAGGGAGGAGATCGCGCCGAGAACCCCAACGTAGCGGATCGTGGTTAACCAACGGTTAATGCTGGTCGCGGGTGTGCGCTGGGCGGTTCATCTTCTAAGATAGGCTTTTGCCCGCCCAGCATCTCCGGTCGTCCAAAGAGAAACCCCTGAAGTTGATCGGGAGCCTTGTCAGTCACGCGAGCCCGCTGTGTTTCTGTTTCAATGCCCTCCAGTACGATTGTCAGGCCGAGGCTTTTCCCGAGTGCTAGCGCGCAATCGATTATAACCTCGGCGACCGGGTCCTCTTCGATCGCGGCCACATAGCTGCGGTCTATCTTCAGCTTGTGAAACGGATAGCGCCGCAGGTTGGTCATCGAAGAGTAGCCGCTACCATAGTCGTCCATTACTAATTTGACACCGCACGCTGTCAACGCTTCGAGGCAATCGGAAACATCTGCACGATCTTCGAGAAGCGATGTTTCGGTGATCTCCAATTCCAGCCTGTCGGCCGCAAGCCCGCTTGCATTGAGAGCGCTCGTCACGTGTTCGATCAAGTCCGAGGAAAGCAACTGTCGTGCGGAGACGTTGACTGCGATGAACAGGCTGTCCTTCCACGATGCGGCCTGCCTGCAGGCTTCTTCCAAAACCCACTTTCCGATCTCGACGATGCTGCCGCTCTCCTCCGCAGCTTCGATGAACACAGCTGGAGACAAGACGCCGTAGGTGGGATGGCGCCAGCGCAACAGTGCTTCGTAGCCTTGCGGTTCCCCCGACGCCGTTTCGACGATCGGCTGGTAGACGAGGAACAGTTCGCCGGCCTCTGCGGCGCCCCGCAGTTCGTCTTCAAGCCGCCGCCGCGTCCGCAGCTGTTGGTCAAAGAAAAGGTCGAACGCGCATATCTGCCCCCTTCCCCGGGATTTTGCGCGATACAAGGCGGCGTCGGCATTATTCTGCAGTTGGTTGAGTTCATCGCCGTGAGCGGGGAATGTCGCGATACCAACGCTTACGCCCAAACCGCC
Organism: Rhizobium sp. 10N427; assembly: GCF_056394605.1. Lineage (NCBI taxonomy): Bacteria > Pseudomonadati > Pseudomonadota > Alphaproteobacteria > Hyphomicrobiales > Rhizobiaceae > Rhizobium > Rhizobium sp. 10N427. The sequence continues at coordinate 46,701 of NZ_JBFTID010000019.1, read as the reverse complement.
TGCCTTGTCGTGAGCAGCGAACTGCGACTTGAAGTTTGCGATGAATACTGCTGCTGCTTTCTGAGCTTCAAACATCTGCCGTTCGGGCAGCAGGACCGAAAATTCGTCTCCCCCCATCCTGCCCAGGATCGCGCCGTCCCTGAACGAAGCGTTGAGAACATCAGCGACCTGCTGCAAAACCACATCGCCTTCTGCGTGGCCGTGGGTATCATTAATCGACTTGAAGCGATCAAGATCAAATGTCAGGAGCGATACTTCAGTTCGCTTTGCCGCAGCCTCGGCGATCGCGTCCTCCGAACGGATGCCGAACGAACGCCGGTTCAAAAGCCCCGTCAGGGGGTCGTGCGACGCAAGATGGACCAGCTGCCGGCTGGCCTCCAGCCGCTCACTGATGTCGCGAAAGCCGAACACCGATGTCTCGCGGCCGCGGTACTCTATGACGCCCTCGACGATTTCGACAGGAACAAGCCCGCCTGGTGATTTCAAGGCACCTTGCGACCCCTGCCGGTCAGTCAGAAAATTAGCCAGGACCAGCGACTTGAGTTCGGCCACGCCCTTCCCCGTGAGCATTGCAAATCTTTCATTTGCATGAACAATTTGCCCGGCGCGCGTTAATACAACGGCTTCGAACGTCGCATTGGCGAGCCCTTTAACATCCGTCAGGTGCCGATCGAAGAATAGGGCCGCAACACCTGTAGCAATCAACAGGCTGGAGACGATACAAACGCCGACGGCGATGCCGACGCGGTCGACAAAAGTCAGAGCTCCAGCCGCGTCGGCATACAGGGGTACGATAGTGAGCCCGCTCATCGAAACCATATGGTGGCTGCAGACGGCTGCGACGATCAGCACAGCAGCGATAAGCAGCCTGCCGCCGGTCGTCGGGCGAGCAAGAAGTAGCGCCGCTCCTACCGCAAATCCGACGCCCAGCCCCCAGGCGGCTAGTGTCGCCGGCACACTGGCCTCCATGATGATTGAACCGCTGATAGCGCTCAGCCCGATGGCGTGCATCGTCGCTATAGCAAGTCCCAGAAGAACACCTGCCAGAATTGCGCCTTGCCGTCCGGGGTAAAGCGTGGCGAATGTGGCAAGACAGGAGACCGTGATCGCCGCGACGATCGACAAGCCTGTTTCCACCAACTGGTAAGAAACGGGAATGCTGTATGCCAGCATGGCAATGAAATGGGTTGCCCAGATTGTCCCGCCAAACACGATCCCGGCTATTGCGAGCCATAGGTTCCGATGCGCCTTGACGCATTGTCGAGCGCGCGACAACATGAAGACCCCGGTCAGATTGCCGGCGGCGCAGACACCGACCGCGACGAGCAAAAGCAGCCAATTATGCTGCTCAGCGATGCAGGAAACGAGTTGGAACATCTGGACCTCCGCCGGGCATCCTTTCATGCCCGTCTGACCCTCGTGTTATCGAAGTCTCTAAAGTTTTATCGACTGCTTCGAAAAGCTGCGGCTGGGTCTAGGCACACGAACGGGAGCGCGGCATCGCCACGAGAATGTCCGCACGCGCATCAGTTCATCTGAACGATCGGGCCTGCTGCAAAGGACAGGATCGCTCTGCGTTCGTGAACATTGCACTCGTTGCGAGTCCGGCCAACTTGCTTTGGTGAGTCCAACTGGCCGCCGTCGCATTCCAGGGAACGGCATATGCTCCGCATCTTCAGCGTTATCTCGTACCTCGCCGACCGTCCAACAAGTGCCTGCCGGAAGTCGAGGATTTCCACGATCCCTGAAAAGGTCGACCGGCGTACCGCATTGCCTTGATGGATGTCGCCGAGGGCGCAATGCCGGTTGATCCGACTTTTAGGTCAGGTCAACCGGCCCATTCGGAGGATATTGCCGCATCTCCCGGAACGGGACCCTCTTAGCGGTCTTTTGAGGTCGTGGCTATACAGCATCTGTCACGGGGAGAAGGTATCTTTTCGCCCGGCGAAATATCTGCCTCGTCACCACCACCGTGACATCTCTATTAACAAAAATACATCGTTAGACACTAAGCGGCAGAGCGCAGATAAAGCTGCTCAAGTAGGCTCGGCTGCATCGGCTTGCCAACCAAATATCCCTGGAGCTGATCACAACCAGATTGGATGAGGGCGTCAGCTTGCTCCTGGGTTTCGACACCTTCCGCCGTGACGGGAATGTGCAACGCCTTTGCGAGCAGAAGGGTGGCATTGAGAACCCCGGCGCCTCGCTCGTCGTCCAGAGCCACCACCAGCGACCGATCGATTTTCATGCGATCGAACCCGAACTCCCGCAGAGCGCCGATACTCGCATATCCACAACCGAAGTCATCGAGTGCGAATTTAACGCCAATGGCCTTCAGCTTGGAGATCGTGCGTTTCGCTTGCTCCGGGTTAGACATTAGCACGCCCTCGGTGATCTCAAGGGTGAGCCGCTGTGGATCGAATTTTCGCACTGCCAGGATTCGCTCCACGAGTTCCGAGAAATCAGGGTTCCGCAGTTGCACCGGCGACACATTGACCGACAGCCCGATACCGTGCCAATCAGAAGCCGCCTCGATAGACATGTCGAGGATATCTCGGCCTAGCTCGTCGATAAGTCCGGCCCGTTCCGCAACTCTGATAAACACCTCCGGGCTTACCGGTCCGGTTTCTGTCGTCCAACGGGCCAGGGCCTCCACGCCCCTAAGCTTGCCGGACTTGGCATCCACGAGTGGCTGGAACGCCGGAAGGATCTCTTTGCGGGTAATCGCAAGACGGAGTTTCTCTTCAAGCTCGGACCTCTCGTGACGGTCAAGATCCAGCGCCGGTGTGTAGCTCGCCACCCGTCCACGGCCGCTTTCCTTCGCTTGATAGAGGGCCATGTCCGCCCGGCGCAGAAGTTCATATCCCTCCTCGATATCCTGGCTTAATACGGCGGTACCGATACTCGCTCCAACCTCGATTGTACGGCCGCCAATTCTGAAAGGCTGCTGAAGAGCGTGAACAAGCGAGGCTGCGACCTGCGCCACCTCATCGGGTGCCGCAAGAAACGCAAATTCATCACCGCCAAGACGCGCCAGCGTTAGTTGCGATGTGGTCGCCCTCAGCCGATCCGCGACAAGCCTGATCAATTGATCGCCGATTGCGTGACCCCATGCATCATTCACACCCTTGAAGCCATCAAGATCGATCATTCCAAGCGCCACATTGTCCCGAAAAGGCCTGGAGGCCATGACTTCGAGAAGACCAGTCCGGTTGAGAAGGCCGGTCAAAGCATCGTGAGCCGCCTTGTGACGGACGGTCGCGGCGTCGCGCAAAAGACCGCGAACAACAGCGACGCCCGTCGTGATTATCGAAAGCAAAAAAAGACCGAGCAAAGCGGCAGCCGATAACAAGTAGTTGTGAACTCCTTGAAAGATCCGCGTTCCTGGCGTCCGGCTCGGCCATTCGAGATAGGCTACAGCGCGGCCATCCTCGCCTGGAAGAGGCGTGCTGAGTGCGGCGCGGTCGGGCAAGGTGACTAGCTTCAAACCGTCGATATCGAAAGTGTCATCCAGCTGCGCTACGACCTCCTGGCTTAGCAACTTGGCGAATATCAACGTGCTCAGCTTGGCACCAGCGGGCTTTTCGGCGAATGGTTGGATGGCGCCAGCAGCAACGAGATAGGTACCGCCGGACGTCGAAACAAAGGCTGTGACGGGTGACTGTCCAGAGGTCGCCGCGGCCTCCGCCAGTTTGAGCAGCGGCGTTCCGAAGTATGGCAGCGGGGAAAATTCAATCCCCTTGCGATAGGCGCTCAAAATCCCTTGTTCTGGCGTCACCACGACTGCAACGTCATACAGCGGATAATCTTCGCTTGTCTTCCCCCAGTTTTCGTAGATCCAGCCTTTTGCGTCAGCAGATCCGACATGCTCGAATGCATCATCCCACACTGCGTTATCGCGAATAGTAGAACCAAGGCGCGCATGAAAAGAGCGGACTGCGGCCTGCGCCGCGTGAATGGCGCGGGCGTCATCGATTTCATTTGCCTCGTCCCGCATTTGCGCGACGATCATGAACGCCAGCGTCGCCAGAGCGCAGATGACCGCTACGAAAATGGCGGTGAGTAAGGCCACCCGCTTCATCCGCGTTGGTGATCGCTTGCTTGAAGAAGAAATCATTGAATGGACCCGCGGTTCAACCACACGTTATTCTGTGGGCGCGAGTACGAACGCCTAGTTAAACCTCAAGCAGTTGTAGCAATGAATCCGTTTCAAGTGCTCATTTTAGGACTTAAACGGCAAACAGGCTTAATAGGCGCTTTACAGTAGCGTTTGAGCACCTTTGCCCTTAACCCATTTCTATTCAGCCCGAGCGCACGAACCGCCATGCTTGCCGCCAAAAGAACAAATTTGGTTCAGGACTCGTTCATCGCCCGGGCCCTTTAATCGGGCTGCAGGAAAACAAAGGAGATTTCTGTATGAAGTTGTCTTTGATTGCAGGGGCGCTTCTCATGGGCAGCGTGATCGCCCCTTCAGTAGAAGCGATGCCTTTGATGGCGCCCGCTGTGGTGCAAAATGCACCGATTGCGATCCCGGTGGACTACAGCTGCGGTCGTGGGTTTCACCTGACGCCGTGGGGCGCTTGCCGGCCGAACGGCTGGCGCCGCCCACCACCTCGATACTGGGGTCACCGCCCCCCGCCCCCACCTTATGGCTGGCACAGCGAATACCGGCCGCATCGATGGCACCGCCCACCGCCGGGCTGGTACTGATCGCGAGCGCTTTTCAGATGAGAGAGCCGGGAGGACTGTCCCGGCTCACATGTCCTGCGGTAGGCCAAGACGCCAGGCGCAAGAATACAAAAAAAGCGAGGAAGTTTCTATGAGCCGTGCCCAGTCGATCGGATGGCAGCATAAGCTCGGCCGGAACCTTGCCGTGCTTCGCTCCGTGTGACGAACAGCATAAGGGGCGATGACCTGCGCGTCCCGTCTCTGCGAGTATGAGCCGATCGCCAGTCCTATGACAACGCTGTTCCATCCACCTAAATGCAACTCTCGCTCAGACGGTAGTGAAAGAAACCATCGGAAGCGAGAATATCGGGTAATATCATCGTCGATGACACTGAGCATCCGCCTGACCGCAGAACTATCGCATCGATAGAAGACGAGCTGGCGGTCTTTGCGGGTAACCACGATCGCCGCTCTCCGCAGCGCAGCCAAATGGCGCGAAACCAAGGACTGTCTGCAACCGGTAAGACGACAAATTTCTCCCACGCATAGTTCCCGCTCGCAAAGCATGCGCAAGATGATCAAGCGGAGCGGATTCGCCATCGCGTCCAGGAGCCCGACGGCGCTGTCGACGTTCAAAATAATCTCGTATGGGTATGAGCTTCTTTTGTCTTCAGCATTATAGTTGGGCCTGACGAGCCAGAAGTCACGTCAAAAAATGTGCTCACTTGGCTCTTTCCTTGCCGGCCGGCAGCATGTTTGCAGATTGGACGCAACAATCAATCGCGAATCTCGCTTCCCACACGCTTCGCCGGGTGCGCGAACCTCGCCCGTTCGTTAGAAAGTACGACAGTTTCGGGCGCTTAAAACTTCCGGAAATATCTGCGGCTACGCTGAGTGACCAAGCTCGGAGCCGGTTCGGTGTCGAAGGCCGGTGGCTTGGGCTCCAATACGCAGGGGATTCGATTTCAGCAGATCCGGCCTGCGTCACAGCGACGCTCGACTACGCTCTGCTTTCTCGTCAGCGACGTTCTCCACGCACGCAGCCTTTTCGGCGAGGGTCTTACTCATTTCACGCAAGGATTCCTCATCCAGCTTCTCGATCCCGACGAACTTGTTCTGAGCCTGTGACGTCAGGATGAGTTCGTCAAGCTTTGCTTGCAATGCCTTGCCGTCGCGATTCTGCGAGTTCTGCAAAACAAAGACCATCAGAAAGGTGATGATCGTCGTCGATGTATTGATGACGAGTTGCCAGGTTTCCGAATACCCGAAGAACGGCCCCGACACCGCCCACACAAGAACGAGGGCAACGGCGAATACAAACGTCCCAGGCTTGCCGGAAAGGCTCGCAATAGAACTGGCGAATTTCGAAAAGAACTTCGACATGTTGAACTCCGTTGACACCCGGCGAATTCTAAACGCGGCAGCGGCAAGAGCAGTTCCGGATCAGCGACTTAGGTCTGAGTGATAGGCCAACGGCGCCGGCGACCGATTCAAGGCAAATTCATCGGTGCCAAGGAAGCATTCATCCGAAGTTAGAATTGATGGCCGCCCCCTTTTCCTGCTAGGTTTTGACGAGAACCGGATTTGAACCTAAACGCCTGGCCTGCGCAGCGCATTTAAGTTGGCTTCGTGACGATCGTTTCTTCAGCTAGCGCAACGTCTTTCCAACCACTCTGGCGGCTGCCGTTATTGACGTTGCAGCTGCTGTGGCGTTTCTGGCCGCAGCTCATGGTGCTGTGGCTGATCGGCCGGATTGTCGATTCCGTCCTTCTGGAGATGGCCGTGCAAATCGGCCTGATCAATGCGCTGGCCGGGCTTTCGACGCTGGCTCTGGTCGTGTTGATGAAGCTCGTCATCATCGTCGCCTTCTTTCAAACGATCAGGCCCGGCCTGCCGGCGCTGAACGACGCCTCGCAGGTGGTCGCGGCAAAGCCCGCGGAAAAGGCGAAGCGCGAGCTTTTCTTCAGCGCTGGCGCTGACGCTCGTCCCTTTCTTTGCCTATTACGCCGCCTGGGGCTTCCTAGGCGATACCATACGCGACTATTCCAAGCTCTCGCTCGACCTGATGATGTTTGGTGAAAAGATCGCACCGCTTGAGGTGAGCGGCGGCGCCTGGCTGGTAATCTCGGTTGCCATCGCCTGGCTCGTAAGGCTGCTGGCCAGGCGCATGCACAAGCGATCCAAGGCTGCGGTGTGGCCGATCGTTATCGTCATCTGCGAGGCGAACTGGGCCTTCATCGGTCTATTCGTCATCTCCAATTGGCAGGACGATGTGCGCGCCTGGGTCGCTCATCTGCCGGAAACGATCGGCCAGTTCCTGGGTCTTCTCAATCCCGTCAGCAACGCCAATGCCGCCACGACACTGCCACCGGCGGTAGAGGATGTGGCGGTTTCCACCTACCAGCAGGTCTACAACCTTCTCGCCTATATTCTCTATCCCGCTGTATGGCTGACGCTTGCCGCCCTTGTTTATGGCTACGACATCAATGGCGAGCGGCCGGTGGTGCAGGGACGGGTCGCGAAGGCCTTCTCGCGCTGGGAAAAGCTGCCGAAGCCCCTGCGCGACTTTTTCGGCCATTTTATCTCCGGAACGGCCAAACGCTATCGCGCGCTCGCGGAAGGCGTCGGCCTTGTGATCAATTCCGGCCTGCTTCTTGCCGCCGCGGCGATCGTGCTTTACCGCCTGCTCGACTGGGGCGCTGCCTGGGTCTGGTTTGGAATTTCGCGCTGGATCGGGCCGCACGACCTGGCCCTTTGGCAGATCATCGCCCAAGGAATTTCGCTTCTGTTCGGGATACCGAGCGCGCCCGGCGACGGCCTGCTGATCATGCCGATCAAGATATGCCTTCTTGCCGCGACACTGGAAATCGGCTTCGCGCAGGGGCGGAAATGGCACCGGGTGATCGATACCGGAACCGACAAGCGCTACGTCCGCCGTGACGAGGAAGGCAAGTTCAAGGACAGCGTCGATGTCTCCCGCTCGCTTTCCGCCGATGCGCGCCACGACGCAAAGCATGATGCGAAGCCCGGTCAGGGCGACAAGGGTGACCGCAAGCACTGACGGCAACGCCGGTGAAGCTCGCCTCCTATAACGTCAACGGCATCAACGGCCGGCTCGAGGTCCTCCTCCGCTGGCTCGCCGAGGCGAAGCCTGATGTCGTGTGCCTGCAGGAGTTGAAGGCGCCGGACGAAAAGTTTCCGCGCCGTGAGATCGAGCGTGCAGGGTATGGGGCGATCTGGCATGGACAGAAATCCTGGAATGGCGTGGCGATCCTTGCCCGGGACCAGGAGCCGCGCGATACCCGTCGTGGACTTCCGGGGGATCCTGACGACAGTCACAGCCGTTACATCGAGGCTGCCATTGATGGGATCGTCGTCGGATGCCTTTATCTTCCGAACGGCAATCCAGCACCAGGGCCGAAGTTCGACTACAAACTCCGGTGGTTCGAGCGGCTGCATTCCTATGCCGCTGACCTGTTTGAGCTCGATGTGCCTGTAGCGTTGGTCGGCGATTTCAACGTCATGCCGACCGATCTCGACGTCTACAAGCCGGAGCGCTGGCGAGACGATGCCCTGTTTCGGCCTGAGGTTCGCGCAGCTTATGCCGAACTCATAGCCATGGGCTGGACGGACGCCGTCAGGCTGCTGCATCCCGAAGAGCGAATCTACACGTTCTGGAAGTATTTCCGCAACGCCTTCTCACGCGACGCCGGCCTTCGCATCGATCATTTCCTGCTCAGTCCGTCACTTCGGGAGCGACTGCAGACCTGCGGCGTCGACAAGTTTGCGCGTGCATGGGAGCACACCAGTGATCACGCTCCGGTCTGGATCGAACTCGATGACGACTAGACCGTTATCGCTAAACCCATCGAGGACAGAGGAGCCGACAGACAATGGCAGAGGGACAAGATTTTGATGCCGCGGAGTTCGCAGACCAACTTTCCGCAATGACCGACGAAGAACTGTTTGCGCTGATGAAGAAGCTCGAAGACGAAAGCGAAGATATCCCGTCCGAAGACCGCGACGGCAGCGAGGTCTTTGTCAGGATCGCCATGGTTGAGACCGCGATCGAAGAGCGATTTCCTGGACAGCTGTTGGCGCCATACAAGGACTGGCGGCAGCGGCGGATCGATATCTGAGGGGCGACGATCGTGACAGAAGCACCCGATCATGCCGAACGACTGTTCCAGCGTCTCGACGATCTCGTCGCCGAGATTATCGACCGGTTTGCGAATGAGGGCCATGGAACCGTCACGGTGATCGAAACGCTTCAAGACGTCATTGCAAAACATCGCCTGGCTTACGACCGTGACCCCGATCCGGCTGAAGACGTTGAGGAGCCAGCGAACGATTGGCCCGCCGCGGAGGCCCCGTCACCAGAGGTGAAGGAGTAACGCTTATGCTGCCCTCCCTCGAGCACCCCGACCCCGCCGAGACGGCGAAGGGCCTCACCCGGAGCCAACGGGACGCGCTACGAGCGATCGCGTTTTTCCGACGCCAGCGCAAGGCGGGTAAAGGATGGCTGGTTGGCAACAAGCGGCTGTCCGAAAAGCTAGTCGAGCGCCTGGAAACGATGGAGCTGGTGGAAGAGAGCTTCATGGGTGGGCAGCCGATACTTCAGTTGACCATCGTCGGGCGCGCTATCGAGGCAAAACTGCAATAGTCGTTTCACGAATCCCGGAGCGCTCACACCGGGACCAAGTCTCGGACTGCGTCCGCAAAAATCGCGGGTGCTTCCTGCGGAACGTTGTGGCCAACGCCGGCAAGGATCTGGCGGCTATAGGCTCCTTTGAAGTGGATAGCATCTTTGTCCTCGGTTGATGGAGGATCGACACCATCGTCGGCGCCGAGCAGGACTATGGCGGGAATCGTAATGTCAGGCTGCTCTGCTAGCCGCGCTTCGACCTCGGCATAGGCTGGATCGCCGGGAACGACCCCGTACCGATGCCGATAGGAATGGATGACGACGTCCAGGAAGTCTGGATTGTCGAACGCTGCGGCGCTGCGCTCGAACGTTTCTTCGTTGAACGACCAAGACGGCGACCATGTCTGCCAGAGAAACCTGCAGATCTGATCCCGATGCTGGTTAAGGCCCTTCCGACCTCGCTCGGTGTGGAAATAATACTGATACCAGTCCCGCGCCTCCTGGTCCGGAGCACCGGGGTTAGCCGCGCCTGCTATATCCTGGATGTTGTAACCAGTTCCGGCGCTCACCAGTCCAATCACCCTTTCAGGCCACAAGGCGGCGACGACGCAGGCGGCCCGGCCACCCCAGTCGTAGCCGCCGAGGATCGCTTTTTCGATTCCGAAAGCATTCATCAATGACAGGAGATCCGCGCCGAGGGCCGCCTGCTCACCGGAACGTGGGGTCTTCGGCGACACGAAGCGGGTCGCGCCGTAGCCGCGCAGGAAGGGTACGATGCAGCGGTGCCCTGAGGCGGCAAGACGACTTGCCACGCCGTCATAGGCATGGGCATTATAGGGGAACCCATGAAGAAGGATTGTTGGCACACCTTCTGCCCGGCCAAGCTCGAAGTATGCAACATCGAGCACACCGGCGTGAATATGCTTCAAATTCTCTTCCTGAATCATAGTCATCTTCCAGGCGAGGTCATGCGACGCCTTTGCCGCCGGTCACGCCATAGACCTCGCCGTTGATGAAGCTGGCCTCCTGCGAGGCGAGGAGCACGAAGACGGGAGCAAGTTCGACCGGTTGGCCGGGTCGACCGAAATCGCTGTCCTTGCCGAAGTTCTTGACCTTCTCGTCGGGCTGACCGCCGCTTGGCTGAAGCACCGTCCAGACCGGGCCAGGTGCCACGACATTGGCGCGGATGCCGCGCTCGATCAATTGCTTGGCGAGTGCCTTGGTATAGGCGACGATGCCCGCCTTCGTCGTCGCATAGTCGAGCAGAATCGGCGATGGCTGATAAGCCTGGATCGAGGCGGTCGTGATCACTGCAGATCCAGCCGGCATATGCGGCACGGCAGCCTTAGCAATCCAATGCAGCGCGTAAAGGTTGGTCTTCATGGTCTTGTCGAAATCGTCCGTCGACAGCTCCTCGATGTTTTCGCGGTACTGTTGGCGTCCGGCATTGATCACCAGAATGTCGAGGCCGCCTAGACCGGAGACGGCCTTTTCGACCATCTCGCGGCACCATGCCTCTTCTTTGATATCGCCGGGCAGCGCCACTGCCTTTCGGCCCTCCGCCTCGATCAACCGGATCATCTCCCTGGCGTCCGCTTCCTCATCGGGGAGATAGCCGATGGCCACGTCGGCTCCCTCGCGAGCAAATGCGATCGCGGCGGCGCGGCCGATCCCGGAATCGCCGCCGGTTATCAGGGCTTTGCGGCCAGTAAGCCTGCCGGACCCGCGATAGCTTTGTTCACCATGGTCCGGTACAGGGTCCATCTTGCGGGCAAGCCCCGGAGCGGCTTGCGGCTGGTCTGGAAACGGCGGCGCAGGATAGAGGCCGCGTGGGTCGTTCAAAGAGGCTTTGTCGTTCATTGTCACACCGGGTTTTGTTTGTGGCTGATTGGATCTTGGCAATTCGCGAACGTTGCTTGCGTGGTGTTTGTTCCTGTATTTCAGGGCTGGCAACTATTCCTGTAAACGTTTTAACGGCGAGCGTGTGCATTATGGCCGCCCGCAGGATCGCGAAGGTTAACGTGATTCAGTGTTGCTAACGGGGCAAACAGGAAAAGTATGTCTGCAAAGATCTGCGAGCGTCAGCTGATGTGAAGTGGTTACGATCGGAGCCGAGTAACGCTCTGTCGCGGCTCAGGCCACACAATCGCGCGATCCTGACGGTTATTAACCGCCAACCTATTATTTCTGTTGTGAAATCGAGCAAAGAAAGGCGTCCGTTTTAAGGAGCTTTAGCTGGACCGAGAACCGGTCGCTCAGCAGATCAACTGCCGCATCGTGGGTCTCATCGGTTCCGCTACATACTGCATCACTTAGGACAATGACATGAAACCCGAAATCGATTGCCCCGAGCACAGTTGCCAGCACACACACATCCGTTTCTCCCCCGGTGATGACGAGCGTCTGCACCCCCTCCTGTCGCAAATGAGAAACGAGCCGGCCATCTACCCAAGGTGAGTAAGTCGTTTTGTCATGGACCCGAGCCGGTGGCACAAGCCTTTGAAGCGGCGCCGCCAACTCCAGTAGCTCCTCTGATAAGTGTTCGCCTGTCATCATCCACCATTTTTCGTAGTAATCCTTCCAGGTACCACGAGCGTCCTCCACGCGAAGCGGAGGAACGAACCGAGTGAACATGGTTCGTTCGGCGTGGCGCTGCGAAACTTCCGTTAGTTGCGGAAGCACGCGCGCCATCCATGGCACATACCATGGCGTGTGCTCGGCAAACATTCGTTGGGCATCGACACAAATATGCCGCCAGTTGCCGATCTCCTGCATGAACGACCTCCTATCTTCGGGTAACTCGCTCCGCTTTAGGAAACAGAAACCCACAATGAGCTTTAATCAAATCTGGCTATGCCGTCCGAAGGTCCCGGTGGTACCGGCATTAGCGGGCGATAGTTCAGACTTGTTGACGCAACGCACGGTGTCTCGGGATCAGTTCTTCGCGGTGCCCGGCGCCGCCATCTTGGCGTGCTTCGCGGCGAGCACTGATGCCGGCGTGACGTTGGCCATTGCCGCCTGGAACTTGTTTTTCCAGCCGGCGACGACGTCGCCCTCTCCGTTCAACATGGCGTCAAAGCCGACTTTCGCGACGTCGGCCGGATCGTCCTTCTCAGCCTGGCCGACGTCCGTATCGAGCATGTCAGCGCGTTCGAAGAACCGCGTTTCTGTCGGACCGGGCATGAGGCATGTCACAGTTACACCCGAATCCTGGAGCTCGTTCCGGAGAGCGAACGAGAAACTGTTCAGGAACGCCTTGCTGCCGTTATAAACGGCCTGGTAGCTGCCGGGGATAAATCCAGCAATCGACCCCGTGATCAAAATCTTGCCGGTGCCACGGGTGCGCATCTGAATGCCGACCTGCTGAATGAGGTAGACCGTGCCGACAACGTTCGTGTCGATGACACGGCGGGCCTCGGCGAAGTCCTGGTCGAGAAAACCCTTACCCAGCCCTCGTCCCGCATTCGCAAGTAGCAGATCGACTGAGCGGCCATCGGCTTCAATGCTTTCCAGCAACCGGTCGACGCCTTCGATCGTCGAAAGGTCGGCGATCAAGGCGTCGACGCTTGCTCCGTCTCTTCGAAGTTTGGCTGCGGCATCGTTGATCGCCTCCTCGTCTGCCACGATGATTAAGTCGTAGCCCTTCGACGCGGCGATCTTGGCGAGTTCCAAGCCAATTCCGCTCGAGGCGCCAGTGACGACGGCGAGCCCTGTCTTCAACTGTGAAGTACCCATGATCACTTCTTCCTTGCTACGGTTTCAGAACGACCTTGATGCAGCCGTCCTGCTTGTCGCGGAAAGTCTTGTACAGGTCGGGGCCGTCTTCCAACGTGGCCCGATGGGTGATGATGAAGGACGGATCGATCTCGCCGTTCTGAATACGCTCCATCAAAAGCGGCAGATATTGCTGGACCGGCGTCTGGGCCATGCGGAAGGTTAGACCGCGGTTGATGGCCGAGCCCATCGGGATTTTGTCAAGGAAGCCGCCGTAAACGCCAACGATCGAGACCGTGCCGAAGTTGCGACAGCAATGGATTGCCTGGCGTAGCACATGTGGTCGGTCGGTCCCCATGAAGGTCGCGACCTTTATGCGGTCTATCCGCGAGTCCCAGCTTGCCGCTGGCTCGGCCTCGGTTCCAACGGCGTCGATGCACGCGTCCGCGCCGCGGCCGTTGGTCAGCTCCATGATCCTGTCGTAAATATCCTTGTCCATGAAATCGAGGGTGATCGCACCGGATTTTTCAGCGAGCGCGAGCCTCTCGGGCACGGTATCGATGGCGATGACCCGCTCGGCGCCGAGAATGAACGCGGACTTGATCGCCATCTGCCCGACCGGGCCGCAGCCCCATACCGCAATAGTGTCGCCCGGCTGGATGTTGCAGAAGTCTGCCGCCATGTAGCCGGTCGGAAAGATGTCGGAGAGGAACAGAACCTGCTCGTCGGTGAGTCCGTCTGGTACCTTAATCGGTCCGACGTCGGCATAGGGAACGCGCAAATATTCCGCTTGGCCGCCGCTGTAGCCACCGAGGAGATGCGTGTAGCCAAACAGGCCTGCAGGTGAGCTGCCCCAAAGCTTCTTCGCTTTCGACGGATCGGGATTGCTCCTTTCGCAACCAGAAAAGAACCCGCGTTTGCAGAAGAAGCAGTCGCCGCACGAGATGGTGAAGGGAACGACAACGCGGTCGCCGACTTTAAGTTTCTTATTGTCTTTGCCGACTTCTACGACCTCGCCCATGGTCTCATGGCCCATGATGTCGCCACTATGCATGTCCGGCATAATGCCGTTGTAAAGATGGAGGTCCGATCCGCAAATGGCGCAGGCGGTGACTTTGATGATTGCGTCGCGACCGTCTTCCACCTTGGGATCCGGGACGCTTTCGCAGCGGATGTCATGCTTGCCATGCCATGTTAGCGCCTTCATGTCGTTCTCCTCATCGAACTTATCACGGTGCGGACGTCGCCTTTCGTCGAAAACCGCCCTGTGAAAAAGATGTTCCATCGCGACTGGCGTATTCAGCAACACGTCGGACGTTCAGGGAACAAAAAAACGAGCGCGAGCAATTCGCGAGGCATGAGCGAAAAGACAACATGGATCGGCGGGTGCCTATGCGGAACATGTCGGTATGAGTTCCGCGGCGACCCACTCCACACCGGCTATTGTCATTGTGACATGTGCAAGAAGGGGACCGGCGGGCCATTCGCCGTCCTTGTGCAGGCAAGCCTAGAGGCGTTCGGATGGACAAAAGGTCGCCCCGGTCATATCGCTCTTCCCCGATTGCGACGCGCGGCTTTTGCGATCTGTGTGGAACACCTCTTACCTCCAGTACGACGTTGACGAGTTGATACGTGTGACAGTCGGTTGGGTCCGGCCAGAGGGATATTACGACGTCGAAAGCAGATTGGGCTGGGCCGATGGCGGACGGGGCTTGCCTGAAGAGAAAACGCAAGAAACCTTCTGAAGCCCGGCGCCGTCCACAGGGGAGGCCGTTCTCACTTTGGAGTTTTCTCCTATCGTTCGCGAGTTACAAGGGAGTAGGTACGATGGTTGCAGCGCGTTTGGTCCCGGGTGGTTTCTACTGGGCGAAGTCGTCTCGGTACTTCGAGGGTCGAACGACCGTCGTCCAGGTTTCGACCGTCTTTGGAAGGGACCCCGATTACTGGTCGCTTGCTCTGCTCGGAACCGACCAGCATGCGATGCCCTCCGAATTCGAGATCATTGGGCAGGTGGAACCTGCGAAGCGGTCTGCTCTCCGCCAGGCCGCCGAATAGCCTCGGCTACCAGATATCGTACGAACTCGGCAGCTAACCGCCCGACACAACCCGCGCCCGACTCCGACGTCGGCCGCTACAGCTCTGAACCCTCTAGCCGTAATGCGCGGCTATTCGTACTTGCCTGGCAGGACTGAACTTAAGACCTGCCGCACCGTGCCGCGGATGACGCCTTCCTGGTTTGGATCACCCTTTATCAGCGTGGTTGTGAGTTTCTTGACCTGATCAAACGTGATATGCGGTGGCATTGGGGGGACTTCGGGGTCGGTTTTGACCTCAAGGAGAACAGGGCGATCCGACGCAAGCGCCTCGTCCCAGGCCGGCCCCAGATTTTCCGGGCGATCGACAAACAGGCCTTTGAGGCCGATGAGTTCGGCGAACCGGTGGTACGGCACGTTGGGAATGCCTTGTGAGGCCTCGAACTTCGGATCGCCCTCCATCACCCGCTGCTCCCAGGTCACCTGATTGAGATCCTCGTTATTGAAGACGCAGATAATGAAGCGGTGGTCGGCCCAGTCTCGCCAGTATTTTGAAACGGTGATCAGCTCCGCCATGTTGTTCATCTGCATGGCGCCATCGCCGACCAAACCGATGACAGGTCGGTCCGGATGGGCGTATTTGGCAGCGATAGCATAGGGAACTGCAGCACCCATCGATGCCAGTCCGCCCGAAAGCGACGCCATCATTCCGGGCCTAATCTTGATATCGCGCGCATACCAGTTCGCGCAGGAGCCGGAATCGCTGGTCAGGATGACATTGTCCGGCAGGCGTGACGACAGCTCCCAAGCGACCAGCTGCGGATTGACGGGATTGGCTTCGGCGTGGGCCCGTTTCTCAAGGAGCTTCCACCAGGCGGCAACGTTCTTTTCTATGTGCTTGCGCCATTCTCCATCTTTCTGCTCAAGCAAGGGCAGCAATGCGTCCAATGTTTCCTTGGCGTCGCCGACAAGATTGACGTCCATAGGGTAACGCAGCGACAGCATGCCCGGCTGGATATCGATCTGGACCGCCTTCGCTTGTCCTTCCTCCGGCAAAAACTCCGCATAGGGAAAGCCGGAACCGATCATCAACAACGTGTCGCAGTCGCGCATCAGCTCCCAGGAGGGCTCAGTTCCAAGAAGACCGATCGACCCGGTAACCCAAGGCAAAGCATCCGGAAGAGCGGCCTTGCCAAGTAATGCCTTCGCAGCCCCGGCACCAAGCCGATCGGCGATGGCGATCACCTCGTCGGTCGCGCCAAGAGCGCCGGCACCGACCAGGATGGCAACCTTTTTGCCGGCGTTGAGGATGTCGGCCGCGGCTTGCAGGTCCTCCTGATAAGGTACAATCTTTGGCGCCCGATAGCCAAAGCCGGAATGGAGGGTTCCGTGAGCCCGCGACGGTTCTTCGTAGACCATTTCCTGCAAGTCGTTGGGCAATATCAATGCCGTCACCGTCCTGTTCGCCAGCGCGATCCGCACCGCACGATCGACAAGATGTCGGACTTGCGCCGGCGTGGAGGCCTGATGGACGAAATCTCTGGCGACATCCTTGAACAGGGCAGCGAGATCGACCTCCTGCTGATAATGTCCGCCAAGCGCGCCACGGGCTTGCTGCCCGACGATCGCCAGAAGTGGCTGATGATCCGCTCTCGCATCGTACATGCCGGTTACGAGATGTGCCGCCCCTGGGCCAGAGGTCGCGATGCAGACGCCGAGCTCGCCGGAAAATTTCGCGTAGGCAGATGCCATGAACGCGGCCATCTCCTCATGACGTGCCTGGATGAACTCGATCTTGTCGCCGGCATGGTTGAGCGCGCCGAACACGCCGTTGATGCCGTCGCCGGGATAGCCGAACATGCGGCGGACGCCCCAGGCGTAAAGACGGGAAACGACGAAATCGCCGACGGTCTGTGTCATATCGAAGGCTCTTGGGTCACATCAAAATAGGTCTGCAACAAACCCCTGTTTCCGGGTGTTGGTTCCGCAATTGCGGCAGTTCTCTTATGCTCTGAAGAACCGATCTGGAGCGGTTCGATCCGGACCTCCTGAGCGTCGGTCGCAGAGACGCGATCACAATTCACAGTCAGCGGAACTTTGGTCGAAAACCACAGTTCTCCCTGCGTGAAATCCCATGTCAGTTAAGGAGATGTTCCATGCCCCAAGGTGACAAGTCCGCCTATACCGACAAACAGAAGCGCAAGGCCGAGCACATCGAGGAAGGCTACGAAGATCGCGGCGTCTCCGAAAAGGAAGCCGAGCGCCGTGCCTGGGCCACCGTCAATAAAGAAAGCGGTGGCGGCAAGAAGTCCGGATCTGGTCGCGGACATGCCGAAAACCATTCCTCCTCCGAAAAAGGCGGGCGCAGGGGTGGTGCCGCTGCTGCATCGCGGACCAAGGAAGAGCGTTCCGCTTCGGCCAAAAAGGCCGCTGCCACTCGCAAACGCAATGAGCACCACGCCCATCATTGACCCCTGATATGGCGCCCGACCCAGGGCGCCGCTTCACATGCGGAGGATCCGATGCCGAAAAAGAAACCCAAGCAGAAATGGTCGCAGGACGTGACCGACAACAGCGATGCGATGGACCTCGAAGGCGGGGTGTTCAAGCAGCGCAGCGCCAAGAAGATCGCGGATTCGCTCAAGCATTCCGCGGAGGAAAGCCCGCGGCGAAAGGCCAGCCCTTTCCAGTCCGCGATGTCGATGCTTACCTTCTATATCAATCGTGCCGGCAAGCAGCTGTCACGATCGCGTCTGGCGACCCTCAAACGCGCCAAGGATGAACTGCGCAAGGACTTTGGCAAGCAGCCGAAGCGTTAAAGAGCCTCTCGTTTGATGCTGAAGGGAGAGTGGCTATGCCGGTCATAAAAGCGCCGAATGACAATCCGCGCGACGACGATCTCGAATGCCAGCAGGCTTTGGAACCGTCGTTTCTGTCGATCATCGAGCAAGCCGTTGCTGCCGGCTGGCCCCGCCGCCTCGTGCTGCAATCGCTCGGCGATCTCGCCGATAACCTTTGGACCGATGAGGAACAGCTCGGACCGCAGCCGGAACTCCCGGCCGTCGGGAGTTTCGATCCTTAAGCATTTTGCCGTGCCGTCATCAGTGACGCATTCAGATGGTCGCCAATGCTCTTGAGGTCGCTGATAAAGCGCTGGCGCTCGCTCTCACGATCATCGTGATCGCGGATCCGGAGCAGATAGGACGGATGGATCGTGACCAGGATAGGCGTCCCGCTTGCTGCAGGTAGAACGTGTCCTCGTTCCTTGGTCAGTCCGACCGATCGGCCCATCAGAGTGTAGAGGGCTGTCGCCCCGAGCGCCACGATGAGGTCAGGCCGGAGGAGCTCAAGTTCGCCGCCCAGCCACCAGGCGCAACGTTGTATCTCACCGGCGTTTGGCTTGGCATGAAGGCGCCGTCTGCCGCGTCGTTCGAATTTGAAGTGCTTGACCGCATTGGTCACGTAGCAGAGTGATCGATCAACGCCGGCTTCCTGCAGACATTCGTCGAGCAGCCTGCCCGCGGGGCCGACGAAGGGCTTGCCAGCTATGTCCTCCTGATCTCCCGGTTGCTCGCCCACCAGCACAACTTTTGCCTCGGACGGGCCCTCTCCGAACACGGTTTGGGTGGCATCCCGGTAGAGGTCGCAGCGTTCACAGGCTTCAGCTTGATCCCGCAATGCGCTCAAACTTGTGGCCGGTGGATGGGGTTCTGCAAAAGCAGGCGGGACCTGTGCTTTGCGGGTGGTCGTTGGCATTGCGCGCTACCCCTCCTCGCCAGGATATTGGGATTTCTTCAGAAGCTTGGCGAGATGAACCGTATTGCGCGCCAGCATCGATATCATCGTCTGAACCGCCTCCGGGGTTTTTTTCAGATCGACGAAGTTCGTCGATCCCATGGCCTCGCCGACCCAGTAGGCAACCGCATTGGCCGGAATCGTGAAGCCGACATCGTTGAGGGCCTGAAAGACCTCGGCAGAAACATGGTGAGCGCCATCCTCGTTGCCAACCACCGCAACTGCTGCGACCTTGCCGTAGGACACCATGCGGCCTTGATCGTCGGTCTCTTCGAGAAATGCGTCCATCCGCTCCAGCGCGCGCTTGCAAACGCTTCCCGGCTGCCCGAGCCAGATCGGCGTGCCGACCAGCAGAATGTCGGCTTCCAGAACTTTTTTGCGGATGTCGGGCCAAGCGTCGCCTTCGCCTTCGTCCGACGTCACGCCCGGCTTGATGTTGTAATCGGCAAGTCGAATGATCTCGGTTTCGACGCCGTGCTTCTTAAACTCTTCGGCAATGAGTTCGAGCAATTTGCCGGTGGAGGATGGTTCGGAAGAATCCGAGGACTTCAGGGTGCCGTTCAAGGCGACTGCTTTCAAAGTCATGGCTGCTCCTGTTGTGAAAAAGGGCCGGCTGTTCCAACAGCCTGATGTTCGGGAAGCGTTGGTACCTCCAACTCGCAAAGCGAAACCGATCATCAGCCGAGTTGTTCCCTGCGCGCCGACTGCAAGGGAACGATCGCATTGCGATGCGGTTTCCGTTTTGAACAACAAAAAATCCCGAACATCAAAGGAGTTTCATCATGCAGGCTGTGCGCATTCATCGCTTCGGCGGACCGGAGGTCATGGCAATCGAGGAAATTGACCGTCCGATCCCGTCTGCCAACGAAGTCCTCATCAAAGTCTTTGCCGCATGCGTCCAATCCGGTCGATGCCAAGATGCGCGAAGGAAAATATGGTCACCGAGAAGGACTTGCCCTATGTGCTCGGGCGCGATGTCAGCGGACAAATCGCGGCCGCCGGCGACGATGTCTCAAGCTTCCTCATCGGCGACGAGGTCTTTGCGTTTCTCTGGCCAGAACATGGCGGCTACGAGGAATTCGTCCTAGCACGAGTTGACGAAGTCGCCGCGAAGCCAAAATCACTGGATGCGGTCGGCGCGGCCGTCGTGCCGCTTGCCGGCATCACCGCCTGGCAGGGTCTCTTCGACCAGGGCGGTCTGCTGCAGGGCCAGCGCGTTCTTATCCACGGTGGCCCCGGCGGGGTCGGACATATCGCCATTCAGTTTGCCAAGGCAAAGGGCGCCTGGGTCGCAACCACGGTATCTGCGGGCGACAAGGAGTTCGTCAGCGACCTCGGGGCCGATCAGGTGATCGACTACAAGTCCGAAAAGTTCGAGAACCTGATCGAGCCCGTAGACTTGGTGTTCGATCTGGGTGGTGAGACGCAGGAGCGAAGCTTCAATGTCGTCAAGCCAGGAGGCGCCGGACAAGGCGCGCGCCGCTGAACGGGACATTCGCGTCGGCCGCTACACCGCGTAGCCGAACGGCGCTCAATTGCAAGAGATCGCGGACTTGATCGACCAAGGCAAGGTCAAGGTGGTGATCGCGAGCACCTTTGAGCTTCGCGAGGCAGCCCTCAAGGAGAACCATATCCGCGGCGAGGTCGTTCTGAAAGTCGTGGATTAATCCAACGATCTGGAGGCGCACCTGGAAACCTTTCAACGGGCGCGTCTCTTGTCGATATCTTGGCAGCAGGCACCGCGCTCCGCTCGGTCGATTTTCCTTGGAACAGTCAGGCTGGCAAATTCGTTTTTAGGCGAAGACAAATCAGGAGATCCCTATGAAACACTTTGTTATCGCTTCGCTTGCCCTCGTGCTTGCCGGTCCGGCCTTCGCGCAATCTGCCGCCGAGAAAACCGGCGTCAATTCGCTGATGGGCGTTGCTCCGAAGACGGAAGACTTCGTCAAGGAAGCCGCCACCAGCGATATGTTCGAGATCGCCTCGAGCAAGCTTGCCCTGGAGCGTGGTGACGAAGCAACGAAAGCCTTTGCCCAGAAGATGGTCACCGATCACCAGAAGACCACGGATGAACTCAAGGGCTTGGTGACCAGCGGCAAGGTCAAAGCACCGCTTCCGGCAGCGATGACATCCAGTCAGCAAAGCATGCTCGACAAGCTGAACGGCCTTCAGGGCGCCGACTTCAACAAGCAATACCACTCTGATCAGGAGTCCGTGCATGAAGATGCGGTCGATCTGTTCAAGCGGTATGGCGATGAAGGCGACAATGCCGATTTGAAAGCGTGGGCCGCCAGTACGCGTCCGGCTCTGGAACACCATCTGATGATGGCAAAGGACCTCAATAAGTAGTGCTTTGAAAAGCCAGGAGGCAAGTCATGATCGACGAAGAGGAAAAAAGACTGCGCGCCTATCAGATCTGGGAAAGCGAGGGGCGGCCGGAAGGACGGGATCTTGCGCACTGGTATCAGGCGGCAGACGGCGAGGCCAGCGCTACAGGTCAAGGCGCTCACTACATGCCTTACTCTGCTGGCGCGGCGTCTGCCGGGTCACTGGTGATCAAGTTCTATCATTCCGGCGATCAAGTTCGCGGATATGTCCGCAAGATCGCCGAGACCGGGCAAGACGATTCGATATTTCCTGGTGAGGAGATGGAGCCGGAGGCTGCTTTCAAACTGGCCCAATCCCACAATGGAGGTTGCGCCAAGCCGATCTTCGTGGAGCTGACAGAAGGCGTCGAATGGGATCCGTCATGGGGGGCACTCGGAAATAAAGATCTCGAGACGGTTCCAGCTGAAACGGATGCTTCTCGCGCTGCGGATAATCCGACCGCCTCTCGGCGTCGCACGCGTCTGGCGCGAGAGGCTGAAAAGGGACTGCGCCGCGCAGTGGGCGAGACGCAGGCTGAGGAAGATATGAGAAACCCCCGGTCCGACCGCCCAGGAGCCTAATCATGACAAAAAATGGCAGATCGTCCAAAGCTCAGATTGAACAGGACGCCAAAGGGCAGTCCGAAAGCAACCATGCAGGTGGCTCCAACAACGGTGTCAGCAGCGCCAAGCCGCGCGTGATCACCCATTCCGACGACGCGACGGTTAACAAGAAAACGCCGGGCAAGGGCAAAGACTCCGCGGACTGGCGCATCAATTATGACGAGCGCGACATGAACGAGGGCGAGTTTCGAGGATAGAGCTATGAAGCAAGCTGCGCCTTCCCGGCGCAGCGGAACTTGGTGCGACATCGAAGGTTTACTAGAACCGAGGAGCCTCAACCGAGATGGCTCGCCTCGTGGTATCTCTTGAGGCATCCATGACGCCGAAAACACCCTTTCCCAAAATCAAGCCCTATTCCGGACCTGCGGGCGGATGGGGTTCTGCAAAATCCGTCGCCGAGATCACCCTGAAAGAGCATGTCGCTCTGCGTGGGCCGAAGCTGCTGTCGACGCAGAACAAGCCGGAAGGTTATATGTGCGTGAGTTGCGCCTGGGCAAAACCTGCCAAGACTCACCCTCTTGAATTTTGCGAGAATGGGGCCAAAGCCACAGCCTGGGAGGTGACATCTCGGCGTGCTGACCGGGCATTCTTCCGTAAACATCCTCTTCGAGAACTGGAGCTTTGGAACGATCACGACCTCGAAGAACAAGGTCGTTTGACGCATCCGATGCGCTGGGACGCAGCCACCGATCGATATGTTCCGGTCGCCTGGGCCGAGGCGTTCGAAGAGATCGGTCGGGAGCTACGCGCTCTCGACCCGCATCAGGTCGATTTCTACACGTCGGGTCGGGCATCGCTCGAAACGAGTTACATGTACCAGCTGTTTGCGCGCATGTACGGCAGCAACAACATGCCCGACAGCTCCAACATGTGTCACGAGAGCTCATCGGTCGCTCTTCCGGAAAGCATCGGGGCCGCTGTTGGAACAGCCGTCCTTTCGGACTTCCAGAACACCGACTGCATCTTCTACATCGCGCAGAACGTTGGTACGTCGTCGCCGCGCTTGCTGCACGATCTCCAGGATGCCGTCGATCGCGGCGTCAAGATCGTCACCTTCAATCTGTTGCGTGAACGCGGCCTTGAGCGGTTCGTCAACCCGCAGTCACCGACGCAGATGCTCACCGGCAACGAAACGAAGATTTCCTCCGAATATTATCAGGTGAACAACGGTGGCGATATCGCCGCACTATTTGGCGTCTGCAAGGCGCTGATCGAAGCCGACGATGCCTTGAAAGCCTCCCATCAAAGCCGTGTCGCCGGTGACGACGGCAAACCAAAGGATCCAGATAACGCTGCAATGGTTGCCTTTGCGGCCTCGATTGCGGCGGCCGACAAGAAGCATGTCCTCGACCATGACTTCATCAAGGAGCACACCACCGGCTTCGAGGAATTCGCCAACGCCGCACGCGGCCATCGGTGGGAGGAGTTGGAGCAGGTTTCGGGCCTCAGCCGGGATCAGATGACGCAGGCCGCAGCCATATACGCCAAATCCGATGCGGTAATGATGGTCTACGGTATGGGCCTGACGCAACAGCTTATGGGCGTGCAGAACGTCCACATGGTTTGCAACCTTGCCCTTCTGCGTGGGAATATCGGCAAACCGGGCGCCAACATCTGCGCCGTCCGCGGCCATTCCAACGTCCAGGGACAACGAACCGTCGGCATTACCGAGAAGCCGGGCCTGGCACCGCTCGACAAGCTTTCCGAACTCTATGGTTTCAACCCGCCCCGGTGGACAGGCCGCTCGACGGTTGAGACCTGCGAGGCGATTATGGGCGGACAATCCCGAGCCTTCATCAGTCTCGGCGGCAACTTCCTGAGAGCAGTCCCCGACACGACTGTTATGGAAGAAGGTTGGCGTAGGCTGCGGCTTAGCGTGCAGATCGCCACCAAGCTCAATCGCAGCCATGTCGTCCATGGCGAGATTGCCTATCTGCTGCCGTGTCTCGGTCGCATCGAACTGGACGAGCAAGCGACCGGTCCGCAGGCCGTATCGATGGAGAGTTCGATCGCGCATTTCCACGGCTCGCGCGGCAAGACGAGACCAGCAAGCCCGGAGCTCCTTTCGGAGCCGGCAATCGTCGCCGGCATGGCCAAGGCGACCCTCGGCGAAACCAAGGTTCCCTGGGACAGCTGGGTCGGGAATTACGCGGAGATCCGTGATGCGATCGAGCAAACCTACCCGGAAACGTTCAAGGATTTCAACAGACGCCTGTTTACACCGGGCGGGTTTGTCAGGCCGCTGCCGGCGCGCGAACGCAAGTGGGTGACGAAGAGCGGCAAGGCGAACTTCCTTACGCCGGAGAAACTCTTTCCGGAATTTTCGACGGCGCGGAGCACCGACGTCCTCCACCTGGCGACGCTGCGATCTAACGACCAGTTCAACACCACGATTTATGGGTACAGCGACAGATTTCGCGGTGTCGAAGGCACTCGCAAGGTGGTCTTCATGAACCCGGAGGATATTCTTCGCTTGGGTTTCAAGGACGGCGACAGTGTCGATCTGACCACTGCTATCGATACAGACTACGTTCGGACGGTGACGGCGTTGAGGATCGTTGCCTATGATATTCCCAGGGGATGTTGCGGCGCGTATTATCCTGAGACGAACCCGCTCTTTCCGCTGGCTCACCATGATCCGAAATCGAAAACGCCCTCCTACAAGCTCCTTCCGGTGCGTCTCGGTCGATCCTCAGAAGTTCCAGATGATTGAGGGAGTGACCGGGTGAGCACATGATGTTCGGGAGCATCAACGACGCAAAGTGGTGGTTTCTGGCAACCTTTCTGCTGGTCGCCGGGGCCGCGCTTCTCGGCTGGGCTCGGCAGCCGCGGGAACTCCGGACCGATCCACTCGTCGTCGCCGACCTCGACCGGTTCCGGCTAATGTCCAATGGCATCAGCGGTGCGCCGCCCGAGAGTTATTTCGCTGAGGGGAAACCTTACGAAAGCGACGCTTATAATCTCAGCCAGGGCCAGCGACTCTATAGCTGGTTCGGCTGCCAAGAGTGTCACGGCGATGGGCGCGGAAACGTAGGTCCTTCCTTCCTCGACGGTTGGTGGCTGTATGGTCCGGAGATGGTGTCGATTGTCGCGTCGATCCGCGACGGTCGCCCGCACGGCATGCCGGCCTTTCGTGACCGGATGACGATCGAGCAAATCTGGCAACTGGCCGGTTATGTCCAGACCATCGGCGCCTATTCGGCCAAAATGGCGGCGACGGGTCGCAGGGACGACCGCCACACGCGGCCGGCCGAAAACCGGGCGCCGGCGAAGATCCTGTTCAACGAAGGACCGGTCGGCGCCCACCCAGACCAGGGGCCCTCCCCTTGAGAACCGCTCGGATCCTTGCGCTGTCGATCATTGCTGCTGTCGCTGGCTGTAGCGGCAACCAGTCGGCTCTGGATCCTCAGGGCGCTCCGGCGATCCATGTCGAGCACCTGATCATTGGCATAACCGTCATCTGCTCGGTCGTCTGGCTCCTGGTCATGATCGTGCTCGGCTGGGCACTGCTGCGGAAACGGTCCGGCGACGGCGGCGAGGCCCGTGAACGGCCCTTGACGATGAGCGTTGGCAGTGCCGTTGCCGCGACGGTCATGATTATCGCAGGTCTGACGATCGCAAGCTTTTACACCACACGCGGCATCGGTTTGCCGGAAAACGCAGCGCTGACGATCACCGTCAGGGGGCAGCAGTGGTGGTGGCAGGTCATCTATGCCGACGCCAATCCGGCGCTCAGCTTCCAGACTGCCAACGAAATCCATATCCCGGTCGGTCAGGATGTTCGGATCCAGCTCGAAAGTGCGGATGTTGTGCACTCGTTCTGGGTGCCGAGCCTTGCGGGCAAACAGGATCTCGTGCCGGGCCGCAGCAACAGTCTTCTTCTGCGAGCGGAACGGCCCGGCATCTATCGCGGCCAGTGCGCCGAATTTTGCGGCCTGCAGCACACTCACATGGCGATGATGGTCATTGCCGATGAGCCTGCGGATTATCAGCGGTGGATTGCGGTCCAACGCGAAAACGGCGTGATGCCGACGGACCACGACGCTGCCGCCGGAAAGCTCGCTTTTCTGTCAAAACCTTGTGCTGCATGCCATACGGTTCGCGGTACTCCGGCCATCGGCACCACCGGCCCCGACCTGACCCATGTCGGCAGCCGTCAGACGATTGCGGCCGGGCTTCTCGAAACCACACGCGGGTCGCTCGCGGCCTGGATTGCCGATCCGCAGACCCTCAAGCCGGGCAACAACATGCCGATGGTTCCCCTAACAAGCGTGGAGCTCCGGAATATCTCCGCCTATATGGAGAGCCTTAAATGACCATCAAGGAGGACGGCCAGGATCTGCGCGATACCGGATTGGGCGAGATCGAGCTCGACCGCCGTCTCTCACAGACCTGGTCGACACCTGCGGGGGTGTGGGGCGCGCTTTCGACCGTCGACCATAAAATCATCGGCCGCCGATACATCGTGACGGCCTTCGTGTTTCTGGCGCTCGGTGGGCTCCTGGCGATGGCGATGCGGCTGCAACTATCCGAGCCCGAAGCGCGGTTTATCGGTCCCGATCGCTACAATCAGATTTTTACCATGCACGGCACGAACATGATGTTTCTGTTTGCCGTGCCAGTCATGGAGGCGATGGCGGTCTATCTCGTGCCCCTGATGGTCGGCACCCGCAACATCGCCTTCCCGCGCCTCAACGCGTTTTCCTACTGGATGTATCTGGCCGGCGGGCTGCTACTGTGGATCGCCTTTGCGGTCGATACTGGCCCTGACGTCGGCTGGTTTGCCTACGTGCCGCTATCTGGACCGCAATATGCTGCTGGAAAACGCGCCGACATTTGGGCGCAGATGATCACGTTTACCGAAGTCTCGGCGCTGGCCGTCGCGGTCGAGATCGTTGTCACCGTGTTCAAGCAACGCGCACCCGGCATGTCGCTCGACCGGATCCCATTGTTCGTCTGGTCGATGCTGGTCACATCGTTTCTCATCATCATGGCGATGCCGGCAATCATGATCGCCAGCTCGGCGCTGATCCTCGACCGGCTTGTCGGCACGCACTTCTTCAATCCGGCCGAGGGCGGCGACGTACTGCTGTGGCAGCACCTGTTCTGGTTCTTCGGCCACCCGGAGGTCTACATCATCTTCCTGCCGGCCGTCGGCATGGTCTCGACGATCGTCGCGACCTTTACGCGGCGCCCCGTGGTTGGTTATCTTGCCATGGTAATGGCTTTGGTCGCGACAGGGGTTCTGGCCTTCGGACTCTGGGTGCATCATATGTTCGTCGCCGGACTGCCGCGCCTGGGCGAAAGCTTCTTTACGGCGTCGAGCATGGCGATCGCCATTCCTGCTGGTCTGCAAATATTCTGCTGGCTGGCGACGATGTGGGCCGGCAGACCGGTGTTTAAGACGCCGTTCCTGTTCGTCATCGGCTTCATGGTGATTTTCGTCATCGGCGGGATGACAGGCGTCATGGTGGCCTCCGTGCCCTTCGACACGCAGGTTCACGACACCTATTTCGTGGTTGCTCACTTCCATTACGTTCTTGTGGGTGGCGCGGTCTTTCCACTGCTCGGGGCGATTTATTACTGGTTCCCAAAGATCACCGGCCGAATGATGAGCGAGAGGCTCGGTCGCTGGGCGTTCGGCCTGATCTTTACCGGCTTCAACCTGACCTTCTTTCCCATGCATATCCTCGGGCTGCAGGGCATGCCGCGCCGCATCTATACCTATCAGCCGGAAATGCCGTGGTCTGGCTTGAACATGTTCGTTAGCCTGAGTGCCGTCATCCTTGCGGCCGGTTTCCTGCTGTTCTTTATCGATGCCATCCGTAGCGCCGTCTCCGGTGCGGCCGCGCCTGACAATCCCTGGGACGCATCGACGCTCGAATGGTCGACCTCGTCGCCGCCGCCATCCTATAATTTCTCGCGCTTGCCGGTGGTCAGTAGTCTCGCGCCCTTGTCAGAGAAATCAGAAACGCTTCCCGTTGCCTCCGGCCTGTCGGTCGACCGCCGCGAATTGATCGTCAGCAGCGTCGTCGAAGCGCTTCCAGAGGCGCGCGAGTCGTCACCTGACAACTCGATCTGGCCGCTCTGGTCGGCACTCGCAACCACGGTGCTGTTGATCTGGTCGATCTTCACGCCCTGGGCAGTCGTCTGGGGATCGATCCCTGTGTCGATTGCCCTGATCGGATGGTTCTGGCCGAAAGGCACTCCGGAGGACGACTCATGAAACAATCCGTCGTACTCGATCTCACGAAACTGCCCGCGCATGGGCTTGGCACCGCAAGCCTGACCTGGTGGGGAACGCTTGCCTTCATGCTGATCGAGGGAACAGGCTTTGCGCTTTCGATCGTTGTCTACCTCTACCTCATGAGCCTGGCACCGCACTGGCCGTCGAATGCACCGCCCCCCGATCTGCTGCCCGGAACGGCCTTGACGGCGTTGCTGATTGCCAGCCTGCTTCCCAACGTCCTGATTGCCCGCTGGGCACGGCAGCAGAATTTGGCGAAGGTCCGTGTCGGCCTGATCATCATGTCGCTGCTGGGGGTGGCGCCGCTCATCGTTCGTATCTTCGAATTTCCGGCGATACACGTCTCGTGGGACCAGAATGCCTACGGCTCGATCGTTTGGGTGATGATTGGACTGCACACGACCCATATCATAACCGACCTGATCGACACGCTGGTGCTGACCTGCCTGATGTTTTCCAGGCATGGCGACAATCCGCGGCGCTACGGCGATGTCAGCGACAACGCCATGTACTGGAACTTCGTGGTGGCAACCTGGTTGCCAATGTATGTCTGTCTCTACTGGGTACCGCGCCTATGACCAGAACCTGGATGCGATATGGCGGACTTGTCGTGCCGCCGCTGGCCTGGGCCGTGGGGACGCAGCTTGGGCAGATCACCCCCTACCTCGATTGCCGGCGACAGATGGTTTGGACACCCGCCCTTTGCTCGGCCCTCTTGTTGATGTCGATTGCAGGGGCTGCTGCCTCTCGTCTCGCGCCAAGACCCGTCGGCCGGACCGAGCGGTTTGTCATCGATGCGGGATTTGTGATCGCCTCCGCCTTTGTCTTTGCGCTGCTATTGCAGGGGGCGGCGTCGATGCTGCTGGACCCATGTCAGCGCTGATCTGCACCTTGATCTTACTGATCATGGCCGCTCCGGCGCTGGCCCATGGAGACGATCCTCATACGGCTGCGTCGGTTTGGACATTCGATCCGTGGATCGTGCTACCAGTCACCGTGATCAGCGCACTCTACACGTTCGGCATCGTGAGGCTTTCAGGTCGGGCGCGCCGGCTTGGAGCGAGGCACCGCCAAAGCTTGTTTTTCTACAGCGGTATGCTGACTCTCGCGGGCGCGCTGATCTCGCCGCTCCACTGGCTCGGAGAACACCTTTTTACCTTTCATATGATCGAACACGAGATCGTCATGGCCGTCTCGGCACCGTTGATCGTGCTTGCGCGCCCGGTCGGCCTCCTTCTATGGGGTCTGCCAAAACGAGCGCGTCTTGGCTTAGGCGCTGCCATGCGAACTCCTCTCATCCGGCGGTCATGGGACTGGAGCACGGGAGCGACCAGCGCCACCGCCATCCATGGTGTCGCCATCTGGGGCTGGCACCTGCCCTTCCTGTTCGACGCAGCCGTGACCAATACCGCTATGCATCGCCTCCAGCACCTCAGTTTTTTTGCAACGGCGGTCCTGTTCTGGTGGGCGGTCGTTTGGAAAAGCGACTACGGCGCCGCTGCCTGGCACATGTTCCTGACGATGTTACACACGAGCATCCTCGGCGCCTTGATGGCGCTGGCACCGCGCGTTCTCTATATCGCCCAGACGCAAACCGCTTCTGCCTGGGGGCTGACACCCCTGGAGGATCAGCAACTGGCCGGCATGATCATGTGGGTGCCGGCCGGTACCATCTATGCAGCTGCGGCGATGACGATGCTGGCGCTCTGGATCCGCGGTTCCAGCGAGAGAGGAGCGCGAAATGCCTGATGTTGCCGGCTTGGCCCCTCGCCCCATAGTCTGGGTTGCCGCCGCTGTTGCTGCCGGGCTGAGCGCCTTTGTGGTTACCAATACAATACGCGACAGTCAGACAAGGACGGCCGCAGCTGTGGCGCTGACCGGTGGCGATCCGGCGCGCGCTCCCGCACTCTTTCGTCGCTATGGTTGTTCGGGTTGCCATACCATTCCGGGCATACCGGGGGCGGACGGCCAAACCGGCGCGCCACTCACCGGGTTATCCAAACACGTCTATATTGCCGGTGTGCTGGAAAACCGCTCCGACAACCTTGTTGCATGGATCGTTTCGCCGCAGAGCTTTTCACCACAGACCGCGATGCCGAACACCGGCATCTCAGAACAGGAAGCCAAGGACCTTGCCGCCTACCTCTACGCACATTGAGGTTAGGGTTCGGGCGTCGGCAAGGCCGGGAGGGCCTTGATGTAGCGCGCAATCGCATCACGATCGCTGTCGGGCAGCATGGCCGTGTTGGTCACAACGTCGGCCATCGACGATCCGACACGGCCATGGTCAGGCGTGTCGCCTGTTTTTAGCATCGTTGAAATGTCTTGCTCGCTCGACTTGCCCAGGTCTTGCTGCGTGATATTGGGCACGAACCCCGTCCCTTGCGGATCGACTCCTCCGGCAAACCGGGTGTCGGGTTTGATGGCACCGAAGACGTTCCGACTGGAGTGGCATTCGGCGCAGTGGGATATGCTCTCGACAAAATAAGCGCCGCGATCATGGATCGGCTCGCCACTCAGCCGGGCCTCCGATTGACCCTCCCGAAAAAACAGCAGCTTCCAGAATCCGACGAACCGGCGAATGCGAAACAGAATCGAAGGGTGATGCGGTGGTGCCCGTCCCGAGACTTTCGGAAGCGTCATGAGATACGCGTAGAGATCCCGGATGTCGCCGGCCGTCATTCCAGTGAAGCTCGTATAGGGAAAGGCGGGATAATAATGCTCACGCTCAGGCGACACACCGCCGACGAGCGCGTTCGCCAGATCGACGGGGGTCCATCTGCCAATTCCGTCCACCGGATCCGGAGAAATGTTAGGCGGCCGAAAGGTGCCGAACGGTGAGCCGAGCGCCATGCCGCCTCCAAGCCGCAGTCGATCGGGTTGGCCAGGGGTCGCATGGCAGGACGCACAACCGCCGGCCGCGAAGATCAGTTGCCCGTGCACCGCGTCAGCGGCACCCTCGAACTGCGGATCGCCTTGCGAGAACGGCGGGCGAGCTGCGCTTATATTCCAGCCGACCGCAACCGCGGTGCCGCCGCACAGAATGGCGACGAAAGCCATTTTCCCGAGCGTGGCCCTGGCAACATTCACAGTCCGGGGTCGCGTAGCTCCCGAGTGTGCCAAGATCAGTCGTCTTTCGTCTTGAAAGCGTCAGAAACCTTTTTGAACTCAGGGTCGCTGTTGCTTTCGCCATTTGCATCCCGGTCCCGGTCGGGATCGTCCTTCGCGCGAAGGTAGCCCCTCGGCGTATTTTCCTGGGGACCTTCCCAGCGTGGTGACTGATCCGTCGTGCCCGGAGCCCCGTCCTTTGGTGAATTCATAGCCATGGTCGTTTCCTCCTATGATCGAAGCTAACTGAGGCAGGAAATGAAAGTTCCATCGTCCCGCGGCGCAGCGCGTTTTGACTGTTTCCTGCAGGGGCTCAGCCGGTAGACTACCAACATAAGACTTCCAGGAGTGGCAACTCACCAAAAAATTCTCGACTTTAGGGATTCACAAATCTGAAGCCAAAGCGTACCAAGGAGCGCTCCTTGAGCTCGCGGTGGACCTTGGGGCGGCGGCCGATGCGCGAGGCACCGGTCGTCGCCACTCAGCCGGATCGTCTGCTGATCATACATCTACATCCAGCACCACGTCGATTTCGCAGACGACCCCGGCGGGATTGTAACTGATTGTCGACCGGCCGTTCAGCTCGGCGGCAAGAAGCCTCTCAACCAGACGCGATCCGAAACCCTTCTTCGTTGGGGGCTTCACTGCGGGACCACCATGTTCAGCCCACCTCAAATGTAGCCTTGCTTTCGTCCTCTCATCACCGTCGCCAAGCCGCCAGGAGATCGAGAGCTTGCGCTGGGCAACCGACAGTGCGCGGTACTTTGCAGCATTCGTCGCGAGCTCGTGGATAGCCAAAGAAAACGAGACGACTGCCTTCTGTGACGTTGCGTCTCGTAAGGCCCCACGCCTTTCCCGCCGCTAACCTTTCGGAGGATCTCCGGCTCTTCGTCGCGGCGCTCTTCCGGCACGAGCATCAAAACGGACTTTCCAACCGCCTCGTCACGCGAATACCCGTAAAGCTTCTCGGCGGCGGCATTCCAGCTGGTGATCGTCAAGTCGAGTTCGATGCCAAGGATCGCGTCATTCGAGGACTCGATGATGGCAGGCAGGTGGCGTTCAGCCTCCTGCGCATTCTTACTTGCCGAGATGTCGATGGCAATGAACCCAACCTTGTCGGATCCGGCCATCCTCACCCCTGAGCGCCGAAACCGATATCGCCGTCACAACATTGGTCTTCATTCAGGATTGAGACGGCATCAGAAGCCTAGCGGTTTCACACCTCTAGTGGCGTGCGTGGCTCACCATACGATAAGGGATGCACGGCCTCGAACTGCGAGATCATGGCGGTTGCTTGCTGCAACACGCGCTCGGCTTTACGCACGTCGTCACGCGCCAGTTCGTCAGCATTGATGAAGATCGCCTGTGCCATATTGGCGGAAAGCGCGTCAAAATGGCGGTTGCCTTCGACATATGCCTCGCGTGCAGCTACCTCCAGGACATGCGCGATATCGGCAAAGACCTCTTCGCGCTCCTCGATGCTGAGGTCTTCGATGATTTTGATCTTCTCTTCCATTCTCGATCTCACTCCGGTTAGACGTGTGATAGTGACCGAGCTCATCGGAGCCTCGACCGCGCAAAGCGCTAGGAAGCGAAAATTTCCGTTTCAAGAGCTTAGTTAAGCCTGAACTCGCCTTCGACACGACGCCACTCGTTTGGCCCTATCAGACGCTGATGGCTGTAGCGGACGGAATGCAGCGGCCCGTCGAGATTGGCCTCCCAGAATTCAAGGAACTTCTGCATCTCGGGAAAATCGGGAGCCAGATTCGTAGTCCTGCCAGACATAGGTCTGCAGCACGGATTCGAAATCAGGAATGCGGTAGAGGATGTGCGCCGTGGTAAAGCCGTTGAGTTGGCGCTCCAGATCCGATGAAAATTGCGTGCTCATCTCCGTTTCATGGCAGTCGAAAATTGCCGCAAAATTTTACGGTCATCAACGGATTTCTAACGCGATGATCCTGTTTATTATTCCTTTCCAGTATGTTAGGCCACTCGGTATGCGTGCTAATTTTTTTCTGCTTCATCTCTTGAAATCGAAAATCCGCAAAACCAGATCATTTCGCGCAAAAGGCTCGATTGAGGTTTTGCACCCGCCCGGACTGGTCAGCCGGTCCGGCCAGGGATCAACGTCATCATCGTTTTCGGGCGAGCCTTCGACAAGGAGGTGAAAGGATGGTTCATGCAATAACAAAGCCTTCGTCAACTCCCTTCGACAGCCGTGATCTTGCCGTCTGTCAGAGGGTCTTCGATGATATCCGGTCGGGCGCTGGAATTCCCAGGGAGTCCGAGGAAGCGGAGCGGATGGCGGCGATAACAGTGGAATTATACAGGCAAGGTGTTCGCGAGCCTAGCCATCTCAGAACAATGGTCGAAGCCGCGCGAGGTCTCTTCGGGCGTCAGGAAATTTCACCGAGCTCAGCCAAACAACAATGAACGTCAACTTGGCATCATATGGGGTCAAGCTATGAGAAAGGAACGCTTCGAAAATTCAACACCAGTGAACCCGGCAGCAGCAATCAGCGTCGCCCATCTGCTGCATCCAGGCAAACATTTTGGTCATCCGCGCGACGTCCTTGCGGCCGACGAAATCGGCAGGGACGAGAAACGCGCCATTCTTGCGTCGTGAGCATCCGACATCTTCGCCATCGAATCCATTCCGGCTCTTCGCCTTTATCCCGGCACGGACAACGCCGTCTCCTATGACGAGATCATCGAAGCGCTGAAGACGTTGGACCGGTCTGATATGCTGCCCGGAAAGCAGGACGCATCCCGTAATCAAGACAATCACAGGTGCCGTCGTCGCCGAGTTCAATCGCATCGGTTTGGCGGCCTTGGTCTGTGCAGCTATCGGAAAGGAGGCCGTCGCCGACAACCGTTCGAGATATAGACGACTTTGCACCTGCCGCGTGCCTCTTTGAGGACGCGAACATGATTTTTACCGTCGACTCTTTGCTCAATAGAGGAGGTTTTGCCGATGAAGATCGCTCAGATCGCACCGCTTGCCGAAAGTGTTCCGCCCAAGCTCTATGGTGGAACCGAGCGCATTGTATCCTATCTCACCGACGCACTCGTCGCCCAAGGTCACGACGTCACACTTTTTGCCAGCGGAGATTCGATCACCGCCGCGAAGCTCGTATCGTGCTCAGATGTGGCGCTCCGTCTTAATCCTGCCGTCAAAGATCACCTGCCGCATCAGGTTGTGATGCTGGAGGAAATTCGCCGGCGGGCGCACGAATTCGATGTGCTGCACTTCCACATCGATCTACTACATTTCCCGCTGATCCGCGAGTTCGCCGACCGGACGGTGACGACGCTGCACGGCCGCCTTGACCTGCCGGACCTCAAGCCCTTCTACGCGGCTTTTCCCGATATCCCGCTGGTGTCGATCTCCAATGATCAGCGCCGCCCAATGCCGCCGGTCAACTGGTCAGGGACGGTCTATCATGGCCTGCCTCGCGAGTTGCTGCCATTCACGGAAAAGCCCAAGAGCAACTACCTCGCGTTCCTCGGGCGAATATCGCCGGAGAAACGGCCTGACCGGGCAATCGAAATCGCAACCAAGGTCGGGATGCCGCTGAAGATGGCCGCCAAGGTCGACAATGCCGACAGGGCCTACTGGGAGACGGTGATCGAGCCGATGGTGAGGCGCCATCCGAACGTCGAATTCATCGGCGAGATCAACGAGCGTCAGAAGGCCGACTTCCTCGGCAATGCCGGCGCCCTGCTCTTCCCGATCGACTGGCCCGAGCCGTTCGGACTGGTGATGATCGAAGCGATGGCCTGTGGCACGCCCGTCATCGCGTTCGGATGCGGCTCCGTGCCGGAGGTCATCGACAACGGTGTCTCTGGAATCCTCGTCGATAGCGTGGCCGACGCGGCCGAGAACGTTGAATGGGCGCTAAAGATGGATCGAAAGAAAGTTCGCGCGGCCTTCGAGAAGCGCTTTAGCGCCGCGCGGATGGCACGGGATTATCTAGACATCTACCGGAATCTTCCTGGCGTTCGTACCAAGGCCGCGCCGCTGCGCCGTGCCAACGGGCAGGACCTCGATCTGCAGGTCGTGGCATAATCCGGAGGCCATCAGCATGTCGATCGCTTCTGTACACGACGGTTCGGCGCCTGCAGGTGGCAAGGCGCCAATCGCGCAGTTTTTCATCCCCGCGACCGCGTCGCTGCAGGAGCGGCGGCCACGCACCCTGAAGCACGGCGATACGTTCGCCGTCTTCGATCACAACGGTGACGCATTTTCCGGGCCTGGCAGCCCGGAAGGCATTTTCCATCGGGACACGCGGTACCTCTCCCACCTCCATCTGACGATCAATGGCAAGCGCCCGATGCTTCTCTCGTCGACGCTGCGAGACGACAACGCGACGCTGACCTGCGATCTGACCAATCCCGACCTCTTTGATGAAAAGGGGAAGCTCACACTTGAGCATGATCTCATTCATATCCGCAGGACACGCTTTCTGTGGAGTGCCGGTTGTTACGAGCGCTTGGCCGTTAAGAACTACGACGCGCGACCACGACAAGTGCGCATCGAAACTTCGTTCGCGGCGGACTTCGCCGATCTGTTCGAGGTTCGCGGAACCATCAGGGCGAGGAAGGGCCGCCATCTTCCGTCCTTGGTGGAACAGGACCGCGTTTCCCTCTCCTATATCGGCCTCGACGATCAGACGCGCGTCACGCAGTTGTCCTTCGATCCGCGCCCGGACGAACTTGGGAGCGGCCATGTCTTTTATGATCTTGATCTGGCGCCACATGAAACGCGGTCGCTATTCATCCAGATTTGCTGCGACCAGGCCAAAGACCGGCCTCTCGGCTACCAGTCTTTTTTTCTGGGCCTGCGGGATGCGCGCCGTGCATTGCGCTCCTCTTCCTCGCGCGCCGCATCGATCGTCACGTCCAACGAGATCTTCAACGAAGCGGCACGGCGCAGCGTCTCTGACCTCTACATGCTGATGACCGACAAGCCCGAAGGTCCTTACCCTTATGCTGGCATCCCCTGGTTTAGTACCGTGTTCGGTCGCGACGCGCTGATCACCGCGCTCGAAACGCTGTGGCTCGATCCACAGATCGCGCGCGGTGTCCTTGGCCATTTGGCCGCAAACCAGGCGACGGAAGTCGATCCGGCTGCAGATGCCGAACCTGGAAAGATCCTCCACGAAGTGCGCTATGGCGAAATGGCTGAACTGGGTGAAGTGCCCTTCCGCCGCTATTACGGCAGCATCGATTCCACGCCATTGTTCGTCCTGCTGGCGGGGGAGTACCTGAAGCGAACAGGCGACCTTGCCACGATCAACCATCTTCTGCCAAATATCGAGGCAGCGCTCACCTGGATCGACGCGCACGGCGATCGCGACGGCGATGGTTTTGTGGAATACGGGCGGCTGACGCAGGAAGGCTTAATCAATCAGGCCTGGAAAGACAGCCACGACTCGGTATTCCACGCCGATGGTACGCTCGCCAAAGGCCCGATCGCCATTGCCGAGGTTCAGGCCTACGTCTACGGTGCCTGGCAGTCCGCAGCCGAGATCTTCCGCCGGCTCGGCAGACCTGAACGCGCGGCAAAGTTCC
Source organism: Rhizobium sp. 10N427 (assembly GCF_056394605.1). NCBI lineage: Bacteria > Pseudomonadati > Pseudomonadota > Alphaproteobacteria > Hyphomicrobiales > Rhizobiaceae > Rhizobium > Rhizobium sp. 10N427. The sequence goes on along the minus strand of NZ_JBFTID010000019.1, from coordinate 9,927 downwards.
TGGCACGGGCCGAAGGCCTGCGTCGTGCCTTCGATACGAGTTTCTTCGACGAGGAACTCGGCACTTTCGTGCTAGCGCTCGATGGGAACAAGCAGCCTTGCAGGGTCCGCTCTTCAAATGCCGGTCATGCCCTGTTCACCGGTATCGCCTATCCCGAGCGAGCCGTCCAGGTTGCCAGGACACTGATGAGCGCCTCGTCCTTCTGCGGTTGGGGCATCCGAACCATCGCCTCCACCGAGGCACGCTACAATCCGATGAGCTATCACAATGGCTCTGTCTGGCCGCATGACAATGCAATGATCGCTAGCGGCCTCGCCCGCTATGGCTACCGAGCTGAAACGGCGAGAATTTTCGAAGGGCTCTTTGCGTCTTCGACATATATCGACCTGCGCCGTCTTCCCGAACTCTTCTGTGGCTTGCCACGCCAGCGGGCTCAGGGGCCAACCTTCTACCCTGTCGCCTGCTCTCCACAGGCGTGGGCGGCTGCAGCACCCCTCCTTCTGCTGCAATCCTGTCTCGGCCTTGACTTCGAGCCGAATGCCCGGATCATCAGCTTCAACGAGCCGCAACTGCCCTCGTTCATGGATGAGGTAATGCTGCAACACCTACGGGTCGGAAACGGCTCGGCCGACGTCGCAGTTCGCCGCTCAGGACGCAGTGTCGTGGTAGACACCCTCGGTCGACGGGGCGAGGTTCGCGTACTGACCACCGCTTAGGCAAGCCGCTTCCAGACAGGCGTCTTGCCTAGTCCAGTTCGTCGTTGTCTGAGACCAGCAGGTCAATCAACAAGGCGATTTTGCCCGTGGGTGGCGGCCGTCGTTCATTCATCAACGCTTCGTCATTGTTGACCCATGCGAAAGCTTCCGCCAGTTCAGCCTGACTGGCACCAGTGGCCACGACATCAGCTATCAAAGTTTCGTCGACAGGTCCGAGGATGTCGATGACGTCTTCGGAGGTCATTGTCATGCCGATTTCTCCTTTTGTATCACCACACGAATCTGGTGGCCCAAACAAAAAAATCAAATTTTTTACACCAGGCAATTCCACAGCTCTTGAAACCGCAAGCCACTGAATTATATTGATATTGTTCGATCGCCCAATGGGGATCGACAGGTCCAGGAGGCGCCATTGTGCTCTTGGCGCCTCCTTGTATCCATGTTGCTTACAAGGAGGATATGGTTATGAGGACAAACCTCGATTTTTCTCCCCTGTTCCGGTCGAGCATCGGCTTCGACCGAATGCTGAACGCGCTCGAGGCTGCAAGCCGCATCGAGACGATCGACAACTGGCCGCCTTACGACATCGTCAAGACCGGTGAGGATGAGTACCGCATTGCCATGGCAGTGGCGGGCTTCACGCAGGACGAACTGACGATCACCCAGGAGCAGAACATGCTCTTCGTATCGGGTCAGAAGGCGAATGCCGACGATGTGCAGTATCTGCATCGCGGCATCGCCGGCCGCTCGTTCCAGCGCCGGTTCGAACTTGCCGACCACGTCAAGGTCGTCGGCGCCGGTCTCGTCAACGGTCTGCTGACCATCGATCTCAAGCGCGAAATCCCGGAAGCGATGAAGCCGCGACGAATCGAGATCGCGACCGAGACGGCTCTGCCGAAGGCCGAGATCAAGCAAATCGACGCCGAGAAGCAGGCGGCTTAAGCTCCAACAACAGCACAGTTGGCAAAGACGGCGCCGGGTATATCGTCCGGCGCCACCAGAGAAGCTTTGCCAATCGAACCAACGGAAAGGAGAAAACCATGAGCGTTCGTGATCTGATTCCCTGGGGCCGAAACAATGGCAACCAGGCCCCGACTGTCCTGCGCGACGACGACCGGGATCCCTTCCTGTCGCTGCATCGTGAGGTGAACCGCCTGTTCGACGACGTCTTCCGCGGCTTCGGCTCCGGCCTGCCGGCCTTCGGCAGCGCTTCTGCCTTCGGCGCCGGCTGGCCGAACGTCGAGATCGCCGATACCGACAAGGAGATCAAGGTGACCGCCGAGGTGCCCGGCCTTGAAGAAAAGGACATCGAAGTCCTGCTCAACGACGGTGTGCTGACGCTGAGAGGTGAGAAGCGCTCCGAGAACGAAGACAAGGATCGTCAGTTCTCCGAGCGCTACTACGGCCGTTTCGAGCGCCGCATCCCGCTCGGCGTCGAGGTCGATGAAGACAAGGTCGCTGCCAGCTTCAGGAACGGCGTTTTGACCGTGACCCTGCCGAAGACCGAGAAGGCGCAGACGCAGGTCAAGCGGATCGCCATCAAGAGCTAACCGAACCAGCCTGCCCGGCGGCCGGCCTTGTTGGGGGCCGCCGGCATCCTTCGCCAATAGGGAGGGATAAAATGATGGAGATTATTAGAGAGACACACACCAAACCAAGCAAAAGCCTCGCTTCCGTTAGCCAGGCCTCCAATGATAACCGGCGGAAGCGTCTCGCTTTCGGCCGCTCCGTGTTTCCCGAAGACGTCGTCGCCCGCATCTTCAGACCATCACACTCGGTGATGACATCGGGCAAAATGAACGGCTGGCGGCTTGTCTTCGAGCGCCGCAGCGCGCCGTTCATTGAGCCTTTGATGGGCTATACGGGCACCACGGATACGCTGACGCAGGTGGAGCTGGAGTTTCCAACGCTGCGATCCGCCATCCGCTATGCCGAGCGGCAAGGCCTGACCTATGTCGTGCAGGGTCCGGCAAGCAAAGCTGCGGCCCTGACAAAGAAAGGAATTCGTCGCCGATTGAACCGGCCATCTCACGCCTTCTCCGATGCGACATTGGAGCGGCTCGGCCTCGCCGCGCTTCAGGAGAGCTACGGTCAGGCAATGGTCGAGGCGGCGGAACGGCACGATGCTTCCGGTCCCGCCACATGGTCATCGCCCATAGACGTCATCCGTGATCCGACGCTGTCTCTCGAAGCAAAGCGCTCGATCCTGATGAACTGGGCATGGACCGAATATCTGATCGACCACGCGACCAACGAAGGCATGCCGGTGAACAATCGTCCGTCCCGCCTTAATGAGGTCGAGCAGGCGCTGCTTGCGCTCGAACGAGACGTTGAGCGCAGGCAGGACCGTACCACTGCCGATCGGAAAGCTGCATGAGGTGCACCCATGGACCCGCATGTCGTTTTCGGTTGCCAGGAGATTGTGCCGAACAGGTTTACGCTGACGATGGCCGCAGCTGCCCGTGCCCGTGCCCTCAACCGCGGTGCGGGGCCGAGGCTTGATCTGCCGCATGCCAGTGTAAGCGATCTTGCGCTGCATGAGATCGCCCGTGGCGCGTTCAGCCACGACGAGCTCGCGCCGTTCTTGCCCGAATTGGCAGCAACAACGCTTCCTCCGGCTCCTAATCCAACCACAACCGAGCTTCGCGGCGACGGCGCGGCAAGCGCCGCCGCCGCACCCGCCTTCTGTCCGCAGGAGACGGTTCAATGATGATGCAACCAACCGATGAGGAGAAATGAACGATGCTGAAGTCCCTGTCTTCCAACAACCGGACCGCTTTCGATATCGTCAATATCGTTGCCGGTCTTGGTCTTCTTGTCTCACCGTGGCTAATTGGCTTCGCCGCTGAAACCTATGCCGCCTGGAATGCCTGGCTCGTCGGCGCGGCCATCGCCGTGATCGCCGCTGTGGCTCTCTATGCCTTCTATGAGGCGGAGGAATGGGTCAACCTAGTGCTCGGCATTTGGGCGGTAGCTGCTCCATGGGTTCTCGGCTTCTCGGCCGTGACGGCCGCAACGTGGGTCCATGTTGTTGCCGGTCTTGTCGTCGCGGTGCTCGCCGCCGGCAACATCTGGTTCAGCCATAGCCGCCCGCTCTCGACTGCGTGAGCCGATCAAGAGAGGCGGATCTGGACATCCGGACCCGCCTCTTTTTTCAATCCTCCGTCGGTCACGCCAGGAGGCACACCCATCATCAGATTCAAGGAGCAACCGATGTTCGATCTCACCCCGAGGCTTCGCACGATTGCCATTTCCGCAGCCGTCGCCGCCGGAGCCATTTTCTTCACCACAAGCCCATTGCCTGCACAAATGACAGGACAGGCTTCTGCGTCCACCGGCCTGCCGACGCTGGCGCCGATGCTGGAACAGGTCACACCCGCCGTCGTCAATATCGCGGTCGTCTCCCGAGCGCCGGCGCAAGACAACCCGCTCTATAGCGATCCCAACTTCCGAAGGTTCTTCAATCTGCCGGAGCAACAGCAGCAGGCTCGGATGAGCGCCGGCTCCGGTGTCATCGTCGACGCCAACAAAGGATATGTGCTGACCAACCATCACGTCGTCGACGGCGGATCAAAAATCTCGGTCACGCTGAAGGATGGCCGACAGCTCCCGGCAAAACTGATTGGCAGCGACAAGGAGACCGACATTGCCCTGCTCCAGATCAATGCCAAAAACCTCACAGCCATTCAGATCGGGGATTCCGATGCCCTTAAGGTCGGGGACTATGTCGTCGCCATCGGCAATCCCTTCGGACTTGGTCAGACGGTTACCTCTGGCATCGTCAGCGCACTCGGTCGCAGCGGGCTCAATATCGAAGGCTATGAGGACTTCATCCAGACCGATGCCTCGATAAACCCCGGCAATTCCGGTGGGGCGCTCGTGACGCTCGACGGCATGCTGATCGGGATCAACACTGCGATCCTCAGCCCGGCCGGCGCCAATGTCGGCATCGGCTTCGCAGTCCCGAGCGACATGCTGCTATCGGTGATGAACCAACTGGCGACCCAAGGCGAGGTGCGCCGCGGCAGACTCGGCATCGGCATCCAGGACCTGACGCCCGACGTGGCCGAGGCACTCAAGCTGGGTGAGCTGCGCGGCGCACTGATTGGCAGCGTCGAACCTGGCTCAGCGGCCGCGCGGGCCGGATTGAGGACCGGCGACGTGGTTACCGCGATCGACAATCGCCCCGTCCACAGTGCAACGGATCTCAGGAACCGGATCGGCCTCACCCCGATCGGAACCAGGATCAATGTGACGGTAAAGCGCGGCGATGGCGAGCGGGTGATCGCCGTCGCGATCACATCGGAAGACCGGCCGTCCGCCGACCTCTCCGGCACGCCCCTCGATGGCGCCAAAATGCGGGAAGCATCTGCCGAAGAGGCTCGCCAGGCCGGTGCCCCCGGCGTTGTGATCGAGGGTCTCGGCTCGGGTAGCATGGCGGCCCGCAGCGGACTGCAGGCCGGTGACATAATCGTGGCGGCCAATCGCTCGCCGGTCTCTTCCGTCGCGGATTTGCGTAAGGCGCTTGCCGACAAACCGGCAATCCTCGCGCTTGAACTGATCCGAGATGGCGATCCTCTCCTTCTCGTCGTCCGATAGCGGAGCGATGATTAAACGGTCCCGCTCACTTGCGAAGTGGGACCCAATCGACCTTTCGTCTTGCCCTCCAACCGGAAACCGGGCCGCCGCCTATATGAGAGGAGAATTGATCGCAGTGTATGTTACCTGTGACAGGAGATATGCATGAGCCGAGATCCATATGAGCTTCTGGGCGTGAAACGGGATGCGCCGCAAAAGGAAATCCAGAGTGCATTCCGCAAGCTGGCCAAGAAGCTGCATCCCGACTTGAACCCCGGCGATAAAAATGCCGAGGCCAGGTTCAAGGAGATTTCCGCGGCCTACGAGCTTTTGAGCGATGAGCAGAAGCGCGCCCGCTTCGACCGTGGCGAGATCGATATGACGGGGGCCGAACAGGCGCCCCGCAACTTCTATCGCGACTATGCCTCGGCCAGCGGTCCCGGTGAGCCCTACCACAATAGCGGCGGGTTTGCCGATTTTGGCGATTCGGACGATATTTTCGCGAGCTTCTTCTCGCGCCGCGCCGGCCCTGGCGGCGGGTCCCCGTTCCGCGCTCCCGGACGTGACCGCCATTTTTCGATGGAGATCGATTTTCTCGATGCGATGAAGGGTACCAAAACCCAGGTTAAGCTACCCGAGGGTCCGGCTATCGAAGTGCAGGTTCCCCCCGGGACACGTGATGGCCAAACGCTGCGGCTGCGGGGCAAAGGCGAACCCGGGTTCGGGGGCGGTGCCGCCGGCGACGCGCTGATCGTTATCAGGGTGCGGCCTCACCGCTTTTTCACGCGCGACGGTGACGACATCCGCCTCGAACTTCCGGTCACGCTCAGCGAGGCCGTGCTTGGCGGCAAGGTGCGCGTGCCCACTCCCTCCGGCCCAATCGACCTAGCCCTCCCCCCCAATTCCAGCAGCGGCAAGGTCTTGCGTATCAAGGGCAAGGGTGTGCCGCGCGGAAATGGCAGCGCCGGTGACGTCTATGTGACTGTGAAGGTCGTGTTGCCCGACCGTCCGGACGAAGAGCTGACCAGCTTCATCAAACGCTGGGCTTCTGGAACGACACAAAATCCGAGAAAGGGCATGGAGGGCTGACCATGGACGATCATGAATTCTGTCTTCGCCTCAAAATCGAAGTAACCGAGCTCGAACTGTGGATCCGGGAAGGTTGGCTGGCGCCGCAGATCGCCGAGCACCAACGGCGCTTCCGGGATGCCGATCTAGCTTGCGCCCGGCTGATCCTAGATCTGACGCACGGCATGGGCGTCAACGAAGCCGGAGTTGATATTGTCATGGATCTTGTCGACCAGCTTCACGGCATGCGCGGCGCGATGCGCGACATCGTAACGGTCGTCAGCGGAGAGGATGTTGCAGTCCAACAACGTTTGGTAGCAGCTCTGGACAAGCTCCACACCATTTGGCGAATGTGAGAGGATTCGCGGCAGGTAAGAAAGCAATCTTGTGGCGGATGTTCCTATGACGACACCATTGAGGCGCTGGAGACGTTGGACGAGAACGATGAGCGCGAGGACGAGGTTCGTCCGCCGCGATGAGAGCGAGCCTGCTGTAAAGGCGTAACACTACCTTTAGGCAGGTCTGCGGCTTCACCACAACCAGCCTGTCATTGATGTTTCGAGAAACCTAAATATAACGAGCAGGCATCTTTCAACGACGATGATGCGCGCGCTCCGGCCCGGATCACGCTAACAGTTTTGAAAGATGAGTTATGCCGAAACGAAAAGCGCCAGCGGTTGTAAGCACGGGCATCAACGGATTGAACGAAATCCTGCGTGGTGGTCTACCAGCATCCAATCTCTATATGCTGCAAGGCGCTCCGGGCTCCGGCAAGACGACAGCAGCGCTACAGTTCCTTCGCGCCGGGGTGGAAGCGGGAGAGAGTTGCATCTACGTGACACTGTCGCAGACAGCGGCAGAGCTTGAAGCCATTGCTGTTTCACACGGCTGGACACTCGATGGCATCCGGGTCGAGGAACTGTCGACATCCGGCTCGGTTAGCGAAGCCGATGACCAGAGCATATTTCTGACTGCAGACCTCAGGCTCGACGAGACGCGAAAGGCGATCGAGGCAGCTATCGACGAACACAAGCCGCGGCGCCTTGTTTACGACTCCCTCCTCGAAATCCGCCTGATCACCGGTGACTCCCCGAGGTTTCGTCGCGAACTGATCGGTTTCAAGTCCTTTCTGGCCAAGCGCAACGTCGTCGCACTTCTCCTTGACACACAGACAACCGGCTATGACCGCAGTGGCGAGGAAGTAGAGGGTCTTGCTCATGGGGTCATCCGTTTCGACAAGTCACTGGAGGAGTACGGCGCTGTGCGACGTCGCGTGGAAGTATCCAAGATGCGCGGTGTCCCCGTTGCCGATGGCTATCACGACATGGCGATACGGGAAGGTGAAGGGGTCATCGTTTTTCCTCGCATTATGCCCAATACTGCGTCGGAGACCACCAAGCCGCAACTGATCAAGTCAGGTGTCGCAGCGCTCGACGACATGTTTGGCGGCGGCCAGGAGGCTGGAACCACGACGCTGGTCATAGGACAGTCGGGCACTGGCAAGTCGACCATGTCGTCACTCTATGCGACCGCAGCACTCGACCGCGGCGAGAGCGTCGCGCTATTCTTGTTCGAAGAGAGGCTGGAAACGTTCTTCCGCCGGTCGGAAGGCCTGGGAATGCAGCTTCGGCAGTTCCATAAGGATGGAACGCTCATTCTGCGGGATTTCAATCCGAACGAAATCTCACCGGGTGAATTTGGTCAAATCGTCCAGGACGCGGTGACGCAGAACAAAGTCCGCGTCGTCGTCATCGATAGCCTGACCGGCTATCTGAACTCGCTACCGCATCGGGAAAAGGCGGTCCGCGACATCCAATCCCTTCTCAAATTCCTGGCTCGTTCGGGCGTGCTGACGATGCTGATTGTCGCTCAGCACGGCCTGATCGGTCAGAATGTCGGCATCGACGTAGATGTCAGCTTCCTCGGCGACACCGTGCTCCTGCTGCGGATCATGGAGCATGAGGGTCGGCTGCGCCGCAACATCACCGTTGTCAAAAAGCGCCACGGTCCACATGACCTCAACATCCAGGAACTGCTGATAGAAAGCGGCAGCGTCAGCGTCGTTTCCTACAACCCCCTTCCTGACCCGAAATGAATGAAACACTGAGTGAACTGGATTGGGTGCTCATACTTGCCCCGTTTCGCAAAGACGCCGACTACATCGCGGCGTCCTTGCAGGAGCAAAACGTCGAGGTCCGGCACGGCCAGGCTGGCGAGGACCTAGCTGAAAATTTAGCGCTTTTGCCGGGCGTCATCCTCATCACCCATGAGGCGCTAAGCCCGCCCGTCGTCGCAACGATCGGCTATCATCTCGCCGGCCAGCCTGATTGGTCCGAAGTGCCAATCGTGGTCCTGCTTGAGCGCGCGGCTCCCGTTGCACAGATCCGCACTCGGCTTCAAAGCGCCTGGCCGAGCGCCCGCCTCTTGTTCTATACACGCCCAATCGCGCGACTGGAGCTGGCCAATAGCATTCAGACCAATCTGCTCGTCCGATTGCGCCAGAAGCAGGTGCGCGATGCCATTGAGCGCGAAGTCGAGTTGCGGCTGGAGCTCAATCATCGCATCAAGAACATTCTTGCCAGCGTCACCTCAATCTTTCAAATGACGCGACGCGGCGCGTCTACGGTTGATGAGCTTGCGGCAGATTTCACAGGCCGGCTTCGTGCTCTGTCCGACGTTCACACCGCAGTGTTCGAAGCAGGCGGAGACGAAATCTCACTGTTATCCGTGATCGCGGTAACCGTCGCACCCTATAACGGTGAGAGCTTGACTCGGATCAATATTGCCGGCCCGGACCTCCTTGTCGGACGGATCGCTGCGACAACCATCGCCCTTTGCCTCCACGAACTGACGACGAATGCCATCAAGTACGGCGCACTGTCTCAGGGCGACGGCAGGATCAACATTGCCTGGTCCGTTTCGAAGGAAGATCCGCCAGTATTTTCAATGAACTGGATCGAATCGGGCGGCCCCAAAGTCGTTCAACCGACGCGGCAGGGCTACGGCACAAAATATGTCCGCTCGGCTCTCGCCTCGCTCTTGGGGGCAGCGCCGACGATCACGTTCGATCGCAATGGGTTTCGATGCCACGCCGCGGGTCCGCTGGCAAGACTTGTGCGGCAGTCGGCGGAAGCTGTTTGATACAGTATCCATTATCGGAAGGTGAACTGCCCCCACTTTCGACCGGACACTCAGCATAAGCAGGAAGGCTCAAGCACAGGCTTGAGGATAAGCTTATGTCTAACGAGTTTCGACAGGTTGATCTGATGATTGGCGACGTCCGGCGGCGACGCTGGACAACGGAACGCAAACTGCAGATCATCGAGGAAAGCTATGCCCAAGGGGAGACCGTTTCCTCTGCGGCTCGGCGACATGGAGTTGCGCCAAATCTTCTGTATCGCTGGCGCAGGCTCCTGAGCGAGGGAGGTGCGGTGGCCGTGGATTCTGACGAGCCAGTGATCGGCAATTCCGAGGTGAAGAAGCTGGAAGATCGAGTGCGCGAGCTTGAGCGCATCCTCGGGCGCAAGACGTTGGAGAACGAGATTCTCCGCGAAGCTCTTTCCAA
>NZ_JBFTID010000018.1:0-98843 GCF_056394605.1 Rhizobium sp. 10N427 | reverse complement strand
GCTCGTCGCAGCCGGCAAGCCGAAGATCGTCGCCCTCGTCGCAACCATGCGAAAGCTCCTCACCATCCTCAACGCTATCATCCGGGACGCAAAACCATGGCAAAACGCTTGACGCCGAAGACAGTCGCTCTCCCCCAGGGGAGAAGGGGAAACCGCGAGCTTGACTTCCTTTCATGGCTCGGCGTCGCGGTACTTCCCTTCTCCCCGCGGGGAGAAGGTGCCCGAAGGGCGGATGAGGGGCTCCGGTTGCTGTGTGACGTGGTTCTCTCGCCGCGCAGACGCGCGGATGCGTGGTTTGGGCAGGCGGTTCGGGTTTCAGGAGGGCAAGGGCATGGTGGCGCAGAAGGGCAAGGATCTGCTGTTGAAGATCCACAATGGGACGGGTTACGAGACGGTGGCGGGGCTGCGGTCGAAGCGGCTGGCGTTCAATGCCGAGACGGTCGATGTGACCGATGCGGAGAGCGCCGGGCGATGGCGGGAGTTGCTGGGCGGGGCGGGCGTGCAGCGGGCTTCGGTTTCGGGCGCCGGTATCTTCAAGGATGCAGCGTCAGACGGGCTGGTGCGGGGCGCGTTCTTCAATGCGTCGATCTTGAACTGGCAGATCGTCGTGCCCGATTTCGGCAGCGTGACCGGAGCATTCCAGGTGACGGCGCTCGAGTATTCCGGGCAGCATGACGGCGAGATTCTGTTCGAGCTGGCGCTGGAATCGGCCGGTGCACTGACCTTCGGGGCGCTCTGATGCGGGCGGCGGGGGCGAGGGCGAACCGCAGGCGCGGCGAGATCGAGGCGGTCGTCGATGGCGAGCGGCGGATCTTGTGCCTGACGCTCGGGGCACTGGCCGAGCTGGAGACGGCTTTCGCGGCCGACGATCTCACAGGGCTCGCCGAGCGGTTTTCGGCCGGGCGGCTGAAGGCTGAGGACATGATCCGCATCATTGGCGCCGGGCTTCGCGGCGGCGGCAATCTCTATTCCGATCAGGACGTTGCCGAGGCGAGCGTCGAGGGCGGCATTGCCGGTTTTGCGGCTGTCGTCGGCGAATTGCTGATCGCGACTTTTGCAGAACCGCAGACAGAGGCAGGCGGCTCCTCCCTCCGCCCCCTCTAGCCGCAGCGGGCGGGACCGCAGCACGCGCCGGGCCATTTCCCTGGGCGCGCGTGTTGCATACCGGTCTCTGCCTGCTGCGGCTTTCTCCCGATGCTTTCTGGGCGATGACGCCCGTCGAGTTTTTCGCCGCGGCCGGTGGAATGGTGCCGCGGGCCGCGGGGTTTTCGCGCGACGGGCTGGCTGAAATGATGGCGCAGTTTCCGGATGGGGTGGGATGACGGCCTCATGCTATGATCCCGAGGTCACCGGATTCGGAGCTGAGATGGGGCAGGCGGACGGTATCTTTGCGAAGGGAACGATCACCTTTCCCTTCACGGATTGGGACGAGCGGCCGGCGGAGATGTTCGGCTGGTCGAGCGAGCGGCTGGACATGCTCTCCGCTGAACTGGCAAAGGGCGAAAGCAGCGCATTCATGATCGTCCGGGACGGGCGTCTGATCTACCGCTGGGGCGACATCGCCTTCAAGTCGAGCGTCGCATCGGTGCGCAAGAGCCTCGTCAATGTGATCTACGGCATGCTGATTGCCGAAGGACGGATCGATCCGCAGCAGACGCTTGCCGATTTCAATATTGACGACATGACGCCGCTGACGGCGAGTGAGCGCAAGGCGACGGTCATGGATCTACTGCGCGCACGCTCGGGCGTCTACCTGCCGTCGGTCTACGATACGGCGGACGGCAGGCCCGACAGGGGCAGCGATCCGCCTGGAACGCACTGGTTCTACAACAACTGGGATTTCAACGTTCTCGGTACGATCGTCGAGCGGGCGACCTGCGAGAATGTGCTGGAGGCGCTTGCGTCCCGCCTGGTGAAGCCATTGCGCATGCAGGATTGTGCGCCGGGTGACGGGTGGTTTCAGAACGGGCCGGAGTCCATGCATCCGGTCTACAAGATCCAGATGTCGGCGCGGGATCTGGCGCGCGTCGGGCTTCTCTATCTCCGGCATGGGCGGTGGGGCGCAAAGCAGCTCGTGCCGCAGAGCTGGGTGCGGGAAAGCACGCGGCCGCATTCGGAGGTTGGCGCCGGGCGTGCGTATGGATTGCTCTGGTGGGTGACGAAGGCGGATGCCGAAGACGATCCGATAGCGGTGCATGTGCCGATGTTTTACGCCAGCGGTTGGGGCGGGCAGTATCTGATCGTGCTGCCGGAGCTCGATCTCGTCATCGTGCACCGCTCGGCAACGGCGCTGCGGGCTGGCCGCGGCGTCAGCCATGTGCAGATGGGCGAGATCCTGCGGCTGGCGCTTTCGGCGATGCCACAACGGGGCTGAGCTTCACAGTTTTCAGGAGACATCGATGGAAGGTGACGATACCGGGCTTGGCCAGATGGCCGGGCAGGCCGATGAACTGCGCCGCGCGCTTGAGGATCTGGAGGGCCGGTCGCGGTCTTTCGGATCGGCGCTCAGCGGTGCGCTCCGAAGCGCCGTCAGCGGCGGCAAGGGGCTCGACGATATCCTGCGCGGGCTTGGAAAACGGCTGGCCGATATCGCGCTTTCGGCGGGAATGAAGCCGCTGGAGGGGCTGATCGGCGGCGCCGTATCCGGGCTTGCGGGTGGACTTGGCAAGATCGTGCCCTTCGCCGATGGCGGGGTGGTTTCGGCGCCGAGCTATTTCCCTCTCGGCGGCAATGTCGGGCTGATGGGCGAGGCGGGCAGCGAGGCGATCCTGCCGCTGAGGCGCGGGCCGGATGGGGCGCTGGGCGTGGCGGCAGCGGGCGGCGGCGGGACTCAGATCGTCTTCAATGTGACGGCCACCGATGCGCAGAGCTTCCAGAAGAGCGAGGCGCAGATTTTGGCGATGCTGGCGCGCACGGCGATGCGCGGCCAGCGCAATCTGTGAGGCTGAGATGAGCGGGTTTCATGAGGTGCGATTTCCGTTGCGGCTGTCGCTTTCGACGAGCGGCGGGCCGGTGCGGCGGACCGATATCGTCAATCTGTCGAACGGCCGCGAAAGCCGCAACAGCCGCTGGCGCGATGCGCGGCGGAGCTACGATGCCGGGTCGGGCGTTCGCTCGGCCGGCGACCTTTACGAGGTGCTGGAATTTTTCGAGGCGCGGAGCGGCGAGCTCTATGGCTTCCGTTTCCGCGATCCGCTTGACTGGAAATCCGGAAGGCCTGACCAGCCGGTAACTGCGCTCGACCAGATGCTGGGCACCGGCGACGGGGCGAAGGCGGCGTTTCAGCTGGTGAAGATCTATGGCGATGCGGCGGCAAGCAATGCGCGGCGGATTGCGAAGCCCGTGGCTGGCAGCGTGGTGATTGCCATCGATGGGGTCGTGATGGCCGGAACCAGCTACCTTTGCGACGTGGCGGCGGGGATCGTGACCTTTCTGCCGGGCAGCATTCCGGCGGCCGGGGCGCGGGTGACCGCGGGCTTTGAGTTCGATGTGCCGGTGCGCTTTGCGACCGGGCGGATCGACGTGAACCTGACTGCCTTCAACGCCGGGCGAATCCCGGCCATTCCGCTGACGGAGATCCTGCCATGAGGACAATCGGTTCGGAACTCAGGGCGCATCTCGATGGCGATGCGACGACGGTCTGCCATGCCTGGCGCGTGACGCGCAGCGATGGCGTGGTGCTGGGCTTTAGCGAGCATGACCACGACCTCACTTTCGCAGGCACGGTGTTTCTGGCGGCCAGCGGCTTTTCGGCAAGTGGTACCGAGGAGAATACGGGCCTGCCTGCGGCGACCAGTGAGGTGACCGGCGGTTTTTCGAATGCGGCGATCAGCGAGGCGGATCTGCAGCGCGGGCTTTATGATGGCGCGCGCGTCGAGGTGTTTCTGGTCAACTGGGCGATGCCGGATCAGCATCTGCTGCTGAAGGTGCAGGAGATCGGCGAAGTGACGCGCAGCGGCGGGCAGTTTCGCGCCGAGCTGCGCAGTTTCACGCACCGGCTGAACCAGCCGCAGGGACGGCTCTATGGTCGCCGCTGCGATGCGGCGCTCGGCGATGTCAGATGCGGGATCGATGTGACGCAAAGTCAGTTTTGCCGCGAGGGCGTGCTGGCTGCGGTCATCGATGCGACACGGATCGCCGTATCGGGGCTGAGCGCCTTTCCGGATGGGTTTTTTCGCTATGGGACGATTGCGTTTCTCGACGGGGAAAACGCCGGCGAACGGCTGGATATCGAGGCGCATGGCGCGGCGGGAGCCGAGGTCGAGGTGACGCTGTGGCTGCCGGTGGCGCGGGCGCCGGACGCGGGGTGCCGGGTGCTGTTGACGGCGGGTTGCGACAAGGCGTTCGGCACCTGCCGGACCAAGTTCGCCAACCAGCGGAATTTCCGCGGCTTCCCGCATATGCCGGGCGCCGACTTTGCCTATACCTATGCGGATGGCGGCAGGATCCATGACGGGAGCGCGCTCTTCAAATGACTGCAATCAACCAACGGGCGCTTTCGGCCGTCGAGAGCTGGATCGGCACGCCCTACAGGCACCAGGCGTCTGCCAAAGGCATCGGCTGCGACTGCCTGGGGCTGATCCGCGGTATCTGGCGGGAGCTCTACGGCATCGAGCCGGAGATGCCGCCGCCCTATGCGCGCGACTGGGCCGAGCGGAGTGGCGAGGACCGGCTGCTCGATGCAGCGCTACGGCATTTCGGTGCGCCGGTTCCGGTGGAGGCGATGATGCCGGGCGATCTGCTGCTGTTTCGCTGGCGGCCGGATGTAGCGGCCAAACATGCCGGCATCTTTGCCGGGGAGAAGAGTTTCATCCATGCCTATGAGCAGGCGGCCGTGATCCGTTCGGTCTTGGTGCCGAGTTGGCGGCGGCGGGTAACGGCGGTGTTCCGGTTCCCGGAGGTTGTGCCGAAACTTGAAAATTGAAGCGCATACCTGTATGTTTCAGGAGTGGTGAGCGGAGTTCGCGCTCCGCCTACCCGTTGCTTACCTTTGGAATATGACCCGGATGGCTATTGACCAGCCCGTCCGGGTTTTCCGAAGACTAAGCGTGATACCAAGTGGCGAGAACCACATCGCATCACCTCCTTGATCGAGAGCAAGGCCCTTGCCGAGGCTGGAGAGGCCCATCCTCTCCAGTACGACGGCTGGTCTCGGCGCTTCCGCTTCTGCTCACGACTGCAGCAATCCAACACAATCATTGCGGGAAAAATCAAGTGCCGTGTAAGCGGCGCTGGCGACTCGCTGCGAGGTTTGCATGGCCACTCTCCTTCTTCAGGCGGCGGGTGCCGCGCTGGGCAGCGTTTTCGGTCCCGTGGGCGCGATCATCGGCCGGGCGGCGGGGGCGCTGGCGGGCAATGCGCTCGACCGGGCGCTAATCGGCGGCGGCCAGACGGTACGTGGTGCGCGGCTTTCGACGGCACGGATTCCCGGCGCCGACGAGGGGACGTCGATCAACCGGGTCTATGGCGCGGTGCGCATCGGCGGGACGATGATCTGGGCGACTCGTTTCGAGGAAGTGGTGACCACCGAACGGACGGGGGGCAAGTCCTCGTCGGGGCCGAAGGTCGAGACGTTCCGCTACTTCGCCAATTTCGCGGTCGGGCTCTGCGAGGGCCCTGTTGCCTGCATCAGGCGCATATGGGCCGACGGCAAGGAACTCGACCTGACGGCGATCGAGATGCGGTTCTATCCCGGTGACACTGAACAGCTGCCCGATCCGCTGATCGAGGCCAAGCAGGGAACGGGCATGGCGCCGGCCTATCGCGGGCTCGCCTACGTCGTGTTTGAGCGGCTGCCGCTCGACAGCTACGGCAACCGCATCCCGCTGATGCAGTTCGAGGTGGTGCGGGCGGTCGGAGAGCTGGAGGAGCAGGTCCAGGCGGTCTGCATCATTCCTGGGGCGACGGAGCATGGCTACCGGACCGTGGCGGTCTCGGAAAAGACCGGTGCGGGAAGCGGCCGGCTGCTCAACCGCAACAGCCTGCAGGGGCTGACCGACTGGGACGGTTCGATCAGCGAGCTGACGGCGGTCTGTCCGAACCTCAAGCGGGTGGCACTTGTCGTCTCCTGGTTCGGAACGGACCTGCGGGCCGGCAATTGCCGAATCGTGCCCGGTGTCGAAGTGCAGGCGCGCAATGCCGAAAGCAGTCCATGGTCGGTATCGGGCGTATCACGGGCGCACGCCCATCTGGTCAGCCGCCGCGACGGCGGGCCGGCCTATGGCGGGACGCCGGATGATCTGAGCGTCGTCTCGGCGATCGCCGATCTCAAAGCGCGGGGGCTGGAGGTCTATCTCTATCCGTTTGTGATGATGGATATCGAAGGCGGCAATGCGTTGCCGGATCCCTATGGCGGCAGCGGCCAGGCGGCCTATCCCTGGCGCGGGCGGGTAACATGCCATCCAGCGATCGGCCAGCCGGGATCGGCGGACCGGACGGCGGCAGCGCGGGCGCAGATCGAGGCGTTCAGAGGCGCAGCGCAGGCCGGACATTTCGGCATCTCTGGGCAGCGGGTGATCTATAACGGCGGCGAGGAGAGCTACCGCCGGTTCATCCTGCATTATACGCAGCTCGCAAAGGCGGCGGGTGGCGTTTCGGGTTTCATCATCGGCTCGGAAATGCGCGGCCTGACGCAGGTGCGCGACGAGACCGGAGCCTTTCCGTTCGTCAATGCGCTGGTGGCTCTGGCGGCCGATGTGAAAGCCCTGCTGCCGCAGGTGAAGCTGACCTATGCCGCGGATTGGAGCGAATATTCGGGCTACCGGCCGGATGACGGCAGCGGCGATGTCTATTTCAATCTCGATCCGCTCTGGGCTTCGAGTGCGATCGATGCTGTCGCCATCGACAACTACATGCCGCTTTCCGATTGGCGCGACGCCGATCTGGCGGCTGCGAACCCGGACGGGATGCTGGCCGCGGACGACAAGGCCGGATTGATAGCGGCGATTGCAGGCGGCGAGGGGTTCGACTGGTATTATGCCGGTGATGCCGACCGGAAGGCGCGGGTGCGAACGCCGATTGCCGACGGTCTCGCGGGCAAGCCCTGGGTCTACAGGTACAAGGATATCGAGGGCTGGTGGGCGAGCCGGCACTACGACCGCGTCGGCGGGGTTGAAAAAGCGGCGCCGACCGGCTGGCAGGCGGGGATGAAGCCGATCTGGTTCACCGAGCTCGGCTGCGCGGCGATCGACAAGGGCGGCAATCAGCCGAATGTCTTTGCCGATCCGAAATCGGCCGAGAGTGCGGCGCCCTATTTCTCCAGCCGGGCGCGCTCCGATGCCATGCAGCGGCGGTTTCTGGAGGCGCATCACGCCTGGTGGAGCCGTCCCGGCGCTGCGGCCGGCATGGTCGATCCCGCCCATCTTTTCCTGTGGTCGTGGGATGCACGGCCCTATCCGGCCTTTCCACTGGAAACGGATATCTGGAGCGATGGCGCCAACTGGCGCAGCGGTCATTGGCTCAATGGCAGGCTGGGGGCGGGGAGCCTGGCGGATGTGATGGCCGCGGTGTTTCGCGATCATGGCTTCCATGATTTCGATGTCTCGGAAGTGTCCGGTGACCTGACCGGCTATGTGCAGGGCGACATGACTTCGGCGCGCAGCCTGATCGAGCCGCTGCTGGAAGCCTTCCAGATCGACGCCTTCGAGGATGGCGGTTTGCTGCGGTTTCGCTCGAGAGCGCGGGCGAGCCTGCCTCCCACTGAAATCGCTGTGCTTGCCGATATCGACGATCGCCCGTTGTGGCAGGAAACCCGCGGACATGACAGCGATCACGCCGCCGAGGCCGTTATCACCTTTTACAATCCCGATGCCGCCTACGAGCAGGCGGGCGTGCGTTCGCACCGGGCGCAATCGGCGACGAGCCGCGTGCTGAAGAGCGATCTTCCCGCGGTGCTTGCGGAGGAAACGGCGTTGAATGCCGCCGAAGCACTGCTGCGCGACAACCGGATCGGCAGACGGTCGGTGCGCTTTGCGCTGCCGCCTGGCGCGCTGCAGTTTCAGTCGGGTGATGTGGTGACGATCACCGATGGGCCGCCGGGGCGGTTCCTGATCGCGTCGATCGAAGACGGAGGCACGAGAGAGGTCGAGGCGCGCGAGTTTGCGCCATCGGCGGGCGCGGCACCAGCTGAAGAGGCCGGCGGCAGGAACGGCAGCGGCCAGCCATCGAGCCTGTTCGATCCGGTGGTTCAGCTGATGGATCTGCCGCGATTTGCGGCGGGCGAGGCGGCAAGTTTTGCAAGGGCCGCGGTCTTTGCGCGTCCCTGGAAGACGGCCGGGCTGTCATCCTCGGTGACCGGGGAAGGCTATCGTGGGCGGGCGCTGATCGAGCGGCCGGCGCGGATCGGGGT
Source organism: Rhizobium sp. 10N427 (assembly GCF_056394605.1). Classification (NCBI taxonomy): domain Bacteria; kingdom Pseudomonadati; phylum Pseudomonadota; class Alphaproteobacteria; order Hyphomicrobiales; family Rhizobiaceae; genus Rhizobium; species Rhizobium sp. 10N427. The sequence goes on along the minus strand of NZ_JBFTID010000018.1, from coordinate 90,496 downwards.
GCTTACGGCGCCGCTGTCGGCCGGGGTGGCGGGGCGTTTCGACTGGTCGGCAAACGTGGAGCTGGAGCTGCCGTTCGGGGAGCTTTCGTCGGCATCGGCGGTCGCGGTGCTGAACGGGGCGAATATGCTTGCGGTGCTTTCGGGCAATAGCAGCTGGGAGGTTCTGGCTTTTCAGCAGGCCGAGGAGATTGCGGCCGGGCGCTGGCGGCTGAGCGGATTGCTGAGAGGGCTGGCGGGGTCGGAGGATGCGATGGGCGCCGGAGCGGAGGCGGGTGCTTCTATCGTCGTGCTCGACGAGGCGGTGGTGCCGCTCGGGCTCGGCGGCGACGAGATGGGGCTGCGGCTCAACTGGATCGTCGAGGCGTCAGGGGTATCAGGAAAGATAGGTCCCTTTGTCTTCGAGGGCGGGATGAGGGCGGAGACGCCGATTTCTCCCGTTCATCTGCGCGCGGCGAGAGACGCTGCGGGTGCTGCGTGCTTCTCCTGGATCCGGCGCGGGCGTGTCGACGCCGATAACTGGATGGCTGCGGATATTCCCCTCGACGAACCCTTCGAGCGCTACCGGGTCGAGGTGATGAGCGGGGCGGAGGTCAAGCGGCTGGTCGAGGTCTCTGCCGCGGCCTGGACCTATCCGCTAGCGGGAGAGATTGCCGATTTCGGCAGTCCGCAGGCCGAGTTGACGATCCGCGTGCGGCAGATGGGCCAGCGCATGCCGCTCGGGCTCGCAGCGGTGGCAACGATGACGATGTGATTTTCAACGAAAGGAATGGTCATGGGTGATTTGAAGAACTGGTATCATTCAAAGACGATCTGGGGTGCGCTGATCGCCATCGGCGCGTCGGTTCTGCATGCGGCGGGAATCGATATCGAGGCGGGCGACCAGAGCCAGATCGTCGATTCTATCGTCAATATTTCCGGCGCGATCGGCGGGCTTCTGGCCATCTACGGACGACTGACGGCGAATGCGGCGATCCGCTGAAACGGTGTTTCGAGAAAGAGGCCGGCAGCGGCATCAAGAGCTTCTGCCGCCTCATCTTTCGGCTGTGAATATCGTTAGAGAAATACAGTCAAGAATTGTTCTAAACCTCCGTCATTACAGTGCATTCATTTGCCATTCAGGTCACGTGAGTACATAGTCGGGCCAAGTTGGAACCACGTTGGAAGCATTGCACATGGCCTCTCCTCTGAGCGTCGTAGCCTTGGCCGCAGGGCTGGCTGTATCGGCGCCCTCACCGGACGACTCCCGCACTCTCGTGGTGCGCGTCTCGGGCGATTGCAGCGCTGCCGCGCAGCAGGTCGTCGAGCAGACGGGTGGCCAGCTGCTTTCGGTTCAGCCCTCGGGCGACACCTGCATCATCACCGTGCTCGTTCAGGGCAACGGCCAGCGCCCCCGCAAGGTAACCGTCAGGGTTCCGATGTAGGCGGAATCGGCCTATGAAACTCCAGTGACACAATCGAGGTGAGAGCGGACCGATGCGCATTCTGGTAGTCGAAGACGACGTCAATCTGAACCGGCAGCTGAGCGACACGCTGAAAGAGGCGGGCTATGTCGTCGATCAGGCTTTCGACGGCGAAGAGGGACATTTCCTCGGCGACACCGAGCCCTATGACGCGATCATCCTCGATATCGGCCTGCCGGAACTGGATGGCGTCAGTGTTCTCGAAAAGTGGCGGGGTGCTGGGCGCGGCATGCCGGTGCTGATCCTGACGGCGCGCGACCGCTGGAGCGACAAGGTGGCGGGCATCGATGCCGGCGCCGACGACTACGTGACCAAGCCTTTCCACGTGGAAGAAGTGCTGGCGCGTATTCGCGCACTGATCCGCCGCGCCGCCGGTCATTCCTCCTCGGAGATCGTCTGCGGACCTGTCCGGCTCGATACCAAGACCTCGAAAGCCGTCGTCAACGGCGTGGCGCTGAAGCTGACCTCGCACGAATACCGGCTGCTCTCCTATCTCATGCATCACATGGGCGAGGTCGTCTCCCGATCGGAACTTGTGGAGCATATGTACGACCAGGATTTCGACCGTGATTCCAATACGATCGAAGTCTTCGTCGGACGTCTGCGCAAGAAGATGGGCGTCGACCTGATCGAAACGGTGCGCGGTCTCGGATACCGCATTCAAGCGCCGGCCTGATGCGCATAAAGTCGCTCACCGCACGCGTTCTCCTGTTGACGACCGTATGGTCGACCGTGGCGCTTGTGGTGATCGGGCTGTTGATCTCGACGCTCTACCGCCGCAGCGCCGAGCGCGGCTTTCAGGATCTGCTGCGCGCGCAGCTCTATAACGTCATCAACTCGGTCACGATCGGCGATCAGGGCGCGCTGGCAGGCAGCCCGCAGCTCGGCGACCTGCGTTTCGCCCAGCCGCGCACCGGCTGGTACTGGGTGGTGGAGCCGCTCGGCACCTATACGGCGGCACCGCTGGTCTCGCCCTCGCTGGGCTCGGCGACCATTCCCGTTCCTTCGGTGCTCGAAGCGCCTTTCGACAAGAACTACGAGCGCTATTACCAGGTGACCGATGCCAGCGGAAACCGGGTGCAGGTGGCCGAAACGGAAGTGGTGCTCGACACCGATGGCCGCGCGGCGCGCTTTCGCGTCAGCGGCAATGTCGAAGTCGTCGAAAGCGACGTCAGCAACTTTTCCCACAGCCTTTATCTGGCGCTTGCCGGCTTCGGTGTCGGCAGTCTGATCGTCAACGCGCTTGCCATTCTCTTTGGCCTCAAGCCGCTGGATAAGGCGCGCGCGGCGCTGGAGCGGATCCGCGCCGGCGAGAGCGAACAGCTGAAGGGCGATTTCCCGCGCGAGATCCTGCCGCTTGCCAATGAGGTCAATGCGCTGATCGACAGCAACCGCCGCATCGTTGAGCGCGCCCGCATGCAGGTCGGCAATCTGGCGCATTCGCTGAAGACGCCGATTGCCGTGCTGCTCAACGAGGCGCGGGTGCTGGAGCGCTCGCATGGCGAACTGGTGAAGAGCCAGGCCGAGGCGATGCAGGGGCAGGTGCAATCCTATCTCAACCGTGCCCGCATTGCCGCGCAGCGCGAAAGCGTGCTGGCGCGCACCGATGCGGAGCCTGCGCTCGAGCGGCTGGTGCGCGTCATGCGCCGCCTCAACGTCGACAAGGAATTCGAGCTTTCGGTCGCTCCGCCGCATCTGGCGGTGGCGATGGAGCAACAGGATCTGGAAGAGACGGTTGGCAATCTGCTGGAGAATGCAGCGCGTTTCGCCGTTCACAAGATCAAGCTCACGGCGGTGGAAGCTGCCGACGACGTCAAAGGCGCCGAAAGCAGCGGCCGCAAGCATTGGGTGGAACTGGTCGTCGAGGACGACGGGCCGGGTCTGGAGCCCGATCAGATGAAGGAAGCGCTGAAGCGCGGCAAGCGGCTGGACGAAAGCAAGCCGGGAACCGGGCTTGGCCTTTCGATCGTCACCGAGATCGCCAACGAGTATCAGGGCCGGCTGGAACTCTCCCGCGGTGAGGCGGGCGGTCTGCGGGCACGGCTAATTTTGCCGGGTCTTACAAAGGATGTTGCGTGAGCAATTGCTTGATGTCACAAAGACATAGGCAAGTGCATAGCATGCTTTGCCTTAAAGCCGACACGAGCACATGTGCATCTGGCGGCGTTGATTTGTTCTTTTCTGCTGGTTCGACAGAATGATGTTACGCGCGAATGCCATGATCGTCTCCTCGCTTTTGGTTGCCGTTGCGGTGAGCGGCTGCACGACAACGAAGAGCAGCACTTCAGGCGGCATGTTCTCCCGCAAGCCCTCTGCCTCGGCGAGCTTCATCTCCGCGCTGCAGGGCGGCATTGCCGGACGCAGCGGCATAGAACTCAGCGACAGCGACAAGCAGCGGGCGCTCGAAGCCGAATACCGGGCGCTCGAGGGTGCCGCGGTCGGTCAGCCGGTCGTCTGGAGCGGCCGCAATGTCAGCGGCAAGGTCGTTGCCGCAGCGCCCTATCAGGTCGGCTCGCAGAATTGCCGCCAATACACTCACACGCTGACAGTCGATGGCAAGGATACCGCAGTGCGCGGATCGGCCTGCCGCAACAGCGACGGAAGCTGGTCGCCGCTCGGCTAGACCAACCGGCATTCAGCCCATGCTGGGCTCAAATGGCGCTTCTCCACGCTTCCGGTGCTCACGTACGTTCCCCGCAGCCTGAACTGAGTGCCGATTGGTCCTGACCGCACCAATCTTGCGGCGAAACGCCTCAAATCTTCGTCATTCCGGCTTTGCCAGTTGGAATGGCGGCGCGCTTCAAGTATTGGGCCGTTATGCTTTTCTGGATTCTTGTTGCCGCAATGACGGCGGCTGTGGCCGCGCTGCTGCTTTATCCGCTCCTGCGCGGAGCGAAGGCGCTTGACGACGGGCGCGAGGGCGAGGTTGCGGTCTATCGCGACCAGCTGCGCGAGCTCGACCGCGACCTCTCCGGCGGACTGATCACGGCCGACGAAGCGGACTACGCGCGGGCCGAGATCGGCCGGCGGCTGATCGCCGTTTCGGCGGCAGGGCCGGCCGCAGCGCCGAAGGCGGCGCGCCACCATCGTTTCAGCGAGGCGTTCATCCTTCTTCTTCTGCCGCTGACGGGGCTCTGTCTTTACGTTGCGATGGGCCGGCCTGACCTGCCATCGCAACCGCTTCAGGCCCGGCTCGAAAATCCCGGCAACGACATGGCGATCCTCGTCTCCAAGGCCGAGCGGCATCTGGCGCAGAACCCTGATGACGGCAAGGGCTGGGATGTGCTGGCGCCGATCTATTTCAACGCCATGCGTATCGACGATGCCGAGAAGGCTTATCGCAACGCCATCCGACTGCTCGGGCCCAGCGCCATCCGTCTGGATGGCCTGGCGGAAACGCTGATGGCCGGTTCGAACGGGGCTATCACCGCGGATGCGCGGCAGGCGCTTGAGCAGTCGCTGGCGCTCGAGCCCGACAATCCGCGGGCAAAGTTCTACGTGGCGCTGAGCATGGAGCAGGCCGGCCAGACCGGCGAGGCGAGGGCGGCCTTCGAGGCGATCGCCAAGGAATCGCCGGCCGATGCGCCGTGGCTTCCAATGGTCAACGATCACATCGCCAAGAATGGCGGCACGCCTGATGTCGCTGCCGCTAACAAGGCGCCGGGCGGACCGACCGCGGAAGACGTGGCGGCGGCGCAAACGATGAACGCCGGCGACCAGCAGCAGATGATCCGCGGCATGGTCGAAAGCCTCGACGCCAAGCTGAAAGCCGATCCCAACAATTTCGAGGGCTGGGTGCGGCTTGTCCGCTCTTATGCCGTATTGAACGACAAGGATCGTGCTGCCGATGCGCTGAAGCGCGGGCTGGCGGCGTTTCCGGCCGATGGCGATCAAGGCAAGCAGTTGCTCGCACTGGGGCGCGAGCTGGGTGTTGCGGCAGAGGGGATGACGGAATGACGCGCAAGCAGAAGCGCCTGGCAGTGATCGGCGGCGGCATGAGTTTCATCATCGCCGCGGTGCTGCTGGTGATGTTCGCCTTCAGCCAGTCCGTTGCTTATTTCTACATGCCGGCCGATCTTGCCAAGACGCCGGTGCCGCCGGAAACGCGCATCCGTCTCGGTGGTCTGGTGGGCGAGGGCAGTGTCATCCGCGGTGTCGGCTCGACGGTCGAATTTGCAGTGACCGACGGCGGCGGCCAGCCGGTGAAGGTCAAATATACAGGCATCCTTCCCGACCTGTTCCGCGAGGGGCAGGGCGTTGTCACCGAAGGCAAGTTCGAGGCTGCCAGCCACGAGTTCATCGCCGATACGGTGCTGGCCAAGCATGACGAGAAATACATGCCGAAGGACGTTGCCGACCGCCTGAAATCGCAAGGGCTCTGGAAAGAGGGCGAGGGCGTGCAATGATCATCGAGATCGGCCATTACGCATTGGTGCTGGCGCTGGCGACGGCGGTCATTCTCTCGATCGTGCCGGTTATCGGCGCGCGCCGCCGCGACCAGGCGATGATGGATGTCGCGCCGCTCGGCTCGATCGTGCTTTTCGCGCTCGTCACCCTGTCCTTCGGCGTGCTGACCTATGCGCATGTGGTCTCCGACTTCTCGGTGAAGAACGTCTGGGAGAACTCGCATTCGCTGGTGCCGCTGATCTACAAATATTCGGGCGTCTGGGGCAATCACGAGGGATCGATGATGCTCTGGCTGCTGATCCTCGCGCTGTTCAGCGCCATGGTGGCGCTGTTCGGCCGCAATCTGCCGGATACGCTGCGCGCCAATGTCTTGTCGGTGCAGGCCTGGATCTCGGTTGCCTTCATCCTTTTCATTCTGCTGACCTCCAATCCCTTTACCCGGCTCGATCCGGCACCGGCGGAGGGCCGTGATCTCAATCCTGTGCTGCAGGATATCGGGCTCGCCATCCATCCGCCGCTGCTTTATCTCGGCTATGTCGGTTTTTCGGTCTGCTTCTCCTTTGCTGTCGCGGCGCTGATGGAAGGGCGGATCGATGCCGCCTGGGCGCGCTGGGTTCGCCCCTGGACGCTGGCCGCCTGGACCTTCCTGACGCTCGGCATCGCTATGGGCTCCTACTGGGCCTATTACGAGCTCGGCTGGGGTGGCTGGTGGTTCTGGGATCCGGTCGAGAACGCCTCCTTCATGCCCTGGCTGGCAGGGACAGCATTGCTGCACTCGGCGCTGGTCATGGAAAAGCGCGAGGCGCTGAAGATCTGGACGGTGCTCTTGGCCATCCTGACCTTCTCGCTGTCGTTGATGGGGACCTTCCTCGTTCGCTCCGGCGTGCTGACCTCGGTGCATGCCTTTGCCAGCGACCCGAGCCGCGGTGTCTTCATTCTCTGCATCCTGATGATCTTCATCGGCGGGGCGCTGTCGCTCTTTGCTTTCCGCGCGCCGCTTCTGTCGGCCGGTGGTCTCTTCGCGCCTGTGTCGCGCGAGGGCGCGCTGGTCCTGAACAACCTGATCCTGACGGTTGCCTGTGGCACGGTGCTGACGGGCACGCTCTATCCGCTGCTTCTGGAAACGCTGACCGGCGACAAGATCTCCGTTGGGCCGCCGTTCTTCAACATGACCTTCGGGCTGCTGATGATCCCGCTCTTGCTGGTGGTGCCCTTCGGGCCGCTGCTGGCCTGGAAGCGTGGTGATCTGCTCGGCGTGCTACAGCGGCTCTATGTCGTGGCGGGCCTCGCCTTCGCTGCAGCGGTGATCTTTTTCTATATCGAGCATGGCGGACCGGTTCTCTCTGTTCTCGGCCTGGCGGCAGGTCTCTTCCTGATATTCGGGGCGATCGCCGATCTCTGGTATCGTGCCGGTATCGGCAAGGTGGCAGCCAATGTTGCCTGGCGCAGGCTCTCCGGACTACCACGCTCGGCCTTCGGTACGGCGCTGGCGCACGCGGGTCTTGGGATCACCGTGCTTGGCATCGTCGCCGTCTCGACCTTTGCGACCGAGCATGTGCTGGAGTTGAAACCCGGCGAGACCACCGATGCCGGCGGCTATACGCTGCATTTCGATGGCATGCAGCCGGCAAACGGGCCGAACTACAAGGAAGACCGCGGGCATTTCAGCATCCGCCGAGGTGGCGTTGAAGTTGCCGATGTCTGGTCGGCCAAGCGCGTCTATGTCGCCCAGCAGATGCCGACGACGGAGGCCGGGATCGTGACCTTCGGGCTCAGCCAACTCTATGTCTCGCTGGGCGATCCCACCAATGATGGTGGGATTGTCGTGCGCATCTGGTGGAAGCCGTTCATTCTCTGCATCTGGGGCGGGGCGCTTGTGATGTCGCTCGGCGGGTTCGTATCGCTCAGCGACCGGCGGCTGCGGGTTGGTGCTCCCCGGCGCAAGGCCAAGGCGGTAGCGGCGATGGAGCCTGCGGAATGAAGGGCCTACTTTCTCCCTCATTCCTGTGCTTGTCACAGGAATCCAGTGCGCCCAAGTCCTTGGGCGCGGGAGAGGCCCTTTGCCGACAGGAGTCATTCACCGCGCAGACGCGCGTTGGCTGGATTCCTGTGACAAGCACAGGAATGAGGGGAGGAGAGGTTGGGCGCTCCTCTCTGTTGTCGATGTTCGCCGCACGCTTGCTGGCTATCGCCTTTCTCGCCTTGGCGCCGCTCCCCGCCTTCGCCGTGAACCCCGACGAGGTGCTCGCCGATCCCGCGATGGAGACGCGCGCGCGGACGCTGTCGGCGGAATTGCGGTGCATGGTTTGCCAGAACCAGTCGATCGACGATTCCAATGCCGAGCTGGCCAAGGATCTCCGGCTTCTGGTGCGCGAGCGCATCAAGGATGGCGACAGTGACGAGCAGGTGTTGAACTACATCGTCTCGCGCTACGGCGAATTCGTGCTGCTGAAGCCACGGTTCAGTATCCGCACAGTGTTGCTGTGGGGTGCGCCTGTGGTGCTGATCCTGGCGGGCGGCATCTCGATGCTGGTCTTTGCGCGCCGCAGGGTGGGCAAGCCGACGGGGAGCCGGCTGACGGATGACGAGCAGGCGAAGCTTGACGAGTTGCTGAGCAAGTAGCTTAGGGGCAGCTGCGAGGCGATATCCGGCGGGCCTTGGACAAAAAGTCGCGGACGGTCACAATCCCGACATTACAAATTTTTCATTGGCCGGACAGTTCGCAGTAAGGTCCCGCATCCTATATCTTCATCCATCAGCCGATCCCGACCGGGGGCCGGACCGACTAAATGATGAAGAGAAGGTGCCTATAATGTTCAAGACTCCCTCCCTTGCCACTGCGCTGAAGGCCTCGACCGTCGCAGGTCTCGCCGCCGCCGTGCTTGCCACTGGCGTGCCGCTTGAGATCACCCGTTCCTATGCCGAAGCCGTCAATGTTCAGGCGCCGGCCGTGCCGAGCTTTGCCAATGTCGTCGACGCCGTTTCGCCGGCCGTCGTTTCCGTCCGCGTCGAATCCCGCATCAAGCCGGCTTCCGACGACGGCAATGGTTTTTCCTTTGACTTCAATGGGCGCGGTTTCGACGACCTGCCTGACGATCATCCGCTGAAGCGCTTCTTCAAGCAGTTCGGCGAACAGGGTCCGAATGGCGGCGAGGGCCAGGATGGCCAGCAGCGTCCGCCGCGCCACTTCGGTGAGCGTGGTCCGGGCCCGGGCGGCCCTGGTGGTCCCGGCCGTCTGCGTCCGGTTGCCCAGGGCTCCGGCTTCTTCATCTCCGAAGACGGCTATATCGTTACCAACAACCACGTCGTTTCCGACGGCTCGGCTTTTGTCGCTGTCATGAACGACGGCACCGAGCTTGATGCCAAGCTGATCGGCAAGGATCCGCGCACCGACCTCGCCGTGCTGAAGGTCGACGGCAAGGGCAAGAAGTTCACCTATGTGAACTGGGCCGATGACAATAATGTCCGCGTCGGCGACTGGGTGGTTGCTGTCGGCAATCCGTTCGGCCTCGGCGGCACGGTGACTGCCGGTATCGTTTCGGCCCGCGGCCGCGACATCGGTTCCGGCCCTTATGACGACTATCTCCAGGTGGACGCTGCAGTGAACCGCGGCAACTCGGGTGGCCCGACCTTCAACCTCAACGGTCAGGTCGTCGGCATCAACACCGCCATCTTCTCGCCGTCGGGCGGCAGCGTCGGCATCGCCTTCGCCATTCCGGCCTCGACCGCCAAGGACGTCGTTGCCGACCTGATGAAGGACGGTACGGTTTCGCGCGGCTATCTCGGCGTGCAGATCCAGCCGGTGACCAAGGACATCGCCGACTCGCTCGGCCTTTCCGAAGCCAATGGCGCGCTCGTCGTTTCAGCTCAGGATGGAACGCCTGGCCAGAAGGCCGGCATGAAGGCTGGCGATGTCGTCACCGCCGTCAATGGCGAAACGGTCAAGGATGCCCGCGATCTCAGCCGCCGCATCGGCGCAATGCAGCCGGGCAAGAAGGTCGAAGTATCGATCTGGCGCGATGGCAAGGCACAGTCTCTGACCGTCGAGCTCGGCACGCTGCCGGCCGATCAGAAGGACGCCTCGACCGACGACAGCGACCAGCCGCAGGAACCGCAGGCACCGGCTTCCGAGAAGGCGCTTGCCGATCTCGGCCTGACGGTTGGCCCTGCCGATGACGGCAAGGGCCTGCAGATCACCAATATCGACCCGAACTCCGACGCTGCCGACAAGGGCATCAAGGCGGGCGAGAAGATTACCTCGGTGAACAACCAGGACATCACGTCTGCCGACGACGTCGTCAAGGTTCTGAACCAGGCGAAGAAGGACGGCCGCACCCGGGCGCTCTTCCAGATCCAGTCGAAGGACGGCAGCCGCTTCGTCGCCCTTCCGATCAATAGCCAAGGCTGATCCCCCACAGCCTTGACCGGCGCATCCCCATGATGCGCCCGAGACGGGAGCCGCGCACCAGCCCGCGCGGCTCCCTTCCACTCCATCCCTAGGTGGCCGCGATGACCCAAGCGCAACAGGAAGACGTATTGAGTCTTGCCGAAACGAAACCGGCAGGTAATGTCAGCCGCATGAAGATTCTGATTATCGAGGATGACCTCGAAGCTGCGGTTTACCTGACGAAAGCCTTTCGTGAGGCGGGGATCGTCGTCGATCATGCGAGCGACGGCGAGAGCGGCCTGTTCATGGGCTCGGAAAACACCTACGACGTCATCGTCATCGACCGCATGCTGCCGCGCCGCGACGGGCTTTCCGTCATCAGCGAGCTTCGCCGCAAGGCGATCCACACCCCCGTTCTCATTCTCTCCGCACTCGGCCAGGTCGACGATCGCGTCACCGGTCTGCGCGCCGGCGGCGACGACTATCTGCCGAAGCCCTATGCCTTCAGCGAGCTGCTCGCCCGCGTCGAGGTTCTCGGCCGCCGCAAGGGCACTCCGGAGCAGGATGTGGTCTACCGCGTTGGCGATCTCGAGCTCGACCGCCTGTCCCATGAAGTGCGCCGCGGCGGCAAGGAAATCCCGCTGCAGCCGCGCGAATTCCGGCTGCTCGAGTATCTGATGAAGAATGCCGGTCAGGTCGTGACCCGCACCATGCTTCTCGAAAACGTCTGGGATTACCATTTCGATCCGCAGACCAATGTCATCGACGTGCATGTCTCGCGACTGCGCTCGAAGATCGAGAAGGATTTCAGCCAGCCGCTGCTGAAGACGATCCGCGGGGCGGGTTACATGATCAAGGACGAAGGATGAACCGTTTCTGGTTTCTCTTCCGCTCTACCGCAGTCCGCCTTTCGGCCCTTTACATCCTGCTCTTCGCCATCTGCGCCGCGACGCTCGTCATCTATGTGACAGCGATGTCGCAGCGTCTGCTGACCGGCCAGATCCGCGAGGCGGTGCAGCAGGAGGTTGATCAGGTCAAGCGCGCCTATGACACTGGCGGGATCAATGCGCTGCTGCGCTCGATGGAGCGCCGGTCGCGCCAGCCGGGTGCCAATCTCTACATCATCGCCGGCCCCTCGGGCGACATCCTCGCAGGCAACGTCGCCTCGGTGCAGCCTGGCGTCTTCGAGGAGACGGGCTGGACCTCGGTGCCGTTCTTCTACCAGCGTTACGCCGAAAGCGGCCTCGACCGCCGGCATATGGCGATCGCCAATATTTTCGTGCTCGACAATGGGCTGCGTATTCTCGTTGGCCGCGACCTTGGCGAACCGGAGCGATTCCGGGTGCTGGTGCGCCAGGCGCTGATGGTGGCGCTGGCGATCATGGGCCTGGGCGCGCTGATCATCTGGTTCGGCATCGGCCGCAATGCCCTGAAGCGCATCGATCGCATGTCGGGCGCCAGCAAGAAGATCATGGCGGGCGATCTCTCTCAACGTCTGCCGGTCGGTGGCTCCGGCGACGAATTCGACCGTCTCTCGGTGTCGCTGAACACCATGCTGGAGCGTATCGAGAAGCTGAACGAGGGGCTGCGGCAGGTCTCCGACAACATCGCCCACGACCTGAAGACGCCGCTGACGCGGCTGCGCAACAAGGCGGCCGACGCGCTGGATACCGATGACGCCGAACAGCGCCGCGGTGCGCTTGAGGGCATCATCTCTGAATCCGACCAGCTGATCCGCACCTTCAACGCGCTGCTGATGATTTCCCGTGTCGAGGCGGGCTCGGCGGCTGCGGAAATGTCGACGATCGAGATTTCGGCGATCGTCGCTGATTGTGCCGAACTCTACGAGCCTGTTGCCGATGAGGCGGGGTTGACGCTGACCTCCGAGGTCGAGCCCGGCATTTCCGTGCAGGGCAATCGCGAGCTGATCGGCCAGGCGCTGTTCAATCTCATCGACAACGCGATCAAATATTCCGTCGATTGCGACGGCCATGGCCAGATTGTTATCAAGCTGGCGCGCCGGGCCGATGCGATCTGCCTTTCGGTCGCCGACCACGGTGTTGGCGTCCCCGCCGACAAGCGCGAAGCTGTCATCAAGCGTTTCGTACGGCTCGACGAAAGCCGGTCGAAGCCCGGGACAGGGCTCGGGCTTTCGCTTGTCGAGGCGGTGATGGAGCTGCATGGCGGGACGCTGGAGCTCTCCGACACCAATCCCGGCAAGGAAGAGGGTCGCGGCCTGACCGTGACGATGAGCTTCCCGGCGAAACCTGCCTGAGCCAACGCTCCTCAGACCATGCGCCGTTAAACGTATTGGCTCCTGACGCATGTGGCCCTAGGTTAAGGGCATACGGCAAAACGCGATTCCGGCGTGACGCTGCCGGGAGGTGGGATGCTGAAGAAATCGACACATCTGCTGAAGGACGCTGCAGGCGCGGCGTTGAAGCCGCTCAACCAGTCCGAACTGAAGCTGGCGATGACCGATCTAGCCGAGATCGGCCGCGAGCAGCCGGCTGTCGCCGCGATGCTGAAGGCCGGTGGTCCGCTCTGCGATTTCATCGCCGCCGCCTTCACGCTGTCGCCCTACCTCCGGGACGCCGCGAATATCGACAACGACATCCTGGCTGCGGCGATCTCCGCGCCGCTGGAGCCGCAGATCGAGGCGCTGATCAAAGAGGCGCGTGATAGCTGGCAGGCGGAGGAGGATGTGTTTCCGGCGGAATCCGTGGTGATGACCCGGCTGCGGCGGATCAAGCGCAAGGTGGCCTTCCTAGTGGCGCTGGCCGATCTCGCCCGGATATTCGACGGCCGCCAGACGACGGGTTGGCTGAGCGCTCTCGCCGAAGCATCGGTTGCCGCGGCGATCGATCATCTGCTGATGTCGGCGCATGAGAGCGGCAAGCTTGTGATCAAGGATACCGGCAAGCCGAGCGAAGGCTCGGGCCTGATCGTGCTCGGCATGGGCAAGCTCGGCGCCTCCGAACTCAACTATTCCTCCGATATCGACCTTGTCGTGTTCTTCGATGAGCAGGCGGGCATCGTGCCCGATCCTGATGATGCGATCGAGATCTTTCCGCGGCTGATGCGGCGGCTGGTGCGCATCCTGCAGGAGCGCACCGCCGATGGCTATGTATTCCGCACCGATCTCCGTCTCCGGCCGGATCCGGGATCCACACCGCTGGCGATCTCCTTCGATGCGGCGATGATCTATTACGAGGGCAGGGGGCAGAACTGGGAGCGGGCGGCTTTCATCAAGGCCAAGCCCGTCGCCGGAGACCTTGCGGCTGGCGAGGATTTTCTGCGCGGCCTGGTGCCATTCGTCTTCCGCAAATATCTCGACTATGCGGCGATTGCCGACATTCATTCGATCAAGCGGCAGATCCACGCGCACAAGGGCCACGGGGCGATTGCCGTCAAAGGGCATAATGTGAAGCTGGGGCGTGGCGGGATCCGCGAGATCGAGTTCTTCGCGCAGACGCAGCAGCTGATCGCCGGCGGGCGCATGCCGGTGCTGCGCAGCCGCGGCACCGAGGAGACGCTGGCCGAACTGACCAAGGCCAAGTGGATCGATGCGGAGACGCGCGACGAGCTCACGGATGCTTACTGGTTCCTGCGTGATGTCGAGCACCGCATCCAGATGGTGCGAGACGAGCAGACGCATCTGCTGCCGGAGACCGAAGCCGACCTGAAACGCATCGCCTTCATGATGGGCTTCAGCGACACGTCGAGTTTTTCGGAAAAGCTGGTCGATAAGCTTAGGACCGTCGAGCGGCGCTATGCGCGGCTGTTCGAACAGGAAAACAAGCTCTCGACCGACACCGGCAACCTTGTCTTCACCGGCCAGAACGACGATCCGGATACGCTGGAGACGCTGAAGAAGATGGGCTTCCAGCGCCCGTCGGATATTTCACGCATCATCCGCACCTGGCACTATGGCCGCTACAGGGCGACGCAATCGGTCGAGGCGCGCGAGCGGCTGACGGAATTGACGCCGCAGCTCCTGCGGGTTTTCGGCGAGAGCAAGAGGGYGGACGAGGCGCTGCTGCGCTTCGACAGCTTCATTTCGGGCCTCCCTTCGGGCATCCAGCTTTTCTCGCTGCTCGGCAGCAATCCGGCGCTGCTTTCGCTGATCGTCAACATTATGTCGTCGGCGCCGAAGCTTGCCGAAGTGATCGCCGCCAAGCCGCACGTCTTCGACGGCATGCTCGATCCCGGCCTGATGGCGGAACTGCCGACGCGGGATTATCTCGGCGAGCGCCTGAAGGCGTCTCTGGTGCAGGCTCGCTATTATGAAGAATTGCTCGACCGGCTGCGCATCTTTGCCGCCGAGCAACGCTTCCTGATCGGTATCCGGCTGCTGACGGGCGCCATCAATGGCGCGATGGCGGCGCGGGCCTTTACCCATCTCGCCGACCTGATCATCGAGGCAGCGCTCGACGGCGTTGTCAAAGAGGTCGAGGCGGCGCATGGGCGCTTCCCGGGCGGCAAGGTGGCCGTTGCCGGGATGGGTAAGCTCGGCAGCTTCGAGCTGACGGCGGGCTCTGACATCGACCTGATCCTGCTCTACGACTACGACGATACGGCTGGCGAATCCGACGGCGAGAAGCCGCTCGATGCGGTGCGCTATTTCACCCGCATCACCCAGCGGCTGATCGCCGCCTTTTCGGCGCCGACGGCGGAGGGCATTCTCTACGAAGTCGACATGCGGCTTCGCCCATCCGGCAACAAGGGGCCGGTGGCGACACGGATCAATTCCTTCGAGAAATACCAGCGCGAGGAAGCCTGGACCTGGGAGCACATGGCGCTCAGCCGGGCGCGGCTGATCTGCGGCGATGCGAGCTTAACGGAAGCTGCCGAGCGGATCATTTCCGATGTGCTGTCGCAGAAGCGCGATACGGCCAAGGTGGCGCGCGATGTCGGCGAGATGCGCGAGCTTATCGACAAGGAGAAGGCGCCGGAGAACGGCTGGGACCTGAAGCTCATCCCGGGGGGCGTCATCGATATCGAGTTCATCGCGCAATATCTGGCGCTGATTGCGCCCGCCAAGGGCGATGCCGTGACGGTCAACGGGCTGAACACGGGCGAGGCGCTGAAGGCGCTTGGCGGCAGGCTGATGGCGCCTGCCGATCTCGATACATGCCTTGAGGCTTTCAACCTCTACACGGAACTCTCGCAGCTGATCCGCCTCTGCATCGACGGGCTGTTCGATCCGAAGGAAGCACCATCGGGGCTGGTCGAGCTCGTCTGCCGCGCCGGCGACTGCCCGGATATCAAGACGCTGGAAAGCGAAGTGAAGCGGCTGTCGAAGGCGGTGCGCAAGATCTTTCAGGCGGTGTTGAAGACCTAGCGGATCACATCGGGAATACGGAAGGTGATGGCGGTGCCGCGGCCTTCGCGCGAACGGATGCGCATGTTGCCGCCATGCAGTGCCGCCAGCGAGCGAGAGATCGCCAGGCCAAGGCCCGAACCGCCCTTGCTCTTCGCATACTGGCTCTGCACCTGCTCGAACGGCTGGCCGATCTTCGACAGGGCCTTCCGCGGAATGCCGATGCCGGTATCGGCGATGGTGATCACCACGCCCTTGGCATCGCGGCGGGTGCGCAGTGCGATACGGCCGCCGTCGTTGGTGAACTTCACGGCGTTGGAGAGCAGGTTGAGCATGATCTGCTTCATGGCGCGGCGGTCGGCCGTCAGCGTCATGCCATCGCAGAGACGCTGCTCGATGACGATGTTCTTTTCGGCGGCCGGGATGGCCGTGAAGCGCAGGCTTTCCTCGATCAGCGGCGCAAGATCGATCGTCTCGCGATGCAGCTTCATGTGGCCGGCCTCGATCTTCGACATGTCCAAGATGTCGTTGATGACATTCAGCAGGTGTTTGCCGCTGTCGTGGATATCGCGGGCATATTCGTCGTATTTCAGCGAGCCGAGCGGGCCGAACATCTGATCCTGCAGGATTTCGGAGAAGCCGAGGATGGCGTTCAGCGGCGTGCGCAGCTCATGCGACATGTTGGCGAGGAATTCCGACTTGGCCTTGTTGGCGGCCTCGGCGCGTTCCTTTTCGGCGAGATAGTTGGCGTTGGCGACAGAGAGCGCGGCCTTCTGGTCTTCGAGCGTGGCACGGTAGGACTTGAGGTCGCCGATCGTTGCGACGTGGCGGCGCTCAGAGTCGCGCAGGCGTTCCTGGTTGCGCTTCAGAAGCGTGATGTCGGTGCCGACGGAGACCATGCCGCCGTCGCGGGTGCGGCGCTCGTTGATCTGCAGCCAACGCTCGTCGGCAAGTTGGACTTCGGCGGTGCGCGAGTGGCCGGCGCCATGCGGATCGACCATGCGGCGCTCGATCACCGGACGGGCGGCGGCGGCGTTGACGACGCTGCGCTCGGTGCCGGGAACGAGCACGCTGTCAGGAAGACCGTAGGCTTGCTGGAAATGGGCGTTGCACATCACCAGACGGTCGTTCTTGTCCCAGAGCACGAAGGCTTCCGAGGTGCACTCGATCGCATCTGCGAGGCGCTGGTCGGCTTCGGCATAGCGCTGGGCGAGGCGGTGTTGCTCGGTGACGTCCATGGCGATGCCGATCATGTGCATGCGGCCGGAATTGCTGCGGATCATCTGGGCGCGGGCGCGCATCCAGACATAGTGACCGGCGGCGTGGCGCATGCGGAAGATCTGATCGACCTGGCCGGACGTGCCCTTGGCAATCGAACGGGCGATCTCGTGCAGGCCGCCGTCCTCAGGGTGCATCAGGCGGGCCGCCTCGTTGAAGGACATCGTCTTGTCGGAGCCGGGCAGGCCGAGCATGTCGTACATCGAGCGCGACCAGAAGAATTCGCGGTTCTCGAAATCGAAATCCCAGAGGCCGCAACGGCCGCGGGACAGTGCGGTTTCGACGCGCTGGTTGGATTCGACGAATATATCGTCGGCATCGCGGGCGCGCTTCACCTGCATGTAATAGGCATAGAGGATGACGAGCAGGATCGAAGAGATGCCGGCAAACAGCGTGACATTGAGCGTCAGCTCCTCGCGCCAGAGCTTGCCGATCTGGTCGAGCGATGTGGCAGCGATGATATAGCCGCCGGACGAGCCGACGAGGCTGATCTCCGCATAATGGGGGTCGCCGCTGATCGTCGTTTCGATGACACCGGCGCGGTCGCCGAAGCGGCGGATTGCCGAGACTTCGGGGAAGAAGTCGCCGACATCGGAGCCGACATACGAAACGCCGGCTGCGGAGGCTGCAAAGACCTTGCCACTCGACTGGACCAAAAGGATGAAGGAGCCGCTGTCGAGCCGGTCCTGGGGAAGAAACTTCAAAAGCCGCGCCTGCGCTTCGGCGCCGTTACCAGCATCGAACAGGTCGTTGGCGTCGGAAAAGACGGCTGCGGCCGCGGCGGCCGAAAGCGATGTCGCATGACGGGCGGCGGCGCCCATCCGCGAATATTCCGACATCATCCCGAAGATGTGCGAGGCGGCGACAACGGACAGAAAGGCGACGATCAGCGCCGGAATGGCACGCTTCAAGATGGTTTCGACCTGTGGAAGACGCGGTGCGCCGGCCTGGCGTGCGACCGGACGAGGGCTTCGGGTGGCCTGCGGCCATGCCCGGAGCGAACCCAAATCGACACGCAGCCGTCCTTGGGCCGCAGTTGCCCGCCGCACGTTCATCATCGTGATAACCTTGATCCCTCGTGTGATTCGATGCGCCGCTCGCTCGAACCTGACTCAATGAATCATTCCTGATTCGCCGTGTCCAGAGGCAAAGGTAAAAATCTGTTAACTATTTATAAGTGCTGATTTCTTGGTGAGTCTGGCAAGGTCCGGGCGCAAGCGGCCGGACCTTGCCTTCGCAAATCACCCCTTGAGCGTCCGCTCGACGATATCGCGCACGTCGCTCGAAAGGCCAGGCGCGCGTTCGATCTCCATCAGAGCCGAACGGGCGAAATCGGCCCGCGCCGGCTCCAGTGAGCGCCAGGAGCGCATCGATGTGAGGATGCGGGCAGCCAGCTGCGGATTGCGCTGGTCGATATCGAGGATCTCGCCAGCGAGGAAGCGATAGCCCTCGCCATCGGCCCGGCCGAAGCCGGTCGGATTGGTGAAGGCGAAGGTGCCGATCAGCGACCGGACCCGGTTCGGATTGGTGCGCTTGAAGAGCGGGCTGTCCATCAGTTTCTTGACGCGATCGAGCGTCGCCGCACCCGGGATCGTCGCCTGGACCGAGAACCACTTGTCGACGACGAGGGCATTCTCCTCGAAGCGGTCGCGGAAGGCCGACAGGGCGCTGATCGCCTCGGCGCTGTCAGGGAAACGGTGCGCCAGGAGCGTCAGGGCGTGCAGCTGCTCGGTCATGTTGTTGGCGGCGTCGAAGGCGGCCTTGGCACGAACCGGCGTGTTCTCTGCGTAGGAGAGATAGGTGAGGGCGGCATTGCGCAGCGCGCGCCGTCCGGCACTCGCTGCATCCGGGCTGAAGGCGCCCGATGTCGTCATCGTCTCGAAGAGATTTGCGAAGATTGCGGCACCCTGTTCGGCCATCTGCTTCATCACCGCCTGACGGCCGGCATGGATCGCGTCGGGATCGTTATTGCCGCCGAGCTCGCGGGCGATATCGGCTTCGCTCGGAAGCGCCAGCGCCTGGGCACGGAAGGCGGGCTCCAGCGCGTCGTCGGAGGCGGCTGCGAGCAGGGCATCGACAAAGGTCTGTTCGCAGGCGACCGCCTTGCCATCACGGGCGTCGCGGGCGGCCTTGAGGAGGTTTGGCAAGGCCAGATCGGTCAGAGCCTGCCAGCGGGCGAAATGATCGGTCTCGTGGCGGGCGAGCAGTGCGAGATCGGCCGGGGCCTGATCGAAATGCAGGTTGATCGGCGCCGAGAAGCTGCGGTTGATCGACACGACCGGGCGCGAGGCGATGCCGTGGAAGACGGCGGTCTGCGTCTTGCCGGTCAGGTGCAGCACCTCGTTGGCATATTCGGCGCCTTCGACCGACTTCGGCTTGATCGCCTTGCCGCTTTCGGCAAACAGCGCCAGGCTGAGCGGGATATGCATCGGCTTCTTGTCGGCCTGGCCAGGCGTTGCAGGAACGACTTGTTCGAGCTGCAGCGTGAAGGTCTTGGCCTTGGCGTCATAGGTGCCCGAGGCCGTGACCAGCGGCGTGCCGGCCTGATGGTACCAGAGCGAGAACTGCGTGAGATCGCGCCCGCTGGCGTCCTCGAAGCACTTGACGAAATCCTCGATCGTCACCGCTTCGCCGTCATGACGCTTGAAATAGGTGTCCATGCCCTTCTTGAAGAGCTTCTTGCCGAGCAGCGTCGCGATCATGCGCGTGACTTCGCTGCCCTTCTCATAGACGGTCGTCGTGTAGAAGTTGTTGATTTCGCGGTACTTCGTCGGGCGAACGGGGTGCGCCAGCGGACCGCCGTCTTCCGGGAACTGCTCGGACTTCAGGTGGCGCACTTCGGCGATGCGCTTGACCGGACGGGAACGCTGATCCGAGGAGAACTCGTGGTCGCGATAAACCGTCAGGCCTTCCTTCAGGCACAGCTGGAACCAGTCGCGGCAGGTGATGCGGTTGCCGGTCCAGTTGTGAAAATACTCATGCGCGATGATCGCCTCGATATTGGCGTAGTCGGCATCGGTCGCGGTCTCGGGGTCGGCAAGGACGTATTTGTCGTTGAAGACGTTGAGGCCCTTGTTCTCCATGGCACCCATGTTGAAGTCGGAGACGGCGACGATCATGAAGATATCGAGATCGTATTCGCGGCCGAAGACCTCTTCGTCCCATTTCATCGAGCGCTTCAGAGCGTCCATGGCGTAAGCCGCGCGCGGCTCCTTGCCATGCTCGACATAGATCTTCAGCGCGACGTCGCGGCCGGTTTTCGTCGTAAACGTGTCTTCGATGATGCCGAGATCGCCGGCAACCAGCGCGAAGAGATAGCTCGGCTTCGGATGCGGATCGAACCAGGCGGCAAAATGCTTGCCTTCGCCATAACCGGCGCCGCCCAGGAAATTGCCATTTGACAGCAGCAACGGGTTGGCGGCCTTCTCGGCAATGATGTTGACCGTGTAGGGCGCCAGAACGTCGGGACGATCCGGAAAATAGGTGATGCGGCGGAAGCCTTCGGCCTCGCACTGCGTGCAGTAGATGCCGCCGGTGCGGTAGAGGCCCATCAGCTGGGTATTTTCGGAAGGATTGATGATCGTGGTGATCGTCAGTTCGAAAGGTTCGGTGGCCGGGAGATCGCGAACCGTGAGACCATCCGGCGTCGCAGAATATTGCGCCGCGGGCATCTCGATCTGGTCGAACAGCAGGCCGGACAGGGAAAGTTCGTCGCCGTCAAGGATCAGCGGTGCCTTCGGATCGGCGCCTTCGCGCCGGTGGAAGATCAGCCGCGACTCGACCTTGGTCTCCGTCGGGTCGAGTTCGAAGGTCAGGTCCACGCGCTCAAGCACGAAATCGGTGGGCCGGTAGTCTGCCAGGTTAATGACCTGGCCTGTGTCTGTACGCATAAGTGTTCCCTGAAGACCTTTAACGATATGACCGTGACAGGAACGGAATCCCCGCCGTAAATTTTGGGGGCGATGATTACATTAAAGTCTGAACTAAACTTAAAGCAAAGGCCACTGAGCTTTCTTTTCGGCGCCGGTGCTGGACTTTTCCTGACACTTCCTCGAATTTCGCTTTTCGCTGGAAATTTTCCCCATCACCGCCGTTCTTTCGTTACCATGCCGTCACACGCCACTGTGCCGCCGAGTCGGCGGTATCCTCCTGCCTTGGAACATCAGCCGCCAGCGAGCTTGGGAAGACATGGAATCGGTTTTGAGAAACCCGATGAGGGGGATCCTGATGAAGGTCTCGTCGGTTGTCGTCTTTCTCGGCATGCAGACCTTCATCAAGCTGGCGGGAACCGGTATCGCGCCGGGGCAGGTGACCTTCTACCGCTCGTTCTTCGCGCTGTTTCCGATCATGGCCTATCTCGCCTATCGCGGTCAGCTGAAGGCTGCTTTCTACACGGCCAATCCCGTCGGTCATGTGAAACGCGGCACGATCGGCATCATCTCGATGGGCTTCGGCTTCTACGGGCTGATGCACCTGCCGCTGCCTGAAGCGATTGCGCTGGGCTACGCCACGCCGCTGATTGCCGTCATCTTCGCTGCGGTGTTCCTGAAGGAACGTGTGCGGCTTTACCGCTGGAGCGCGGTGTTCTTCGGCATTGTCGGGGTGGCGATCGTTTCCTGGCCAAAGCTGACGCTGTTTCGCGCCGGCGGGATGGAGACGGAACAGGCGGTCGGCGCCATCTGCGTGCTGCTCTCGGCGGTACTCGCCGGTATGGCGATGATCCAGGTTCGCAAGCTGGTGGAGGAGGAGCGCACGGCGACGATCGTTCTCTACTTCTCGATGATCGCCTCACTTTGCTCCTTGCTGACGCTGCCGTTTGGCTGGTACTCGCTGGATCTCGAGACGACGCTGTTTCTCGTCGGTGCCGGCTTTTGCGGCGGAGTGGCGCAGATCCTGCTGACGGAGAGCTACCGGCATGCCGACGTCTCGACCATCGCGCCGTTCGAGTATACGTCGATTTTGCTCGGTGGCGTCATCGGCTATGTCGTCTTTGGAGACGTGCCGGGCGGCCACATGATGGTCGGCACCGCTATCGTCATCGCGGCCGGTGTCTACATCATTCACCGCGAACACCGGCTCGGTCTGGAGCGCCGAAATGCCCGGCGCGCAGGCGGCTGACCGCTTGCTGGACGGAGTTGATTCCGATCCTATTGCACCTCTCCAGCGGGAATATACTGGCGAAATTTTAGGATACCAAAGCCGCCTTGAATATGATTGATGAAGCTGACGAAGTTTCATTTATTCAAAGCCTTGCATATGCGAATGGCCACCAAAAAGGACTGAATTGTCCCGAAGGCTGGTAGCTCCGGAAGCTGGCTTGCGAGCGGGGGCGCTTATGGCATTTTCGGCTGACGAACTGGCGCACCACCCGAACTTCCTGGCTTCAATCCGGCTACTCGCGGGCGATATGCGTGGCATGTTCGATGCCGCCCCGCGTCTTGCCAGGCTTCTCGCTTCGCACCAGCGCTGGCTGCTGACCCAGACCGCCTATGCGCTAAGCCTCCAGCACGATCCCGAGGATGCATCGACAGGCTTTACCGCCGTGGCACTGACCGCGCGTATCACCGACTACAAGGTGGCGAGCCGCAACACGGTGCTGAATTTCATCGATGAACTGCTGACCTATCGCTTCATTGCCCATACGCCGGGCGAGGAACGCCGGCGGCCGCGCCATTTCGAGCCTGCCGAGGTCAGTCATCAGGCGATGTATGGATGGTTTCTGTCGAACCTGACTGCACTCGATCTAATCGATGAGGGCAACCGTGCGGCCTGTTTCCAAGCCAATCCGGAGCTGATGCGCCTTGCCCATCCGCTGATCGCGGAGAATTGCC
This sequence comes from Rhizobium sp. 10N427, assembly GCF_056394605.1. Taxonomy (NCBI): domain Bacteria; kingdom Pseudomonadati; phylum Pseudomonadota; class Alphaproteobacteria; order Hyphomicrobiales; family Rhizobiaceae; genus Rhizobium; species Rhizobium sp. 10N427. Next base: position 67,810 of record NZ_JBFTID010000018.1, on the reverse strand, counting down.
TGCACAACGACGGCTGGCGCGAGCCGCCGGAGCAGGTGGGGTTGTTCCTCTGGACCGAGGCTGGCGGCATGGTGGTCGATCATCTGATATCGAGGATCGATCTGCAGAGTTGCGACGGCGAGCGCTACAGCGTCGGACGCATCGAGACGCGCAATCTGGCAGGCGATTTCATGATGTCGCGGACGCATCTGCAGCGGCTGTTTGCCAAGGCCGTCCAGCAGGGATGCCTCGGCTGGTACGACGAGCCGAAGAAGACACAGCTTTGGCTTTCCAAGGCGTTTCTGCAGAATTATTGCGGCTGGCAGGCGATCAAGTTCGCCTATGTCGATCAGGCTTTCGAATTTGCGAAGACGCAGATCGAGCAGGATCCCGTCAGGTTTGCCGTCTGCGCCTAGAGCGCGATCGCGGCAATGTCCTTGACCGGCGTCGCGGGCTCGCCGCCGCTAAGCTCGCGCTCATATTCCTTCGCAGCACAGACCGCGGCACGAATGTGCTCGATGGTTTCGATATTGCGAAGCAGCGAGATGATGACGGCAGACATGCTAAACTCCATCCGCGCGCCCTGTTGGGCGGCGCGGTAACTCAGTATTCCTGGAAGTCGGCGAAGATCGCAGCTGGACGCGTCGTGCGTCCGGTGATGCCGGTGCCGCGGGCGATCATCTGTTCGTTGGTTGCGAAGCCGAGACGGCTATAGCCTTGCGTGGTGCGGATCGGGCCGCCGGCGAGGCGCAGGGTTTCAAACCCGCAGTGTATTGGACGAAAACGTGTGTTCATTGCCTTGGTTCCTGTCAGATTCCTCCCAAGACACGAGTATATATTGCAGCGCAGCATTGATTCTGCAATGCACCTAAATGAGACGCAGGCATGCGCCTGGCGCATGGGTTCATTCATAAAATCTTTAAGATTGGCTATTTTGTAATCAGATCGAGGTCGCGCAGTTTCTGCTGAAACGCTAAAAGATCGTTCCAGGCCAAGCGCTTATTGACCGGTGCGGTCAGCAAGTCCTGCGGATGCAATGTGGCCAGCGCCGGAACTGTCAGGGTGCCTGCACCGATTTCCTTCCACTGGCCGCGCAGGCCATGAATGGTGTCCGTCTCGCCGAAAAAGACGCGAGCCGCGAAATTTCCGAGGAGCAGGATGGCTTTCGGCTCCGCCAGAGCGATCTGCCGCTCGATGAAGGGTCGGCAGATATCCATCTCCGCCGCCGACGGCACACGGTTGCCGGGCGGCCGCCAGGGGATGACCTGGGTCAGCAGGATGCTGGAACGGTCCAGGCCGATCGCTGCGAGCATCTTGTCGAGCAGCGCACCGGGGCGGCCTGCAAAGGGCTGTCCTTCGCGATCATCCTCGGCGCTTGGCGCCGATCCGATCACCATGATGCCGCGCGCCGCATCGCCGGTCGCAAAGATGGTCGAGCGGGCGCTGTGTTTCAGATTGCAGCCGTTGAAGGCTTCGAGCGCGGTTTTCAGTTCGGCGAGCGAGCGGGCGCTTTCGGCGGCAAAGCGCGCCTGCTGCACGGCTTCACCGTCCGGAATGGCAGGCTGAGGCCTCGACGCTGAAGATGCTGCCGCGGCCGGCGCCTGGCGCTGCGGTGCCGCCCGTTCCTGAGGCTGCGGCTGGCTTGACGGAGCGGATTGCTGCGGGGCGGTGGCGCGTCTCGCCGCCTTCATCGCTTCGAATTCGGCGAAGCGATCGACGGCCTCCTCTTCCAGCAGCCACTCGACGCCCGCATCCGCATGGAAATGCAGAAGCGCTGCGAGCTCGGCCGGGGAGAGGTCGTTTGCGGAGATCATCTGGCGACCTTAGCGGAGCGGCAGCACCAATGAAAGTGCTGCCAACGGCCGGGCGGCCTATTGCACAGTCCATTGCGAAATGTCGTCACGTTCGCCGATCAGCGCGAGACCGTGAGCGATTGACAGCAGCTCGCCGCCGCTCTCGATCTTGTCCCTGTCGAAGCGCTCGGTGAAAATCCGCCGCACGGCTGGTACGAAGGATGTGCCGCCGGTGAGGAAGACCTTGTCGATAGTTTCCGCCTTGGTCTGCGTCTTCTCCAGCACGTCATCAAGCGCGCCTTCGATGCGGCTGAGATCGTCGGCGATCCAGGTTTCGAAATCCTTGCGCTTGACGGTGCGCTGTCCGCCGCGGCCAAGCGGCGCGAAGTCGAAGGCCGCTTCTTCTTCGGCGGAGAGTGCCATCTTCGTCGCCGACACCGCCTGGTAGAGCGGGTAGCCCTCGTCGTGATCGACGAGATCGACGAAGATTTCCAGCTTCTCGGGCTCGAGCGCGGTACGCACCAGCTTTCTCAGGTCTTCGAACTCGCGCGAGGTCTTGAAGATCGACAGCTGGTTCCAGCGGCCGAAGCTGGAATAGTAGTTCGACGGCACCTCAAGGATCTTGTCGAAGCTCTTGAAATGACTCCCCTTGCCGATCTGTGGCGCGACGACATTGTCGATCATGCGGTAGTCGAAGTGATCGCCGGCGATGCCGACGCCGGAATGGCCGATCGGCGTGGCGGTGAGCTTGCCGGCAATGGTTTCAAAGCGGATCAGCGAATAGTCCGTCGTACCGCCGCCGAAGTCGGCGACCAGCACGGTGGCGTCGGACGTCAGGTTCTGCGCAAAGTAGAAGGCGGCTGCGACCGGTTCGTAGACATAGTGGATTTCAGGAAAGCCGAAGCGCGACAGCGCCTCGTTGTAGCGGTCCGTCGCCAATGCGGGATCGGCGGAGGCGCCGGCAAAATGCACCGGGCGGCCGGCGACGATGCGGCTGACGTCGGACGGCCAGTTGTCGCCGGCATAGCCGCGAAGCCGCCGGATGAAGACTTCCATCAGGTCTTCGAAGCTCTGGCGCTTGCCGTAGATCAGCGTGCCCTGGAAGAGGGCGCTGGCGGCAAAGGTCTTGATCGACTGCAGGAAGCGGCAGTCGCCGGGATTGTCGATGAACTGGCGGATCGCTGCCGCGCCCGCTTCGACCTTGAGCGCCGAAGCGCCGAGCTGCGCGTCCTTCATGAAGGAGAGGGCGGTTCGCATGCTGTCGGCCGTGCCTGCCGCGCTGGTGAAACTCATCGAATGCGTCGCATTGGCGCCATCCGCCATTGCCAGAACCGTATTGGTCGTGCCGAAATCAAGCCCGAGCGCCCGTGCCATGGCCGTGCTCCTTCAATATCCGTCAAAATGTCTTGGACCGGGAACCAGCCCGGATGCGAAAAGGGCGGCGCATCTGCGCGCCCTGCGAATTCTTGAGAGCGCGGGTGATCGCATAGGACGGCGGCGAAAGCAACCCGCAGAATCAGGCCGAAGCGGCTGTCTGCGTCTCCTCCGACATCTGTTGCATCCATCTGCGAAAGGTCTCCATCGCCGGCGTCACCGGCCGCGATTTCAGGCGGGTCAGCCAGTAGCTGCCCTTGGAGATATAAACAGGGAAAGGCTGCTCGATTTCGCCGGCCGCCAGTTGCCGCGAGAACATCAACGGCGGGGCGAGCGCCACACCCGCGCCCTGCATCGCTGCCTCGACCATCAGTACCGACGAATCGAAGACCAGTCCGAGGATCGGTGGCGGCTCGACGCCTGCGGCCTCGAACCAGCTTGGCCATTCGTCGGTGCGGTAGGAGCGCAGCAGCGTCTGCCGGGCAACGTCGTCAGGGGTTTTCAGTGTGCGGGCGATCGGTGGAATGCAGAGCACGGAGAGCGGTGCCTCGAACAGCGCTTCGGCTTCGATATCGTGCCAGGCGCCGTTTCCGAAGCGGATCGCGTAGTCGAGGCCTTCGGCGGCGATATCCACCCGGTTGTTGTTGGTCGAAAGCCGGAGATCGATATAGGGAAACTTCGCCCGGAAGTCGGCCAACCGCGGCAGCAGCCAGCCGACCGCCAGCGTGCCGACCGCGCCGAGCTTCAGCACCTCGCGCAGCTGCCCGCCCTCGAAACGCTCCAGCATGTCGGCCATCCGATCGAAGGATTCGCGCAGCACCGGTAGCAGCGCCAGTCCCTCCTCGGTGATCATCAACCCTCGCGGCAGGCGGCGGAAGAGGGTGACACCGAGGCGCTGCTCCAGAAGCTTCACCTGATGGCTGACGGCGGCCTGCGTGACGCAGAGTTCGATGGCAGCGCGGGTAAAACTCAGATGTCGGGAAGCTGCCTCGAAAGCGCGCAGGGCGTTGAGGGGAAGGTAGGGTCGAACCATGAGATGGCCTAATTCAATTCATGCCTGACCGCAGATATCATCGTTTGATCGGGCCTCGCAAGCCGGCCTAGAAAGCCGTGTCGAACCACATGGAGCACGGCAGTGGCAGTTTCAAAATCTCTTATCTTCGCCTTCTTATTCGGCATTTCGGCGCTTCTCGGCAATGTGGATGCGGCCCTGGCTGGTGATCCGATCCGCTGCACCGTTATTATCGATGAAAAGACCGGCGAGACCATTTTCCGCCAGGGCAATTGCGATCAGGGATTCTATCCGCAATCGACGTTCAAACTGCCCTTGGCCATGATGGGTTACGATGCTGGTATTCTGGTCGATGAGCACAATCCCCTTTGGCGCTACGGGCCGGAACTGCAGCGGCAGCGCAAGATCGAGCGAAAGGACACCGATCCGGCAATCTGGCTACGGGATTCCGTCGTCTGGTTCTCGCAGGAGCTGACGACGAAGCTCGGAGACCGCGCCTTTGCCCGCTATGTCGCGGGCTTCGGCTACGGCAACGAGAATGTGTCCGGCGGGCTGACGCAGGCGTGGCTGATGTCGTCGCTGAAGATTTCGGCGGAAGAGCAGGCACGCTTCCTGCTGCGTTTCCGGCGCGGCGAGCTGCCGATCTCGGAGGAGGCGCGCCAGAAAACGGAAGCGATCGTTCCCCGCTTTCAAGCCGCCGATGGCTGGACGATCCAGGGCAAGACCGGTTCCGGCTGGCTACGCAGCAGCAAGGGCGAGACCAATTTGGAGCGGCCGCTCGGCTGGTTCGTCGGCTGGGCGGTGAGGGGCGACCGGCGTCTGGTCTTCGCAAGGCTCTCTATCGGCAACCATCGCTATCGTGGCAATCCGATCAGCTTCGAAACGCGCGATGCGCTGATCGCCGATCTGCCGAAGCTGGTCGAAGGCCGTTAAGCGAAAAGGGCGCCCGGAGAGGCGCCCTTTCTTGTCGTCTTATTCGGCGGCAACCGCCCGGGTCTCCGGTTCGCCATCCTCGTTGGCGGGCGCCTCATGTGCCGGCTTGCGGCTGAAGCGCTGCTTGAGCCAGGTTTCGAAGCGGCCCATCTGGACGAAGATGACCGGGGTGATGAACAGCGTCAGCGCCTGCGAGACGATCAGACCACCGACGACGGCGATGCCGAGCGGCTGGCGCAGCTCCGAGCTGGCGCCCGAGCCGAGCGCGATCGGCAGGGCACCGAGCATGGCGCAGAAGGTCGTCATCATGATCGGCCGGAAACGCCGCACGCAAGCCTCGTGGATCGCTTCCGCCGGTGACATCTTGGTCGATCGGAGATTTTCCAGCGCCACGTCGATCATCATGATCGCGTTCTTCTTGACGATACCGATCAGCATCAGCAGGCCGATGAGCGCGATGATCGACAGGTCGAGCCCCATGACTTTCAGGGCCAGAAGCGCGCCGAGTGCCGCTGCCGGGAGGCCCGACAGAATGGTCAGCGGATGGATGAAGCTCTCGTAGAGAACGCCAAGCACCACATAGATCGTCAGGATCGCCGCCAGGATCAGATAAGGCGTGTTGCCCTGCGACTGTTCGAAGATCTGCGCGGTGCCGCCGTAGCTGGTGAACACGTCGGCAGGCATGTTCATATCATGCTTGATCTGGTCGATCGCCGCCGTCGCATCGCTGAGGGATTCGCCGGCCGGCAGATTGAAGGAGACTGTCGTCGAAACGAGCTGGCCGGTCTGGTTGATGGTAACGGGGCCGGTGGTCCGCTGGACATGCGCGAAATTCGATAGCGGAACCAGCGTGCCGTTGGCCGATGCGACGTTGATCTCCGACAGCTTCTGATCATCCCAGGGCTTGCCGGTATCGTATTCGACGATGACGTCGTAGCTATCGCCGGTCGACTGTATCTCGGCCGCCGTGTAGCTGCTGAAGGCTTCCTGCAGCGTGGTGCGCAGCAGATCGTTATCGATGCCGAAGGCTGCGGCCTTCTCGCTGTCGATGACGATGTTGGCCTGCAGCGCATTGTTCTGTGCGTCGGTTGTCACGTCGGTGAACCGCGAATCCTGGCGGAGCGCGGTCACCATCTTGCCGGCCCAGAGATTGGTCGTGTCGGCGTTGAGTGCCTGTACGATCAGCTGATACTGGCTGGCCGTCTGTCTGCCACCGAAGCGCAGGCTCTGGTTCGGGGTTACGAAGGCCTGCAGGCCGGGGATCTTGTTGAGCGACGAGCGCAGTTCGCGCAGGGTCTGCTCAAGCGGCACGCGCTGGTCCTTGTCCTTAAGCTCGACATAGATCGTGCCGTTGTTCAGAGGCTTCTGCGCATTGCCGCCGACCGTGGACATCACGTGATTGACGGCGCTGTTTGCCTTGACAGCCGCGGCTGCCTGCTTCTGCAGGGCTTCCATGGCCGAGTAGGAGATGTCCTGGCGGGCCTGCGTGGAGATCTGCAGGCGGCCGATATCTTCCTGCGGGAAGAAGCTCGAGGGCAGTGTCATGAACAGGTAGATGGTCAGCGCCACCGAGGCGAAGAACACGCCGATGACGGTCATGGTATGCCGAAGGCACCAGGCGACTGCGCGGTCGTAACCGTGAAGGGTCCGTTCGAAGCCCGCATCGAAGAGCCGTACCAGAAGCGGCGGGCGGCTGTGGCCTTCGGAAAGCCTCGAGCCGAGCATCGGCGTTACCGTCAGCGAGACGATCGCCGAGGCGACGATGGCGATGGCAACGACCATGCCGAACTCGTTGAAGACGCGTCCGACGACGCCACCCATCAACAGGATAGGAATGAAGACGGCGATCAGCGAAACCGACATCGAGATGATCGTGTAGCTGACTTCGCCGGAACCCTTGATCGCCGCTTCGCGGACGGGCATTCCCTCCTCGACATGGCGCAGGATGTTTTCAAGCATGACGATCGCGTCATCGACCACGAGACCCACCGCGAGCGTCAGCCCGAGCAGCGAAATGTTGTCGATACTGTAGCCCAGCACATACATCATGCCGAAGGTCGAGATCAGCGACAGTGGAACGGCAAGGCCCGGAATGATCGTCGCCGTCAAATGACCGGTGAACAGATAGATGACGAGCACGACGAGGCCGATCGTCAGCAACAGCGTAAACTTGACGTCGGTGATGGCTGCGCGGATCGGCTTTGCTGCGTCGTTCATCACCACGGTCTTCACCGATGGCGGAATTTCCGCATGCAACTGCGGCAACTTTGCATTGATCGCATCAACGACATCGACGGTATTGGCGTCCGGCTGGCGCTGGATGGCCAGGATGATGCCGCGGTTGCCGTCATACCAGCTGCCGGTATTCTGGTTCTCGACGCTGTCCTCGACATTTGCCACGTCGCTGAGGTGAATCGCTGCGCCATTCGGCGAGGCGATGACCAGCGTGCGGAATTGGTCGGCGTTGACGCGCTGCGTATTCGCATTGATCGTCATCGTCTGGGAGCTGTTCTGCAGCGTGCCGACCGGGCTCTGATTGTTGGCTGCGGCAATGGCCTTATTCACCGTGTCGATGCCGATTCCACGGGCCTGAAGCTTGCTGGGATCGACCTCGACGCGAACGGCATAGGTCTGTGCGCCGAATACCGATACCTGGGCAACGCCCGGCAGCGTCGAGAGCGACGGCGAAATGATGTCTTCGGCAATCTCGTCGAGCTTGCTACGCGGCATCGTATCGCTCTGCACCGCCATCAGCATGACGGGCGCGTCGGCCGGGTTGGTCTTGCGATAGCTCGGCGGCGTCGTCAGGTTGTCAGGCAGCTGCCGGGTGGCGTGGGAGATCGCCGCCTGGACGTCGGCTGCAGCCGCATCGATGTCACGGTTCAGATCGAACTGCAGCACGATGCTGGTATTGCCGAGCGAGCTCGATGCGCTGATTTCGCTGATGCCGGGAATGGTCTCGAACTGCTTGATCAGCGGTGTCGCAACCGATGTCGCCATCGTTTGCGGCGAGGCGCCGGTCAGCTGGGCAGAAACGTTGATCGTCGGGAAGTCGACTTGTGGCAGGGCGGCGACCGGGATCAGCTGGTATCCCGCAAGGCCGGCCAGGATAGCGCCGATCGCCAGAAGCGTCGTGGCGACGGGACGCTGGATGCAGAAGTTCGGAATCATTCCTCAGTCCCCGCGGTGGCGTTGCCTGTTTGCTGCGGCAAGCTGTCGGCGGCCGAGGCCACATTGAGTGCCTTGTCGTCGAACTGTTCGTTGACGGCCTGCTTGTCGTTCAGGTTGCCCTGGCCTTCGACGACCACGTGGTCGCCTGCCGAAAGCCCCGACGATATGGCCGAAAAGCCGCCATTGGAGCGGGCGACCGTTACCGGTGTCAGCTGAACCTTGCCGTCCTTGGCGACGAAGGCGAAGAAACCGGTCGGTCCCGGGTTGACCGCCACCGTCGGCACGACGATCTGCTGGTCCTTGTTGTCGAAATGCACGACGACGTTGATCGACTGGCCGGGCCAGAGCGCCCCCGAGGCGTTTTCAAAACGCGCCTTGACGGCGATCGTGCCGGAGGCTTTGTCTACGATATTGTCGTAGAAGCTGACCGCGCCCTTGCGGACTTCACCTTTGGTGGAATCCGGAGCAGTGCTGACATCGACCGGACCGGCAGCCAGCGCCGTCTTCAGCTCCTTGAGATAGCGTTCCTGGAGATTGAACTGAACATAGATCGGGTCGTATTTGGCGATGGTGACGATGGCCGAGCCTGCATTGACGAAGGCGCCGTTGCTGATCGTCACGTCCCCCAGGCGTCCGTCGAACGGCGCCCGGATCTCGGTGTGGTCGAGCGTGATCTGGTCGGCGGCGAGGGTGGCTTTGTCAGCCTCGACGGTTGCGGCGGCGCTATCGCGGGTCGCCTTGGCCTGATCGGAGCTTTGCTGGGTGCCTGCCTTCTGGTCGGCGAGGTCCTGTGCGCGGGTCAAGGCGATCTCTGCGCCGCTGAGTGTTGCCTGATCGCGGACAATCATCGCCCGATCCTTGTCGACCGCGGCCTTGGCCGACCGGTCGTCGAGCTTGGCGATCAGATCGCCGGCCTTGACCGTTGCGCCGTCCTGGACGCTGACGCCGACGATCTGGCCCTGCTCCTGCGCGGCGATCGTCGTGTTGTCGTCGGCGACCGCCCAGCCGGAAGCGGCAACGTCGATCGGCAGGGCCGCCTGCGCTGCGGCAACAGTCTTGATCACAGCCGGACCGCCTGCACCGCCGCGGCGATGTCCGCCATTGCCGCCGGCTTGACTGCCGGATGCTGCCGCATCGCCGGCCGCTGCCTGCTGATCGCCGCCTTTGGCGCTGCCATCTCCCTTGCCCGAGCCATGGGCGGCAGGTTGCTTGATCAGTTTCGAAAGATAGGGAACCTGCTGGGCATAGGGGATGCGATTGCCGAACTGCCAGATACCGGCGGCGGCGATTGCGACGATGCTGACTGTGATCCAGAATTTCTTCATGAGCGAGACCGGTTTTGAACAGAATGGGGCGAAATTTATGCTCTAAATGAGCCGCCTATTTTGCGGCGCAAAAAAGACACTATTCGCCGCTTACGATCACTAAGCGTTTATAACAGCTTAAATTTTCGTAATGAACATTCGGTAATATTAGTCCGGCTCTAATATATACTGGATCGCTACATCGGTCGACTATACCGACCGTGCCGCTCCACCATCGCAACGGATCAGCGACCCTGTGATGTAACTTGCTGGTTCGCTGCACAAAAATGCTGCGGTGGCCGCGAACTCATCGACCTTTCCATAGCGCCCGACGGGAATGCGCGCTTCCTTTTCCGAGCGGATTTCGTCCATCGCGCGGCCGGTGCGTCTTGCTGCCGCACCATCCAGTTCGTCGAGGCGGCCGGTCAGGATGCTGCCGGGAAGCAGCAGATTGGTGGTGACGCCGTGGCTTGCGATTTCGGAGGCGAGCGTCTTGCTCCAGCCGGCAAGGGCAGGGCGCAGCGTATTCGACAGTGCCAGGTTGGCAATCGGTTCGATCACGCCAGAGGAGGCAACCGTCAGGATGCGGCCCCAGCCCTGCTGCTTCATGCCGGGAAGGAGCGCGTTGGTCAGCGTGATGACCCGCAGAACCATCGAGAAGAAATAGGTTTCCAGCTTTTCGGCCGTCATGTCCTCGGTGGTGCCGGGTGTCGGTCCGCCGGTGTTGTTGACCAGGATATCGAGGCCGCCAAACTTGTCGTTGACGGCTGACGTCACCGTCTGCACGAAATTCTCGTCGCCGAGGTCGGCCCAGATCCAGTCGGCCTTGCCCTTGCCCTCGGCATTGATCGCCTTGCAATTGGCGTCGAGCTGCTCGCCGCTGCGTCCGCAGAGCAGGACATTCGCGCCTTCGCGCGCCAAGGCCACCGCGATGCCGTGGCCCAATCCGCGTGACGATGCCAGAACGAGTGCGCGTTTGCCCTTGATGCCGAGATCCATGATATCCTCCAATGGTGTGCCTTTGTATAAGGCGCGGGCAGGCGGAAAGAAAAGCGGATCAACGAGAAAATCACGCCGTATAATTGACGTGAACGTAAACGTTAAATAGGTTTATGCGCATGAAGGAAATCATTGTGCGAATTGGGAGATTGGCTGTCGCTTACCGGCTCGACAATGCTTTCCGGTTTTGACAAGAGATTAGCCCAGATTGGGGAATGAGCCGCGGCGGCGGCCGAGCGGAGACCGAACGAAGATGACCGAGACGACAGAGCTTCCGGAACGCGAAAGCATGGAATTCGACGTGGTGATTGTCGGTGGCGGACCGGCGGGCCTGTCTGCGGCGATCCGGCTGAAGCAGGTCAATCCGGAACTGTCGGTCGTGGTGCTGGAGAAGGGGGCTGAAGTCGGTGCCCATATCCTGTCCGGCGCCGTCGTCGACCCCATCGGTATTGACCGGCTGCTGCCGGACTGGCGCAGCGAGAGCGACCATCCCTTCAAGACGGAGGTCAATGCCGATCACTTCCTGGTGCTTGGCCCGGCCGGCTCGATCCGCCTGCCGAACGTGCTGATGCCGCCGCTGATGAACAATCATGGCAATTATATCGTCTCGCTCGGTAACGTCTGTCGCTGGCTGGCGGGCCACGCGGAGGCGCTCGGCGTCGAGATCTATCCGGGCTTTGCCGCAACCGAAGTGCTCTATAATGACGAGGGCGCCGTCATCGGTGTCGCCACCGGTGACATGGGCGTCGAGCGCAACGGCGAGCCCGGCCCGAACTTTACCCGCGGCATGGAACTGCTCGGCAAATATGTGCTGATCGGCGAGGGCGTGCGCGGCTCGCTCGCCAAGCAGCTGATCGCCAGGTTCGACCTGTCGAAGGACCGCGAACCGCAGAAATTCGGCATCGGCATCAAGGAGCTTTGGCAGGTCAAGCCGGAGAACCACAGGCAGGGTCTGGTGCAGCACTCCTTCGGCTGGCCGCTCGGCATGGCTGCCGGTGGCGGCTCGTTCCTCTACCATCTTGAAGACAATATGGTCGCCGTCGGCTTCGTCGTGCACCTGAACTACAAGAACCCCTATCTCTATCCCTTCGAGGAATTCCAGCGCTTCAAGACGCATCCAGCGATCCGCACCACCTTCGAGGGCGGTAAGCGGCTCTCCTACGGCGCCCGCGCCATCACCGAGGGCGGTTACCAGTCGGTGCCGAAGCTGACCTTCCCTGGTGGGGCGCTGATCGGCTGCTCGGCCGGTTTCGTCAACGTGCCCCGCATCAAGGGCAGCCACAATGCGGTGCTGTCTGGCATGCTGGCGGCCGAGAAGATCGCCGCGGCGATCGAGGCGGGACGCGCCAATGACGAGATCATCGAGATCGAGAATGAATGGCGCAAGACCGATATCGGCAAGGACCTGAAGAAGGTCCGCAACGTCAAGCCGCTCTGGTCGAAGTTCGGAACGCTTGTCGGCATCGGCCTTGGGGGTCTCGACATGTGGACCAACACGCTGTTCGGCTTCTCCTTCTTCGGCACGCTCAAGCACGGCAAGACCGACGCGCAGTCGCTGGAGCCGGCAGCACAGCACAAGAAGATCGACTATCCGAAGCCGGACGGGATTCTCACCTTCGACCGCCTCTCCTCGGTGTTCCTGTCGAACACCAATCACGAGGAGGATCAGCCGGTTCATCTGAAGGTCAAGGACATGGCGCTGCAGAAGTCGTCGGAGCACGACATCTATGCCGGTCCCTCGACCCGCTACTGTCCGGCCGGCGTCTACGAATGGGTGGAGAAGGACGGCCAGGAGACCTATGTCATCAACGCCCAGAACTGCGTCCACTGCAAGACCTGCGACATCAAGGATCCCAACCAGAACATCAACTGGGTTCCCCCGCAGGGCGGTGAGGGGCCGGTCTATCCGAATATGTGAGGCTGCACCTCAGGGTGGCGCATGGGACTTGATCACATGCCCGTGAAAACTGCCGGTATCGCCACTTTTCGGCCTTACTTGTTGCGCCGCGCGGCATCTGTTTAACTGCGTATTAACCATGTTTTCCTTAACTTCAGGGCATCAACCTGATGTTAAGGACCGTCTGAATGCAGATCTCCCGCCGTGGCTTCGTAATGGGCCTCTCCGCTCTTCTGGCGGGATGCGCTTCCAGCGGTCCTGATCATCGCGCCAATTACGCAGCGCTTCCGGCAGAGAAATTTCCGCTTCCCGCAATGCCGCTCGAAAAGCTCGATCCCGACCTGCGCCGTCAGCAGGTCGCTTATGTCTCGGATCAGGCTGCGGGCACGGTCGTCGTCGATACGCCGGCCCGCCGTCTCTATTATATTCTGGGTGATGGGCAGGCGATGCGCTATGGCGTCGGTGTGGGCCGGGAAGGGCTGGCGCTGGCGGGCAACGCCTATGTCGGGCGCAAGGCCGAATGGCCGACCTGGACACCGACCGAAAACATGCAGCGCCGCGAGGCGCGCTATCGCAAGCTCGCCGGCGGCATGCCGGGCGGCCCCAACAATCCGCTCGGGGCGCGGGCCATGTATCTCTACCGCGGTGGCAACGACACCCATTTCCGCATTCACGGCACCAACCAGCCGCAATCGATCGGTCTCGCCATGTCGAGCGGCTGCATCCGCATGCTGAACCACGATGTCATCGATCTCTATGATCGCGTGCTGCCCGGCGCCAAGGTCATCGTCATCCAGGCCTGAACGGGAAAGCCCGGCAATGCCGGGCTTTCATTGTTCGATTCGGTCAATGCCGTCTGGCGGCAATCCCGGTCGAGAGCGCCACGCCGATGCCCGTCATGACGGCGGCGGCAATTTCGGCAATGCCGACCGGCTCTCCGAGAAACACGCTTCCGCCTATCGTCGCCAGCACGGGCGTCAGCGCCGTGAAAGCCGCAGCCTGCGTGCCACCGAGCGTCTTGACCGCCGTGCCATAGGCAAGCATCGCGACGAGGCCTGAAAGCACGCCCTGGCTCAGCACCTGCAGGCCGATATCGGCGGTGCTCGCCTTTGACAGCGAGGTGCCGAAGATCAGCGCAAGCACGCCGATGATGAGGAACGACCAGATGGCGATCAGGGCGCTTGCCTGCAGAGCGGTCAGGCCGCTGCGGCGGAAGGCATGCGTATAGCTCGCCCATAACACTGCGCCGGCCGGGAGCAGGACGAAGCTCGTCCACGGCAGCGAGGCATCCGACAGGCTGCGCAACAGCAGGATCAGCACACCGCCGACGATGGCGGCAAGGCCGAGCTTGCGGGTCAGGTCGGGCCGTTCGCCGAAGATGACGATGCCGATTAGGGCTGTCGCCAGCGGCATCGAGCCGCCGAGCAGGATGCCGGATGAGGCGGCGGGCGTCGAATGGATCGCTAGCGTCGTCAGCAGAAAAAACGCGGCACCGGCGCCGGCAACCATCAGCGCCAGCAGATGCAGCGGCACGCCCTTCGGCAACAGCCCGGTCCTCAGCCACACCGGCGCCAGCGCCAGCGCCGGAATGCCGTAGCGGATCAGCCCGATATCGAGCGAGCCAAGCGGCGTTGCGGCGCTATGGCGGGTCGCCAGGAACCACGACGCCCAGATGAGCACCGTGACGGTTCCGCCGATATAGCCGGGAATGAGGGAAGGAGACTTTTCATTGGTGATGGTGAAGCTGGTCATCGCGCTATCCTCCGCACGTCCGGATCATTTCCGGTTGAGAAAAGGATAGGCCGGAAGGCCGGGGCATGTCCTTGCTATCTATGGCTTCCAGATCATGGTATCAGCAATGATATGCCAACATGGTCGCTGGAAATGAGCGGATATGCCAAATCTTGATAAATTCGATATCGCTATTCTGAAGTGCCTTCAGGAGGATGCGCGGGCCACCAACGTGGAGATTGCCGAGAAGGTCAACCTCTCGCCGTCTCCCTGCCTTCGCCGCATCCGCAACCTCGAAAAAGCAGGGGTCATCCGCGGTTACCGTGCCGATATCGACCGCAAGGAAGTCGGCCTCGGCCTCACCGTCTTCGTCGAGTTCAAGGTGGCGCACCACACCCGCGAGAATTCCGAGGCGCAGCAGGCGGCGCTCCTTGCCATTCCCGAAATCGTCTCCTGCTTCCTGATATCGGGCACGGCAGATTTCCTGGCCGAGGTCGTGGTCGAAGATCTGGCCGCCTACGAGCGTCTGCTAACCGAGACGCTGCTGACATTGCCGAATGTCAGCGACATCCGCTCGAACTTCGCGATCCGCAGCATGAAGACCCATGGAGCCCTGAAATTGCCGGACGCAAAATAAGGTGATTATTTTTGTAAACTTTACTTGAAGTGTCGGCGTCAATTCTGTAGCGGAAATTTGAGAGCGGGGATCAACGCCCCGCTGCTGTTTTCAGCTGGGAGTTTGACATGAGCCTGTTTCAGAATTCGATTTCACGCCGCCAGTTCGGCCTTCTCCTTGGCGCTGCAGCCGCAGCCACTGTCGCCGCTCCGGCGCTGGCCGATGACGCCGCACGCACCATCACGCATCTCCTGGGTTCGACCGAAATCACCGGCAAGCCGCAGCGCATCGTGGCGCTCGAATTCTCCTTCGTCCAGTCGCTGGATGCGCTGGGCGTCGTGCCTGTCGGCATTACCGACGACAACCAGCCGAAGCGCATCGAGCAGCTGCTCGGCAAGAAGGTCGAGTACAGCTCCGTCGGTACGCGTCTTGAGCCGAACCTTGAGCTCGTCAGCGCGCTCGCGCCAGACCTGATCATCGCCGACCAGCTCCGTCATTCGGCAATCTACGCGCAGCTGAGCGCCATTGCGCCGACGATCGTGCTGAACAGCTGGGAGGGCAGTTACCAGACGATCAAGGAAGGCGTGGTGACCATCGCCGATGCGCTCGGCGAAAAGGACAAGGGTGAAAAGGCGGTTGCCGATCATGATGCGGTGATCGCAGCCCTCGTTGCCAAGATCCCGGCTGGCGAGAAGCGCCGCTTCCTGCTCGCCGTCGCCAATGCCGATTCCATGAGCCTCCATACGTCCGCATCCTTCACAGGCTCGGTATTCAAGGCCATGGGCCTGACGCCGGCAATCGACTCGACGGATGCGGTCGAGAGCGGCGCCAGCCTTGAGCGTCTGATCGCCGTCAATCCCGACGTCTTCCTGGTTGCGACTGATGCCGGCGGCACGGTCTTCGATCAGTGGAAGAGCAACAGTGCCTTCACCAACATCTCGGCTGTCAAAAGCGGCAACATCTTCGAGGTCGACCGCAACCAGTTCTCGCGCTTCCGCGGCCTGAAGACCGCCGAGATGATCGCTGGCGAAATCCTCGCCAAAGTCTACAAGGCCGGGTAACCGCTGGTGGAAGGCAAGGCAGTAGCGATGGCGGGGCAGGGGCGGTTGCAGCCGGTCGCCCTCGGCTGCCTGCTGCTGATGGCGCTCGCCGCGATCATCGTCGCTGCCGTCTCCTTTGGCGTTTCGGAGCTGCCGGTTCGGCATGCGCTGTCGCTGCTCGTGTCGCCCGATGGCTCCCCCGATAGCGCGCTCGTCTGGGACGTGCGCCTGCCGCGGGCGCTGCTGGCGGTCATGATCGGCGCCAATCTGGCGGTGGCAGGTGTGCTGATCCAGACGCTGACGCGCAACCCGCTCGCCTCGCCGCAAACCTTCGGCATCAATGCCGGGGCTTCGCTCGTCATCGTTCTCTGCCTGATCGCCCTGCCGGAATTGCGTGGCGCCGGAACGGTATGGCCGGCATTCGTGGGTGCTGCAGCAGTCGGCCTCGCCATGTGGGCGCTCTCCGTCTCCGGTGCCATGAACGACATGAAGCTGGCGCTGGCAGGTATCTCCATCCAGCTGGTGCTCTCGGCGCTCGTCCAGGCGATCCTGATCGCCAACAACGCGGCGCAGGATATTGTCTATTGGCTGGCCGGATCGATCAACGGGGCGCAATGGGACAAGGTTCTCATCATCTTGCCGTTCACGCTTATCGGCGGCGGAACCGCACTTCTGGCCGGCCGCCATTTCGGCGTGCTGGCGCTGGACGAGACCACCGGCCTGTCGCTCGGGCAGAATGCGCGCCGCGTCGGCGGACTCGCGGCCTTTCTCATCGTCGTGCTGGCCGGTTCCGCTGTCGCCGTCAGCGGGCCGATCGGTTTCATCGGCCTGCTCGTGCCGCATATCATCAGGCGGCTGGTTGGCGGGGATCAGCTGACACTGATTGCGCTGAGCGCCATCGCCGGGCCGTTGCTGCTGAATGCGGCCGATCTCCTCGGCCGCGTTGCCGCCTATCCCCAGGAAATGCCCGTCGGCATCGTCACGGCGCTGATCGGCGCGCCTGCCTTCCTGCTTATCCTCTGGCGCCAGAGGGTCAGATGAGCACACTCGCTGGAAAAGAGACGCGGGCGCTGACGGTCTGCATTGTGATCGCCGTCCTCATTGCTGTCCTCGCCATTCTCGGCATGACTGTGGGCGCCGTGACCCTGAGTATCGGCCAGGTGCTCGATGGCATCGGTGGCGGCAAGAATGCCTTCATCGTTATGCAATACCGCGCCCCGCGCGTCGCCGTCTCCATCCTCGCCGGGGCGTCCTTCGGTCTGGCCGGTGTTTTCCTGCAGGGCGCGCTACGCAATCCGCTGGCCTCTCCCGATGTCGTCGGCATCACCAAATGCGCCGGTCTCGGCGCTTTCCTGGCAGGAATGATGGCGCCGCCCGCCTGGGCAATCTGGGCGATCCCCGCGGGCGTCGTTTCGGGCGCGATCCTCGGTGCGGCACTGCTGCTGCTGATCGGCCGCACTTTCGGCGGCGGTATCGCGGCGCTGGCGCTGGTGGGCGTGGCGCTCGGCATGCTGGCGCAGGCGCTGATCCAGTATGTGATGGTGATCTTTCCGACCCGTGCCGATCAGTCGATGGTCTGGCTTGCCGGCAGCGTCTACGGCAGTTCGATGACCGACGTGCTGGTGCTCGGCCTCTGGCTGCTCGCCTGCCTGCCGCTCGTCCTCTTCGCTGCTGCACGTCTCGATGCCGGCGGCTTCGGCGATGAGACGCTTGTCAGCCTCGGCATGCCGCCGGCCCGGCTGCGGGGCGGCCTGATCGCCGTTTCCGTGCTGCTCTGCGCCGGTGCCGTCGCCAGTGTCGGCAGCATGGGATTTCTCGGTCTACTGGCGCCGCATGCCGCCCGGCTGCTTGTCGGTCCGCGCGCCCGGCATCTGGTGCCATTGAGCGCACTGATGGGCGCGCTGGCTCTATCTGCTGCCGATCTGGCCGGCCGTCTCGTGGCGCTGCCGAACGAGATCCCGGCCGGCATCGTCGCGGCGGTGATCGGCGGACCCTATCTGATTTTCCTACTCATCAAGGAGACCGGCCGTCATGAGTAGTGCTGCCCAATCGCGTCTTGCCGGAGAGAAGCTTACGCTTGGCTATGCCGCGCTGCGAGTGCTGGAGAATGTCGATGTCACCATACCGGATGGAAAGATCACCGCGCTGATCGGCGCCAACGGCAGCGGCAAATCCACGCTCCTGAAAGCGCTCGGCCGGATTATCGCGCCGGAGGCGGGCATCGTCTATCTCGATGGCAGGGAGATTGCGGCGATGCCGGGCAGGGCGATTGCCCAGGCGCTGGCGCTCCTGCCGCAGAGCCCGGTTTCGCCCGACGGTCTGACGGTGCGCCAGCTCTGCCGTTTCGGCCGCCACCCGCACAAAGGCCTGCTGTCGCGCCCCAGCGCGCATGACGAGGAGATCGTCGATCACGCGCTTGCCGC
The DNA here is from genome assembly GCF_056394605.1 of Rhizobium sp. 10N427. Taxonomy (NCBI): domain Bacteria; kingdom Pseudomonadati; phylum Pseudomonadota; class Alphaproteobacteria; order Hyphomicrobiales; family Rhizobiaceae; genus Rhizobium; species Rhizobium sp. 10N427. Next base: position 49,538 of record NZ_JBFTID010000018.1, on the reverse strand, counting down.
CACCGGTCTAGTCGATCTCGCCTCGCGCCCGCTTGACCGTCTCTCCGGCGGCCAGCGTCAGCGCGCCTGGATCGCCATGGCGCTGGCGCAGGAAACACCGATCCTGCTGCTCGATGAGCCGACCACCTATCTCGACATCGCCCATCAGCTGGAAGTGCTGGAACTGCTCAGGGATCTGAACCGCAATCGCGGCCGCACCGTCGTCATGGTCGTCCATGACCTGAACCACGCGGCGCAATATGCCGATCATATCATCGCCGTTGCCGATGGCGGCATCCACGCGGCCGGAAGCCCCGGCGCCTTGCTGACGCCGGAGCTGATAAAGACCGTGTTTGGAGTGGATGCGGCGGTCGTGCCGCATCCGGTTGACGGCACGCCGCTGTGCCTGCCGATCGCCTCTAGAGAAGCGCCCCGGTGAGGATCAGCAGGGCGACCGAGAAGTAGATCACCAGGCCTGTCACATCGACCAGCGTTGCCACGAACGGGGCCGATGCCGTGGCCGGATCGAGCTTCATGCGCTGCAGGATGAACGGCAGCATCGAGCCCGAGATCGAGCCGAAGGTGACGATGCCGATCAGCGCCGAGAAGACCGTGAACCCGACGAGGATCCAGTGTGGACCATAGTCGTAGAGCCCGGCTGTCTGCCAAAAGAACACGCGGGTCATGCCGACGAGGCCGAGGATGGCGCCAAGCACGATGCCGGTCGGCAGTTCGCGCAGCAGCACCCGCCACCAGTCGGAAAGCTTCAACTCGCCAACGGCCAGCGCCCGGATGATCAGCGATGTCGCCTGCGAGCCCGAGTTGCCGCCCGAGCTCATGATCAGCGGAATGAACAGCGTCAGCACCACGGCCTTCTCAAGCTCGCCTTCGAAATGCTGCATGGCGCTTGCCGTCAGCATTTCGCCGAGGAAGAGGGCACAGAGCCAGCCAGCGCGCTTGCGGATCATGCCGCCGAAGCTGATCTTCATATAGGGCTTGCCGAGGGCCTCCATACCGCCGAAACGCTGGGCTCCATCGGTGGTGTCGGCGATCATCGTATCGATCACGTCATCGACGGTGACGATACCGAGGATCAGGCCGTGATCGTCGACGACGGGCAGCGCCAGCAGGTCGTGCTTGCGGATCAGCCGGGCGACGTCTTCCTGCTTCATCAGCGGATCGGCGGCAACCGGCGTGCCTTTTTGGGCGACCGTCAGGATCGACGCATCAGGCTCGCCGGTGATGAGGCGGCGGAGCGTCACGACATGCATCAGCGCGCCGGAATTCTCGTCCAGCACATAGATTGCATAGACAGTCTCGCGCGACCGCTCGACATGGCGCACATGCGCAAGCGTCTGATCCACGGTCCAGTTGCTGGGGACGCTGACGAACTCGGTCGTCATGATGCTGCCCGCCGTGCGGGGCGGATAACCCATCAAATGCTGGATGGCGACACGAACAGGCTCTTCGAGGCTGTTGAAGAGCCGGGTGCGGGTATCGATGTCGAGCTCAAGCAGGACGTCGGCGACACGGTCGTTCGACATGCCGTGCAGCAGGCGTGCGGCATCGGCGCGATCCATGACGCCAAGGATCGCGGCGGCGTGGCGCAGTTCCGGCCGGTCGAGGATGTTGACGGCATATTCCTGCGGCATCTTCGACAAGATGCGGGCTGCCTCGGCAGGGGCGAGTGAATTCAACGACTCGACGCGCTCGGCGATGGTCGCAACTTTGTTGTTGGTCATGAAAGCGCGCGCGGCATTGCCGGCCCGCAGGGGGAAGCGATTGATGTTCATTAGCTCGCCTTTCCGTCGATCCGCCGTAGCGTCCGATCGGGCGAGCCCGGAGCTACCAGGTCAGCGCGAAACGGCCGCGTACGGCAAAGGCAATCGACTGCTACTGTCGCTTGGCATCGTGATGATGGCTCCGTTGATATCCGCGCCCGGCAATTGCTGCTGTACGCGTGCGATGTAGGTGGTCCCGAACGCTAAAAAAGTCAACTGGGATATGCGGTTAATGGCAGAATGCCGCACCATTTAGCGCGGCATTCCTCAAGGCATGATTTACGAGGTATTGAGAGGCGCGGTTCCGGCTCAGAACCCGGCCAGGACCACCTTGCCTTTCGTATTGGCCGTCTCGATCATCGCATGCGTCTTTTTCAGGTTTGACGCATTGATCGTGCCCACCGTCTCGGTCAGCGTCGTGCGGATTTTCCCGGCATCGACGAGTTCGGCAATCTTGTTCAGGAGATGATGCTGCTCGATCATATCGGGCGTGCCGAAGATCGGCCGGGTGAACATCAGTTCCCAGTGTACCGAATTCGCCTTGCGCTTGAAAGGCATGATGTCGAGCACTTTCGGATCGTCGATAAGCGCAAAACGGCCCTGCGGCGCGATTGTCTCGGCGATGTCGGCGAGATGCTGGTCGGTATTCGTCGTCGAGAAGACGAAGCCCGGCGCGCCAAGACCAAGCGCAGCGACCTGCGCGGCGATCGGCTTGGAATGATCGATGACGTGATGGGCGCCGAGTTCCTTGACCCAGGCCTGCGTCTCCAGCCGCGAAGCCGTGGCGATAACCGTCAGATCGGTCAGTGCCCGCAGGATCTGGATGGTGATCGAGCCGACCCCACCGGCGCCGCCGATGACGAGCAGCGAGCGGGCCGCGCCCGGGACCGGATCCTGCACCTTCAACCGGTCAAACAGCGCTTCATAGGCGGTGATCGAGGTCAGCGGCAGGGCGGCGGCGGCGGCAAAGTCCAGTGTCTTCGGCTTGCGGCCGACGATGCGCTCATCGACGAGGTGGAATTCGGCATTGGAGCCGGGGCGGGTGATCGAGCCGGCATAGAAGACCTCGTCGCCCAGCTGGAATAGCGTCACATCGGGGCCGACGGCCTTGACCACGCCGGCCGCATCCCAGCCGATGACCTTGAGTTCGCCCGGGGGCGGAGCGACGTTGGCGCGGATCTTGACGTCGACGGGATTGACGGAGATCGCCTTGATCTCGACCAGCAGATCATGACCCTTCGCTTCGGGCACCGGCAGCTCGACATCGACGAGCGAGGTTTCGGCGGCAATGGGCTGGGGCGTCTTGTAGGCGACGGCGCGCATGGGAAACTCCTGTATTCGTTGCACAGAGGCTAAATGCGTCTTATGTTCAAGATGCGCAAGAATGCACAAATTCTGTACGTAGTACCCAAAAGGATACCGTCAAATGTCGCTGCCCCGTGCCAAGCTGACGAAGAATTTCCCCGGCTGTCCGGTGGAGGCGACGCTGAGCTTTCTCGATGGCAAGTGGAAGGGCGTGATCCTGTTCCATCTCATGGATGGAACGCTGCGCTTCAACGAACTGCGCCGCAAGCTGCCCGCCGTCACCCAGCGCATGCTGACGAAGCAGTTGAGGGAACTCGAAGATTGCGGGCTGATCTCGCGAAAGGTCTATCCGGTGGTGCCGCCGCGGGTCGAATATGCGATGACGCCGCTCGGCGAAACGCTGAAGCCGGTTATCAAGGCCTTGGCTGCCTGGGGCGACGAACATGTTTTTTGCCGCCCCGATGGCATGGAATTGCGCTAAGCCTCAGGCGCTGCGGCTGCGGCGCTCCAGGCGTAGCGACGCGGCGAAGACGAAGATCCCCAGGAACGACAGGAAGGCACCGACATAGCCTGTCGCCGCAAAACCGTAGCCGCAGGCGATGACGAGGCCGCCAAGCCAGGCGCCGAGCGCGTTGGCGATGTTGAATGCCGAATGGTTGGAGGCTGCGGCCAGCGTCTGCGCATCAGCTGCCACGTCCATCAGGCGCGTCTGCAGGGCAGGGCCTGCCGCGAAGCCGCATCCTGTCAGGAACACGCAGGCGGCGAGCATGACCGGATTGGCAGCCGTCAGCGAGAAACAGCTGAGCACCACGATGTTGAAGATCAGCGAGCCGCCGATCGTGCCCATCAGCGATTTGTCGGCGAGCCAGGAACCCAGCACATTGCCGACATTCATGCCGATGCCGAACAGCACCATCATCACGGCGACCATGCTGGCGGGCAGCATCGCAACCTTCATCGTCGTATCGGCGATATAGCTGAACATCGCGAACATGCCGCCGTAGCCGACAGCGGCGATAGCGAGCGTCAGGAGTACCTGTGGCCGCTTGAAGGCGCCGAGTTCGCGCATGAAGCTGGCGCCTTCGGCCACCTGGTCACGCGGCACATGGTACCAGATCAACGCTACCGTCACGACGCCGATGACGCCGACCGTGGTGAAGGCAACGCGCCAGTCCAGCGACTGGCCGAAGAAGGTGGCGAGCGGCGTGCCGAGCAGCGTAGCGATCGTCAGGCCGAGCATGACGCGGCCAACGGCGCGGGCCCGCTTGTGCACCGGCACCATCGAGGCGGCGACGATCGCCGCGACACCGAAATAGGCGCCATGCGGCAGGCCGGTGATGAAGCGCATCAGCGTGAAGCTCTCGAAGGTCGGAGCCATGGCGCTCAGAATATTGCCGATCGCAAAGATGCCCATCAGCAGAAGCAGCAGCGAGCGCCGCGCCATCTTGGCAGCAAGCACCGCAATCACCGGCGCACCGATGACGACGCCGAGTGCGTAGGCGCTGATCACGTAACCCGCCTGCGGCGTGGTAACGGAGAAGGTGCTCGCCACATTCGGCAGCAGGCCCATGATCGCGAATTCGCCGGTGCCGATGCCGAAGCCGCCGCATGCCAGCGCCAGCTGCACCAGCGCGACCGCCATCGGCGACGGCGCTTCTGCAACGGGTGCATCAATAGAATCGTTTACGGCAATCTGGCTCAAGGGAGCTCCTGGGCATGTCTCAAAGGCTTCTCATTCCGGGCGTTCAGCGCGGAAGTCGGCCTGTCTATGGCGGGAAGGGAGGTACGTGCCTCCATTCTGCATTCTATCCCTGATTGGCTCTAGAGCGTCGAGTGCGTTTTTTGCAGTGCAGCGTCCTGCTATGTGCATACGTCCATTGCTATATTAGCATTCATCTCCTGTGTGGCTGTGGTGAGCCCGGCAGCCTTGCCGCTTGAAATCATTGAGCTAGCGACCATCTGTAGCTGTGACATCGGTGGGATGTGTCACGGGGAACGGAACGCTGCATGAAGCTTGTCGGGTTTTTCAATAAGGATGGCGGGACGTTCCGGACGACAGATATGGAAGCCTACGAGAAAAGGGCCGAGGCGACGTTCCGTGAAGCCGGCCACGATTTCGAGGCGATCGTCTTTCCCGGCAAGGAAATCGTTCCCGCCATGGAGCGGGCAGCACGCCGCGATGATATCGATGGCATCGTCGCCGGCGGCGGCGACGGCACGATCTCGGCGGCGGCCTCCATCGCCTGGAAGAACGGCGTCGCTCTAGGTGTCGTCCCCGCCGGCACCATGAACCTTTTCGCCCGATCGCTGAAAGTGCCGCTCGATATCTGGCAGGCGCTGGACGTGCTGGCCTATGGCGAGGTCGACAATGTCGATATCGCCAGCGCCAACGACCGGCCCTTCATCCACCAGTTTTCAGCCGGGCTGCATGCCCGTATGGTGCGCTACCGCAATTCCTACAGTTTCCGCTCCCGGCTTGGAAAGATGCGCGCCAGCACCCGTGCTGCCCTCGGCGTAGTGATGAACCCGCCGGAATTCGAGGTCGAGTTCGAAGCGCTGGGCGTCCGGGAACGGCGCCGTGTCTCGGCGGTGTCGGTCTCCAACAATCCCTTCGGCGAGAACGCGCTGCTTTATGCCGACGATCTGCGCAGCGGCGAACTGGGCTTCTATACCGCCAAGCCGCTGAAGCCGCTTGGCGTCGCCAAGCTCGCCTTCGACATGCTGCGCGGCAAGGTTCGCGACAATGCCGACATCATGGTCATGCACCCGGCCGAAGTGAATCTGCATTTCCCGAAGATGCGGGCGAAGGCCAATTGTGTCATGGACGGCGAACTGCTGCCGCTGGCGCGCGATATCCGGCTGAGGCTGCATCCGGGCGAACTAAAGGTTCTCGTCCGCCAGGGGCTGGCCGCGCAGAAGCACGAGACCGAACGCCGCGAGCCTGCCGCTTAGATGCGCGGCAGGTAGGTCCGGTAATCGAAATCCGATACCGTGCGTAGCGAGATCAACGCTTCCTTGTATTTCGTATCGCCATAGAGCTTCTGATAGCCCTCTCCAAACACGTCCTTGATGAAGGGCGACGCCCGGAAGGCTTCGACCGCGGTCAGGAAGTCGTGCGTCAGGCGCTCGGTATTCTCCGGCACGTGCGACGGCGTGGTTTCTACGCCGGGATCGAGTTCCTCGTCGAGGCCGAGCAGCATGCCGCCGAGAATGGCTGCGAGCAGCAGGTAGGGATTGGCGTCTGCCCCCGCGACCCGGTGTTCGACACGCGCCGCCGGACCGTTCATATCCGGAATGCGGATCGCCGTGCCGCGATGGCCGTATCCCCAGGTGAGATCGACAGGCGCGAATGAGCCAGGCTGGAAACGCCGGTAGGAATTGGCAAAGGGCGCAAAGACCAGCTGCGCCTCGCGCATCGTCTTCAGCATGCCTGCCGTGACGGACTTCAGACGCTTCGGATCGCCGCTCTTGGCATCCAGGATGTTGCGGCCGTCCCTGTCGATGATGCTGGCATGCACGTGCAGGCCTGAGCCGGCATGATCGGAATAGGGCTTGGCCATGCAGGTCGATTTCAACCCATGGCGTCTCGCCGCCTGTTCGGCAATGCGCTTCAGGTAGATGCAGTCGTCGGCCGCTGCCAGCGCATCCGGCCGGTGCAGCAGGTTGATCTCGAATTGCCCGGGGCCAAATTCCGCCGTCGTCGCGTCGGCAGGCAGATTCTGCGCGCTCGCATAGCTACGCACGGTCTTGAGGTAATCGTCGAGCGCATCGGTGGCACTCATGTCGTAGAGCTGGAACCCGTTCGGTTCGCCGCGATAGGTGAGCTTCTTCGGCGGCGAGGGATAGCCGGTCTCCAGCCAGTCCTGTTCGACGACGTAGAATTCCAGCTCTGTCGCCACGACGGGCGTCAGGCCGCGTTCGTCGTAACGCTTCAGGACCGAAGACAGGATTGCGCGCGGATCCATGAAGCTCGGCGTACCGTCGAATTCATGCATCGTCGCCAGAACCTGCATCGAACCCTCCGGCGCCCAGGGCATCGGGGCCAGGCTGCGCTTGTCGGGAATGCAGTTTCCGTCGGGATCGCCGATCGACAGCGACAGGCCGGTAATGTCGTCGTTGTCGTCGCCCCAGATATCAAGCGATTGCGTCGAGGAGGGGAGGCGCACGTCGCCGGTCCAGATTTTCTTCTGCGCCTCGAGCGGAATTCGCTTGCCGCGCAGGTCGCCGTTCATGCCGACAAGCATGATTTCGACCCAGGGCTCGTCAGCCGCAGCTTTGCCGTGCATCTTGTCAGCCGTCATGATCTTGAAAATCCCCTCTGAGCAGGCCAAGGTCGTAACCCATTGGGAAGATCCTTTCAATCTCTGCAGGTGTTTCGCAAATCATGTCCGATACTTACCAGCGCTCAAATCTCGCCGCCCTCGACGCCGCCCATCATCTGCATCCCTTCTCGGATATGAAAAAGCTGAATGCTCAGGGCACGCGCATCATCGAGCGCGGCGAAGGCGTCCATATCTGGGATAGCAGCGGCAAGAAATATCTGGACGGATTTGCCGGTCTCTGGTGCGTCAATGTCGGCTATGGCCGCAAGGAAATCACCGACGCCGCCGCTAGGCAGATGAACGAGCTGCCCTATTACAACACCTTCTTCGGCACCACGAGCACACCGACGACGCTGCTCGCCGAGAAGGTCACCGCCCATGCCGGGCCGCGCTTCAACCATGTCTTCTTCACCGGCTCCGGCTCCGAGGCCAACGACACCTGGTTCCGCATGGCCCGCGTCTACTGGAGCGCCATCGGCCAGCCATCCAAGAAGATCGTCATCGCCCGCAAGAACGGCTACCACGGCTCGACCGTTGCCGGCGCCAGCCTCGGCGGCATGAAATACATGCACGAGCAGGGCGACCTGCCGATCCCAGGCATCGTCCATATCGGCCAGCCCTACTGGTACGGCGAGGGTGGTGATCTTACGCCGGCCGAATTCGGCCTCAAGGTGGCGCGCGAGCTGGAAGCGAAGATCGACGAACTCGGCGAGGAGAATGTCGCAGCCTTCGTCGCCGAACCGATCCAGGGTGCTGCCGGCGTCATCGTGCCACCGGAAACCTACTGGCCGGAGATCGCCCGCATCTGCAAGGCGCGCAACATCCTGCTGGTCACCGATGAAGTGATCTGCGGCTTCGGCCGCCTCGGCGAGTGGTTCGGTCATCAATATTATGGCGTCGAGCCCGATCTCTGCCCGATCGCCAAGGGCCTGTCGTCAGGCTATCTGCCGATCGGCGGTGTGCTGGTTTCGGATCGCGTCGCAGACGTGCTGATCAACGACGTCGGCGATTTCAACCACGGCTTCACCTATTCCGGCCATCCGGTCTGCGCCGCTGCCGCGCTCGAAAACCTGCGGATCATCGAAGAGGAAAAGCTGGTCGAGCGCGTCCGCGACGACATCGGCCCCTATTTCGCCAGGGCCTGGAACGCACTCGCCGACCACGACCTTGTCGGCGAAGCCGCAAGCGTCGGCCTCATGGCCGCGCTGCAGCTGACCGCCGACAAGAAGACCCGCACCCGCTTCGAAAAGCCCGACGCCATAGGCTCGCTCGTGCGCAACCACGCGCTCGCTAACGGCCTGATCCTCCGCGCCACCGGCGACCGCATGCTCGCCTCTCCGCCACTGGTGATCAGCCACGCCGAGGTGGACGAGATGGCGAGGATCACAAAGATCGCGCTTGATGCGGCGTGGAAGGAGTTGCGGAGCTAGCGGCTCCGCGAGCCGTCCACCCAGGCATAACCGAAGCGATAGGTGTCGCCATCGGCCCCATAGTGATATGGCACGTCGACAGAGACAGCCTGGGGGGCAGGCGTGATCTTCTGCGATGTGAGCCATTCCCTGAGGCTCAGCGGGATCACCGGCTGATCCTTGCTTTCGATATTCCATACGAGAAGCATTGGCTGGTTTTCCGCGGCGTCAATCTTCGTGCCGCCTGGCGGGTAGAGCGGCGAGATCACGGGGACATCCGGAAACTGAAGCCGGAGATTGCCGCCTGTCCAGTCCTTGGTGACGACGATCAGTCCTGGCGATCCCTGAGCCTTGAGGATCTCGGCAAGGCCGCGATAGGGGACGTTGCCGCGTTCGTAATTGTGAGTGAGACCCGCAGTCACGATCCGCCCGGCCATGGCGATCGGCAGAGCGGCCATCACGAAGACGATGATGGCCATAAGCCGCGGCACACCCGGCCATGAATCAACGCCGGCCGCCTCGATCTTCATGCACAGATAGAGCGGAGCAACGAAGAGAATCGGAATGAGCCAGCGACCCTTGATGTTGGTGGCGTGGCCGAAGACGATCAGAGCGAGAATGGCGACTGCCGAAAACAAGAGAATGCGTTCGACGAGCGCGATGTCGCGTGACGAGGCAGTAAGGCTGCTGAACAGGGCTTTGCGGAACGTGACTGCGAAGATCAGCGCGGTGGCCAATACAAATCCGGCAATAGCTTCCGCGAAGGAGCCCATCCCGGCCAGCAGCTGCAACGGATAGTTTGCGGCATCATTCTCCGTCAGCTTGCCCAGAGTTCCCTCGGATGCCGCCGTCAGGTGATCCTTCAGCCATAGCGCATGCGGCAACGGCAGAGCGATCGCGATTGCAGCAGTCACCAGCAACCGCCGGTCGAAGATGCGTTTCCGCATGCCGCCGCCGGTCAGCGCTGCCAGAAAAGCGGCAGCCGGCAGGAGCGGGAAATTGTACTTGGACAGCATTCCGATGCCGATTGCGAGGCCGGTCAGCGCATAGGAGGCAAGGCTCGGGCGCTTCAGCGTCAGGACATACCCGTAGATGAACATGCTGCTTGCGAAGAACAGGGCGACCGAGTGTGTAAGATCGCGTTGCATCTCGAAGGCGACCTGCGGGATCGTCAGCAGACCCAGAGTCGCGGCCACGACAAGCATCCGGTCATGCAGCAACATCCGCGCCGTCAGCGCGAAGAACACATAGGCACCGAACAGCATTGCATTCTTGACGATCGCCAGCGTTGCCACGGAGACACCGGCGACGGAGAAAACCGCGTATTGGAGCCAATTGTAGAAGGGTGGCTGTTCGCCATAGCCGGCTGCAAGCCACTGCAGGCGGAAGACCTGCTGGGCCTCGTCGATGCCGAGCGTAGCTGGCAACATCAGGCGAACGACGACGTGAACAGCGAAGTAGGCAGCGAGCAGGGCAAACAGCCAGGCGGGAACCGTTGTTGTCCTCGCCTGACCTGAAGCGGTCATTGATGGATCAAGCTTCGTTTCCATCGAAGATCTGCCGGACGATATAGTTCGGCGAGGCGTCGTCGCGGTAATAGGTGCGGGCGATCATTTCGGCGAGGATGCCGGTGGTGATCAGCTGCACCGAGGACAGCAGGAAGACGACGCCGACCATCAGCATCGGACGGGTGCCGATGTCGTGGCCCATGATGAATTTGTCGACGAACAGATAAAACAGGATCAGGGCTGCGATCGCGCCGAAGCCGAGGCCGAGCGAACCGAAGAAGTGGCCGGGCCGCGCCTTGTAGCGCATGAAGAACATCACCGAGAGCAGGTCGAGGATCACCCGGAACGTGCGGGAAATGCCGTATTTCGATACGCCATGCTGACGCGCGTGATGGGTGACCGGCATTTCGCCGATGCGCGAGCTCGGTACGACGCCGGCAACCCAGGCCGGAATGAAACGGTGCATCTCGCCCATTAGCTTGACCTGCTTGATGATCGAGGCGCGATAGATCTTCAGGCTGCAGCCGTAATCGTGAAGCTTGACGCCGGTGATGCGGCCGATGAGGTAATTGGCACACCAGGAGGGGATCTTGCGCAGCAAAAGGCCATCCTGGCGGTTCTTGCGCCAGCCGACCAAAAGGTCGAGTTCGCGGCGTTCGAGCTCGGAGACCATCGAAGGGATATCCTTCGGATCGTTCTGCAGGTCGCCGTCCATCGTGGCGATCAGGCGGCCCTGCGCGGCGTCGATGCCGGCCTGCATGGCAGCCGTCTGGCCGAAATTGCGCTGCAGTGCGACGATGCGCAGAGCAAGTCCGTTGCGGCCGACGTAGTGGCGCGCATTGACCAGCGTCGCATCCGTGCTGCCGTCGTCAACGAGGATCAGTTCCCACGGGCTCGCATAACCGGCCATGGCTTCGACGATGCGCTCGACGAGCGGGCCGACGCTTTCTTCTTCGTTGAAAACCGGTACCACGAGCGAAAGCTCAAGCGGTGCACCGGCATCATTTGCGCTCACGAGCGACTCTGACATTGTCTGCAACTCTTATTGCTCCTAAAAGGCCCGTCATGGCCAAGCAGGCGGCTGTTTCGGCCGCGAAAGTCAGGATGCCTACTACATGAACTCTCCGGCTGGCGCTAGCCGACAATCCTGGTTCGCACGCAATCGCATGACGTTGCTGACCGTCGTGATTGTCGCAGCATATGCGCTTTTCATCGAATGGTTCTGGGGCTGGTCCTCGATCATGGCACAATGGGCTGCCGTCGGCGTGCTGCCGATCCTGATCGCGCTGGTTCTGCTGACCAGCACCTACTTCCTGCGCACCTGGCGCATTCTCGATTATTTCCCGCGCGAAACCGCGGGCCAGTTCCGCACGCTGTTCCGCGTCACGCAGATCCACAATCTCTTGAATATCATGCTGCCGTTCCGGAGTGGCGAGACCAGCTTCCCTCTGCTGATGCGCACGGAATTCGGCATTCCGCTCGCCCGCGGCACGTCGGCGCTTCTCGTCATGCGGCTTCTCGATCTTCATGCATTGCTTGCGGCAGCCGGAATCGGTTTTGCAAGCGGGGCCGGCAACGCCTTGATCGCGTGGATCATTTGGGCTGTCTTCCTGCTGCTGCCGGTCGCCGCATTTGCCGTTCGCAAGCCGCTGCTGCGTCTGGGCTTCAAGCTGGCGCCGAAGAAGGCGCAGGGCTTTCTGGCCGAGATAGAAAACGGTCTTCCGGTCAATGGCATCGCCTTTGCCCGTGCCTGGGCGATGACAGCCGTGAACTGGCTGGTGAAGGTGCTGGTTCTCGCCTGGGCTCTCAGCCTCATGGGCGTTCTGCCGCTAGCGGCAAGCTTCGGCGGCGCGCTGGGGGGTGAGTTGTCCTCTGTACTTCCGGTTCATGCACCAGGCGGGGTCGGCACCTATCCAGCCGGCATCACCGCCGGCGCTGTAGCCTTCGGTGCCTCCGGGGAAAAGGCAGCGCTTGCCGCTTTGGCGCAGGCGAGCGTCAATGCGCATCTGCTGATCATCGTCTCGGCTCTCACAGGCACAGCCATTTCACTGCCCTTCGGCCGCCGCCGCAAGCTCTGATATCCGCTGTCTGAGGAACAGCTTTTCCGGCTCCTGTTGGCAGAGCGACAGTGCGCGCCGGTAGGCGCCGATTGCCTCTTCCCTGCGGCCGAGTTGGCGCAGGAAATCGGCGCGGGCGGAATGTGCCAGGTGATAGGTTTCGAGTTCGCCCGCCTGCAGGATGCCGTCGATGATTTCGATCCCGCGCGCATAGCCTTCGGTCATGGCGATCGCCACAGCACGGTTGAGCTTGGCAACGGGTGAGGGCTGTGCCGCGATCAAGAGGTCGTAATAGGCGGCAATGCGCCGCCAGTTGGTTGCCTCGGGCGTTCCGGCCTTGGCATGTTCCGCGGCGATCGCCGCCTGCACGGTGTAAAGCCCGATCTCCCGATGCGCCATGGCGCGGCCGAGCAGAGCGAGGCCTTCGGCGATCTCTTTCCGGTCCCAGAGGCCCCGGTCCTGATCCGCAAGCAGGACAAGGCCGCCATCCGCGCCGCGCCGCGCTGTCCGGCGGGAATTCTGCAGCAGCATCAGCGCCAGCAGTCCCTCGACATCGGGGTGCGGCAGAAGCGTCGTCATCAGCCGGGCGAGCCTGATCGCCTCGCCGGTCAGATCGGCGCGGACGATCTCACTACCGGATGAGGCCGAATAGCCCTCGTTGAAAACCAGATAGATGACATGCAGGACGCGATCCAGCCGTTCGGGCAGCGCAGCGCGCTCCGGCACCTCATAGGGGATCTTCGCTGCGCGAATTCTGTTCTTCGCCCTGACGATGCGCTGTGCCACCGTCGGCGCAGGAACCAGGAAGGCATGGGCGATCGCCTCCGTCGTCAATCCGCAGATTTCCCGCAGCGCCATGGCCATCTGCGCGTCGGCGGGGATGGCGGGATGACAGCAGGTGAAGATCAGCCTCAGCATGTCGTCGCCGATCGCGTCCATCTCGCCAGCCTCCATGGTTTCCGCCGCGCCGTAGAGGCTGTCTTCGATGTCCTTCGCCGACGCATCGAAACGGGCGCGGCGGCGGATGTGATCGATCGCCCGGAATCGACCTGTCGAGATCAGCCAGGCGGAGGGATTGCCGGGAACGCCGTCACGCGGCCAGCTGCGGGCCGCCTCCGCAAAGGCGTCGTGCAGCGCTTCCTCCGCCCGGTCGAAATCGCCAAGCAGGCGGATCAGCGTTGCCAGAACACGGCGCGACTGTGTCCGGTAAATCTCCTCGATGACCTTCTCCAAGCGCTACTCCGGTATCACAAGCGTCCGCACCGGCCGCAGTTCGACTGCGCCGAAGCGGGCCGAAGGAATGCGCGCGGCAATCCGCCGGGCAGCGTGGTCGTCGGATGCCTCGATAATGTAGAGGCCGGCCAGATGCTCCTTGGTCTCGACATATGGTCCGTCGGTCGCATGAAGCGTGCCGTCGCGCACGCGCAGCACCGTCGCCTTGTCAGGCATCTCCAGCGCGTCGGCATGGATCATCACGCCCTTGCTGCGAAGCTCCTCGTCGAAACTGACATGCGCCTTGATCAATTCGTCCGTCTCGGCCTGTGTCAGCGTCCCGTCGCTATCGGCCGAATTGTAGATCAGGCAGACGTAGCGCATCGGATCACTCCCTGTCCTGGATGGAATAGGCGGGCCGGACCTCGATCGAGGCATAGTCGGCGATCGGGAAGGCCGAGGCGATCTCGGTGGCCTGCCTTATATCCTTCGCCTCGATCAGCACGAAGCCGCCGAGATGCTCCTTGATTTCTGCAAACGGCCCGTCGGTCGCAGACAAAGCGCCATCGCGGACCCGCACCGTAACCGCGGTTTCCGGATCGTGCAGCGCCAGCGCCGTGATCAGATGGCCGCTGTCACGCCATCGGTTGTCGCTGAGGATGCACTTCTGCGTCAGCACATCCCATTCTTCCTGGGGCACCAGCTTGCTCTTCTCGGTATCGAACCAGATCTGGCAGAGAAATTTCATGGTGTCGCCTCCCGAGGGCCGCTCTTGAAATCATGAATCGGGCGGACTTCGATACTGCCATATCTGGCAAGCGGAATGCCGGCGGCAACCCGGATGGCGTCGTTCAGATCCTTTGCCTCTATGAGGATGAAGCCGCCGAGCTGTTCCTTCGTCTCGGCATAAGGGCCATCGGTGACCGACATCTCGCTGTTGCGGACCTTGACGGTGACCGCAGCGCCCGGTTGCTGCAGGGCTTCGGCATGGATCATGTGGCCGCTGGCTTCAAGGTGGCGGTCATAGGCCGCCGAATCTCGGTCGAGCGTCTGCTTTTCTTCATTCGTCATCCGCTCGAGCACCGACGGCTCGAACCACACCTGGCACAGATATCGCATCGCGGCTTTCCTCCTGGCTGCCTCATCAGCTCCTGGACGACGAGACTAAGCGCAAATCGACAGCGGGAGAAAAAATCTTTCTTCGAGACGCAATGTCGAAACCTGCAGCGGCCAGCCGACAAGCTCCATCGATAACATCAGGGAGCAGAGACGATGGGAATTCTTGAGGTCGCGATCGCCAGCTGGGTGGCGAGACGTCAGCCGAAGATGACGGCAGACGAGTTCTATGAGCGAGAAGACCCGCAGCTTCTGCCGCGGTTTGTGATCGCGGTGCTGCTGTTCATCGCCATCATCGGCGCGATGGACATGGTCCCGCGCGAGAAAACCGGCCCGCAGATGACTGCGGACCGGAGCATTGACGATTGAGCTTACTGGAAAGCCGTCTCGAAGAAGCTGCGCAGCTTGCGCGAATGCAGCGTTTCGGGCGGCATGGCCGCCAGCTTCTGGATGGCCCGGATGCCGATCTGCAGATGCTGGTTGACCTGTGTGCGGTAGAAGGCCGTCGCCATGCCCGGCAGCTTCAGTTCGCCATGCAGCGGCTTGTCGGAGACGCAGAGCAGCGTGCCGTAGGGAACGCGGAAGCGGAAGCCGTTGGCGGCGATCGTCGCCGATTCCATGTCGAGCGCGATGGCGCGGGCTTGCGACAGCCGCTTCACCGGGCCTGCCTGATCGCGCAGTTCCCAGTTGCGGTTGTCGATCGTGCCGACGGTGCCGGTGCGCATGATACGCTTCAGCTCGAAGCCCTCGTAACCGGTGATTTCGGCAACGGCCGCTTCCAGCGCTACCTGCACTTCGGCGAGCGCCGGGATCGGCACCCAGACCGGCAGGTCGTCGTCGAGAACGTGATCCTCACGCATATAGGCGTGCGCCAGTACATAGTCGCCGAGACGCTGGCTGTTGCGCAGACCAGCGCAATGGCCGAGCATCAGCCAGGCATGCGGGCGAAGCACGGCCACGTGGTCGGTGATCGTCTTGGCGTTGGAAGGGCCGACGCCGATGTTGATCATCGTGATGCCGCCATGCCCCTTCTTCTTGAGGTGATAGGCAGGCATCTGCGGCAGGCGGCCGGGCGTCGCATCGCCTTCCGGCGTGCTGGCACCCGCATGGGTGATGATGTTGCCGGGCTCGACGAAGGCGGTGTAGCCCTCTTCGCCGCCGCCATTGGCCATCACGCCACGCGCCCAGTTGCAGAATTCGTCGATGTAGAACTGGTAGTTCGTGAACAGAACGAAATTCTGGAAGTGCTGCGCGCCTGTTGCCGTGTAGTGGGAAAGACGGGCCAGAGAGTAATCGATACGCTGCGCCGTGAATGGGGCGAGTGGGGAAGGTTCGCCGGGCGGCGGGATATATTCGCCATTGGCGATCTCGTCGTCTGTGGTGTTCAGATCCGGCGTGTCGAAGAGATCACGCATCGGAATATCCATGAAGGCCGATGCGGAGGCCTCGACATGGGCGCCTTCGCCAAAGGCGAAATGCAGTGGGATCGGCGTTGAGGATTCGGAGACGATGACCGGAACATTGTGGCTCTTCATCAGAAGCGCCAGCTGTTCCTTGAGATAGTGGCGGAAAAGCTTCGGCCGCGTCACCGTCGTCGTGTAGACGCCAGGCGATGTCACGTGGCCGTAGGAGAGGCGGCTGTCGACATGGCCGAAGCTCGTCGTCTCGATGCTGACCTGCGGATAGAAGGCCCGGTGCCGCGCGGTGATCGGCGCGCCCTTGGCAAGGGTCGCAAAACTGTCGATCAGGAAGGCGGTGTTGCGCTCGTAAAGCTCGGTCAGCGCATCCACGGCCTTGGCCGGATCGTCGAAGCTTTGCGGTTCAAAGGCGGGCGGAGACGAGATGTCGAGGGGTGCTAGCGGAGAGATTCGTGTGCTCATGGCGCATTATAGAGCGCCGGTTTTAACAAGCAAGCGACGCCCGGAAGGCGAAAATGAGATTATTTGGGAGCGCCGGAACAGAACGGGCTGCTGATTTCGGCGCAGGTATAGTTCGCCCCGAAATGCGATTGGGCGCCACCGCCGCCACCGCGAACCACCGCTGCCGAAAACGCCACCGCGAAGACGGCTGCCGAGAGTGTGATGATGGTGAAGCGTCTTGCCAGAATGAGCACGTCCATGTTCCCTAACCCGTATGCGCCCTTGATCGTTGCCCTCCTTTTGACACGGTGCGGCTGAACGGGTGCTGAGATGCCGGTTCATTTAGCGTTCAGGAAAATGGGTGGGTTTTGGGGCGAGCTTCTGTCCGCGCACAAGGGTGGCCAAAGTGGCCTCAATTCTATGAGGTACAGGAAGAGCGAGATGTTGCGCTCGCGGCCCCCTCATCCGGCCCTTTGGGCCACCTTCTCCCCGCTGGGGAGAAGGGGTGCTAGCCGCAGCGTCTACTTCCCCTCWCCCCTGGGGGAGAGGGTAGGGTGAGGGGGCTCGAGGCGCGATGGAAGTCTTTGAGCAACGTCCCCTAAAGCCGCGTCCAGGTCTGCGATTTGCAGAGCACCTTCATCACGCAGCCCTTCATCCGCAGCGTATCGCCGGACACGCTGCCGGAGCCGCTATAGGTCTTGTCGTCCTTGGGGTCGGTGATCTCGCCGTCATAGGTGCTGCCGGTGCCCGCCAGCGTGCCGATCTTCTTGCCCGAGAATTTGCCGCTCTTCAGCGTTATGCAATAGCTGCCGCCGCAAGCGGCGATTTGTGCGGTATCGCCGGAAGCGGTCTTCCAGTTACCGACGATCGGCTCGTCCGCATGGGCAAGCCCTGCCGAAAGCGCCAGCGCGCTTGCGATAATAAATGCGCGGATCATCTTTTCCTCCCTGATGTCCAGACCGGCGCGAAAAATAACTGACGCGAACGTAAAGGTAAATATCGGAAAGCCGGGAAATGCCGGGTTTTCAAGGGGGCTGGAGCTGCAGATTTTCCGATTTGCCGTTTGGGCAGCTCGTTTCGTGGTGAACGAAGCGTTGATTTTCAAATCTGAATCTTTCGTAAAATTGTCTCGAAACTCCTTAATTTGCAGGCATCGCGATGTTTAACAAAAACCCAAGTTTACCAAGCGTTTGGACTTTGTTTGTCTCAAATTAATCATGCATTTTAGGCGTTTTTTGAAAGCCCCGCGGCATAGTGGAGCCATCAAACGAGCGGGGCAAACCCGCCGCACCGAAGGGACCGAAAGCTGCGATAGACGGCACGGCCCGGAAGGTAAAACAGGGCAAGTCGACAACAGGCTAAACAGGGATAAAACCGATGGCACGCTTTGAAATGCACAATGCTGAAATGGCCACCATGGGTGGCGACAGAAACGCCGATGTCTTCTGCGAAATGGGTCTGATGTATGCAACCGGCCGCGGCTGCGAAATCGATCTGGTCGCCGCGCACAAGTGGCTGAACATCGCCGCCATCAAGGGCAGCGACCGGGCCGTCGACCTGCGCGCCGATGTCGCTGCTTCGATGAGCAAGATGCAGCTGGTCGAGGCGCTCCGCGCCGCTCGCGAGTGGATGACCATCCACTAAGCTGCAACGAAAAATCAGACAAGAATAACAACCTCGAAACGAGGGGAATGGTGGGCACCTTGACCGGGCCTGCGCCAGGAGAACGCAACCGCGACCGGCAGACACAAGGCCGGCGCGGTTTTTTCCGTTTAGAGCGTGCGCAGAACCTGCGGCAGGGATTTTTCAAGCAATGCCATATCGGCTTCCGGTCCGACACTGACGCGGATGCAGCGGTTGAGCGGCGCGACACCCGGCATGCGGATGAACACGCCATGCTGCATCAGTCCATCGACGATGGCGCGCGCATAGGTGCCGTCACGCCCGGCATCGACAGTCACGAAATTGGTGGCCGAAGGCAGCGGCGAAAGCTGGTTTGCCCGCGCAATGTCGGAGATGCGTTCGCGTGCTGCGTGGATCTTGCCGACCACTTCGGCCAGATAGGCCTGGTCCTTCAGGGCGGCGAGGGCTGCGGCGGTCGCCAGCCGGTTCATGCCGAAGTGATTGCGGATCTTGTCGAAAGCCTGGGCGGTGCCCGGCGTCGAGATCACATAGCCGACGCGGGCGCCGGCCAGACCATAGGCCTTGGAGAAGGTGCGGGTGCGAACGATGTTCGGCAGGTCGATCAGGGATTCGATCGAGGGCAGGGCACTCGCCGGTCCCGTCTCGCTATAGGCCTCGTCGAGAACCATGAGGCAGGTTTCGGGCAGCGCTCTGGCAAAGGCGACGATCTTGTCGGCGTCCCACCAGCTTCCCATCGGATTATCAGGATTGGCGAAATAGACGAGTGGCGCATTCTCGCGCTTCACCGCGTCGAGCAGGCCGTCGAGATCTTCCCGGTCGTTGACATAGGGAACGGTAACGAGGCGCCCGCCAAAACCGGCAACATGGAAGTTGAAGGTCGGATAGCCGCCGAGCAAGGTGACGACGGGCATGCCGGGTTCGATCACCAGCCGGACGATCTGCCCGAGCAGCTCGTCGATGCCGCCGCCGATGGCGATATTGGCTGATGTGACGCCGAGATGGGCGGCCAGCGCCTCGCGCAGCTCGAAATTCTCTGGATCGTTGTATTTCCAGATATCACCGCCTGCCTCGCGCATTGCGGCGAGCACGGAAGGCGCCGGGCCGAAGCCGTTTTCATTGGCGCCGATACGGGCCTCGACCTTCAGGCCGCGCTGGCGCTCGATGGCTTCGGGGCCGACGAAAGGAACGGTGGAGGGCAGGGAGCTGACCAGCGGCGTGAAGCGCGAAAAGGCGGACATGGAAATGCTGAATCCCGGATAAAATGAAAGCGGCGCCAACAATAGGCGCCGCTCTTTTCAAGGCAAGCAAGATTATTCCAGAAACCGGCCTATTGCATCGCCGTGATGCGGCCCGCGCGGCGAGCCTGGATCGCCTCGACATTGCCGGCCATGAAGTCGGCGCGCACCACGCGGCGCAGTACTTCCGGATCGAGCACATTGATGAAGCGAACGCCGATGCGTTCCTTGTTGCGGTACACCTCTGCGCAGCCGATGCGGTAGGCGAGCCCCAGAATGTTCAGATAATAATGTTTCGGAAGGCCGGCCGTCGACGCGACGAGGAAGGTGGCACCGCCGCGCGAGATATCGAGGATCTCCGCACTACGAAGCGACATACCGGTGAGACACGGGCGCACCGCGATGATGCGCGCCGGCCGGCTGACCTGGAATTGCTCCCAGCGCTGGTCGTAGACCTCAGATTTCACCGTCGCGAGATGCGTTGCCCGGTCCATGGACATCGTGCAGTCCTCCGTCTGAGCCAAGGTCATCCTGGCGCGTTCTGGCAGAGCCTCACATGAATGTTTTGCGCATTCGTCAAAGAGATTTAGACAATTTTAGTGAATGTGAATTTTGTGCTTACGTGACACAGTCCTGTGCCGCAGCGGGAAGCCTATGCGCCAAAAGCCCGCGCCGCCGCATAGCCGCCCGCAGCCGTTGCCGCGGTGACGAATGTGCCCCAGGCCATGTCCACCAGGGTCATTGTCACAGGCCAGTTCTTCAGCGTCGACAGATTGGTAATGTCATAGGTGCCGTAGGCCGCCAGTCCCAGGATGGCACCATAGGCAAGCGCTGTGGTCAGCGAGGCCGCGCTGACCGCCGGAAGCACCGCGAGCACCACGACGGCGACCGCAAAGAACACATAGAACAATGCCGCGATGCCGAGTGCCGGCTGTGGCAGCATCAGGTCGCCCAGCTGATCGCGGTAGAAGGTGCGGGCAACGAGGCCGAGCCAGATCGCATCCAGTACCAGCAGCGTGGCGAAAGACCCGGCATAGGCAATCAGCGCTGTTTTCATCGGCGTCTCTCCCGTTTGATCATCTCTACGCTGAATTGAGAAATTGGATTGCCTGACTGAATCGTTTTCTCGGCCCGGGCCGCGAACTCTTTCAATTCCCAGGCGTTTTGCCTTGGTCGATGAAGTGCTCCGCGCTTCTGTAAACAATCAAGAGGATATGAAAAATGGCTGATATCAGAGTGCCTTGGGAGTCCTGGGTGGTGGTCTGCGACGGTGCGAAAGCGCTGTTCATGCAGAATGCCGGCGACGCCCAGATCATGAACCTGAAGGTTCAGGAGACCCTGACGCAGCCGAACGAGCCGACGCGTGAACTCGGCACCGACAAGCCTGGCCGGACCTCGGCGCCGGATGGCCAGAGCGCCAGCGCCATCGAACAGACCGACTGGCAGGGCCGCGCCGAAGCGGAATTCCTGAAGCAGGTGGCCGCCAAGCTGGATGAGCTCGTGCATCAGAAGGATGCCCGCCGCATCGTCCTCGTCGCGCCGCCGAAGGCGCTCGGCACGCTCCGCCCGGTACTCAGCGCCGATGCGCAGGCGGCGATCTCCGCCGAAGTAGCGAAGGATTATACCAATCTGCCGGTCGATCAGATCGAGCGCCACCTCGCGGCGTAACGTCTGAAACGAAAAGCAGGATATCGCGGGCGGCCTTGGCCGCCCGTTTTCATGTGGGAAGATCAGAGGCCGGTTTCGAAACTCAGCCGCAGCACGTGATGCAGGAACTCGGCATTGATCAGCATGTTGAAACTGATCGTCACGAGCTCGCCTTCCCGCTTGACGACCGTCGAGCCGATCTCGTCGTGGATGCCCAGGATCTCAAGGAAGAAGTTGCTTGGCATCTCCACCGAAGGGCTCACTTCCAGCACTGCGCCGCCAAGATTGATCGTGCGGATCAGGCAACGGACCTGTGTGCCGGTGCTGAGATGATGGCCGACGAAGATGATCTTGCCGGGCCGATCCAGGTGGAAGTCACGATAGGATTGCTCCTGATCGCCGTCATTGAGGTGCATCTGAAAGGCCATGTCAGCCTCCGCTTGTTGTCTGGTTGAAATGTAATATGGGAATGCTGATAAGTTGTGAAAGGCATTGGTAAATTTTGAGCCTTATGCGGGACTGGCGGCGGAAAGCGCTGTATTTCCGGCGTTTCGGGCGCCGCCGGGCAGGTCATTATGGGGCATTCTTGACAGTTTCGCCGCTCTGCCGCATACAGGCTGCGGTTCGAGGCACCGGCCGCTCGCGGATGAAAGTCCATGGTGAAGCCTCGCAAACATGAGTCACGGCCATTTGGTGCATGCTGACTGACGGCAATGCGAGCTCCCATTCACAGTCGATAATGGCATGCCTTCCGAAAGGCTGAACCTGTGACGACGACCTATCCATCCATCGACGAGCTGAAGGCTCAGGCCAAGCGCCTGCGCCAGGCCATGGAAACCCGCGGCAGCGCGATTTCCCATAGTGCCGCGCTCGAACTCATTGCCCAGCAATATGGCGCGCGTGACTGGAACACGCTGTCAGCGCTCGCCACCCGCCCGAATGCCGAACCGATCTCGCTGCTCACGGTCGGCGCGCAGGTGCGCGGCCGCTACCTGAACCAGCCCTTTACCGGCAAGGTCCTGGCGCTGGCGCAGACGAACGGCGGGCTGCACAAGATCACCCTCCATTTCGACGAACCCGTCGATGTCGTGACCTTCGAGGGCTTCTCGGCGTTCCGCCAGCGCGTCAATGCGCAGGTGGACGGCAACGGCATCTCGCCGCGCAAGACCTCGAATGGTCTGCCGCAGCTCGTTCTCGACATCTGATTGGGGATCTGAGTGATGAACACCGCATCCGCAACCAATCCTTTTCTCACCGCGCCCCTGCCCAGGGTTTTCGCCCGAACGGCCGCGCCGATCATCCTGATCACCACCATCAACGGTCTCTTCGCCGTGGTGGACGCCTATTTCCTTGGTGCCTATGTCGGCGCCGGGGCGCTCTCGGCGGTGACGCTGATCTTTCCCGGCCTGATGATGGTCGTGGCGCTGCAGTCTCTGGTCTCGAACGGCATGGCGAGCATCCTTGCCCGCGAGCTCGGCGGCGGCAATCGCGATGCCGCCCGCCACACCTTTGCGGCCGCCCACGCGCTGGCGATCGCCGTCGTGCTCGTCGTCAACCTGATCTACTGGACGATCGGCTGGCGCATCGTCGGCAATGCCGCGGCGGGCGATATGGCGGTCGCGGCCAACGCCCGTACCTTTATGGGCATCATGGTCGGCGCCGCACCGATCGCCTTCTTCCTGTCGCTCAATATCGACGCGCTGCGCAGCGAAGGCCGGATCGGCTTTATGACGCTGGTCATGCTGGCCGCCTCGGCGCTGAACATCGCCGCCAACTGGTTCTTCATGGCGGTGCTGCATTGGGGTGTGGCCGGTTCGGCGCTGGGTTCGGTTCTCGCCCAGGCGATCTGCCTCATCGCCGTGCTCGTCTACCGCTGGCGCAATCCGGCGGCGCTGCGCCCGGCAAGCCGCTTTCCCCTCTCTGACTGGAAGCCGATCCTGGCACTGGGCGCACCGATGAGCCTCGGCTTCATCGGCATCTCGCTGTGCTCGGCGGCCGTCATCTTCAACCTGTCGATCTGGGGCGAGGGCGATTATGTCGCCACCGTCGGTGCCTATGGCATCATCACCCGCGTCATGACCGTCGCCTACCTGCCGCTGCTCGGCCTCAACATCGCCTCGCAGACGATCACAGGCAACAATTACGGCGCCGGCCTGCGTGATCGCGTCGGCCAGAGCCTGAAGATCGCGATGGTCGCCGCACTCGTCTATTGCACCGGCGTGGAGATCATCGTCGAGCTCTCGGCAACCCGCCTCGGCCACATCTTCGTCGCCGACCCTGTTGTGATCGCCGAGGTCTCGCGCATCCTGCCCTGGACTGTCGGAGCCTATTTCCTGTTCGGCCAGATGATCGTGCTATCAGGCTATTTCCAGGCGATCGGCGATGCCAGGCGGGCGGCGATCTTCGGCCTGTCGCGCGCCTATCTCTTCACCCTGCCGCTGACCTTCCTGATGCCGCATGCCTTTGGCGAGATGGGGATATGGATGGTGCCGGTCTTCGCTGAGGCCTGCATGTTCTTGCTGGCGTTCGCGGTGCTGGCGAGGAATGCGCGGCGGTTGGGGTGGCGGTGTGGGTTTGTTGCCGGCGTGAGGACCGGGCTGGCGAGCGGGAACGGTAATTCGCGATGCCAACCATAGTCTCCCTCATCCCTGTGCTCGTCACAGGGATCCAGCCTGCCCAAGTCCTCGGGCAGACAAGACTCTCTTCGCCGCGCAGACGCGCGGCGGCTGGATTCCTGTGACGAGCACAGGAATGAGGGAGTGGTTGGGGCGTCGTTGTGACCCTCTAGTCCTTATTGTCCGTTGCTGCCGTATCGGCTTCTTTCAGCGCCTCGGCACATTCCTGGCAGCAGACTTCGACGGTCGTGCCGCCGAGCTTGACGCTGATCGCGTCATGGCCGAGTTCGCAGTCGCAGGCGGCGCATGTGGTTTTCTTCATCTTCTGATCCTCCGTTGGGTATCCCGTTCGGGACAGGATCATAAGACCACTGGAGACACCGGCCTCGCTGTCGAATTCTTTAGCGACTTATCGCAGCCGGATGCGCGCCGCGCGCTGGAATTCTGCCGGGCTCTGGCCATAGGTCTGGCGGAACGAGGCAGTGAAGTGGCTGTGGCTCGAAAAGCCGAGCTCGAGGCCGAGCGCAGTCAGATCGTCGTACTTGCCGAGAAGATCGAGCGCCCGGGCAAGGCGCAGCCGCAGCTGATAGCGATAGAGCGGCGTCGCCTCGACCTGCTGGAAGACCTGGGTGAGATAGACGGGCGAGACGCCGACTTCGGCGCCGATCTCCGCAAGCGTCCAGCGCCGGGCGAGGTCGGAGGAGAGCACCAGCTTTGCCCGATCGACAAGCTTCTGACGGCCGATACTGGCGCCTGCTCCATGTGACGTGCGTTCGCCAAGCGAACGGCGAACGAGGGTAAGCGCAAGCGTCTCCGCTTCCAGCGTCTCGGCAGCGCCCTGACGCAGGCCATGGCGCAGAAGGGCGACGAGCGCCTGCGCCCGCGGGTCGATCCGCCGGCGCTGCCGGCGAAAGCCGAACAGATCGCCGGGCTGGACCTGGTCTCGGGGCGCCAGTTCGGCCAGCAGCGCGTCATCGACGGAAAGGTCGATGCAGGCATCGCCTCCATCGACAGGATGGCTGATCTGGTAACCTTGCCCGGCATTGAAGAACAGCATCTGGTTGGCTTCTGCCACCGTGTCGCTGCGCCCGACATGGCGCATGAAGACGCCACGATAGGGATAGACGAGGCTGGTCTTGTGGGCGCATTCCTCGTCGCTCCTGTGACGGCATTCGCCATCGCAGACCACGTCACGGATGGTGACGGTATCCGTCTTCAAAAGCAGCGCTGTCGAAAATTGCGGCATCATATCGTCCGGGGATTGCGGGCGCACCCTAGCATAGTTCAATCGCGGGAATAAACGTGCACGTCGCTTTCGGTCTGGTAGCGCGACAGCCCGATATCCTTCAGCTGCGCATCCGAAAGCTCCATCACGGCATTCAGGTTACGCCGCTCGCGAAGCTTGCGCGCAGTCCAGCGATAGAAGGAGAGGAGGGCGGTGCCCAGCCGGGAACGAGCTGTCCGCAGCAGGTGGCCGTTGCGGCCGGAGATGAGGGTGGTCGAGCCGTGCATGATGTTGCTCCATCGGTGTTGTTTCGATGGAGGCAGTGAACCACTTGCACGGCTCGCCCGCTGTCAGATTATTTAGCGATCGAACGGCAGCTTATTTCAGCAGCCACTCATGCTCTGGCGCGTTGTAGAACTTCCATACCCGCTTCGGCCCGGCCATGACATTGAGATAGTAGAGATCGTAGCCATGCGTCGCGGCACAGGGGTGATAGCCCTTCGGCACCAGCGTCACGTCGCCGTCTTCGAGCACCATCGCCTCGTCGAGCGAGCGGTCGTCGGTATAGACGCGCTGGAAGCCGAAGCCCTGCGGCGGGTTGAGGCGATGATAATAGGTCTCTTCCAGGAAACTCTCGTTCGGCAGATTGTCCTGGTCGTGCTTGTGCGGCGGGTAGGAGGAGGTGTGGCCGCCCGGCGTGATCACCTCGACGACAAGCAGAGAATGCGCCGAGGCATCGTCCTCGGGCATGATGTTGTTGACGTGGCGGACATTGGTGCCCTTGCCGCGTGTCAGCGGTGGATGCGTGCCCGGCGGGATCGCCTTCGCCTCGTAGGTGCCGCCGCCCGGTGCGGAGCAGACGGCAAGTTCCAGATCGGTCTCGGCGGTCACCGACCACGCCGATTCCATCGGGATATAGAGCGCATGCGGTGCGCCGTCGAACGGGCTCATGCGCTCGCCGAGCGTGCCGAAATCGCGGGTGCCGGCCGAGGCCTTGCCCTTGCCGCTGACCCAGACGAGGCAGATCTCGCGCTCACCCGTTTCGCCCGATGCGGTCTCGCCCGGTTTCAGCCGGTACATGTCGAAGCCGACATGGGTCCAGCCGGCGCTCTCCGGCGTCACATGGGTGACGCGGCCGCTGGTGCCTGCGGGTTTTACCTTGAGATTCGGCATGGTGTTTCCTCCTCGATGTGTCCGTGGCTGCGGCCACCCCCCTCTGTCCTGCCGGACATCTCCCCCACAAGGGGGGAGATCATCTAGGGGCGGCCGCTCGCTCTACTCTCATTGTCTGGCGAGAACCTGCCTGCGAGTCGATCTCCCCCCTTGTGGGGGAGATGCCCGGCAGGGCAGAGGGGGGTATCACGCCCCACGGTTCTCACGTTCAAGCCCCCTTCGGGAACCCTTCCGTCTCCACGGTATAACCCGCAGCCGTCATCACCCGCATCAGTTCGGCATAGCCGACCTCGGCCATCTTCTTCGGCGGTGCCTTGCGCGGGTCCTGTTCGGCTTCGACGACGAACCAGCCCTCATAGCCGTAATCGGCAAAGCGCTGGACGATCGCGGCGAAATCGAGCGAGCCGTCACCGGGAACAGTAAAGGCGCCGAGCGCCACGGCGTCGAGGAAGGACTGCTTGCTGCGGTCGAGGCCATCGACGACAGGCTTGCGGATATCCTTGACGTGGACGTGGTTGATGCGGGCGTGGTGGTTGTCGATGGCGCGCAGCACGTCGCCGCCGGCAAAGGCGAGGTGACCGGCGTCGAGCAGCAGCGGAATGCCGGCGCCCGAATGCTTCATGAAGGCGTCGAGTTCCGGTTCGGTCTCGACCACGGCCGCCATATGGTGGTGGTAGGAGAGGGGCATGCCCTGATCGGCGCACCATTCGCCGAATTCGGTGACGCGACCCGCATAGGCCTTCATTTCGTCATCGGAAAGGCGCGGCTTGGTGGCAAGCGGCTTGGAGCGGTCGCCCTGGATGGAACGGCCGACTTCGCCATAGACGATACAGGGCGCGTTGACCGCCTTGAACAGCTCGATCATCGGCGCGATGCGGTCCTTGTTGGCGGCAAGCTCCTCGTTGACGAGGGTGCCCGAGAACCAGCCGCCGCACAGCGTCACGTCGGCGGCGCGCAGGATCGGCAGCATTTCATCAGGATTGTTCGGGAAACGGCGGCCCTGTTCCATGCCGGTAAAGCCCGCGCCGCGCGACTGGCGCAGGCATTCTTCGAGCGATACGTCGTCGCTGAGTTCAGGAAGATCGTCGTTCCACCAGGCGATGGGCGACATGCCAAGTTTGGCCTTCATTGGTATTCTCCTCGTAGATTGGTGGCCGTGGCCCCCTCATCCGGCTGCCGCCACCTTCTCCCCGAGGGGAGAAGGGGATTTGCAGCGCTGCCTCTGTTCCCTTCTCCCCTCGGGGAGAAGGTGCCCGAAGGGCGGATGAGGGGGCTACGCGCTCTAAGTTCTCGAAATCTTCAACCAGCCCGCTGCGCCTGACGTGCCTTCACATAGGCCGCATGCGCCTTGTTGACCTGATCGCGCGGGCTGACTTCAGGCACGGCGACATCCCACCAATGGCCACCGGCTTCCGTGGTGATCAGCGGATCGGTATCGATGACGAAGACCGAGGTGCGGTCGTTCTTCTTCGAATCGGCGATCGCCTTCTCCAGCTCGGCGATCGACGCGACCTTGACGGCAATCGCCCCCATCGCTTCGGCATGCGCGCGGAAATCGATCTCCGGCATGACCTCGTGATAGGAGTCCTTCAGCAGATTGTTGAAGTTGGCGCCGCCGGTTGCCATCTGCAGCCGGTTGATGCAGCCGTAGCCGCGATTATCCAGCAGCACGATGTTGAGCTTGACGCCCATCATCACCGATGTCGCCAGCTCCGAGTTCAGCATCATGTAGGAACCGTCGCCGATCATCACGACGACGTCCTTCTCGGGATGCGCCATCTTGGCGCCGAGGCCACCGGCGATCTCGTAGCCCATGCAGGAGAAGCCATATTCCATGTGATAGCTGCCCGGTGCCGTTGCCGGCCAGAGCTTGTGCATTTCGCCAGGAAGACCGCCCGCGGCGCAAAGGCCGATCGCCTTTTCGAGCTCGAACGAGCGCGTCACGGCGCCGATCACCTGGGCGTCGGAGGGGAGCGCCACATTGGTGGACGCCATCGCCTTGCTGGCGGCCTCCATCCAGACGTTCTTTTCCTTCGTCGCCTTCTCGGCAAGTGCTGCCGGCGCCTTCCAGCCGGAAAGACCCTTTGACAGCGCCTTCAGGCCCTCACGCGCATCGGCGACCAGCGGCTGGCCATCATGCTTGTAGGCGTCGTAGGCCGCGATATTGAGGCCGAGCATCTTCAGCCCGTCATTCTTGAAGAGCGCCCAGGAGCCGGTGGTGAAGTCCTGGCATCGGGTGCCGACGGCGATGATGAGATCGGTATCCTCGGCAATCGCATTGGCGGCCGAGGTTCCGGTGACGCCGACCGAACCGAGTGCCAGCGGATGCCGCTCGTCGATCGCCGACTTGCCGGCCTGTGTCAGCACGACGGGAACACCGTGCGCATCTGCAAAGGCGGCAAGTTCTTTGGTCGCCTGCGAATAAAGCACTCCGCCGCCGGCGATGATCACCGGCTTCTGCGATGCCTTGATCAGCGCGATGGCCGAGGCAAGCTCGTCGGCATCAGGTTGCGGACGCCTGACGGCCCACACCTTTTCTTCGAACAGGCTTTCCGGATAGTCGAAGGCTTCGGCCTGCACATCCTGGCAGAGCGACAGCGTCACCGGGCCGCAATCCAGCGGATCAGTCAGCACCTGCATGGCGCGCTTCAGCGCCGAGATGATCTGCTCGGGGCGGGTGATGCGGTCGAAATAGCGCGAAACCGGGCGGAAGGCGTCGTTGGCCGAGACCGTGCCGTCGCCCCAGTCTTCGATCTGCTGCAGCACCGGATCCGGCGCGCGATTGGCGAAGACGTCGCCGGGCAGGAAGAGAACCGGGATACGGTTGACATGCGCGACACCGGCGGCCGTCACCATATTGAGTGCGCCGGGGCCGATCGAGGTCGTGCAGGCCATGAAGCGCTGGCGGAAGCTCGCCTTGGCATAGGCGATCGCCGCATGCGCCATGCCCTGCTCGTTATGGGCGCGGTAGGTCGGCAGTTCGCTGCGCACCTGATAGAGCGCTTCGCCCATGCCGGCGACGTTGCCATGGCCGAAGATCGCCCAGACACCGCCGAAGATCGGCACCTTCTTGCCGTCGACGACGGTCATCTGCTTCTTCAGGAAATGCGCAACAGCCTGCGCCATCGTCAAACGGATTGTCTTACCCATCGGGTCCTCCCGAACCTTGCTCTAACTTTTCCCCTCCTGGCCCTCATCGAATCGAGAGGGCCAGGAGGGGTCTAATCCTCAAATTCTCAGTTCAGCCCTCGCGTCTTCAGCCAGGCCTCGGTCAGCTGGCGGAAACGGCCCGCCATGTCGGAAATCGCATCCTCGTCATTCATCTTGCCCGACAGCCAGCCGCGTGCCGCATCGGCAAAGATCGTGCGTCCGACGGCAAAGCCCTTGACCGACGGGGCGGCGAGTGTCGCCTCGAAGCCCTTGAGCAATTCGTCGGCCGGCGCCTCCAGCCCGAGCAGCACGATACCGCGGCACCATGGATCATTTTTGGCAATGACGGCATCGATCTTCTTCCAGGCGGCGCTCGATGCCTGCGGCTCCAGCTTCCACCAGTCCGGCTTGATGCCGAGCGCATAGAGCTCTTCCATCGCCGTCGAAACGGTATCGTCGGTCAGCGGTGCGTTCTTGCTGGCGATGATCTCGACCAGCAGTTCGCGGCCCACCTTGCGGGCGGCTTCGAACAGCGTCCGCAGCTTTTCCTGCTGCTCGAGCTTCAGCTCTGCCGGATCATCGGGGTGATAGAAGCACAGGCACTTGATGCAATGGTTCAGCGGCCATTCGACGAGCTCCGAGCCGATGTCCTGGCTGAATTCGAAGCGCAGCGGTTTCGAACCCGGCAGCTCGACCGGACGGCCGATCCAGGAGAAATTCTTGGTCGCGGCGTCAAAGAAGGCATCGCGGCCGAAGCGCTCGTCGATCAGCATGCCATAGCCGCTGCGATTGTTGGCAACCCGGGCGGCGGCCTCGACAGCCAGCCGCTTGAAGGCGACGATCTTCTTGTAATCGACGCCGAGCTCGTCGCAGACGCTGGTGAGCTGCGAGCGATGATCGATCGCCAGCGCCATCAGCAGCGGAATGTCGCCCTTGCGGGTGGAGGCCCAGTGAATGTGGTTGATCGCCTCGTCCTTGCGCAGCGCCCGGTGTTCGCTGCCCTTCTTCAGGAAGAAATCGAGCTCGGCCCAGGTCGGATATTCCGGCGAGCAGAGCAGGCGGGACACCGCAAAGGCGCCGCAAGCATTGGCCCAGGTGGCGCAGGTCTTCAGCGGCTCATTTTTCAGCCAGCCGCGCAGGAAGCCGGACATGAAGGCGTCGCCGGCGCCAAGCACGTTGAACACCTCGATCGGGAAACCTTCGCCGACAATACCGTCTTCCAAATTGTTGCTGATCGGGCCGTCATAGACGATGCAGCCCATGGCGCCGCGCTTGAGCACGATGGTGGCGGGCGACATCCGGCGGATTTCCTTGAGCGCGCCGAGCACGTCATCAGCGCCCGAAGCGATCAGGATTTCCTCTTCGGTACCGATGATCAGATCGCAATCCGGCAGCGTCTCCTTCATCTTCGAGGAGACACGGTCTGACTTCACATAGCGCTCGAATCCCTCGGCATGGCCGGCGAGGCCCCAGAGATTCGGGCGGTAGTCGATGTCGAAGATCACCTTGCGGCCGCTCGCCTTGGCAATCCGGATCGCCTTGCGCTGTGCTGCCTCGGTGTTCGGGCGGGAAAAATGCGTGCCGGAAACCAGAACCGCGCGCGACGACTTGATGAAGTCCTCATCGACATCGCTTTCCTCCAGCGCCATGTCGGCGCAGTCGGAGCGGTAGAAGATCATCGGCGAAACGCCTTCGGCCTCGACGGCGAGCAAAACGAGCGCCGTCAGCCGCTCCTTGTCGGTCTTGATGCCTTTGGTCTCGACGCCTTCACGCGCCGACTGCTCGATGATGAAGCGGCCCATCTGCTCGTTGCCGACGCGGGTTATCAGCGCCGACTTCAGCCCGAGCCGCGCCGTGCCGATGGCGATATTCGCCGGGCAGCCGCCAACGGATTTCGCAAAGGAGCCGATATCTTCAAGCCGCGTGCCGATCTGCTGGCCATAAAGGTCAACGGAGGAACGGCCGATGGTGATCACATCGAGAGATGCCTCGGGCTGCGCACCCGGATTCGATTCTACCATATTGTCCTCCCGCTCATTTTTATGCGGTCTGAAATGTCCGCGAATTGGCAATAATGAAACAACGGTTCCGTCTTGTTGTCAATTCGGAATATTTATTCCATTTTGCTTTTCGACGGCTTTTGGCTCTGTGTCTTGCGCCTGCGCTCGGCGATCGCCACCGGCAATGCCATGGTCAGCGCCATCGACGCCGACAGCGACCGGAATCCGGCAAAATCCGCCTCCGCCACCTCGAACCAGCAGGTTGCGCGTGATGCCAGTGGTGAAAAGGCCGAATCGGTGATGGCAACGACAGGCACGCCACGATCGGCAAGCGCTTCGGCCTGTGACAGGCTGTCGGCCGCATAGGGCGAGAAGCTCGCCGCGATCGCTGCATCTCTCGGCGTTGCAAACTGCACCATCTCAGGATCGACGCCATTCGGCGACGCAACGATCTGGTGGCGGATGCCGAGCTTCGAGAAGGCATAGGTCATATGCGCCGTGAGCGGATAGGAGCGGCGCTTGGCGATCAGGTAGATCGTCTCGGCGCTTGCCAGGATATCCACCGCCTTGGTGAAGGTCTCGCTCTGCACCGTCGAAGCCATGCGGTTGATCGACTGGCTGGCCGCACCGATGAAGCCCGACAGCAGATTGGCGTCCTCATCGTCACCGCCGGATTGCTCCAATGTTACCAGACGCTCTTCATAGCTCAGCGTCCGGTCGCGCAGCCGCTCGCGGAAAATGCTCTGCAGATCCGAAAAGCCCTCGTATCCGAGATGATGCGCAAGCCGCACCAGCGTCGATGGCTGAACCTCGGAGGCCGCGGCGATGCTGGCCGTCGTGCCGAAGGCGATTTCATCTGGATTGCTGAGCGCGAAGGCGGCGACCTGCGCCAGGCGCTTCGGCATGCTCACCTTCCGCTCGATGATCGTGCTGCGCAGACTCTCGAAATCGCGGGGTACGCGCGTCTGCGCTTTGGCGTCGTTATCCATGCAGGCAATCCAAGAAATGAAACATATATTCCATATTTCGCACCATAGATGATTTCTCCCGGCGTTTCTAATTGTTTTTAATTCGCTGAATTTTCAGTATTTTAGACATGAAATGAACAATGATGCCGCAAATGTCGCAACATTAGCATCTTGTCAAAATGATCTAAATATTCCAAAAATCGCCTCGCTTTCGGAGGAGGATACGCAAAATGAGGCCACTTGGCATAGGTTTGATCGGTACCGGCTATATGGGCAAGTGCCACGCGCTGGCCTGGAATGCGGTCAAGACCGTCTTCGGCGATGTGGAGCGGCCGCGCCTCGTGCATCTCGCCGAAGCCAACCCCGATCTCGCCAGCTCGCGCGCCTCCGAATTCGGCTTCGAGAAGGCGACCGCCGATTGGCGGACGCTGATATCGGATCCTGAGGTCGACGTCGTCTCGGTGACGACGCCCAATCAGTTTCACGCCGAAATGGCGATTGCAGCGCTTGAAGCGGGCAAGCATGTCTGGTGCGAAAAGCCGATGGCACCTGCCTATAAGGATGCCAGCCGCATGCTCGACGTCGCCAAGGCATCGGGCAAGGTCGCCGTGCTCGGCTACAATTATATCCAGAACCCGATCATGCGGCATATCAAGACGCTGATCGAGGAAGGTGCTATCGGCACCGTCAACCATATCCGCGTCGAGATGGACGAGGACTTCATGGCCGATCCTGATGTCTTCTTCTACTGGAAGAGCGAGCTCTCGGCCGGCTACGGTGCGCTCGACGATTTCGCCGTCCACCCGCTGTCGCTGCTCTGGTATCTCTTCGGCCATGTCGAGGCCGTCATTACCGATATGGTGAAGCCCTATGCCGATCGTCCGGTCAAGGAAGGCGGCCGCCGCGCTGTCGAGAATCACGATGCGGCCAATGTGCTGATGCGTCTCGGTGGTGGCATTTCCGCCGTGCTGATGGCCAACCGCGCCGCCTGGGGCCGCAAGGGCCGTATCGCGCTGCAGATCTATGGCTCGAAGGGCTCGATCGCTTACGATCAGGAGCGGATGAACGAGTTCGACCTCTATCAGGCGACGGGACGCGGCACGGAACAGGGCTACCGCAAGATTCTCGCGGCTCCGGCGCATCAGCCCTATGACCGCTTCATTCCCGCACCGGGCCACGGCCTCGGCTTCAACGATCTGAAGATCATCGAATGCCGCGAACTGATCCGCGCCATTTCGGGCGAGCCGTCGTCCTTGGTGACATTCGAAGACGGTCTTAGGATAGAGAAGTCTGTTCACGCCATGGCACAGTCGTTTCACGAGCGCCGCTGGATCGAGATCGACTGAAGAGATTCGCTTCCGGTTGACGGCGCAAGGGGCGGGGACTACCTCTCGCCCCAACAACGAATGCAGGGAGCGGGACAGTGACGGACAGACTGGTAATCATAGGCGCAGGGCAGGCAGGCTTCGCCATGGCTGCGAAACTCCGCGCCCTCAAGGACACGCGCCCGATCACCATACTCGGCGCCGAGGATGTGCTGCCCTATCAGCGTCCGCCGCTGTCCAAGAAATACCTGCTCGGCGAGATGAGCTTCGATCGCCTGCTGTTTCGCCCGGAGCAGTGGTACCCGGACAATAATGTCGAGATTCGCCTCTCCACCTGGGTCGAGCAGATCAAGCGCGACACCAAGCAGGTGCTGCTGCAGGACGGCTCCTCTATAGAATATGGAACGCTGGCGCTGACGACCGGCTCGACGCCGCGCAAGCTGCCGGCAGCCATCGGCGGCGATCTCGAAGGCGTCTATGTCGCCCGCGACAAGCGCGATGCCGACCTGCTTGCCGGCGAAATGCGCCCCGGCCGCCGTGTCCTTATTATAGGCGGCGGATATATCGGCCTCGAAGCGGCGGCTGTCGCCCGTCATCTCGGCCTTGAAGTCACCGTCATCGAGATGGCCGACCGAATCCTGCAGCGCGTCGCTGCCAAGGAGACCGCCGACATCATTCGTGTCATCCACGAAACCCACGATGTGGTGATCCGCGAAAAGACCGGATTGAAGCATCTGATCGGCCGGGACGGCCGTGTTGTCGGCGCCGAGCTGTCCGATGGGTCGGTGATCGACATCGATTTCGCCATCGTTGGCATCGGCGTCGTCCCGAATGACCAGCTTGCTAAGGAAGCAGGCCTCGATGTCGCCAATGGAATCATCGTCGACGAGTTTGCCCGCACCTCCGACCCCTCCATATATGCAGCGGGCGATTGCGCCGTGCTCCCGTGGCAGGGCGGCAAGATCAGACTCGAATCGGTACAGAACGCCGTCGACCAGGCCGATGCCGCCGCTGCGGTGATTGCCGGCGGTAACGCAGCCTATGATCCGAAGCCGTGGTTCTGGTCGGATCAGTATGACGTGAAGCTGCAGATCGCCGGTTTCAACCTCGGCTACGACGAAACGCTGCTGCGCCCGGGCGCTCGCGAAGGCGCGCATTCCATCTGGTACTTCCGCAAGGGCCAGTTCATCGCCGTCGACGCCATCAACGACGCCAAGGCCTATGTGACAGGCAAGAAGATGCTGGAGAGCGGAATCAATCCGGACAAGGCCATTCTGGCCGACGGTGCTGCCGATCTGAAGCAGCTCCTGGCATAAAGACCGGGTGCCCTGTGGTCTCGACTGTGAAAAGCCGAAATAGCGCTTGATTCACCAGTCGAATGACTCTATCAGGCTCCCAACCGGAGAGGTGGCCGAGTGGTCGAAGGCGCTCCCCTGCTAAGGGAGTATACCCGAGAGGGTATCGTGGGTTCGAATCCCATCTTCTCCGCCATCCTTCCCAAAAAAGATCATTCAGCATTTCGTTTGTGACGCCCGGCTGCGAATCCGCATCGGGCGTTTTGCCGTTCAAATGGAATCGAATTCAGTTCCCCGCAGAATCAAAAATGGGAATCACCGCAGGCTGGATGTGATTCACGAGCCTCCATCTCTGGTCATCGGCGCAAACCAAATCCTCCGGCACGACAAGCAAGATGTGCCGAAAGCCCCGAATCCGGCGGAAAATCGGTATCATTGCGGCACATAACGCCGGTTCATCCACATGTGTGATGCCGCTAAACCCCTGCAAAACCGGGCGTTTCTTAACGAAGTATAAAGAAGCCGGCGGGGCGTATGTCGATTTTGTGTCCTTTGAGCAACAGGGGTCTGTGAAGGCAGATGCAAACAGCACAAAGGAGGCAGTTGGTGATTGCGTGACGGACGGCGTCTTGTATTTTCAACCTCGGAAGCGAGGGCGGTTGATCGTCCGACTTCTTGAAACATGGGGATGGGGCAGGGAACGCTGCTCTAACGGCGAAAAATCCCAGACCCGATCGAAACTTTGAATTGGAGGTCACCAATGACAATCAAGAGCCTTCTTCTCGGCTCCGCTGCTGCTCTCGCAGTAGTATCCGGTGCACAGGCTGCCGACGCTATCGTTGCAGCTGAACCGGAAGCAGTAGAATACGTTCGCGTTTGCGACGCATACGGCACTGGCTACTTCTACATCCCGGGCACCGAAACCTGCCTCAAGATCGAAGGCTACGTTCGTTTTGACGTAAACTTCGGCTTCGGCGATGCGTACGAAACTGGCGGTACGCCGCTCGGCGCGACTGAAGACTGGAACGTCCGCACCCGCGGTCAGGTTCAGTTCACTGCCAAGAGCGACACTGAATACGGCCCGCTCACCGGCGTTATAGTCTACCAGGCTAACTACCGCCCGGCTGGCGACGCTCTGAACCAGTCCTCGCAGGACTCGACCGTTCTCGACACCGCTTACATCGACATCGCTGGCCTCCGCGTCGGTAAGTTCGTTAACTGGTGGGATGATGACTTCTCGGGCGAGTTCGACACGCTGAACTCCGGCACGACGAACTTCAACACCATCCGTTACCAGTATGAGTCTGGCGACTTCTACGCTGGTATCGCTGTTGAAGAACTCGGCGGCCAGGGCTTCGATTGGGAAACCAATGGTAACGACGTCGGTATCGACGTTGGCGTTGGTGGCACGGCTGGTGCCTTCACGTACCAGGTCATCGGCGGCTACGACATCGACGCTGAAGAAGGCGCTGTTCGCGTAAAGCTCGGTGCTGACATCGGTCCGGGTACCTTCGGTATCGCTGGTATCTACTCCAGCGGCCAGAGCGCTTACTTCACGGCTGGTGAATGGTCGGTTGCTGCTCAGTACGCTGTCAAGGCTACTGACAAGTTCACGATCACCCCTGGCGTTCAGTACATCGGCAACACCGAACTGGACGCAGACGGCAACTACGACGACGGCCACACCTGGCTCGCTGGCGTAACGTTCGACTACCAGATCGTAGAGAACCTCTCCACGAAGCTGGCAATCAACTACGGCAATGCTGACGACGGCGCTGGCAACAGCACGGACGGCGTAAACGGCTTCTTCCGCCTGCAGCGCGCATTCTAATCTGATCTGACTTCGGTCTAATCAGGAAAGCCCGGCTATCGAGCCGGGCTTTTTGCTTTTGTGGCGTTCAAGATCTAAGCGCTTAGCCTGTGGACTATGGTCGCCTAAGTGCAAACCTCGATAAACCGCTCCAACTGCGATGGCATAGAATCGATATGCAGCAGCGGCGCGTGCCCCTGCTGCCGGGCGGTCAAGCGCACACTGTCAGGATGGCGCCTCAGCATCTCCAAAACTGTCTCCTCGGACAAAAGCTTTGAATTCTCGCCGCGCACGATCAAGAGCGGCGCAGCCGTCATCGCCGCAAACTGCGTCCAAAGATCCGGCAATGGATTACTGAGATCGGCGGCCGTCATCGCTTCCGCGATAGCGGGATCGAAGTCGCTCACGATTCCATCTTCAGTCTGGCGATAGATTGCCTGCGCCATCTCCTGCCAGTCTGGTACCGAGAGTGCCGCAAAGTGGCTGCCATGCAGCTCCCGCAGCATTCTCGCCGCGTCGTCCCAGCTATCTGGCTGCCGTGCCTTGCCGAGATAGTCCTGGATATGCCGCAAGCCTGCCTGCTCAAGCACCGGTCCGACATCGTTCAGCACCACGCCTGCCAGCAGTTCCGGCCTCATTGCGGCAATCAGATGCAGGATCAGACCGCCGCGGGAGGTGCCGATGAAGATGGCGCGGTGGATGTCGAGTGTCTCGCAGAGGGCAAGCACATCCTGTGCCTCGACGGCGATGTTGTAATTGGCCTTGTTGTGATCCCAGTCGGAGAGCCCGCGGCCGCGATAGTCGAGGGCGATGACGCGGCGGGGTGATTGTGGGTTGGTCGAGAGCACAAGTGCCAGCTGGTGAAAGTCGCGCGAATTGCGCGTCAGGCCGGGCAGGCAGATGACGGGAAAGGTGCCTATATGCGCGCTGCCATAGTCCCGCGCATGCAGGCGCAGGCCGTCTGCCGTGGTGATCGTCGGTGCCACAAAGCCAGTTCCGAAATTCGTCGACATCGCCATCTCCCTGTCGAGAGGGAGGTTAGCGCCGGCGCATCATTGCGCAAGCGCTCTCAGGAGGAGCGACCGCCGATCATGTCGCGCACGATATCGGGCGTCTGTCCGAGCCGGGCTTTGTAGACTTCATAGTTCTCCAAAACCCGCTGCACGTAGTTGCGGGTTTCGGGGAAGGGGATGCGCTCGATCCAGTCGACGATCTCGTCGATATTCTTGCCGCGCGGGTCGCCGTAGCGGGCGATCCATTCGGGCACGCGTTTCGGGCCGGCATTATAGGCGATGAAGGTCAGGATATAGGAGCCGCCGAAGGCGTCGATCTGTTCACCGAGATAATGAGCGCCGAGTGTCGCGTTATAGCCTGCGTCGCCGGTCAGCTTGTCGGCGGAATAGGCGATGTTGTGCCGCTTGGCGACGGCCTTGGCGGTCCCGGGCAGAAGCTGAAGCAGACCGCGGGCATTGGCGGCGGAGACCGCGGCCGGGTTGAATGCGCTTTCCTGCCGGGCGATGGCATAGGCGAGTGCCTTGCCGGAGCCGGAGATGTTGGCGCTTGCGGGAATTACGCCGACGGGGAAGGCAAGCGCCGCGACATCGATGCCGCGCGAATAGGCGATCTTGCCGATCTGCAGTGACAGATGGTGGTCGCCGGAGCGTTCGGCTTGCGCGGTGAGAATCGCCAGCTCGCCAGGGCTCTGGATCTGGTCGGCAAGCGCCAGATAGAGCGCCGCCGCCCGCCAGCCATGTCCGGCTGCTTCAAGGCGCGCTATCGCCTGCACCGCTTCGCGCGATTGCAGGTTCTGCCGGTCCTGGCTTGTCGGCGACGGATAGGAAACATTCAGCGTCTTGCGGCCCAGCCGTTCGCTGGCGAGCTGCCCGTAGAAGGTGCTCGGAAGGCTCGCGGCCTTGGTGTAGAACTCCTTCGATTGACCGGGACCACCGGCTTCCGCCGAGCGTCCGAGCCAATACCAGGCGCGTGACACGGAGAGCGGCCCGCTGGAGATCTGCAGGATCTTGCGGAAATGCTGTTCGGCCGCATTGGGGTCCTGAAGGCCGCGCAGCGCATACCATCCGGCATGGAATTCCGCCTCGACAATATCGGTCGGGCTGGTCGCCACACTGTTGGAGACGATGCGATAGGCGGCGGCAAACTGGCCCTGATCGACCAGCCCGCGGCTGATGATCCGCTGCTCGTTCCACCACTCGCCGGCATTCACCAGCTCGTCGCGCTTCGATGGCATCTGCGCCAGAAGCTTGGCGGCCTCGGCATATTTCTCCTGTTTGCGCAGATATTCGATGCGGGCAAAGAGATATCCGGGGTCTGTGCCCCATGTCTTGTCGACGCCGTTGAGCAGCGCCGCGGCGTTCGGCGCCTTGGCGGCGACGGCGGCCCAGGCCTTGTAGAGCGACTGCGCCTGTCCCATGTCGCCGAAGCGCTTGGCCTGCGCCGTGCGGCCGCGATACATGAGATAGTCCATGCGTGCCTTGTGGTCGGCAGGCGTGATCAGGCCCGAAAACTCGGCCAGGATCTTGTCTTCAGTTGCCTTGTCCAGGCCCTGGCCGCGCCAGACTTTGCGGATATATTTGGCTGCCTGCGCCTGCTTTCCGGCCGAAACCAATGCGCGCGATAGGATGATGGCGCCTTCGTTGGTCTCCGGCGCGGTATCGCCGAAAGCGGCAAACACAGCGGCCGGGTCAGGGTTTTCGTCGTAAAGCGCGCGTTCGGAATTGGCGCGCAGCCGCGAGAGACCGGGCCAGCCTTTCAGCTCCTGCGAGGCGCCGGCGATCTCGTAGGATGGGATACCCTTCTGT
This sequence comes from Rhizobium sp. 10N427, assembly GCF_056394605.1. NCBI lineage: Bacteria > Pseudomonadati > Pseudomonadota > Alphaproteobacteria > Hyphomicrobiales > Rhizobiaceae > Rhizobium > Rhizobium sp. 10N427. The sequence continues at coordinate 10,084 of NZ_JBFTID010000018.1, read as the reverse complement.
CCGGACATGGCGATCGCCCAGGTCAGGATATGGCGGTCGAGCGTTCCCTTCGCCATGCCGTCGCGAATGGAGATCGCCTGCTGCGGATCCTTGGCCGATAGCGCGTCGAGCCCGCTCTTCAGATCGCCGTTCACCGGCGCGACCGTACGCGGAATGGCGCCGGTCATGATCGATTCCGGCATGGATGTCTGCGGCACATAGCCGATCGGCTTGACGTCGGGGACCGGAACATCTGTCTGCGGCAATGGCGACGCGACGCTGCTCCACGCGGCGGCCGACAGGCCGAGGGCGGTCAGGGTCAGGACAGCTCTTCTCATCCGGGATACTCGCAACGAAAACGTGGCCCCAAGTCTCGCAAACGGCATCTTAATGAAAGCTTACCGGAACCGGTAAACTTCGTTCACATTTGATATCGGAATTTGCCCTAAACCGATCTCAGCATGCTTGTCGCGGCGTTTTCACCGCTCTATGGTGCGCAACTCTTATCCAAAGAATGCGGCCGAAGCGTGGATTTCGGCCTTAGGGAGTTCTGCATGTTCAAGGGATCCATTCCCGCCCTCGTCACCCCCTTCACGGATTCTGGCAATGTCGATGAAGCGGCTTTCGCCGCCCATGTCGATTGGCAGATCAAGGAAGGAAGCAGCGGCCTCGTTCCTGTCGGTACGACCGGCGAATCGCCGACGCTGTCGCATGCCGAGCACAAACGGGTGGTGGAACTCTGCATCGAGGCGGCCGCCAAGCGCGTCCCTGTGATGGCCGGTGCCGGATCGAACAACACGCGCGAAGCGATCGAGCTTGCCCAGCATGCCGAAAAGGCAGGCGCGGATGCCGTTCTCGTCGTTACACCCTATTACAACAAGCCGACCCAGAAGGGCCTGATCGCGCATTTTTCGGCGATCGCCGAAGCGGTCAAGCTGCCGATCTATATCTACAACATCCCCGGCCGTTCGGTGATCGACATGTCGCCGGAGACGATGGGTGCGCTCGCCAAGGCGCATTCCAACATCGTCGGCGTCAAGGATGCGACGGGCAAGATCGAGCGCGTCTCCGACCAGCGCATCACCTGCGGCAAGGATTTCCGCCAGCTTTCGGGCGAAGACGCAACGGCGCTGGGCTTCAACGCCCACGGTGGCGTCGGCTGTATTTCGGTCGTTGCCAATGTGGCGCCGCGCCTCTGTGCGGAGTTCCAGGCGGCAACGCTGGCTGGCGATTACGTCAAGGCGTTGGAATATCAGGACCGGCTGATGCCGCTGCACAAGGCAGTGTTCATGGAGCCGGGCGTCTGTGGCGCGAAATACGGTCTGGCCAAGCTTGGCCGCATGAGCCGCAACGTTCGCTCGCCGCTGGTCGCCTCGCTGGAAGCCGGCACGGAAGCCGCCATGGACGCAGCGCTCCGTCACGCCGGCCTGTTGAACTGAACCAAAGGTGAGGGCGGGCTCGCCCGTCTTCACAAGCACGGGTGGTTCCCCTACATAAGTGGCAGGAAATGAGGGCGCGCCGTCGTGCGCCCCAAGCAGTTGGAATTTCGTCATGGCCCCCAAAGGCAGCCAGCGCATCGTCAAGAAGGTCGTTGCCGAAAACCGCAAGGCACGCTTCAACTACGAGATCATCGATACCTATGAGGCCGGGCTCATGCTGATGGGCACCGAGGTCAAGGCGCTGCGCGACGGCAAGGCCAATATCGCTGAATCCTACGCATCGGATGAAGGCGGCGAAATCTGGCTGATCAATTCGTATTTGCCGGAATATCTGCAGGCCAACCGCTTCAATCACGAGCCGCGCCGCCGCCGCAAGCTGCTGCTGTCTGCGCGTGAAATCAATCGCTTGCGCTCCGGCATCAACCGCGAAGGCATGACGCTCGTGCCATTGAAGATCTACTTCAACGAACAGGGGCGCGCCAAGATGGAGCTCGCCCTCGCCAAGGGCAAGAAGCTGCACGATAAGCGCGAGACGGAGAAGGAACGCGATTGGAACCGGCAGAAGAGCCGGTTGCTCAAGGACAATCGCTAATCCTCAGCGCCTTCGGGCATTGCCTGCGCGCTAAAAGACAATCGGACCGTAATCGAAGATCACGGTCCGATGGAACAAACTCATCATGGAAGAAGGATGCAGTCGGATCACGCGGGTGAACCGGCCAGCCGGTCTTATTCGTCGCTCTCGGCAGCTGCGGGAGCCTCGACCTGCCTCTGCGGCCGCTCGGAAGGATCGCGGCCGATTTCCGCCTTGAGCGACAGGAGATCGATGAAGTGATCGGCCTGGCGGCGCAGATCGTCGGCGATCATCGGCGGCTGGGTTGCCATCGTCGAGATGATCGAAACCTTGCGGCCGCGGCGCTGCAGCGCTTCGACCAGCGTCGTGAAATCGCCGTCGCCGGAGAAGATCACGAGGTGATCGACGGTCTCGGACTGTTCCATCGCGTCTATCGCGAGTTCGATATCCATGTTGCCCTTGATCTTGCGGCGGCCCATGGAGTCGGTGAATTCCTTCGCAGGCTTGGTTACAACCTTGTAGCCGTTGTAATCGAGCCAGTCGATCAGCGGGCGGATCGAGGAATATTCCTGGTCTTCGATCAACGCCGTATAATAGTAGGCACGCAGCAGGTAGCCGCGTTTCTGGAATGCTTTCAGCAGCTTGCGGTAGTCAATATCGAAGCCGAGGCTCTTGGATGCCGCATAAAGGTTGGCGCCATCGATAAAGAGCGCAATTTTTTCCCGTGGGTCGAACATCGCCTGCCAATCCAATTAGAGTAATCCAAATAGTCTCTCGTCAAAAACACATAAAAACAATGGCTTAACTGGCGAGAGGAATAATCCGTAATTTATGAATTATTCATATACAGGAGATTTAGGGCACGATTCGGCATATTCCAAGCAACTATTGGTGGAAATGTCATATTCTCCGTGCGATTTTAACAGGATAGGCCGTAAACCGCAGGCCTACGCACGAAAAACTTGAATTCGCCGGGTTTTAATTGTATCGGGCGTACCAATCCCGAGATCACGACCGCAAAGGACAGGCAATGGCCCGTGTCACAGTTGAAGATTGCATCGACAAAGTAGAGAACCGCTTCGAGCTGGTTCTGCTTGCCAGCCACCGCGCCCGGCTGATTTCCCAGGGTGCCTCGATCACCATCGATCGCGACAACGACAAGAACCCGGTTGTAGCTCTGCGCGAAATCGCAGACGAGACCCTGTCTCCCGATGACCTGAAGGAAGACCTGATCCATTCGCTGCAGAAGCATGTCGAAGTCGACGAGCCCGAGCCCGATCCGGCCAGCCTGATTGCTGCCGGCGGCGTATCGGCTGCCGATGGCGAAGATCAGGACGATCAGCCGGAAACCATCACGTTCGACCAGATGTCGGAAGAAGAGCTTCTGGCCGGTATCGAAGGCCTCGTGCCGCCGGAAAAGAGCGACGACTACTAAGTCGCTGYCTGTCCGGTGCGCCAAATGATTTGACGATTACCAATCGTCAATCTTGCGCCTTTATTGCTACGGCATAATATTGATGATCCGTGCGCCAATCGTTGATTGGCGCGCTTTTATTTTTGTCGGAGTATTTTCGGGATGATGCGTCAGTACGAGCTCGTGGAGCGGGTGCAGAAATACAAGCCCGACGCCAATGAAGCTCTGCTGAACAAAGCCTATGTCTACGCCATGCAGAAGCATGGCCAGCAGAAGCGCGCCAGCGGCGATCCCTACATCTCCCATCCGCTCGAAGTCGCCGCCATTCTGACCGACATGCATCTCGACGAGTCGACGATTGCGGTCGCCCTGCTGCATGACACGATCGAGGACACGACCGCGACGCGCGCCGAGATCGACGAGCTGTTCGGCGAAGACATCGGCCGCCTCGTCGAGGGTCTCACCAAGATCAAGAAGCTCGACCTCGTCACCAAGAAGGCGAAGCAGGCCGAGAATCTACGCAAGCTGCTGCTTGCCATTTCCGACGACGTGCGTGTGCTGCTCGTCAAGCTGGCCGACCGTCTGCACAATATGCGCACGCTCGACCATATGGCCGCCGACAAGCGTGCGCGTATTTCCGAAGAGACCATGGATATCTATGCGCCGCTCGCCGGCCGCATGGGTATGCAGGATATGCGCGACGAGCTCGAGGAGCTCTCCTTCCGTCACATCAACCCGGAAGCCTATGAGACCGTCACCAAGCGCCTGGAGGAGCTCTCCCAGCGCAATGAAGGCCTCGTCAAGAAGATCGAGACGGAACTGCGCGATCTGCTCGTAGCGAACGGCATGGCGAGCGTTTACGTCAAGGGCCGCCAGAAGAAGCCCTATTCGGTCTTCCGCAAGATGCAGTCGAAATCGCTGTCCTTCGAGCAGCTGTCGGATGTCTACGGTTTCCGAATCCTCGTCGATGAAATCCCCGCCTGCTACCGGGCGCTCGGCATCGTCCACACCCGCTGGCGCGTCGTGCCCGGCCGCTTCAAGGATTATATCTCGACGCCGAAGCAGAACGACTACCGTTCGCTGCACACCACCATCGTCGGCCCGTCCTCGCAGCGTATCGAGCTGCAGATCCGCACCAAGCGCATGCACGAGATCGCCGAATACGGTATCGCCGCCCACACCCTCTACAAGGACGGCGCGACGACGCCTGACGGCGATATCCTGTCGCGTGAGTCCAATGCCTATTCCTGGCTGCGCCACACCATCGAGGCGCTGGCCGAAGGCGACAGCCCGGAAGAATTCCTTGAGCACACCAAGCTCGAACTGTTCCAGGACCAGGTCTTCTGTTTCACGCCCAAGGGCAAGCTGATCGCCCTGCCGCGCGGCGCCACCCCGATCGACTTTGCCTATGCCGTCCATACCAATATCGGCGACACCACCGTCGGCGCCAAGATCAACGGCCGCATCATGCCGCTGGTGACGAGGCTGGCGAATGGTGACGAAGTCGAGATCATCCGCTCCGGTGTCCAGGTGCCGCCGGCCGCGTGGGAAGAGATCGTCGTCACCGGCAAGGCGCGTGCTGCCATCCGCCGTGCCACCCGCATGGCGATCCGCAAGCAATATGCCGGCCTCGGCCACCGTATTCTCGAGCGCACCTTCGACCGCGCCGGCAAGATCTTCTCGCGCGATGCGATGAAGCCTGCACTGCACCGCCTCGGCCAGAAGGATGTCGAGGATGCGATCGCCGCCGTCGGCCGCGGCGAGATGTCGTCGCTCGACGTGCTGCGCGCCGTCTATCCCGATCATCAGGACGAGCGCGTCACCGTCAAGCCGAGCGGCGACGAGGGCTGGTTTAACGTCCGCAGCGCCTCGGGCATGATCTTCAAGGTTCCGGGCAAGAACAAGGAAGGCGCCGAAGCGGGCCTTCTCGCAGGCGAGCCCGGTGTCGACGCGGTTCCGATCCGCGGCATCTCCAGCAACATCGCCGTGCAGTTCGCGCCGACAGGTGCCGTGCCCGGTGATCGCATCGTCGGCATCATGGAGAAAGGGAAGGGGATCACCATCTATCCGATCCAGTCCTCCGCCCTGCAGCATTTTGACGACCAGCCGGATCGCTGGATCGATGTTCGCTGGGATCTCGACGAGGCCAACAAGTCGCGCTTCATGGCCCGCATTCTGGTCAATGCGCTGAACGAGCCGGGCACCCTTGCAAAAGTGGCGCAGACGGTTGGCGGTCTCGACGTCAATATCCGTATCCTGAACACGGTGCGTGTTGCCGCCGATTTCACCGAAATGACGCTGGATATTGAAGTCTGGGACCTCCGCCAGCTGAACCAGATGCTCGCGCAGCTCAAGGAACTGGACTGCATCGCCACCGTGCGGCGCCTCTACGACTGAGGCGTCTGCACATTTTATGATCGTTTTGTGACCAAAATTGCACGACGATAAGGCCATGTATGCGCAGGGCGCATGGCTGCACTCGTATTAGAGCGTTGGTAATTGTGCGCTGCAGCACCTATCTTCCGTGTCATCAGAGAATGAACGAAAGAAAGAGACAACGCTATGTTTGGTCCTATCAAGAAAATCGCCCGCGCCCTTCGCGCTCCGAGCGCCCAGGAACGTGAAATGGCCTACCTGAACGGTTCGCATGACCGTATTGATCTTGAGTATCGTCAGCGTCAGGTTGACCGCGGTCTGTTCCGCGCCCGTTAATCTGCGAATAATACTTCCGAAACTGTGATGGGGCGCCCTGTGTGATGTGCGCCCTGTGCGAAGAAACTGGACGGCGCGGCTGGCGGTAACCGTGATTATTCGCCGCTCTTGTCATGGTGAGGTGCCCTGCACTAAATAGCCGCCATGTTGTTCCGCCGTAGAAAACCCGCAGGATTCCGAGAAAGAATGCGCGAGGCCTTTTGGCCCCGCAAAGGCTTTCTGCGCCCAATGCGTTACTTGAAGATGCGCGTCCTCAGATTGACGGCCTCGCCGCATGCCGTCGCGGCAGGCGTGGCTGCCGGTGTCTTCGTGTCCTGGACGCCGTTTATCGGCGTGCATTTCATCATGGCCTTCGTCATCACCTACTTCCTGTCGGGAAGCATGGTGGCTGCCGCACTCGGATGCGCCGCCTTCGGCAATCCGCTGACCTATCCCTTCATCTGGGGCATCACTTGGGAAATCGGGCATCTGCTGCTGGCGCGCAAGGATACGCTGGCCGGCCAGCAGATCGATCTCCACGAGATGTTCCACCAGCTGCATTTCACCGAGCTTTGGCGCCCGGTGCTGGAGCCGATGCTGATCGGCGCCATCCCGCCCGCCGCCGTCACATCCGTTGTGCTTTATATGCTGACATACTACACCGTCAGTGGCTTTCAGTCGCGCCGCCGCACGCGGTTGATGGATCGCGCCAAGCTTCGTCTCGCCATCGCCGAGCATGACGTGCCGACGGTATGACGTCTCGCCCGCAGAAGGACCTTTCATGATCATCGGCATTGGCAGCGATCTCATCGATATCAGGCGCGTCGAGAAATCGATCGAGCGTTTCGGCGAGCGTTTCACAAATCGCTGCTTTACCGATGTCGAGCGGGCCCGTTCAGACCGCCGGGCAAACCGGGCCGAATCCTACGCCAAACGCTTTGCCGCCAAGGAAGCCTGCTCGAAGGCTCTTGGAACGGGCATCGCCCAGGGTGTCTTCTGGAAGGATATGGGCGTCGTCAATCTGCCGAGCGGCAAGCCGACGATGAGGCTTACGGGCGGTGCTGCCGAAATCCTGCAGGCAATGATGCCGGCAGCGCACCGCCCGGTCATTCATTTGACAATAACCGATGATTATCCGCTTGCTCAGGCATTCGTGATCATCGAGGCATTGCCGGAAGGCATCTGAGCCGCGGCCTGTCGTCGCTTTTAATGTTCGCGCCATTGCCGCCACCGGCCGAAGCCGCTAGAGAGAAGCAACTATAGAATTGCGCCGCTTCGGCGCCTTTGAGGAATAAGACTGCGTGTCCGAAAAAGCCGATACCAAGCCGAACGCTCTGTGGGAAAACATCAAGGTCATCATCCAGGCATTGCTGCTGGCGATGGTGATCCGCACCGTCTTCTTCCAGCCTTTCACCATCCCGTCGGGCTCCATGATGCCGACGCTCCTGGTCGGTGACTACATCTTCGTCAACAAGTTCGCTTACGGCTATTCGAAATACTCGCTGCCCTTCTCGCCGAACCTGTTTTCCGGCCGCATCTTCGAAAGCGAGCCGAAGCGCGGTGATATCGTCGTCTTCCGCTTCCCGCCGAATCCGGAAGTCGATTACATCAAGCGTCTCGTCGGCCTGCCTGGTGACAAGATCCAGGTGACCAACGGCGTGCTCTTCATCAATGGCAAGCCGGTTCCGAAGGTTGCCGACGGCACCTTCAATTCCGACTACGCGCAGGATCCGGGCCAGGACGTTCCGGTGTTCCGCGAAACGCTTGATGACGGCAAGACCTATGACACGCTCGACCAGTCGCCGGTTTCGCGCGGTGACAACACCCAGGAATTCGTCGTCCCCGAAGGCCACTACTTCATGATGGGCGACAACCGTGACAACTCGCTCGACAGCCGTTTCGACGTCGGTTTCGTTCCGGCCGAAAATCTCGTCGGCCGCGCCAGCGTCATCTTCTTCTCGCTCGGCAACGACACCTCGTTCCGCGAAATCTGGAAATGGCCGTCCAACATGCGTTGGGACCGCCTCTTCAAGGTTGTTGAATGACGAAGGCTCAGACGCTCTCGGCGGCCGACCGTTCCAAGCTTGAAAGCTTGATCGGTCATGAGTTCGCCGAGAAGGGGCGCCTGGACCGTGCCTTGACACATGCCAGCGCCCGGACGCAAAAGGGCGGCAATTACGAACGTCTCGAATTCCTCGGCGACAGAGTGCTCGGCCTCTGCATCGCCGAGCTGCTTTTCAAGACGTTCGGCAATGCTGCGGAAGGCGAGCTCTCGGTGCGGCTGAACCAGCTGGTCAGCGCCGATACCTGCGCTTCCGTTGCTGACGAGCTCGATCTGCATCTTTTCATCCGCACCGGTTCGGATGTGAAGAAGCTGACCGGCAAGCGAATGATGAATGTGCGCGCCGACGTGGTGGAAAGCCTGATCGCCGCGCTCTATCTCGATGGCGGGCTGGAGATCGCCCGCGGCTTCATTCTGAAGTATTGGGAGAAGCGTGCGGTCAGGGCCGACGGTGCCCGGCGCGACGCGAAAACCGAATTGCAGGAATGGGCGCACGCGAAATTTGGCGTGACGCCCCTATATCGTGTTGAAGAACGCAGCGGCCCGGATCATGATCCGCGCTTTACAGTGACCGTTGAAGTGGCCGGTGTGGCTCCTGAAACGGGCGTGGACCGTTCCAAGCGCGCAGCCGAACAGGTGGCTGCGACGAAGATGCTGGAACGTGAAGGTATTTGGCAGAAACCCTCTGCCGGGAATTGACGGAACAATGACCGAAGAAAATGACATCGCGCCCGACGGCGCCGCAGAAACGCATGGCCCGACCCATTCCGGCTTTGTTGCCCTGATCGGGCCGACGAATGCCGGCAAGTCGACGCTGGTGAACCGCCTCGTCGGCGCCAAAGTATCGATCGTCAGCCATAAGGTGCAGACAACGCGTGCCGTTGTCCGCGGCATCGCGATCCACAACAACGCCCAGATCGTCTTCATGGACACGCCCGGTATCTTCAAGCCGCGCCGCAGGCTGGACCGCGCCATGGTCACCTCCGCCTGGGGCGGGGCCAAGGATGCCGACGTCATCATGCTGCTGATCGACAGCGAGCGCGGATTGCGCGGCGATGCCGAGGCTATTCTGGAAGGGCTGAAAGAAGTCCCGCAGCGGAAGATCCTGGTTCTGAACAAGATCGACCGCGTCAACCGCGAACTGCTTCTGGCGCTCGCGGCAACGGCAAACCAGACGGTCCAGTTCGACCAGACCTTCATGATCTCGGCCGAGAACGGTTCGGGTTGCGACGACGTGATGAACTATCTCGCCGAGACGCTGCCTGAGGGCCCCTGGTATTATCCGGAAGACCAGATCTCCGATCTGCCGATGCGCCAGCTGGCGGCCGAAATCACCCGCGAGAAGCTCTTCCTGCGCCTGCACCAAGAGCTTCCCTATTCGTCTCACGTCGAGACAGAGAAGTGGGAAGAGCGCAAGGACGGCTCGGTGCGCATCGAGCAGGTCATCTATGTCGAGCGCGACAGCCAGAAGAAGATCGCTCTCGGCAAGGGCGGCGAAACGATCAAGGCGATCTCGTCGGCCTCCCGCCGCGAGCTCTCGGAAATCCTCGAGCAGAATGTTCATCTTTTCCTGTTCGTGAAGGTCCGCGAGAACTGGGGCGACGATCCCGAGCGGTTCCGCGAAATGGGACTGGATTTCCCGCGATAAAAGGTAGGTGAGGGGATAGCGCTTAGCGTCTGCGGCCCCCCTCATCCGGCTCTTCGAGCCACCTTCTCCCCGAGGGGAGAAGGGGCAAGCCGCAACCTCTCCATTCCCTTCTCCCCCGCGGGGAGAGCGACTGTCTTCGGCGTCAAGCGTTTTGCCATGGTTTTGCGTCCCGGATGATAGCGTTGAGGATGGTGAGGAGCTTTCGCATGGTTGCGACGAGGGCGACGATCTTCGGCTTGCCGGCTGCGACGAGCCGGTCGCGAAACGCCGGTCGCGAAAC
>NZ_JBFTID010000017.1:0-123797 GCF_056394605.1 Rhizobium sp. 10N427 | reverse complement strand
CTGGCGACTGTTCGGGTTCAATGGAACGGCGGACGGAGACCCAGGCTCTCCCACGGGCTTGGTGTCCCAAAGGTGCGTCGGTCTTCCATCCGCCACCGCGATCGGCATTACAGCCTCGATAGCGGATAAAGGGAAGTTACAAAGGTGGCGGCAGCCGGATGAGGGGGCTGCACGCTCCAGCCGAAATGACAGGCGCTAAGTCCGCCGCCTCTTCCCCTCGTAGGGGTTTTCCTTCTCGCGGTAGTGGATCCGGATCGGCACGCTCGGCATGTCGAAATCGACGCGCAGGCTGTTGATCAGGAAGCGCGTGTAGGATTCCGGCAGGGAATCGGCGCGCGTGCAGGAAATCATGAAGGCCGGCGGGCGGGCCTTGACCTGCGTCATGTATTTCAGCTTCAGGCGGCGGCCGGAGACGGCGGGCGGCGGATGCTGCACCTGCTGCTGCTCCAGCCAGCGATTGAGCTTCGAGGTCGAGATGCGCTTGTTCCAGATACGGTCGGTCTCGATGATCGACTGCATCAGCTTGTCGAGCCCGCGGCCGGTCTGGCCGGAGATCGGCACGGCGCGAATGCCGCGCGCCTGCGGCAGCAGCCGCTCGGTCTTTTCCCGGAGATCGGCAAGCACGGCCTGCGGATCCTCGATCATGTCCCACTTGTTGAAGGCGAGAACGGCGGCGCGGCCTTCGCGGATCACCAGATCCACCAGCTGCAGGTCCTGCTTTTCGAACGGAATGGTCGAATCGAAGACGATCACCACCGTTTCGGCAAAGCGGATCGAGCGCAGCGAATCCGCAACCGACAGCTTTTCAAGCTTCTCGGTGACACGCGCCTTTTTGCGCATGCCGGCGGTATCGAACATCTTGATGGTCCGGCCCTGCCAGTCCCACTCGACGGAAATGCTGTCGCGGGTAATGCCGGCTTCCGGACCCGTCAGCAGACGGTCTTCGCCGAGAAAGCGGTTGATCAGCGTCGACTTGCCGGCATTCGGACGACCGATGATCGCCACGCGCAACGGCTTGGTGTCGTCGTACTCGGGCTCGTAGTCGTCGTCTTCGAATTCGTCTCGAACATCGACGTCGGTGACGGCGTCGTCTTCCTGCTTGGCATAGGCTCGGTCCTTGCCGATCGCCTCGACGATAGCGTCGCGCAGATCGAGCATGCCCTGGCCGTGCTCGGCAGAAATCGGCGTCGGTTCGCCGAGGCCGAGCGTATAGGCGTCGTAGAACCCGCCATCGGAACCCTTGGCTTCCGACTTGTTGGCAACCAGCACCACCGGCTTGCCGCGGCGGCGCAGCATCTCGGCGAGATCCTTGTCGACGGGCGTCAGCCCGAACTTGGCATCGACGACGAAGAGCGAAAGATCCGCCTCGTCGATCGCCGCTTCCGTCTGCAAACGCATGCGGCCCTGCAGGCTCTCTTCGTCGGCCTCTTCGAGACCGGCGGTATCGATAATGGTGAAGGTCAGGCCCATCAGCCGCGCGTCGCCGGGACGGCGGTCACGGGTAACGCCCGGCGTGTCATCGACAAGCGCCAGCTTCTTCCCAACCAGGCGGTTGAAAAGCGTCGATTTACCGACATTCGGGCGACCGACGATGGCGACCGTAAAACTCATCAGGTTTCCTTAAGCTCAGCCCTGTGCGGCGGGCGCTTTGCCGGATGCGGTGATATTATCAAGCATCATCTGCGCCCGGTTGGCAACATTGCGCGGGCTCGCGGCATCTTCAGTGATCTGCGTGAACCAGGTACGCGCCTGCGCCATGTTGCCGGCCTTGTAGGCAGCAATGCCGAGCGCTTCGCGGGCCGAGTGACGGAAGGCATTGGCCGGGATCGCCATGTCCTCGAGTTCGGCAACGACCTGGTCGTAGGTACCGGTGTCGATCAGCAACCAGCCGGCGCGAAGCTTGGCGGCACTGCGCACGGCTTCCGGAACCGACTGATCCTTGCCGATCACCTGGAAGGCAGCAACGGCGCCGGCATTATCGCCCTTGGCCGACAGGACAGTCGCGGCGCGCATGCGGGCCAGAACCGGATAGGCGCCATGGCCTTCCTTCTCCAGCTTGTCGAGAGCTGCGATCGCTTCGTCGTTCTTGTTCTCGTCTGCCAGCTTCATCGCCGCCAGGAACTGGTCGCCGGTGCTGGACGAGGCATTGTCGTCCCAATACTGGTAGACCTTGAAGCCGACGGTGCCGAGAACGATCAGGACGGCGAGCGCGATCAGGTAGCGGCCAAAGCGGCGCCATGCGCCCTTCATCTGGTCCGAACGCAGTTCCTCATTGACTTCACGAATGAAGCTGTCGTCGTTGAATGCCATTCTCGTCTCCGGCAGGAAAAGCCCAGTTTATGCGTTTGCGCATATTGTTGGGCCTTCTACCCCATTTTGCGGCCGATGTAAGGGGGATATCTGAGAATCCTCAGGAAGCCAGCATCGGCAGCGGCGCCACGCCGATCAGCCATTCATGCACCCGCCAGATCATCAATGCCCAGACGATGACGCCGATGACCACGGCATAGAGATCGTATTTGCCAGAAACGAACACCGGAAGGGTGATCTCGCCGCGGCGCCAGCGGCGCTTCAGCGAGATACGCAGGATGACGCCCCAGGCGAGAAACGCCGCAAACAGCAGGACGGAATAGGCCTCGCCATTCGACAGCAGATGGGCAAGCGCCCAGATCTTCACCGAAAGCACGACGGGATGCTTGGTCTTTGCCCGGATATGGCCGGCCGGCAGAAAGCCGGCGACAAAACAGATGACGGCGACAAGCATCAGCGTGACGGTCAGATGCGCCATGCCCGCCGGCGGATTGTAGAGCATACCGATCGGCTCGCTGCGCGCCGTCACGAATGCGTAGGCGACGAACACAAGCGTCAGGATGCTGGCGATCGAATGGAAGGCGATCCACACGGGCTTGCCGAGCTTCTCGATCATCGCCAGCCGGAAGCCGGGTGCGACGACGCGGATCAGATGAAGACCGAGGAAAAGAACGAGGCTTAAGGCAAGCAAGGCCATGGCTGATATTCCTGATTGATAGATGCTGATGCTGGATACCGGTTGACCGGCGAAAATGCCAGCGCGACCGCAGCTTCGCCGCAATTCTGTAACAGGAAAGCCGCAAACAAATTGTCGCGGTGCCCATGTTTCGTTCCATTTCCTCTGCCTGTCTCGCCCTTTCCGTTGCCCTGCCCTCCGCAGCCATCGCTGCCGATCAGCCGAAGCAGCTCGTCATCATTTCCTTCGACGGCGCCCATGACAACGCGCTCTGGCAGAAGAGCCGCGAGATGGCGGCCAAGAACGGCGCGCATTTCACCTATTTCCTCTCCTGCACCTTCCTGATGAATCAGGATGCGAAGAAGGCCTACCAAGCCCCTCATCAGAAACGCGGAAAGTCGAATGTCGGCTTCGCCCAGAGCGACGACGAGATCCGCGAGCGTCTCGGCAATATCTGGCACGCCCATCTGGAGGGACACGACATCTCCAGCCACGCCTGCGGCCATTTCGACGGCCGCCAATGGAGCAGCGCCGACTGGTCGGATGAATACGCGACCTTCAAGGCGACGCTGAAGAATGCCTGGAAGGGCGTCGGTCTGCAGGAGCCTGATGGCTGGCAGGATCTCGCCGATCACGGCATCAAGGGGTTCCGCGCCCCCTACCTCTCGGCAACGGCGGGCAGCGACATGATCACGGCAGAAAAGAAGGCGGGCTTCACCTACGACGCCAGCCTCGTCACCAAGGGACCGGCCATGCCCGTCATCGAAGACGGCATCATCCGCTTCGGCCTGCCGCTGATCCCCGAGGGACCGAAGGACCGTCCGATCATCGGCATGGACTACAACCTCTTCGTCCGCCACTCCAAGGGCGAGGAAGACGCCGCCGACAGCAAGACCTTCGAGGACCGCTCCTACGCCGCCTTCAAGGAAGCCTTCGACAAGCAATATGCGGGCAACCGCATCCCGCTGCAGCTCGGCTTCCATTTCGTGGAGATGAACGGCGGCGCCTACTGGCGGGCGCTCGACCGGCTGGTCAGCGACGTCTGCCATAGGAGCGATGTCGCTTGCGTCAGCTATTCCGAGGCGATTCCGATGATTCTGGCGCGCGGGAAATTGAAAGACCAGGACGCTTCGGGGTTGTAACGTCTGCTGGCGTCAGCGCAAGCGGCCCCCTCATCCGCCCTTCGGGCACCTTCTCCCCGCTGGGGAGAAGGGAAGTCTGGCGGCATCCCCTCAAGGAATCGAGCGTCCCAGGCTGGTCCCTTCTCCCCCCGAGGAGAAGGTGGCGGCAGCCGGATGAGGGGGCTGCTCGCTCGAGGCCTTCATCAAGCTACCTCAGCCGTCCTGGTGGACCACCCCACCTTCGCGATCCAGATACCGCTGGTCGATATCAGGCAGTGGCTCGTCGTCGATCGCTGCTTCAAAAGCCTTCAAGCGCTTCTGAATTGATAGAAGTTCGATGATCGTCGTCCAGGAACTGACGAGATACTGGAACGAGTTCGCCACCTGTCCAAAGGCCGTAGATATCTGCTGCCAGATCCCCAGCGTTATCTTGTGGGCAACAAAGGTCGGGACCAGCACAAAATAGATGAAGATCGCGTCGAGCTGGCCGTACGAGTACCGGGCAAAATTGAAGTAGACGTAATGGAAATACATCCGGAAATAGTTGCGTTGGACGTTTGCAAACAGCTCCCTGACGGTCAGCGGCTGCGCGCGTTCAGCGTGGTCTTCGCCGTAAACCAACTCTTTCCGGTAGGCAGCTTCGACACGCTGATTGCGGAAGTTCAGCCCTGGCAGTTTGATACCCACAACGGCCAAAAGAACCGTTCCTAGAACGGACCAACCGAGCGCCAGCCATACGAGCGAGTTAGGGACAGCACCCAGGATCGGCAAATCGGTGACGTAATGTGACAGTCCGGAAAGGATCGGCAAGAACACGATCAGTGTCATCACCGCACCGATGAGGCTAATCCCAAGTCCTTCCAGAATATTCGCGAAGCGCATCGTATCTTCCTGAACGCGCTGCGATGCTCCTTCGATATGGCGAAGCTTTTCCCACTTTGACATGTAAAAATTGTTCATCGCTGTACGCCAACGAAAAACATAGTGGTTGATCAGGAACGCCGACAACACGGCAACCACGACGCCCACTGCCCCAATCTCAAGGAATTTCAGCAGAAGATAGTAAAAGTCCTCGTTCGTGATACCGGGCTTTCCAGCAAGCGCATTCTGGAGAAGATCGAAGAAGGGACCGCGCCAAACATTGATCGCCACGTCCATTTGCACGCCGAAGTACGTAATGAATATGAGAAGCGCGGACCCCCATACCGACCAGAGCTTCCACGGATGGCTCCGGGCTATAACGTGCCAAGCACTGCAGAACAGCACGCAGGCCACCATAAAGAAGACATAAAACAGCAGGTTAGTCGGCGCTACAAAAAACGCAGCACCAACGGGCTGCGCGTCTTCGGCCAAGGGCGGGAAACCTAGGCTTGTCAGCAAACCGACGCCGACGAAATACCATATAAAGACACAAGCAAGTGCCCATATCGCTGCTGAAATGAAGAACAGCTTCGGCTGCGGGAAGAAGGAATGAAACACTAGGGGGCGCTTTCCTGAACTGGAACCTTGGGAGCATCAGCAAACACTGATTGTGCGGGAAATTAAGGCAGTTCGAAGAAGGCAGCAATGGCCGCGGGCCATTCTTACGTATTTGTAACGGCTTATCCCAGTTTCTTGATGACCGGCAGCACGAGGAGCGCGCAGACGACGAGTGCGGCCGCCGCCATATAGGTCGGCAGCGTGAAGCTGCCGGTGCCCTGCGCCACCCAGCCGGCGACCAGCGGCCCGACGATCTGGCCGAGCCCGAAAGCCGCCGTCATCATCGCGAAGATCCGCCGCGGGCTATCGGGCGACAGCTTACGGCCGATCTGCAGGCCGAAGGCGGTGATGGCCAGAAAGGTCGCGCCGAACAACCCGCCGCCGATCAGCGGCGCCAGCGAATGCGGCAGCATGACGGTGGCCAGAACGCCCGCCGCTTCAACCACCAGCGCGGCCACATAGACGCCACCGAGGCCAAGCGGCTTGACGAAGGGCTTCCAGGCAAACAGCGCGACCGCCGATGTCAGCCCGGCGATGAACCAGCAGAGGAACTCCACCATCTGGCCTGCCGCATCCATGCGCGCGATGGCAACGAGGAAGGTGGCGGTGATCACATAGCCGAAGCCGAAGATCCCGTAGGAGAGCGTCACCAGCATCATCGGCCGGTTCCAGCGGATGGCAGGCTCCGGCCCTGACTGCTGCGAACGTGCCGGGCCGGCCGGCAGCAGATAGCAGACGGCGGCAAGACTGACCGCAGAGAAGATCGCCCCGCCGAACCAGTCGGCTCGCCAGGCGCCGACACCGGGATAGAGGAGACCGATCAGCAGCACCATGACCGACGACAGCGCGATCCCTGCCCCCGGCCCGCCGAAATGCGCCGATTGGACATGGTCGTTGCCGGCAGCCGCCCCATGGCTGAGCACGATCGACGAGGTGAAGATCATCGCAAAGGCACTGGCGAGACCGGCGAGGAAGCGGATTGCGGCGAAGACGGGCACGGAGGTCGTGACGCCCATCGCCGCCAGTAGCAGCGTGCTGAGTGCCAGAGCCGACAGCGCCACGAAGCGCTCCCGCCCCGCGGCCCAACCATAGGCGGCAAGAATGGCACCCGCGAGATAACCGACGAAATTCGCCGAGGCGATGAAGCCTGCATCCGATGCCGAGAGCGGAACGCCGCTCATCATGCCCGGCAGGATCGGCGTGTAGGAGAAGCGCCCGAAGCCCATGGCCGCGGCCATGGCGATCATCCCGGCAAGCGCCGTTCGGAACAGACTGACGGGCTCATTGTCATTGCGTGCCAACATGCCACGCTTATCGCGCCGTTCTTGCTGCACCGCAAACAAGTAATTCTCATCGATCGATCAATTTCAGAAATTCGAGATGTGCATCTTGAAACGCAATATCGTACGATATATGTTTTACGACATAGCATTCGATATGACTAACGATGAAAGGAAGAGCTATGAGAGGCTTTAGAGGCGGCGGCATGTTCGGCGATGCGATCCGCATGGGCATGGGCCGGAAATTTTCGGCAGGCGATCTGCAGATCGTGCTTCTGGCGCTGCTCAACGAGCAGCCGCGCCACGGCTATGAACTGATCAAGGTGCTGGAAGAGCGCTCCGGCGGCTTCTACGTGCCGAGCCCCGGGGTCATCTACCCGGCGCTGACCTATCTGGAAGAAACCGGCCTGACTGAAGTCGAGGCCGAGGGCACCAAGAAGCTCTACAAGATCACCGAAAGCGGCAAGCGCAAGGTCGAGGAGAACCGCGCCATGATTGACGGCATTTTCAGCAAGCTTGAGCGCGTCGGCGAGAAGATGGCCTTCGTCAACCGCATGTTCGATCCGGAACAGCATGGCCGCCGCCACGAGGAGAACGAGGAGTTCATGCGCGACGACCGTGAGGTTCGCGCCGCCCGCGAACTGCTTCGCTCGGCGCTGCGCATGCGCCATCCCTGGTCACCGGCTGAAGCGGTCCGGATTTCGGGCATCCTGGAGCGCGCCGCCATGGAAATCCTCCAGGGCGGTGATGCCAAGCCGCAAGGCTGAGCTGTCCACAGCAGACCTTAAAGCGGACTGCCGTCGCGCGTTGCGTGGCGGCCGTCTTTTTGCAGGACGGGGCCGATCTGTGCCATGTCGCGCCGTACCGAACTACCCGGCAGCCCATCGCGCTCGGCGACCCAATATCCGGCAACGCCAATCGCCATCATCACCGCAAACAGTGGAACGGCCACGGCCGATTTTCTGAACCGCCCGAAGCGGATCGGCTTTTCGATCAGCAGATAAGTCAGGGCTGCAAGGGCAAAGCCGGCGGCGAGCAGGCCGATGCGAACGGAAAGCGCCGGCGTGTCCTTCTCGACGATGTAGCCGAACGACAAGAGCGGCCAGTGCCACAGATAAAGCGGATAGCTGATCAGGCCGACGGCGATGGCAATCGGATTGCTGAAGATCGCCTGTTTCAGGAATGCGGTCTTTCCGGCAGCGATCACCAGCACGGCGCCGAGAACCGGTGCGGCGGCGATGATGCCCGGAAAAGCCTGCTTCTCGCGGATCAGCGCGAAACTTAGAACCAGCAACACGATGCCGGAGATGGCGGCGGCATTGGCCGCCGGTTTCGAGAGATTGCCGCGGGACCGCTCAAGCTCGGCCAGTGCAGCACCGGCAAGCAGCTCCCAGAAGCGGGTAATCGGCAGGTAGAATGCCGTTGTCCGGTCAAGGTAGACGATGACCAGATTGGCAATCATCGAGACAAGCGCCACGACGGCGATCGTCTTGATCACGTTCATGCCGCGCCGCCAGGCAATCCAGGCCGCCAGTGGCCAGACGATGTAGAATTGCTCCTCGACCCCGAGCGACCAGAGATGCAGCAGCGGATTGGAAATCCCGCCATCCTTCTGGCTGCCGATCTCGAACCAGAACAGCAGGTTGGCGACGAAACCGGCGCCGCCCGCCACATGCTCTCCAAGCTCCCGGTTGTCGGCCGCCGACAAGGCGATCCAGCCAACGCACAGGCAGAACAGCAGCACGGCGATCAGCGCCGGAAAAATCCGGCGGATGCGGCGGCTATAGAAATCGAAGATCGAGAAGCGGTCGTCATGCAGCTGCTGCAGGATATGCCCGCTGATCAGATAGCCCGAAATCACGAAGAAGATATCGACGCCGACAAGGCCGCCCGGCAGCCAGGTGGGAAAGGCATGGAAGATGACGACGGACAGAACCGCGACGGCGCGCAGCCCGTCGATATCCGAGCGATAGCCGTGCTGAACGGCCGATCCACTGCCCTGTTGTCTCTGCAGCATTCCCGACCCTCCGCAACAGCCGGCGGGCAAGGCAACGGTTCAGCCGGCATGTCTCAAGCGGTACCGCGGAAATGCCGCAGCCGCTAATCGGCCATAGGCGGTAGACGCCTGAATATTCGGATGAGTGTGGTGCTAAGCCTGGCCGCCGGGCGCCGTAAAGGAGGAGCGCCCTACCCGGTTAAGCAGCAAGATCCGGCAGCGTCAGGATCAGCGGCCCGTTGCGGGTGGCAACGACGGTGTGCTCATACTGCACTGTCGGCGCCTGCGGATCGGCATAGAGCGTCCAGGCATCGTCGCCGCCTTCGGCCCAGGTGGCGCCGAGCGACAGGAACGGCTCGACGGTGAAGACCAGACCATCGGTCATGATCCGCTTTTCGGACGGATCCGGCCAGGTCGAGAGTTCGCCCGGCTCCTCGTGCAGCGAGCGGCCGACGCCGTGGCTCGCCAGATTGGCGACCAGCGTGTAGCGGTTCTTGGCTGCAAAGGCGCCGACGGCATTGCCGATCTTTGCCAGCGGCTCGCCCGACTTGATCTGGTTGAGGCCGACGAACAGCGCCCGCTTGCCGTCGCGGCAGAGCCGCTCGATCTTCGGCTTGACCGGCGGCACGGTGAAGGAGGCGCCTGTGTCGGCGAAGAAGCCGTTCTTCTCGGCCGAGACGTCGATATTGACGAGATCGCCCGGGCGGATCACCCGCGGGCCGGGAATGCCGTGGGCGATTTCCTCGTTAACGCTGATGCAGGTCGCACCCGGAAACTGGTAGCAGAATTCAGGCGCCGAACGGGCGCCTGCATCTTCGAGAACCTTGCGGCCGATCTGGTCAAGCTCCAGGGTGGTGATCCCCGGCTCAAGCGCTGCCGCCATGATCTGGATGGCGTTGGCGCAGATGCGACCGACATCCTTCAGCTTTTCCAGTTCGTCGTCGTTTTCGATTACCATCGTTCTTCCCGGCTGCCGCATCGGCGGCAGGCCAATTGCGGGTCTAGGCGGTGGCTTTCGCGCCTTCGCCCGTTTCAGTCAATGCCTTTCTGACCAGCGGTGCGACTTTCGTGCCGTAGAGCTCGATGCCGCGCATGATCTGGTCATGCGGCATCAGGCCGATCGCCATCTGCAGCAGGAATCGGTCATTCCCGAACACCTTGTGCGCAGCAACGATCTTCTCGGCCACCTGTTCCGGATTGCCAAGGAAGAGGTTGCCGATCGGACCGCGCGCCGCATCGAAATGCGCCCGGTTCGTCGGCCCCCAGCCGCGCTCGCGGCCGATGCGGTTCATCACCTCGGCCTGCGGCCCGTAGAACTGGTCGGCGGCCGCCTCGGTGGTATCGGCGATGAAGCCGTGAACGTTGATGCTGGTCTTCAGCTTCGAGGCATCCTGCCCTGCCCGGCGTGCCGCCTCGCGATAGAGCTCGAAGAGCGGCGCAAAACGCGGATATTCGCCGCCGATGATCGCCAAAGCCACCGGCAAGCCCATCGCCCCTGCCCGCGCCACCGACTGCGGCGTCCCGCCGACGGCAATCCACAGCGGCAGCGGATCCTGCAGCGGCCGCGGATAGACGCCGCGCCCGTTGATCGGCGCCCGCAGCTCGCCCTTCCAGTTGACGACTTCCTCGTCGCGCAGCGCCATCAAGAGATCAAGCTTCTCCTCGAACAGCTGGTCGTAGTCTTCGAGATTGTAGCCGAACAGCGGGAAGGACTCGATGAAGGAACCGCGCCCCGCCATGATCTCGGCGCGCCCATTGGAGAGCAGATCGAGCGTTGCGAACTGCTGGAAGACGCGGACCGGATCTTCGGACGACAAGACGGTCACCGCGCTTGTCAGCCGGATGTTCTTGGTCTTCACCGCTGCCGCCGCCAGCGCCATGGCGGGAACGGAGGCCGCATAGTCAGGACGGTGATGCTCGCCAAGCCCGAAGACATCGAGCCCCACCTGGTCGGCAAGCTCGATTTCCTCGATCAGATGCTTCAACCGCTCGGCCCCCTCCGCGCCCTTGCTGCGGCTCGGATTTGGATTGACGTCGGCGAAAGTATAGAGACCCAGTTCCATTGTCGGCATCCTGTTGAACTTGCTCCTCAGATAAGGATCGGCAAGCCCCCGGGCAAACGGAAATTCTGGAACGGATCGTTCGATAAAGTTGATGGCTGGATGGGTTCAGGCCATCCGCCAATCCGAATCGAAATTCAACGGCTTGTGGGCGCCGGCGGAATCGAAGTCGAAACCGCCTCAGCGCCCGCTTTAAGCCGGTCAGGTCCGCTTCAGATATTCCTCGAGCTGGCCGGCGACGGTACCCCAGCCCTCGTGAAAACCCATCTTCTCGTGGGCGTCCTTGTCCTCGGCACGCCAGTGCAGCGCCTTGGCGGTATATTTCGTCCGGCCGTTGCCGAGATCTTCGAGCAGGATGACGGCGGTGAAGAACGGCTTTTCGGACGGCACCCAGCCGCTCGTATAGGCATCGGTGAAGACGATCTTCTCGTTTTCGACGAGCTCCAGATAGACCCCGGAATTGGGATACTTGTTGCCGTCGGGGTCCTGCATGACGACGTAGCTGGAGCCACCCGGGCGCACATCGAGCTTGGCTTCGGCGATCGTCCAGGGCTTCGGAACGAACCATTCCTTGATCGAATTCTCGTCGGTCCAGGCCTTGTAGATCTTCTCGCGCGGCACATCCATTTCGCGAACGAGAACCAGTTCATGCTGTGTCGTGGCGGTCATTTCGGCATTCCTCCTGTTGAGCGAAACCTGTGTACGATCAGGTTATTCCAAGGACGTAGCGGCTCCCGCCATTCCGACATCGTGGTCGATTTTTTCGAAGGTTATTTGACGCCTGACAGCACCGGCGGTTTCTGCAGGCCATCGAGCTGCAGGCGGATATGGGCGGCCTCGGCGGCGGAATTGGCGAGCGCAATGGCCCGGTCGAACGCCTCGCGGGCCTCGCGCGTCCGCCCCATCTGCTTCAGCAGCCCGCCTCTCAGACCATGGAAATAGAAATAGCCGTCGAGCTTCTCGGCAAGCGTATCCACCAGCGCCAGCGCCTCTTCCGGCCCCTTGAGCTTGGAGACCGCCACAGCCCGGTTCAGCGTGATCACCGGCGAAGGCTGCAGACGCTCCAGTACGCGGTAAAGGATCTCGATCTCTTCCCAATCGGTATCCTCCGCCCGCTTGGCGCGCGAATGGATCGCGGCGATCGCGGCCTGGATCTGATAGGGACCGGGCCGGCGGTGGCGGATCGCCTTGTCGAGCAGGTTGAGCGCCTCGTTGATCAGCGCATGGTTCCAGCACGTCCGGTCCTGATCCTCGAGCAGCACCAGCTCGCCCCTGGCATCGAAGCGGGCATCGCGGCGCGAGATCTGCAGCAGCATCAGCGCCAGCAGCCCCATGATCTCGGGCTCACCCGGAAAGATCCGCAGCATCAGCCGGCCGAGACGGATCGCCTCGTCGGCGAAGGCGGCAGCATCGCGCTTCGGGTCGCCCTGGGAATAGCCTTCGTTGAAAACCAGATAGATCATCGTCGAGACGATGGTGAGCCGCTCAGCCCTTTCTTCCGGTCCTGGCGTCTCGAAGGGTACGCCTGCCTTGGCGACACGGGCCTTGGCGCGGGTGATGCGCTGCTCCATGGCGCTCTCGCCGACCAGAAACGCTTTGGCGATTTGCTGCACCGACAGCCCGGAGACGATGCGCAGCGCCAGCGCGATCTGCTGCGTCGCCGGCAGATCCGGATGGCAGCAGATGAACAAGAGCCGCAGGATGTCGTCGCGATAATTGGATTCGTCCAGCCGGTCGGCGATATCGCTTTCGGCATCCTCCGTATCGGAGATCAACTCTTCATCCGGCAGCGCCTGCGTCTTCTTCTGCTTGCGCACCGCGTCGATGCCGCTGTTGCGGCCGACGAAGATCAGCCATGCCGTCGGATCGCGCGGCGGCCCCTTGTCCGGCCAGGTGCGGATGGCGCGCAGGCAGGCCTCCTGAAAGGCCTCTTCCGCGATATCGAGATCGCGGAAATAGCGAAGCAGCGCGCCCAGCGCCTTCGGCCGGGCCGAAGCCAGCGTCACGTCGATCCAGGCAATGTCTGTCATGTGGCTTTATCTCCCGGATGGAACACGTAGAAGGGACGGATCTCGTAGGAGGTCGAGCCCGGATTGGCGGCCGACAGGTCCTTGGCAAAGCCGATCGCCTCGTCCAGCGTCTCGAAATCGATGCAGTAGAAACCGAGCAGCGCTTCCTTGGTTTCGGCGAAGGGTCCATCGAGCACCAGCGGCTCGTCCTTGCCCTTGCGCAGCGTGGTCGCAGAGGTCGTCGGCATCAGGCGGCCGGTCGGGCCGAGCTTGCCGGATCTGGCAAGCGGCTCCTGCACCGCATAGAGCCTGGCCATGACGGCATCCTCCTCTTCCTTCGACCAGGAAAAGACGGTTTCTTCATTGGCATAGCAAAGGATCGCATACAGCATCGGTTACTCCTCTTCCTCAATGACGAAGGAGTAACCCGGCATCCGACACGGCGCAGCAAAAAATTACGCCAAGCAAATTTAGCATTGGGGATTGTATCGGCCATCCCGCGTTTCGCCATCGAGTTGCCACCTTCGGCTTCGATGTCTCCAGCGGCTGGATTTCCAACATCACATTTCAGGACGAAACATGCATCTTTTCAAAAGCCTGTTCCTGGCTGCCGCACTTGCCGGCGCAGCCACTGCCGCCTCCGCAGCGCCCCAGAATTTCATCTATACCGGCTCCGGCGACCTCGAGGCGGCAAAGTCTCTGCTGGAGCGGCCGGATGTCGGCGGCGCGCAGGTGGTCTATAACTGGAAGATGCTGGAAAAGGCCAAGGGCGAATACGACTTCTCGGCTATCGAGAAGGATCTGGCGATCGCCGAGAGCCTGAACAAGAAGCTGTTCATCCAGGTCCAGGACCGCTTCTTCAATCCGAAGGCCCGCAACATCCCTGATTACATGCTCGAAGGCGCCGAATATGGCGGCGGGCTGGCTCCGCAATTCGACAATCCCGGCGAGAACAAGGGCATCGGCTCCGGCTGGGTGGCGCAGCAGTGGAACCCGGCCGTGCGCGCCCGTTATCAGGCGCTGCTGACCGCGCTTGCGCAGAAATTCGACGGCCGCGTCTACGGCATCAACCTGCCTGAAACTTCGATCGACCTCGATCCGAAGAACGAGCCGAAGGATTTCACCTGCGACGCTTATTTCGCCGGCGAGATGGAAAATCTCGGCTTCGCCCGCAAGGCGTTCACGAAGTCCATGGTCGTCCAGTATGTCAATTTCTGGCCCTGCGAATGGGAAAACGACCATAAATACATGAGCCGCCTCTTCGACTTCGCGGCCAAGAACAATATCGGCCTCGGCGGCCCCGATATCGTGCCGAACCGCAAGGCGCAGATGAAGAACTCCTATCCGTTCTTCAACCAGTACAAGGGCAAGCTCGCCTATGTCGGCATGGCGGTTCAGGAGCCGACGCTGACCTACAGGAACCCGCAGACCAAGAAGCCCTTCACCAAGGAAGAATTCACCGCCTTCGCCGACGACTATCTCGGCGCCAGCGTGATCTTCTGGAGCACCAGAAGCCCCTGGCTCAAAAAGTAGCTTTCAACCTCGTCTGCATGCCGGTGATGGCCCGGCGGAAGACATCGTGATCATCGAGGGCGCGCGACAGAACCAGCGCGCCCTGGATGCCGAGAACGGCAGCCTCCGCCTCGGCGCGCGCCGCATCCTGCTTCAACCCACCGCGCACCAGCGCCCCGGCCAGCGCCTCGACCCACCGCCGGAAATAACCATTGATCGCCTCGCTGAAGCGCTCGCGCGTACCATCCAGCGCAAAGGCGCCGACGAGGCAGATGCGCCCGCCCGAGCGGAAGTAATCGTCAACGCCACGCCACATCGCCGCGATCGCCACGGCGGGCTCGTCGCGGCGCAGCGGCTCATAGATGAAATCCTCGAACCACCGGTCGACCTCTTCGAGCACGGCAGCCGCCATTTCCTCCTTCCCGCCCGGGAAGAAGTGGTAGAGGCTACCCTTGCCAATCCCGGTGCGTTCGGTGATCTGGCTGAGCGTCGTGCCCTCATAGCCGAGCTCGCGAAAGATTTCGGCAAGCAGGGGCACGACATCGCGGCGTTCGTAAACGGTCTTCAGGTCATCAATCCTTCAGAGACCAAGCTCCGACAGCCCCGGATGATCATCCGGACGGCGGCCGAGCGGCCAATGGTATTTACGGTCCGACTCCTTGATCGGCATGTCGTTGATGCAGGCGAAACGCCGCTGCATCAGGCCGCTAGCATCGAACTCCCAGTTCTCGTTGCCATAGGAGCGGAACCAGTTGCCGCTGTCGTCGTGCCATTCATAGGCATAGCGGACCGCGATACGGTTCTCGCGGAACGCCCACAGCTCCTTGATCAGCCGGTAGTCCAGCTCCTTGGCCCATTTGCGCGCCAGGAAGGCAACGATCTCCGGCCGTCCGTTGACGAACTCGGCGCGATTGCGCCAGGCGCTGTCGGGTGTATAGGCGAGCGAAACCTTCTCGGGATTGCGGCTGTTCCAGCCATCTTCGGCGAGGCGGACTTTCTGCAGGGCGGTTTCAAGCGTGAAGGGAGGAATAAGCGCAGTCATTGTCTTTCTCCTGTACTGATAGGGATGCATTGTACCGATCAGTACAAAAGACGCAAGCGGCGAGGTTGCGGCATTCGCGCGCAGTGCGGATGGTGAAGATTTGGAGGGTGCTGTTTGAAATTCGCAGAGAGCGTTACCGCCCCCTCCGTCATCCTCGGCCTTGTGCCGAGGATCTAACGTACCCCTCCGTCAGCCGTTGAAGATGCTCGGGACAAGTCCGAGCATGAGGTGGGTAGGGCTGAGGCTCGCACGTGAAGACCGCGAATGGGATAAAGCGCTGCGCCCCACCGCAACCTCGCCTAACGCACGACCCTAAGCGTCGCTCAGGGTCCGCTTCACCGCATTCCGCCAGCCCTTAAGTTTGGCGGCTCGCGTCTTCTCATCCATATCCGGCTCGAAGCGCTTGTTGCGCTTCCACTTGGCGGAGAAGGTCTTGCGATCCGGCCACACACCGGCGCGGCTGCCGGCCAGCCAGGCAGCCCCCAGCGCCGTGGTCTCCAGGATCACCGGCCGGTCGACGGGCGCGTCCAGCAGATCGGAGAGCCGCTGCATCGTCCAGTCGGAAGCGACCATGCCGCCATCGACGCGCAGCACGGTGTCATCGGTGCCGTTCTTCCAGTCCTTCTGCATCGCATCGAGAAGATCCCGCGTCTGGTAGCAGACGGCCTCGAGTGCGGCGCGGGCAAGCTCCGCCGGGCCGCTGTTGCGGGTCAGGCCGAAGATCGCGCCACGCGCCTTCGGGTCCCAGTGCGGCGCCCCGAGGCCGGTGAAGGCGGGCACCAGATAGACCTCCTGCGAGGGATCGGCACTCTCGGCCAGCTTGCCGGTTTCGCCGGCAGAATCGATGATCCCCAGCCCGTCGCGCAGCCACTGCACCGCCGCTCCGGCAATGAAGATCGAGCCCTCAAGCGCATAGGTCGTCTCGCCGTCCAGCCGGTAGGCGATGGTGGTCAAGAGCCGGTTCCGCGAGCGCACCATGTCTCTACCGGTGTTCAGTAGCGCGAAGCAGCCGGTGCCATAGGTGGATTTCATCATGCCCGGCTCGAAGCAGGCCTGGCCAATGGTCGCCGCCTGCTGGTCGCCGGCAACGCCGAGGATCGGGATCTCGGCGCCGAACAGCGCCGTCTCGGTGATGCCAAAATCGGCGGAGCAGTCCTTCACTTCGGGCAGCATGGCAGCCGGAACGCGCAGGATCTCCAGCAGATCCTTGTCCCACTGGTTGTCGGCGATGTTGTACATCAGCGTCCGCGAGGCATTGGTCGCATCGGTGACGAAGCTCTTGCCGCCGGTGAGCCGCCAGATCAGGAAGGTATCGATCGTCCCGAAGCAGAGCTCGCCCTTGGCGGCCCGGGCGCGCGCGCCCTTCACATTGGCCAGCATCCAGGACAGCTTGGTGCCCGAGAAATACGGATCGAGGATCAGGCCGGTCTTCTTGGTGAAGAGTTTCTCGAGATCCTGGCGCTTGAGATTGTCGCAATAGCTGGCGGTGCGCCGGTCCTGCCAAACGATGGCGTTCTGAATCGGCTTGCCTGTCGCACGCTCCCAGACGACGACGGTTTCGCGCTGGTTGGTGATGCCGAGCGCGGCAATATCGGTGGCCATCACCCTGGCTTCGCGCAGCGCCATGTGGATGGTCGAAACCACCGAATCCCAGATCTCTTCCGGGTCGTGCTCCACCCATCCCGAGCGCGGATAGATCTGCGTAAACTCCTTCTGGCCGACGCCTGCAATCTTCATCTCGCCATCGAAAACGATCGCCCGCGTCGATGTCGTGCCCTGATCGATCGCCAGAACATATCCGCTCATGCCTGCCCCTCCCTCTAAGCTCAGCGGCTTTCAGATAGATCATTTAAGGCGCCGAAACGAAAGAGAAAAGAAAGCCGATCGCAATTTTGCCTCGCCGTAAATCGGCAGCTTTACAAGCCGGCCGACGCATGCTTAAAGGGCACCAACGACAGGGGTGCTCCGTATAGCCGGGGCTGAGATGCGGCCGCATGGTCTCAAACTCTTGAGCTGATCTGGATAATACCAGCGGAGCGAGGCGAGCGATGTTTTCTGGCGCACAAATTTCCCTTTACCCGATGACCGACCGTTTCGTCGACGTCATCCTCTCGGCCCTTCCGGCCCTCGATCCCTATCGCGAAAAGCTCAGGATCGAGACCGACGACATCTCGACGCTGATCGTCGGCACGCCCGATGTGGTCTTTGCCGCGATGCGCGACCTCTATGTCAGCGGTTCGGCCGATGGCATCCATGCGGTGCTGCGCGCTACCATCTCCCGCGGCTGCCCGGGCGAGCCTGACGATCCGATGTGCCATACCGAAGCCCTCTCGGGTCCGGTCCTGCCGCTTGCCGAGCGCAAGGCGTCAGCGCTGGAAGCCGTTGCCTCCTCGCCGGTCACTGGCCGCCAAGCGGCGGCGCAGTTCTCGCTGTATGTCATGGGCACCGGCGATCACATGGAAGAGATCTACGGCTGCATCGACTTCCTGAAGAATTCGGGCGTTTTCGACCGCTCGAAGAATTTCTGCACCCGCGTCAAGGGCGATGCCGGTGCGGTCTTTGCGACCATTCACGAAGCCTTCGTCCGTTTCGGTCCGCCGAATGGCCATGTGACCATCGACCTTACCGTCTCCGCCAACAGCCCGTCCGCCGTCTGATCGCTGCCTCACGTTAGGAGACTGCCGATGCCGCGGTTCATCCGATTGCCGGAACTTGCCATGCGTTCTGCGCCCGCCGTGCTGTCGGTCAGCGCGCTGCTGGCCATCTGGGAAGCCTATGTTGACCTTGCCGGCGTGCCGCCGACGACCCTGCCTGCGCCATCGCGCGTCATCACCCAGGCATTCGTCGAGCACGCCGCCCTGCTGAGCAACAGCTGGCCGACGCTGCAGGCGACGATCTCCGGTTTCGGCCTCTCGCTGGCAATCGCGTTCCTGTTCTCGGTCGCCATCGACTTTGCACCGCGCCTGCGCGCGGCCCTGATGCCCGTCTTCGTCATCAGCCAGACATTGCCGCTGGTCGCCATCGCGCCGCTGATCGTGCTCTGGTTCGGCTTCGGGCTGCTGCCCAAAATCCTGCTCGTCGCCCTCGTCACCTTCTTTCCGATGCTGGTGGCCCTTGCCCGCGGCTATGCAGCAGCCGAACCAGAGATCGAGGAGCTGCTGGCCTCGATGGGCGCCTCCCGCTGGAAGCGCTTCATCGTGGCGCGGCTGCCGGCGTCCCTGCCCTATTTCTTCGCCGGGCTGCGCATCTCGATCACCTACGCAGTCGTCGGCGCGATCTTTGCCGAATATGCGGGGGCCGCCCGCGGGCTCGGCATCTATATCCTCAACGCCAAGAACAATTTCCGCGCGGATCTCGTGCTTGCCGCCGTGCTCGTCAGCTCACTGCTGACACTCATCCTGTTTTCTCTGGCCGTGCTCGTCGAACGGCTCGCCATGCCCTGGCACCGCGTCAGCCGGGACGAACGCCGATGAGTGGTC
Organism: Rhizobium sp. 10N427; assembly: GCF_056394605.1. Lineage (NCBI taxonomy): Bacteria > Pseudomonadati > Pseudomonadota > Alphaproteobacteria > Hyphomicrobiales > Rhizobiaceae > Rhizobium > Rhizobium sp. 10N427. Next base: position 104,833 of record NZ_JBFTID010000017.1, on the reverse strand, counting down.
AACTTCTTCTCGATATCCGCGATCTCAGCTGCCGCCTCGGCACCGTCGATGTGCTCGATGGCATTTCGCTAGAGCTTCACGCGGGCGAATTCGTCTCGATCCTCGGCCCGTCGGGCGCCGGAAAATCCACGCTCTTCCGGATCCTGACCGGAAGCCTCGCCCAAACAGGCGGCAGTATCCGCATGAACGGCAATGCGCTGGACTCAGAAACCCGCCCCTTCGCCTTCATGCCGCAGCGCGATGCGCTGATGCCGTGGCGGCGGCTGCTTGCCAACGCAGCGCTCGGCCTGGAGATGGCGGGGATGTCGAAACGGTACGCCGGCGCCGAAATCAGGCCGCTGCTGGCCGAATTCGGCTTGGAGGGCTTTGAACGCAGCTGGCCGCATGAACTCTCCGGCGGCATGCGCCAGCGTGTCGCCCTGCTGCGCACTATCGTCCAGCAGCGGCCGATCCTGCTCCTCGACGAACCCTTCGGCGCGCTGGATGCGCTCACCCGCTTGAAGATGCAGCGCTTTCTCGAAGCGCTCTGCCTGCGCCGGGGACTGTCGGTGATCCTGATCACCCATGACGTGCGCGAGGCGGTGCTGCTCTCCGACCGGATCTATGTTTTCTCGCCCCGCCCCGCCCGCATCGTCCTGGAAACAGCGGTCGATCTGCCGCGCCCACGCACCGAACCCGGCAGGCAGCGGACGGACGTCATCGCAGTCGAAAACCGCATCCTCGCAACGCTCTTCGAAGGAGAAGATCAGCCATGAGCCGTCCGTCCATCACCCGCCGCACCGCGCTTGCCGGCATTCTGTCACTGGCCGCCGCACCGCTCACCGTTCGCGCCGCCGCCAACCCCAAGGTTTCGGTCGCCCTCGATTGGACGCCGAACACCAATCACGTCGGCCTCTACGTGGCCCGTGACAGGAATTTCTACCGCGACGCCGGCCTTGATGTCGAAATTCTCCCCTACACCGACACCTCGGCCGCAACCCTCGTTGCCAGCCGTGTCGCCGATTTCGGCGTGCTCGGCTCGATCGGCTTGATGACGCAGCGCGCCGCCGGCGCCGATCTCATCGGCACCTTCGCGATCGTTCAGAAGGAAACCGGCCGCGTCGTCTTCAAGGCCGATCGCAGCGACATCCAGACGCCGAAGGATCTGGAGGGCAAGACCTATGGCGGCTTCGGCAGCGCCTGGGAAAACGCCCTGCTTGGCTCGATGATCCGCAAAGCCGGCGGCAAGGGCGAGTTCGAGACCGTGACGCTCGGAACCTCGGCCTACCAGGCGCTCGATAACGGCGCCGTCGATTTCACCCTCGAAGTCTATACCTGGGAAGGCGTTCAGGCCGAGTTGGAGAAAAAGGCCCAGCGTGCCTTCGTCTATGCCGATTACGGCGTGCCCGACGAACACACGGCTATTCTGGGCAGCAGCAACGCCTATCTCGCAGAAAAGCCGGACCTTGCCCGCGCCTTCATGCAGGCGACCCGCAAGGGATATGAATTCGCCGCCGATCATCCGGATGAAGCCGCCGCCATCCTGATCAAGGGATCGGACGGCGCGCTGATGAACGCCGAACTGGTGCACGCCTCGTTGAAGGCCCTCGTTGACGGCGCCTATCTGCGCACCACACCGGGCAAGGCTGGAGATATGAACCCAGCCAAGATGGCGGATATCGGCAACTATCTCTTCGATGCCGGTATCCTGAAGGATGCCAATGGCGCACCGCTTGCCCAGCGCCCAGACTTCTCGGCGGCTTTCACCAACGGACTGCTCGCAGGAAGTTGATAGCGGCAACGCGGCGATTGTCAGCCACCGCTCTTTGCGCATAACCTTGGTCCATTGCGGACCAAGGAGAAGCGTTCATGAAGAGAACCATCGTCGTCACCGGCTCCACCAGCGGCATCGGCCTGGCGATCGCCACCGCCTTTGCCGGCAAGGGCGACAACGTCGTCATCAACGGCTTCGGAAAAGCCGAGGAAATCAAGGCGATCACCGAGCGGCTTGAATCACTTTCGGAAGGACGCGCCCTCTATCACCCCGCCGACATGACCAAGCCCGCCGAGATCGCCGACCTGATCGAGACGGCCGCAAAGACCTTCGGCACAGTCGATGTGCTCGTCAACAATGCCGGTATCCAGCATGTCGAGAAGATCGAGGATTTCCCGATCGACAAGTGGGACCAGATCATCGCCATCAACCTGTCGAGTTCCTTCCACACGATGCGCGCAGCCATTCCGCACATGAAGGCGAAGAAGCATGGCCGCATCATCAACATCGCCTCGGCCCACGGCCTCGTCGCCTCGCCGTTCAAATCCGCCTACGTGGCGGCGAAACATGGTATATTAGGATTAACGAAGACGGCCGCCCTGGAACTTGCTGAGTCGGGCGTCACGGTGAACGCCATCTGCCCCGGCTATGTGCTGACGCCGCTGGTCGAAAAGCAGATCCCGGATACGGCAAGGGCCCGCGGCATGACCGAGGAGCAGGTGAAGACCGAAGTGATCCTCAAGGCCCAGCCGACGCATGAATTCGTCAAGGCCGAGGAAATCGGCGCGCTGGCGCTCTACCTCGCCAGCGACGACGCCCGGCAGGTCACCGGCACCCACATCTCGATTGACGGGGGCTGGACTGCGGCATAACCATTAGAAAAACAACAATAAGGAACATCATGAGCGACAGCATCCGCTTCATCCTCAATGGCGAGGACATCGCACTCTCTGATGTCCGCCCGACCGAGACTCTGCTCGATTTTCTGCGGTTGAAGCGCCGGCTGACCGGCACAAAGGAAGGATGTGCAGAAGGCGATTGCGGCGCCTGCACGGTGCTGGTCGGCCGTCTCGTCGATGGTAAGCTCGCCTATGAATCCGTCAATGCCTGCATCCGCTTCATCGGCTCGCTGAACGGCACCCATGTCGTCACTGTCGAGCATCTGGCGGCCAAGGATGGCACACTGCATCCGGTGCAGCAGGCGATGGTCGATTACCATGGCTCGCAATGCGGCTTCTGCACGCCGGGCTTCATCATGTCGCTCTATGGCCTCTGGCTCTCCAACGACAAGCCGGGCCGCCCGCAGATCGAAAAGGCGCTGCAGGGCAATCTCTGTCGATGCACGGGCTACGAGCCGATCGTCAAGGCGGCCGAAGCCATCGCCAGGGTGCGCCCGAGCACGCTGTTCGACCCGCTCGAAAAGACCCGCTCCGACGTCGTCGCCCGCCTCTGGGCGATGCAGCCGCGCGAGACCATCACCGTCACCTCAGATGACGGCAGGCTGATGATACCCGGTTCGGTCGAGGCGCTGGCCCGTATTCTGGCGGAAGAAAAATCCGCCACCATCGTCTCCGGCTCGACCGATGTCGGGCTCTGGGTGACGAAGCAGATGCGGGCGCTGAACCCTGTCGTCTTCATCAACCACCTCAGCGAATTGCAGACGATCAAGGTCACCGACGGCGGCGTCACCTTCGGGGCAGGCGTCACCTATACCAAGGCCTTCGAAGTGCTGGCGAAGAAGGTCCCGGCGCTTGCCGCCCTGATCAACCGCATCGGTGGCGATCAGGTGCGCAACATGGGCACCATCGGCGGCAACATCGCCAACGGCTCGCCGATCGGCGACAGCCCGCCGCCGCTGATCGCGCTCGGCGCGACGCTGAAACTGCGCTCCGCCGCCGGCACTCGCATGCTCCGGCTCGAGGACTATTTCATCGCCTATGGCAAACAGGACCGCAAACCGGGCGAATTCGTCGAAAGCGTCTTCGTGCCCTACCCCGCCGAGGGCAGCCATTTCGCCGTCTACAAAGTCACCAAGCGCCGCGACGAGGACATTACCGCCACCCTCGGCGCCTTCTACCTGACGCTCGACGACGCCGGTGACGTCAACGACATCCGCATTGCCTTCGGCGGCATGGCGGCGACCCCGAAACGCGCCCGCACCGTCGAATCCGATCTGATGGGCAAGCCCTGGACCGAAGCCACCATCGACGCCGCCCGCGCCACCTTCGACGCCGACTTCCAGCCGCTGACCGACTGGCGCGCCACGGCGGAATACCGCCAGCTGGCGGCGAAGAACTTGCTGATGCGGTTTTATCTGGAAACGATGGGAACGCCGGTGGAACTCAAGCGGTTCGAGGGGGTGGCGTGATGGCGGCCTTGAAAGTCTGCGCAAGCAGCCCCCTCATCCGCCCTTCGGGCACCTTCTCCCCGCTGGGGAGAAGGGAAAACCGGAGCAGCGCCACACGTCCCTTCTCCCCTCGGGGAGAAGGTGGCGGCAGCCGGATGAGGGGGCCACACGCGCCCTCCCTCACGGCGGAGCATCCCCATGGATAAATCCACCTTCGAAAACCCCAAAGCGATGATCTCCGGCCCGATGCACGGCTCGCTGCGCCATGATTCAGCGCATAAGCACGTCACCGGAAGTGCCGATTATATCGACGATATTCCGGAGCCCGCGGGCCTCCTTCACGGCGCGCTCGGCACCTCGGACCGTGCCCATGCCGATATCCTCAGCATGGATCTCTCGGACGTTCGCCGCCACCCGGGCGTCGTCCTTGTCTTTACCGGCAAGGACGTGCCGGGGGTCAACGATGTTTCCTCGAACGGCAGCCATGACGAGCCGCTGCTTGCCGAAACAAAGGTGGAATTCCACGGCCAGCCGATCTTTGCCGTCATCGCCGAAACCCGCGAGGCCGCCCGCCACGCCGCCCGCAAGGCGAAGATCGAATATCGCGACCTGCCGCACTGGAGCGACATCGACGGCGCACTGGAAAACGGCAGCCCTCTCGTCATCACCCCGATGACGCTGAAGCGCGGTGAAGCCAAGAGCGAGATGGACAACGCCCAGCACCGGCTGCGCGGCCAGATGCGCATCGGCGGCCAGGAGCATTTCTATCTCGAGGGACATATCGCCATGGCGATCCCCGGCGAGGACGACGAGGTCACCGTCTGGTCCTCGACGCAGCACCCGAGCGAGATACAGCATATCGTCGGCCATGTGCTCAACATTCCGTCCAATGCCGTGACGGTCAACGTGCGCCGCATGGGTGGCGGCTTCGGCGGCAAGGAAACCCAGGGCAACCAGTTTGCAGCACTCGCCGCCATCGCCGCCAAGAAGCTGAAGCGCGCCGTCAAATTCCGCCCGGATCGCGACGAGGACATGACCGCAACAGGCAAGCGCCACGATTTCCTCGTCGATTACGAGCTCGGCTTCGACGACGAAGGCCGCATCCACGCAGTCGACGCCACCTATGCGGCGCGCTGCGGTTTCTCGTCCGATCTCTCCGGGCCGGTCACCGACCGCGCGCTGTTCCACGCCGATTCCAGCTATTTCTACCCGCATGTGCATCTGCAATCGAAACCGCTGAAGACCCATACCGTCTCCAACACCGCCTTCCGTGGCTTCGGCGGTCCGCAGGGCATGCTCGGCGCCGAGCGCTTCATCGAGGAAATCGCCTATGCCACCGGCAAGGACCCGCTGGAGGTTCGCAAGCTGAATTTCTACGGCCAGCCCGGCTCCGGCCGCACGACGACGCCCTATCATCAGGAGGTCGAGGACAGCATCGTCCTGCGCATCGTCGAGGAACTCGAGGAAAGCGCCGATTACCAGGCCCGCCGCAACGCCATCATCGCCTTCAACCGCGACAGCCGCTATATCCGCAAGGGCATTGCGCTGACGCCGGTGAAATTCGGCATCTCCTTCACCATGACGGCCTTCAACCAGGCGGGCGCCCTCGTCCATATCTATCAGGACGGCTCGATCCACCTGAACCATGGCGGCACCGAGATGGGCCAGGGCCTCTATACCAAGGTGGCGCAGGTCTTGGCCGACAGTTTTCAGGTCGATATCGATCGGGTGAAGATTACCGCGACGACCACGGGCAAGGTGCCGAACACCTCGGCAACGGCAGCCTCCTCGGGTTCCGACCTCAACGGCATGGCCGCCTATGACGCCGCCCGGCAGCTGAAGGAACGCCTCGTCGCTTTTGCTGCCGAGAAATGGAGCGTCGATCCGGCCGACGTGATCTTCCTGCCGAACCGCGTGCGCGTCGGTGAGACCGAAATCCCCTTCCCCGATTTCATCAAGCAGGCCTATTTCGCCCGCGTCCAGCTTTCGGCGGCGGGTTTCTACAAGACCCCGAAGATCCACTGGGACCGGGCCGCCGGCCGCGGCACGCCCTTCTATTATTTCGCCTATGGTGCCGCCTGCACCGAAGTCTCTATCGATACGCTGACCGGCGAATACCTCATCGACCGCACCGATATTCTCCACGATGTCGGCCGCTCGCTGAACCCGGCGATCGATATCGGCCAGGTCGAGGGCGCCTTCGTTCAGGGCATGGGCTGGCTGACGACCGAGGAGCTCTGGTGGGACGACAAGGGGCGGCTGCGTACCCATGCCCCCTCCACCTACAAGATCCCGCTCGCCTCCGACCGCCCGAAGGTGTTCAACGTCAAGCTGGCGGAATGGTCGGAAAACAAGGAAGCGACGATCGGCCGCTCGAAGGCCGTCGGCGAGCCGCCGTTCATGCTGGCGATCTCGGTGCTGGAAGCGCTCTCCATGGCGGTTGCCAGCGTCGCGGATTACAGGGTCTGCCCGCGGCTTGATGCGCCTGCCACGCCTGAGCGTGTGCTGATGGCGGTCGAGCGGATGAAGATGGTGTGAGGGTCGGCGGGGTGGCGTTCGTGGCTTACCCCCCTCTGCCCTGCCGGGCATCTCCCCCTCAAGGGGAAAGATCAGCTGGAGGCACCCGCTCGCGCCACCGCAAACACTCGACATACATTATTTGGGGAGACCGGTGCCCCCAGCCAATCTCCCCCCTTGAGGGGGAGATGTCCGGCAGGACAGAGGGGGGTACCGCACCCTCGAACCCATCGGCCACCCAACGATGACCACCTTCAAGGACTTCCTCCTCACCCACCCCGCCACCATCCTGATCGAGATCACCGGCACCCAGGGCTCCACCCCGCGTGAAACCGGCACATTCATGCTCGTCTCCCCCACCGCCATCTGGGGCACGATCGGGGGCGGTCAGTTCGAATATCTGGCGATCGAAAACGCCCGCAGCCTGCTCCAAAACAGCGGCAAGGAAACCATGGACATCCCGCTCGGCCCCGAGATCGGCCAGTGCTGCGGCGGCCGCACACAACTGCGCTTCCGCAGGGTGACCACCGACGTCCTTGAAGAGCTGGAAACCAGGCGCGTCGACGAAGCCGAACACCGGCCGGCCGTCTATCTCTTTGGCGCCGGCCATGTCGGCCGGGCGCTGGCCGCAGCCCTCGCGCCGCTGCCGCTGGCAGTGACGGTCATCGAAACCCGCAAGGAAGAACTGACAAGCCTGCCCGCCGAAACCAAAACCCTGCTGACGCCGATGCCCGAGGCGCTGATCGCCGAGGTCCCGGCAGGCTCGGCGGTCGTCATCCTGACGCATGACCATGCCCTCGATTTCCTGATCGCCCGCGAGGCGCTGGCGCGAACCGACCTCGCCTACACAGGCATGATTGGCTCGGTCACCAAGCGCGCTACGTTTTCGAGCTGGCTGTCGCGCGAGGGCGGCGAAAGGCGCTGGCTCGAGCGTCTGACATTGCCGATCGGCGGCTCTGCCGTCCGCGACAAGCGCCCGGAAGTGATCGCCGCCATGACCGCCGCCGAGATTCTGACGGCGTTGGCTGTTTATGGCCAGCGCTCGAAATGATCGCGCGATTCCCGGCCATCCAGGAACCCCAGATCGCGCCTGACCCGGTCGGGCATGGTGTCGGGGTCGAGCCGCGAGGAGTATACGAACGTGCGATAGACCCATGCCCGAAGACGCGAGACAAGCGCTTTTACCGGCAGCTCGTGGTGCAGTTCATTGCGTTCGATCGTTGAGTCTTTCATGACAGTCACCTTCATTCACTTGACGGTATGACTTGCAGTCTGCGCCCGAAAATGCTGAAATTCCAATCGAACAAACATGCGAACGCATAAAGAGAACTTATCCATGAAGCTCTCCAAGCAATTCCCGCTGAATGCGCTGCGCGTCTTCGAGGCCGTGGCGCGGCATGGCAGTTTCACCAAGGCGGGCGAAGAGCTCGGCATGACCCAGACGGCGGTGAGCTATCAGGTGAAATTGCTGGAAGAGAATATCGGCGAGCCGCTGTTCCTGCGCCGCCCGCGGCAGATCAGCCTGACCGAAACCGGGGAAAGGCTGGCGCCGCAGGTGACGGAAGCCTTCGAGACGCTGCAGCTCGCCATGGCCGAGGCGCGCGGCGAGACCGAAGTGACGCTACAGATCACCTGCCTGGCAACCTTCGCCTCACAATGGCTGGCCCGGAAGCTCGGCCTCTTCCAGCTCGCCCATCCCAATATAGCCGTGCGCATGAACACGTCGGACACGCTGGTCGATCTCGGCCGCGAGGCCTTCGATATCGGCATCCGCTCCGGCGCCGGCGAGTGGCCGGGCCTGCGCGCCGAGAAACTCATGGATGTCTATTTCACCCCGATGCTGAGCCCGGCGCTCGCCAAGACCATCGGCGGCATCCACGAGCCCGCCGATCTCCTGAAGCTCAGGATTTTCGATACGACAGATCCCTGGTGGCACCAGTGGCTGGAGGCGGCCGGCGTTCCGACATCGAACCTGAAGACAAGGGCGTCGAGCTTCTACGGCGCCCAGGCCTACGAAGCGGCCGCCGCCGTCGCCGGCCAGGGCGTCGCCATACTGACCCCGGCTTTCTACCCGGACGAGCTCGCCAGCGGCAAGCTGATCCGCCCCTTCGACCTGGAATGCACCGATGGCCGCGGCTATTGGCTGGCTTACCCCGAAAACCGCCGCAACGTCCCGAAAATCAAGGCTTTCAGAAACTGGATCCTGACGGAGATGCACGGCACCGAAGCGCCGTCTCAATAGCCCATTTCGGGCGCATAGAAGCAGCGCGGCGTATCCTCGTTGGGAAACAGGCAGAGGTGATAATCGCCATCGCCGGAATGCATCGCCTTGGTCAAAGGCAGCAGGAAAACGTGATAGCGCGTCACCAGCCGGTGGTCGCCCGGCACCAGTGTCACCCGGTAGCCGTTGGGTGTCACCTTGACGCTTTTCGACGGAATCATCTGGCAATCCCCGGTCTCGCTGTCGCCGTTGCAGCAGAAGGGATCATAAGCCCATCCGGACGCCGCATCATGCGCCAGAGCGCCGGGCGCAAAGGCAATCAATACGCATGCCAAAATGCTTCGCATGGGCACATCTCCAGATGAATGCCCCACCGGATATGCGCTCTCGCAGCAATGCGGCGGCCCTCAGATGAAGGTGTACCGAAGCCGTCACATTTCAAGACGGCCGTGCGGTCCCATCAGTGCATCGAGCCCGTCCAGGCTGACAACATCAGCCGATCCGCGAAAGATCAGCAGCGGCTTGCCGAATATTTCCACCCCGTCCTTGTGGACGATCAGCCCTTCTCCATCCCGGCAGGCGACGATCCGGTTGGTAATCGTCTCGCTGTAGCGCAACAGCGCCGGAAGGTAGCGTTCGTCCTCGTTCAGATGCGGGAAATACTCGCAGGGCACCAGATTGAGCGCCTCGCCATCCGTGATGTCCTCTGGCTGCTGCCCCAGGAAAAAGGCATCGACGGCGATGGTCGGCGTCATCAGGATGGCCCCGGCGCTGGTGCCGATCAGGATACCATCGTCGAGCGTCCAGACCCGCAGCCGTTCGAACACATCAGCGTTCCGCAGCCGCTGCAGGAAATGCCCGGTATGGCCGCCGGAGAGGTGGATGGCGTTGCAGGAAAACAGCCGCTCGAGATCGTCAGACACGATGTTGTCGAGATCGATGAACGGATCAAGCTTGAGGCCATGCGCGGCGTAGTAGGCGGCCTTCTCGTTGAAGAACTGGCGGTCGGGATCGGGGCCGGAGGAGACATAGCCGATATGGTTGCCGCGCTGGCGCACGATCTCTGCCAGCCGCCTGTCCATCGGCGCATTCTCGGCAATCACCTGGTCGCTGTAGAGCGCAAGGATCATCGGCCCTCTCCTTCAGAACTGCCCCGCAACTATCGGCGATCCGGCACGCGATGGGAAGCCAACTTCCCCCTTCCCTCGCGCATCAACATTCTGCAATGTGACGAGTCGGAGGAAGATAGGGGAACAGCATGTATGAATACGCCATAGCGTGGGAATGGTTCGCCTTTGCAGCGCGCTGGTTCCACGTCATCACCGCGATTGCCTGGATCGGCTCGTCCTTCTATTTCATCGCCCTCGACCTCGGCCTCGTGAAGCGGCCGCATCTGCCGGTCGGCGCCTATGGCGAGGAGTGGCAGGTCCATGGCGGCGGCTTCTATCACATCCAGAAATATCTGGTGGCCCCGGCGCAGATGCCGGAGCATCTGACCTGGTTCAAATACGAGAGCTATTTCACCTGGCTCTCGGGCTTCCTGATGCTCTGTATCGTCTATTACGGCGGTGCCGATCTCTTCCTCATCGACCGCCATGTGCTGGATATCAGTCCGATGACGGCGATCCTAATTTCGCTGGCCTCACTTGCCGGCGGCTGGCTGGTCTATGATCTGCTCTGCAAATCGCCGCTCGGCCGCAATACCTGGGGCCTGATGATCGTGCTCTATGCCGTGCTGGTCTTCATGGCCTGGGGCTATACCCAGCTCTTCACCGGCCGCGCCGCCTTCCTGCATCTCGGTGCCTTCACCGCGACGATCATGTCGGCCAATGTCTTCATGATCATCATCCCCAACCAGAAGATCGTCGTCGCCGACCTGATCGCCGGGCGCACGCCCGATCCGAAATACGGACAGATTGCCAAGCAGCGCTCGCTGCACAACAACTATCTGACGCTGCCCGTCATCTTCTTCATGCTGTCGAACCATTATCCGCTGGCCTTCGGCACCGCCTTCAACTGGGTGATCGCCGCCCTCGTCTTCCTGATGGGCGTCACCATCCGCCACTGGTTCAACACCACGCATGCCAGAAAGGGCCGCCCGACCTGGACCTGGATCGCCACCGTCATCCTGTTTATCCTGATCATGTGGCTCTCGACCGTGCCGAAGGTGCTGACCGGCGAGAAGGATGCCGATGCCGCCGCCGTGGCACCTGCGTTCCAGCAGTTCGCCGGCGATCCGCATTTCCCTGCCGTCAAGCAACTGGTCGGCACGCGCTGTTCCATGTGCCATGCGGCCGAGCCCGTTTACGAAGGCATCGTTCGGGCGCCGAAGAACGTCATGCTCGAAAACGACGCGGAAATTGCCGCCCACGCCCGGGAAATCTATATACAGGCAGGCCGCAGCCATGCGATGCCGCCCGGCAATGTCACAGAGATCACCGCCGACGAGCGCAAGCTGCTCGTCGCCTGGTTCGAAAGYGCAGTCGAAGGCAAACAGGAATGACAGTGAAACTTCTGCGCGGGCGCCTGCTCTCGTTCAAGCGCGCCCCGCAAAGCCTGAGCGATCAGGAAAGCTACAGTTATGAGACCGATGGCGGCCTTCTGATCGAAGGCGGCAAGATCATCGCTGCGGGCAGCTATGCCGATGTGAAGGCAAAAGCGCCGGACAATGCCGAGGAAGTCGATCACCGCCCGCATCTCATCATGCCCGGCTTCATCGACACCCATCTGCATTTCCCGCAGATGCAGGTCATCGCCTCCTATGCCGCGAACCTGTTGGAATGGCTGAATACCTATACCTTCCCGGAAGAGTGCCGCTTCGTCGAAAGCGCCCATGCACAGAAGATCGCCACGCATTTCTACGACGAGCTGATCCGCCACGGCACGACCACAGCCGTCGCCTATTGCTCCGTGCACAAGACCTCCGCCGACGCCTTCTTCGCCGAAGCCATGAAGCGCGGCATGTGCATGGTCGGCGGCAAGGTGATGATGGACCGCAACGCCCCGCAGGGCCTGCTCGATACGCCCGAAATGGGCTATGACGAAACCCGCGCCGTCATCGCCGAATGRCACGGCAAGGGCCGCAACCATGTTGCCATCACCCCGCGCTTCGCCATCACCTCGACGCCGCAGCAAATGGAAGCAGCCGGAGCGCTCGCGCGCGAATTCCCCAATCTGCATATCCAGACGCATCTTTCCGAGAACCACGACGAGATCCGCTACACCTGCGAGCTCTATCCCGAAGCGATCGACTACACGGATATCTACGCCCACTACGGGCTGCTCGGCCAAAAGACGCTGTTCGGCCACTGCATCCATCTCTCGGATCGCGAAGCCGATGCGATGAGCGAGGCCGGATCGATCGCTGTCCACTGCCCGACATCGAACCTGTTCCTCGGATCCGGCCTCTTCCCGCTGAAGGCGCTGTCGCGCCGCGAAAAGCCCGTCCGCATCGGTGTCGCCACCGATATCGGCGGCGGCTCCAGCTATTCGATGCTGCGGACGATGGACGAGGCCTACAAGATCCAGCAGCTGCTCGGCGAGCGCTTGAACCCGCTGGACAGCTATTACCATATGACATTGGGTAATGCCGAAGCCCTGTCGCTCGCAGACAGCATCGGCACGCTGGAGACCGGCACCGATGCCGATATCGTCGTCCTCAATGCCGCCGCGACACCGGCCATGGCGCTGAAGATGGACGTGGTCAAAACGCTGGTGGAAGAACTCTTCCTGCTGCAGACGATGGGCGACGACCGCTCGATCATCGAGACATATGTCGCTGGCAACGCAATGAAGGCAGCGCTTTGAGATAGGGACTCAAAATCGGGGGAAGCATGAGCGAGACGCAACGCAGGTTGACGACCATCTTCTCCGCCGATGTGCAGGACTATACGCGTCTGATGGGCCTTGACGAAGAAGGCACGCTGGCAACGCTGAAGCGCTACCGCGAGGCGATGTCAGGCCTGATCGCATCGCATGGCGGCCGCGTCGTCAACACCTGGGGCGACGGCCTGATCGCCGAATTCCCGAGCGTCGTCGAGGCCGTCCGGGCTGCCGTCGATGTGCAGACCGAGCTGGCAGGCTTCAACAGCGCCAAAGCGGCGAGCGAACAGATGCTGTTTCGCATCGGCATCAATCTCGGCGACATCATCGTCGAGGGTGCCGATATCTATGGCGACGGCGTCAATATCGCCGCACGCCTGCAGGCCTCGGCTCCGGCCGGCGGCATTGTCATCTCCAACACCGTCTATGACCAGGTTCGCAACAAGGTGCCCGTTGGTTTCGATTTCCTCGGACCGCTCAGCGTCAAGAACGTCTCGGAAGCCATCCCGAGCTACGCCATCCGCATCGGCGAGAGTCATCAAGCGCAAGCTGTCGCGCAAGCCGCACCCTCCGGAGCACCGGCCGCCGCCGCCCGCCCGGATCAGCGGCCAACGGCTTCGCCATCACGCGCCCGCAAGCTCCTCGGCATCTTCGCCATCGCCGCGGCCTTTTTCGCCCTCATCAACGCGCTCACCTGGGAAGGCAATCTCTGGGCCGTCTGGCCGATCCTCGTGCTCGCCTTCGCTGCCGCCATGACGATCGCCCGCCTGCAGAACCGCGTCGACCAGCAACTTGCTGGCCTCGCCATCATCGGCCTCGGCCTCATCGCCATCAACCTGCTCAGCTGGCACGGCACATTCTGGGCCATCTGGCCACTCATGGCCTTCGCCGCCGTCGGCGCCATCCGCTGGGTGATGCGCGGCTGAAAGGGGCGGCCAAGGCCGCCCCGCCAAAGCTTCACACGGTCGGCACCGTTCCGCCATCGATGGTGAACTCGGCGCCATGAATCGACGCCGCCCGATCGGACGCCAGGAAGGCAACGAGCTCGGCAACTTCCTCGGGATAGGCTGGGCGGCCGGCCGGAATACCGCCGAGCGCATCCATGATGCTCTGTTTCGCCGCCTCTGTATCGATGCCGTTCGCTTTCGAAATGCGCGAGACCAGCGCATCGGATGCTTCCGTGAGGATCCAGCCTGGCGCCACCGATGTCACCCGCACGCCCTTGGGACCCAGCTCCTTGGAGAGCGCCTTGCTGTAATTGCTGAGCGCCGCTTTCGCCGCAGCATAGGCAATCGTCGCCTCGTGCAGCGGAAGCCGCCGCTGGATGGATGATATGTGGATCACCACACCCGTTCGCCGCTCAATCATATGTGGCACGAGCAGCCGGTCGAGACGAACGGCAGGCATCAGGTTGAGAGCCAGCTCGTTTTGCCAATGCTCTTCCGTCAAGGCAGCAAAACCGCCGCCGGGTGCTGCCGATCCGCCGAGCGTATGAACGACAATGTCGATCCCGCCGAATTTTTCGAGCGCAGCACGCGCCAGTATCTCGACGCCTTCCGGTGTCGAGAGATCGGCGGGCACGAAGAGCGTCGCAGGCGTACCCGCCTTCGGCGCCGAACGGGCACTGGTGATGGTCTCGGCGCCAGCCGCCGCAAACCGGCGAAGGATCGCCGCACCCGCGCCTTTCGTACCGCCTGTCACAAGCACACGCTTGCCGGAAAACTCCTCGGGAATGATCGGAAATCTTTGAGCTATGGTCATATCAGTCCTCTTGTGTTGGAGGACGGGGCGCCGCCGTCCAAAACAATCGCGTTGCTTGAAGGCGAAGATGGCTTTAGGCTTTCGAGATGACAAGTACGCACGAAAAAGTAGGGTACTTACCTGAAAGTAAGTCCAACGATGACCTGACCCCATCGACCGCCGCAGAAGGCGTTGAGAATGTGCTGCGCATGCTCGAAGGGCGCTGGAAGCTCGTCATCCTCTTCCACCTTTTCGGCGGCAATGTGCTGCGCTTTTCCGATCTGGAACGCGCAATCCCGGCCATCTCGCAAAAGATGTTGATCCAGCAGCTGCGCCAGATGGAAGCCGATGGCATCGTCAGGCGTATCGTCCACCATCAGGTGCCGCCGAAGGTGGAATATTGCCTCACCGACTGGGGCCAATCGCTCTGCCCGGCGCTCGACGCGCTGTTGACATGGGCCGCCGCCAAGCCTGCAGGATAGTCCGGAAACCCTGCTCTAAGCATATGTTTCTGCTGGCAGCGGGACTTGAATATGCTACCTCTCGGAAGCTTCCGGAGGATGCCGATATCATGTCAAAGCCGCTGACGATTGCCGATCTGAAGACCCTGGCCCGTCGCCGTGTGCCGAAGATGTTCTTCGACTATGCCGACTCCGGCGCCTGGACGGAGAGCACCTACCGCGCCAACGAGAGCGACTTCGCCAACATCAAGCTTCGCCAGCGCGTGCTGGTCGACATGACCAATAGGTCGCTCGAAACCGAGATGATTGGCCAGAAGGTCTCGATGCCCGTGGCGCTGGCGCCGACGGGCATGACCGGCATGCAGCATGCCGACGGCGAGATGCTGGCGGCGCGCGCAGCGGAAGAATTCGGCGTGCCCTTCACGCTGTCGACGATGAGCATCTGCTCGATCGAGGATGTGGCCTCGGTGACGACAAAGCCCTTCTGGTTCCAGCTCTATGTGATGCGCGACAAGGATTTCGTACTCGACCTGATCAACCGCGCCAAGGCGGCGAAATGCTCGGCTCTGGTGCTGACGGCCGACCTGCAGATCCTCGGCCAACGCCACAAGGATCTGCGCAACGGCCTCTCCGCCCCACCGAAATTCACCCCGAAACACATCTGGCAGATGGCAACGCGGCCGCTCTGGTGCCTGGACATGCTGCAGACCAAGCGCCGCACCTTCGGCAACATCATCGGTCACGCCAAGAACGTCACCGACCTCTCCTCGATCTCGATCTGGACGCATGAGCAGTTCGACCCCAGGCTTTCCTGGGCCGATGTCGCCTGGATCAAGGAGAAATGGGGCGGCCCACTGATCATCAAGGGCATCAACGACGTGGAGGACGCGAAGCTCGCCGCCGAAACCGGTGCCGACGCCATCATCGTCTCCAACCACGGCGGCCGCCAGCTCGACGGCGCCCCCTCCTCGATCAGCATGCTGCCTTCGATCGTCGATGCCGTCGGCGACAGGATAGAGATCCACCTCGACGGCGGCATCCGCTCCGGCCAGGACGTGCTGAAAGCCATCGCCCTCGGCGCCAAGGGCACCTATATCGGCCGCCCCTTCCTCTATGGCCTCGGCGCCATGGGCAAGGACGGCGTGACGCTGGCGCTCGAGATCCTCCGCAAGGAGCTTGATATGACCATGGCGCTATGCGGAAAGCGTAACATCCAAGATGTGGATGCATCGGTGATTGCCGCCTGATCTACAACCGCCCCGTCGCCAGCGCGGCCGCCCATTCGAGGCGGCCGTTTGCTTTTGCGAGCTCCGACATCGCCATATGGTTATAGTGGACGGTGCGGAAATTGGCAGTCCAGCCAAGCGCGGTCTTCTCCAGAATGGCGTAGCTTGCCAGCGGATGGCCGGTCTCGACCTTGTGGAAATAGGGCGCGTCATCGTCATAGCCCGGGCAGCCGACGCTGCCGGGATTGACGAGCAGGCGGCCGCCGGAGAGTGCGATCGCTCGCGGCAGATGGGTGTGGCCGCAGAGGATCAGCGGCTGGTCGATGCCCTCGGCAAGTGCCTCGATCTCCGCCTGCGGCTTCAAGAGGACATAGCCCTCAGGCGAGACCGTTTCCGTCCAGTAGAGATTATCGTCATCAGGGGTTGCATGGCAGAGATAGACCTCGTCGCGATAGACGAGTTCCGAAGGCAGCGTCCGCAGCCAGTCGAGATGGCGTGGGCTGAGATCGTGATAGGCGGCCTCATCGGAGGTGAACATCTGCTCCGGCGCGAACTCGATGAGATAGCGGTCGTGATTGCCGCGCACGGTCGGCAGATTGAGCGGCAAGAGCCGGTCGCCGGTCTTTCCGGCTTCAAGCGGACCGCTGAAGCAATCGCCAAGATTGACGATGTCGCTGATGCCAAGTGCCGCAATATCGGCGAGCACCGCCTCCAGCGCCAGGGCATTTCCGTGGATATCCGCGATCGCCGCAAACCGCATGACTCAGCTGCCGCGATAGGTGGAATAGCCGTAAGGCGAGATCAGCAGCGGCACATGGTAATGCGCCGTCGTATCGGCGATCCCGAAGCGGATCGGCACGAGATCGAGAAAGGCCGGATGCGGCAGCGCCGTGCCTGCGGCACGAAGATAGTCGCCGGCGTGGAAAAGGAGCTCGTAGGTTCCTGCAGTGAAGCTGTCGCCAACAAGGATAGGCCCGCCATCGACGCGTCCGTCAGCGTTGGTCTCGACCGTCTTGAGAAGCTTGCGCAGATCGCCTTCGACCGAATAGAGATCGATGCGCAAACCCTCGGCCGGCTTGCCGAGGGCGGTATCGAGGACGTGGGTGGTCAGTCCGGTCATAGGGCTGGCTCTCTGATGATGAAGGGTTGGTCGAAGAAGAATTCTTCCAGATTGTTGTCGGGTCCATCGCGATCGACGACGATGAAGCTGCTCGGCTTGCCGAGCGACATCAGCGGGTGATGCCAGACATTACGTCTGTAGTTCACGCCCTGATCACCGCGCGCAGAAAACACCTGCGGCCGCCCCGGCCGGCCATTCTCATCTTCCGAGACGACGACGAGAAACGGCAAGTTCGAGACCGGTGAAAAACTCTGACTGCCGAAAGGATGGCGCTCCATCATCCCGACCTCATAGGGAAAGGCGCGCGGCTGGCCACGGAAAAGATTGATGATGACGCGTGCGCCCTCACCCGCGGCTTCGGCCGTAGCCAATGCATGAAAACGTTCGGTCGTGCCGCCGTTGATATAACGCATCGTCGACGGATCGGCCTCGATCACATCGCCGAAGGGCGCGAAGGCGGCTTTGGTGAGGGGCTGGATGTCGAGGTAGTCTGGCATGGGACTTATTCGCCTTGTGCCCGCCAATGGCGGATGTTTTCAAGTTGGGTAACAAGCTCGGGCAACGCAGTTCTTGCTGTCTGCCAGATCACCGGCAGTTCCGCCCTGTAGTAATCATGGACGATCAGGTTGCGCATGCCCTTGATCCGTGTCCACGGAATCTCCGGATGGCTTTGCGGAAATCCGGGTTCGATCGCCGATATCCGTGCTGCTGCCTCGCCGACCAAGACTAGCGACATGGTGACGGCAAGCTGAGTACGGATATCGGCGAGGAACTCAGCCTCGCTCATCCCTTCGGTCAGATCGAATGCCGTCTGCGCTGCCGCCTGCATTCGGTCCATATGGTCGACAAGCCGCTCATTGTTCATATGGCGGATGCTTCTGCGAGAACGCGAGCCTTGATCTTGTCGGGCAGCCCGCCTGGTGTGACGAGGTCCACCTTGACGCCAAGGATATCCTGCAATTCCTCCAGCAACCCGCCGAGATCGAACAGCGTCGTCCCCGGCAGCGCATCGACAAGAATATCAAGATCGCTATCGGCCCGGTCCTCGCCGCGCGCCACCGAACCGAAGACGCGCGGGTTCGCTGCGTTGAACCGCTTCGTCGCGTCGCGGATCGCCTGCCTGTTCTTCTCCAGCACTTCCGATGGCTTCATTGCACCGTCTCCTGCGGCTGAGACTATAGGCGAGCGCGAATGGCGAGGAAAGAATTCCGCGTCATTCAGCGCTCCGGAAGCATGGAGGTCAGCCGCAGGAGTGCGATCTTCTCGACCTGTCCGGCCGCCGTAGCAAACTCGTCCTCGCGGCTGTTATCGATCCGCTTCTCGAAGGCTGAGAGGATATCGTCCTTGTTCAGGCCCTTGACGGCGATGATGAAGGGGAAACCGAATTTTTCGGTGTAGCGGTTGTTGAGCTCGGTGAAACGCTTGTGTTCCGCCGCGCTAAGCCGGTCGAGCCCGGCGCCTGCCTGCTCCTGCTTGCTGTCCTCGGTCAATTCACCCGCGATCGCCAGACGTCCGGCGAGATCGGGATGGGCGCGCAGCACGCCGAGGCGCTCCTCTTCGCTCGCCGCCCGGAAGATCGCCACCATCGGCGTGTGAACACGGTCGGCCGTCAGCTCGCCGTGGATGAAGCCGTCGTCATAGGCGCGCTCGGCGATGAACGGCGAATGCTCGAAGACGCCGCCGAAGCGGGTGACGAATTCCTCCCGCGCGATCATCAGATTGTTTCCGGCTTGTGGTGCTGGTGCCAGTGCCTGGCGATCTCGATGCGCTGCGGTACCCAGACCTTCTCGTGACCAAGCACATATTCCATGAAGCGCTTCAGCGCCGCGGCGCGGCCCGGACGGCCGACGAGGCGGCAATGCAGCCCGACCGACAGCATCTTCGGGCTACCCTCCTTGCCTTCCGCATAGAGCGTGTCGAAGGCATCCTTCAGATAGGTGAAGAACTGGTCGCCGGAATTAAAACCCTGCGGCGTCGCAAAGCGCATGTCGTTGGTCTCGAGCGTGTAGGGAATGATCAGAAACGGCTTGCCATCCACGCCATTCACCCAGAACGGCAGATCATCGGCATAAGAGTCCGACGAATAAAGGAAACCGCCCTCCTCCTGGACGAGCCGCAGCGTGTTGTCCGAGGGCTTGCCCTGGTACATGCCGTAGGGCCGCTCGCCGGTCAGTTCGGTATGCAGGCGCACCGCTTCGAGAATGTGCTTGCGCTCCAGATCCTCCTGAAAATCCTTGTATTCCAGCCAGCGATAGCCGTGGCTGGCGATCTCCCAGCCGGCTTCCTTCATCGCATCGACGGCTTCCGGATTGCGGGCCATCGCCAGTGTCACACCATAGACGGTTGCCTGCACCTTGAGTTCGGTGAACATCCGCCACAGCCGCCAGAAACCGGCGCGCGAGCCATACTCATAGATCGATTCCATGTTGAGATTGCGCTGTCCCGGCCAGGCAGCACCGCCGACGATTTCCGATAACAGGTTCTCCGAGGCCGGATCGCCATCGAGAATACAGCTCTCGCCGCCTTCCTCGTAATTGATGACGAATTGAACGGCGACATGCGCGCCGCCCGGCCATTTCGGATCGGGCGTGTTGCGGCCGTAGCCGATCAGATTGCGCGGATAGGTATCGGATGCCATGAAATCACCTTCTCGAGGACAGACGAAACGGTAGCACCCGGGGAGCGAAAGTCGAGCCGGAAATGCGAAAGAGACTCTCAAGGAAATCGCGAAAGTCTCTCACGAAATCACTCAGCTAAGCCCGATCACCCTGAGGACCGCGACGCAGACGACGCCCGATGCGACCGCCGCCAGCATCGGCAAGCGAAGCGCTGCGAGCGCGGTGACGGCGCAGGCGATGGTCTCGGCAATCCCGGTTGCAAAGGCGGTCGGTGCGACGACAGCCATCAGCACCGCCGGTGGAATGGATTCGATCGCCTTGCGCCTGCTGCCGTCGAGCGACACATGGCGAATGAGGAAGAGACCGCTGACGCGCGTCACGATGGTTGCCGCCGCCATCGCCAGGATGGCAAGCAGCGTTGAGAAATCGAGCGTCATGGCGTCACCTCCACGCGGCGCTTGCCGCTGACCATCGCGGCGGCAAGCCCGGCCAATGCGCCGGCAGCGATGTACCAGACACCGGGGATGAAATGCTGCGTCAGGACGGCCGCCGCACCGCTGGCGAGCAGCACCGCGCCGGTCTCCGGTCCCTTCCAGAAACCCATGACCAACACGATGAAGACCGCTGGAAAGGCGAAATCGAGTCCCAGAGTGACGGGATTACCGAGGAAGGCGCCGAGTGTTGCCCCCGCGAGACTGGACAGCAGCCAGGTCAGATAAAATGGCGTGGCAAGCCCAGCAAACCAGGCCGGCGTCAGCCGCGCGATACCGGCCCGGAATTCGGCCATCGCCCAGATCTCGTCGGCGAGGAACAGCACCGAGAAATAACGAGCGCGCGGCGCAAAGGCCTGCATTTTGGTGCCGATCGAAGCGCCCATCAGCACGTGGCGGATGTTGACGAGCAGCGCCGCGAAGCCCAGCCCCGCCCATGAAGCCGGATGCGTCCAGATATCCATCGCCACGAATTGCGATCCGCCGGCAAAAACCAGCGCGCTCATCAGGCCGGTCTCAAGCGGCGACAGCCCCTTGGTGGCAGCGACTGCGCCGAAGACCAGGCCGATCGGGATGACGGCGGCGATCAGCGGTGCGATCGCCCGCATACCGCCGGAAAATTCCGCCCATGTTCCATTCTCACTCACATCAAGACCTCCGTTTGCTGCGACGGTCATAGGACCGCGCGCGGACAGCGTCTTGAACGAAAGTGATTACCGGGCGCGGTACTGGCCGGGTGTCAGTCCGGTGCGGGCCTTGAAATGCCGGGTGAAATGCGCCTGGTCCGCAAAGCCGCATTCGAGCGCAATCTCCGCCGGCTGTTCGCCTGCCTGCAGCTTGCGCCGGGCAATCCTGACGCGGACATCTGTGAGGAAGGCATGCGGCGTGATGTGGAACTCCCTGCGGAAGGCGCGGATCAGATGCGCACGGCTGAGACCAGCGATAGCGGCGAGCTCTTCGAGAC
This sequence comes from Rhizobium sp. 10N427, assembly GCF_056394605.1. NCBI lineage: Bacteria > Pseudomonadati > Pseudomonadota > Alphaproteobacteria > Hyphomicrobiales > Rhizobiaceae > Rhizobium > Rhizobium sp. 10N427. The sequence continues at coordinate 83,553 of NZ_JBFTID010000017.1, read as the reverse complement.
CGATATCGCTTTCATATTGCTCTACCAGATAGTCGCGCGCCCGGCGCACCGCCGACCGTTCGGCGCTATCGACAGGAATGATGATCGAGCTGCCATGCTGGCGGAACATCGCGTCCAGCACCAGGAACATACCCTGCCCGGTCTCCAGCGCCCCGGCTCCCGTCTCCAGTGTCCGATGCGCCTCCAGAAAGGCATTGGCGAGCTTTGGATCATGAAGGATCTGCTTGCCGAAGGCCGGCGTACCGTGGAAGGCTCGGCCGGTCACGTCCTCAAGAATTTCCCGGAACAGTGCCATGTCAGGATAGATCATCCGGTAGCGGTAACCGCCATCCGTCGGCGCTCCGTCATGCGTCTCGCCGGGATTGATCAGGTAGAGATCGCCGGGACCGGAGGCCTCGCGCGCACCGCGGATCGTGGCGATCTGGCTGCCGCTCTCGATGGCGCCGATGCTGAAAGTATCATGCGCATGCGGCGCAAACTCGTGGGTCAGGAAGGTCGCGCTCAGGCACTCCATGCCGTCGAAGCGCCGGTCGCGCCAGAAGCGGGTCGTCTCCGCCCCGGCGAGCGGCATGGCAACAGTCGCCTGTTCCTGGGAAATATTCTGCATCGCGCGGATATAGCAGTTTTCCGCAGCCGCTTCTTGAACAAAAGTGATCAGGCGATCTTGCGGGCGCTGACCTTGCCCATCGGGTGCAGCGAATGCACCCGGAACGGCCCGCCCATGCCTTCTTCCATCATCAGCGCGATATTGGAGATGGCGATCGGCTCCGCCAGCACCGGCTCGAAGATGCCGCGCAGCGCCTGTTCGATGCGCGGCATGTCGACAACATTGACCGGGCCGGTCACCGGCATGTGGAACCGGTACTCGTCCATCACATAGGGGTTGCCCCAGCGGTGTAGATTCGTGAACTGCGCCGCCGACAAGCCGTCGGGATCACTCCGCTCGATATCGGCTTCCGAAAGCGGCGCCCGGAAGCCATCGAAATGCTGAACGATCGACGATGCGAGATAGCGGACATTCTCGCATGGCAACGTCGGAACCAGGCTGTAATAGTTTCCGAGCCGCGCCACTTCGATGCGCGGCACGCTGAACGGCTGGAACGTGCCAGAAAAGCGCATCAATTCCCGCAATAGTTGCGCTTCGGATACCTCCGCGGAGAGGTGGAACGGCGCTTTCAGCACGCCATGAAAGCCATAACGGCGCGGCACGGCCGTGTGGAAGGCAATTTCGTGAATGCCGAGACCGCGAACGGCCGGCGGCTCCAGCATCTCGCCCGAAAAAACGTTACGGCCAAGCCAATTGGCCGCCACATGGCTGAGCGGATCGCTCGGCGAAGGCGTGAAGCAAATGGCATAGCGCATGCGATTTCCTCCATCTGAGAATGCGGCGCGCGGCCGAATCCGGCACCGTCGATGCGCAAGCAGATAGGTGATTTGCATGACAGAATAACGAAATATACTCTGGACGAATTCACGTTTAGCGTGAAGCGGCCGTGATATGGCTCGAAAGCGCGAAGCTTTCAGGCAGGTCGAAGGAGAGCTTTTCGCCTGCAATTGGTGCAACGACAGCTTCGGCAAGCCGATGCGCCAGGCCGAAGCTGACCTTGAAACCGCCCGTCAGCGCATGCAGATGCGGATGAAGCGGGTGTGGCCCCACCATCGGATCGCGGTCGATCGCCTTCGGCCGCAAGCCGGCCCAGCGCTCGATGACGGGCGCATCGCGGAGGACCGGCGCCATGTCGCGCGCAGCGGCAATCAGCGGATCGAGTAGCGCATCTGTGGACAACGGTTCCGCAAAGCTGTTCTCGCTGGTGCTGCCGACCGCGACATGCCCGCCCTCATGCGCAACGACATAGAGCCCGTCCCGAAAGATCGTCGGCATTGCGGGGTCGATATCGGCCTTCAACAGCGCCGCCTGCCCCTTCACCGGCTGGCCGAGTGGCTGCGGTAGATCGGGCGTGAAGCGCTGAAGGATCGGGAACGAGCCATGCCCGGCGGCAATGATGCAATCGCCGAAGGCGATGCTCCAGCCACCGACAACGGCAATCCGCGCTCCTGTGTCGAGGCTGTCGAGCGCCGCCTCCTCCAGAAGCCGAACATGCTTCGCCCGCATCAGGAACGCCCGGAGCACGGCGATCAGCGCGCGCGGCGCCACCCGGCCGGCCAGCGTATCGTGCACGAAGCCGCTGTCGCCTGCTGCCGCGTCGATCCAGCCCTGAACAGGTGGCGCATCGCTGACATTCCAATGAAACGCTCGTTCCTGCTGATGCCAGTTGGTCTCGGCATCGGCGGAGTGGCGGAGCGCAATGGTCTTCAGATGCGGCTTCGGCAGCGGGATAAGACGGCCGGAGCGCCGGTAGCCGGCCAAAAGCCCGGTTGCCGCCTCAAGCGCCGCAATCTCGCTCTCAAGGCTGACCAGGGCATCGAACTGGAACTGCTTCTTGGCATTCCACTTGTCCGGCACATGCGGCATCAGCGCGCCGAGCAGACCGCCGCTGGCACCCTGCCCGATCGTTCCTGCATCGATCAGCAACGTATCGATCCCGAGCCGCTCCGCATGAACGGCCGCCCAGAGCCCCATGATGCCGCCGCCCACGATCAGGAGATCGGCGGATTGACCGGAGAGAAGAGCCGGACTATCGGCTTGTGGCATGACAGATATCGATCCCGATCAGATTGGCAGCAAAAGCCAGCCGCTCGAATGGCGAGACGGCGATATGCCCTATTCGCAGGCCTTTGGCGACCACTTTTATTGTCAGACCGACGGCCGCCTCGAATGCGGCCACGTGTTCCTCGCGGGCAACGGCCTGCCGGAGCGCTGGGCTAAAAAGCAGAGTTTCCAGATCGGCGAACTCGGCTTCGGCACAGGCCTGAACTTCGCCGAGACCTGGCGCCAGTGGAAGCTGCATCGCGCGGACGGCCAGCACCTGCACTTCATGTCCTTCGAGCTTTATCCGATGCAGCGCGACGAGATTTTCCGCGCCCTGTCGCACTGGCCCGAGATCGATGCCGAGCGCGATGGACTGACGTCCGCCTGGCCGGGGCAACCGCGCGGCATCGTCAGCCTCGACCTTGATCCGCAAACGCGCCTCAGCGTCGTCTGCGGTGCCGCGTTAGACGGCGTGAAGGCTGCCGAGCCAAACTTCGATGCCTGGTATCTCGATGGCTTCGCCCCGTCGCGCAATGGCGACATGTGGTCGGAAGAACTGATGCAGCTGGTCTGCGGGAAGACGGTTCCGGGCGGCAGCTTCGCGACCTATGCCGCAGCCGGTTTCGTCCGCCGCAATCTCGTCGCCGCAGGCTTTGCGGTCGAGCGCCGCAAGGGCTTTGCGGGAAAGCGCGAAATGCTCTGCGGCACGAAACCCCTATAGGCCGGAGCGGCCCGGCACCGGCTCGGTTTTGCCGAGCCATAGCTGGATCTTCTCTTCTAGCAGTTCCGGGCTGATCGGCTTCGACATGTAGTCATCCATCCCGGCATCGAGGCAAAGCTCGCGGTCGCTTTCCAGCGCATGCGCGGTCACGCCGATGATCGGCACGCGATGCCCCTGCCCGCGCTCGCGGGTCCGGATCGCCCGCGTCGCATCGTGGCCGTTCAGGACGGGCATCGACACGTCCATCATGATAATGCGCGGCGAATGCGTCTCCCAGGCATTGACCGCTTCCTGGCCGTTGTTGACCACGAGGAAGCTGAGATTGGTGCCCTGCAGGATCTGCGTGAAGACGATCTGGTTGACCTCGTTATCCTCGGCCACCAGCACATCGACGAACTCGGCCTTGCGCCGAGGCTCCTCGCGCACGGGTTCCTCGAACTCCGGCTCCTTGAGTTGCGCTTCCGCCTGCAGCCGTGCGAGCTCGGTTTCCGAGGCCTGCTTGACGCGCTTGGCCCGGACGACCTCGACGATCGTGCCGCGCAGCAGGTTGGCGCGCGCCGGCTTCATCAGATGCGCCTGGCCGTTCAGCGCCGCGAACTCCTTCTCGGAGCCCGAAATATCCATCGATGTCAGGAAGATGATCGGCAGATTCTCGAAGCGCGGATCGGCGCGCAGGCGGCGCGCCACTTCGGCGCCGTTCATGCGCGGCATATGATAATCGAGCACCAGCGCATCGACCTCGACGCCGACCTGATGCGCAGCCTCCAGAATGGCAATACCCGTCGCGCCACTTTCGGCCGCCACGCCGTCGAAGCCCCAGAGCGTCAGCTGTTCGCTGAGAATCGCGCGGTTCACCTCGTTGTCGTCGATAACTAGAATGCGGGCGCCGCGCACATTGACCGGCAGCGGCTTCGGATCGAGTTTCGCAGCAGCGACCGCGAATGGCAGATTGACGGTGAAGACCGAACCCTTACCCGCGTCGCTCTCGGCATGGATATAGCCGCCGAAGAGATCGACGAGCCCGGCGGTGATCGCCAGCCCGAGACCGGTTCCCTCATGGCGCCGTGTCGAGGAGGAATCGACCTGCGAGAATTTGTCGAACACCGATTGCAGCTTTTCGGCCGGAATGCCGATGCCGGTATCCTCGATCCGGAGCTCGACCATCACCTCACCATCCGATCCCTGCCGGAACCCGATATCGACGAAGACATGGCCCTTCTCGGTGAATTTCACGGCGTTGCCGACCAGATTGGTGACGACCTGCCGGAACCGCCCGGCATCGCCGATGACCGCGGCAGGCAGGTTGGGATCGGCGCGTACCAGAAGTTCCAGATCCTTCTCAGCAGCCTGCGACGACAACAGCGTCGCCACGTCCTCGACCGCTTCGACGAGATCGAACGACGCCTTGCGCAGCTTCATCTGCCCGGCATCGATCTTCGAGAAGTCGAGAATGTCGTTGATGATCGTCAACAGCGCATTGCCGGATTTGACGATGATATCGATGAAGGTCTTCTGTCGCGCATCGAGATCGGTCTTCGCCATCAGCTCGGCCATGCCGAGAACACCGTTCATCGGCGTGCGAATCTCGTGGCTCATATTGGCGAGGAATTCCGATTTGGCGCGGTCGGCGGCTTCGGCGCGCGACAAGAGCCGCTGCAGCTCGCCTTCGCGCTGCTTCATCTCGGTGACGTCGGTGAACAACGCGATCCAGTGGCCGCGTTCGCTGATCGTCGCCTCCATGTTCACCCAGCGCTCGCCCAGGATATGGAAGACGGTGATGATCGGCTCACGCGCGGCGATGGAACTGCGCCAGTAATGCAGCGTATCGGCAGCCGAACCGTTGAAATCGCCGCGCTCGGCGCAGAAATTGAAGAGATCGATCCAGCCACGCCCTGCGGCGAGATATTCGGCAGGGATCTGCAGCACCGGCACCAGCGCCTCATTAGATAGCTGGATGATGCCATCCTGGACGATCGCCAGCCCCTGCGGCATCGCCCGCGTTGCATCGCGCATCAATTCGCCGAGCGTCTCGATCGCCGCCCGTACGTCATGCACTTCCTGCTCGCGCTGGCGGATCGTGCTGATATCGGAATAGGTCAGCAGGATGCGGTCGTCGGAAATCCGCCGGCTGTCGAAGATGATCGACTTGCCGCCCGACCAGTTGAGCTCTACCGGCTCCGGATCGCCCTCGGCGGTGAAATGGTGGCGCCGCGATTCCAGCACTTCCTCCGGCGTCTGGCTGTAGACATAGCGCCCAAGTTCGTGATTGCGGCGGATCACATCGAGAAATGGCCGGCCGTCGAAACGGTCCTCGATCGGCAGATCGCTGATCGTATAGAACTCGTCGTTGACGTAGAGAATATCGAGCTTGTTATCGAGGATCAGCACGCCAACTGGCAGCGAGCGCAGGATGCTTTCGATATCCCGGTGCAGCACTTCGGCATGCTGCTGCGAATTGATGATCTCGGCTTCGCGCTCCTTGAGCGGCGAAATGTCGGAGAAGGAGCCGACGACGTAAAACTTGCCGTCAGGGGTCTGCACACGATTGACGCGCGACAGGATCGGGTAGGACTTGCCGTAGGTACTCGGCACGCGGCCTTCGATCTCCGTTAGCGAACCATTCTTCAGCGCCAGCATATTCTCTTCGTAGATGCCGCGTCCGCTCTCTTCACCGAACATCTCGAATTCGGTGAGGCCGAGCACCTTCGAGCGCTCGTGTCCGGTAAAGGTCTCGTAATACTGGTTGGCATAGACGAGCCGGTGGGCCTCGTCGCGCACGAAGGCGGCGACCGGCAGATCCTCCATGATCGTGCGCAGAAGATCGAGTTCGGCAACGCTTTCGTGCCAGCCCTTTTCGCTGGGCGGCCGCGCACCGCCGCGATAGGCGGAATTGACGACAAGCGGGCGGCCATCGGCGGCAAAGACGCCGATCGGGTGATCGAGCGTTTCGAGGGCGGTACGCACCCGCTCGAAATCGGCCAGCAGCGCCTGATCCGGCCCGGTGGAAACAGCGCGGCGGGGCTGCGGCCGCTTCTCGAAGATGCCGAGCACATAGGCCCGGTCTTCCGACGGCATGAAGCTTTCGATCTGGACGCGCTCGTGGCCTTGCCCCGGCCGGTCGAAGCAGATGGCATTTTCCTCGGTACCGAAGACCAGCGCCCGGCGCTCCTTGTCCTCGCGCTCCTCTTCCTCGGGGCGATCATGCACCTCGCGGCTGCGGCGGCCGATGAAATCGGAGATCTCCATGCCGAAGAAGCGCGCATAGGCTTCGTTGACGGCAACGTAGCGAAGCTCGCTATTCTTGACATAAGCAGGGGTATCCAGATCCGCGATCCGGCTGCATGCCAGTTCCAGAAGGTTACCTGCCGATATCAAAAAGCGTCCACTCCCGCTGTGAATGAAATATTCACGACTGCAACCATAATGCCAAGCCGCTTAACAAGCTTTTAACCATAAAATCTTAGCGCGCGAGCACCGGGCGCCAAAAGCGATGTTAAAGTTGAATCAGAAGACCAGCCGGGCGTCTCATCTATTTGCCATTGCTTGTTCTTTTCCGGCTGCTTCGTTGCCCCGGCGCCCTTGGAATCATGGAGAAAATTTAATCCCGCAGGCGCTTGCGCCACCATCAACGCGCCGCGATCGGGGCGGATTCTGGGACCGGCTTCAAGACAAGCCTTGTCCATGAAAGGAATTCGACATGTCCGTTCTTCATAAGACCATGGCGGCGGGCCTGATTGCGCTGACCTTTGCCGGCGCCACCCTCGCCACCACAGGAACCGCAAACGCCCGCGGCGGCAACGCCTTCTGGGGTGGTGTTGCCGGAGGCGTCGTTGGCGGCGTGGTCGGCGGCGCGATCGCCTCGCGCCCCTATTATCCGCCGGCCTACGCCTATTACCCGCCGCCTGCCTACCCGGCCTACTACGCTCCCCGCTACTGCCATCCGGCATGGCGCTATGACCGCTGGGGCCAGCCCTACCGGATCGAAGTCTGCAGACGCTGAGTGAATTGCGGCGCCGCTTCCTCCCGGCGGCGCCGTCTTCTCTCTAAAACCAGAGGTCGCGCACGCAGCGCCCTTTCGACGGCAGATCGGTGAAGGTCACCAGCCCGTCGAAATGATCGATCGCCAGATCCTCCACCGCCTCCGGGGGCGCGAGCCTGACATTGACCGCCATCCGCCGCCGCCCGTCCGGCTCCAATACCAGGCCGCGCCAGGCGAGAACGCAGGCACAAGAAGGGCAGAACAAGATCTCCAGTGGCGACTTGTCTATTCCCGAGCGCGTATAGGACGCGACAGGTCCGCTGACAGCAACCCGCTCATTTTCATAATCATAAGCCCAGAGCGTCCCGTAGCGGCGGCAGAGCGTACAGTTGCAGGCTGTGATCGATCCCGGATCGCCCTCCAGCGTCCAGTGCGCCTTGCCGCAATGACATGATCCGATCATCATCGATGCCGCTCCTCTTCGTCCACCGCATTGTGCCTCAGCGAGGCTCCAACGGCAAACGCAGCGCCGAAAATCAGGCGTCCGCAGCAGCCCGCAGATAGGCCGCCGACAGCAGGCGTGCCTCCGCACCGAGCCCGTCAAGCGCATCGTCGGCCACCGCCAGCTTTCCGAAGCTGCCCCTTGATAGCCCCGCCAGCGAGGAAAGCAGCGTGAAGGCCGTCTTCTCCGCCTGACGAAAGGATGCATCCGCCGCATTGGTCAGGAGCCTGACGACCGCAGCCTCCAGCCTTTTCAGCACATCGGCCGACATCCTGAACTGGTCGATCGCGCCGGCCACCCGGTAGAGCGCGGTGGTGGCGTCGGGACGCGCGAGTTTCACCGAGATATAGGCATCCGCAATATCTTCCGCGATCGCCGCAATCGGCTTTCCGTCACCCGGTATGGCCTCGATCGCCTCGGCGATCTGTTCGAAATGGCGCAGCAGAATTGCGAAGAGCAGCGCCTGCTTGTTGGGGAAATATTGATAGAGGGTGCCGACGGAGACACCGGCACGCTCGGCCACCCGCGTTGTCGTAAACAGCGCCAGCCCGCCCGTCAGCAAAACCTGAATCGCTGCCTCGTGAATGGCCTGGACCGTCGCGCCCGATCGTGCCTGCACCGGCGCTTTCCTCGGCTTCAGCCGTGATGGGATGGCGTTTTCCAAATGCGAATACCGAACTGAAGGATCCTTCAGGTATATTTGCGGCTGACGTGAGGGTCAAGCAAACGGCGCCTCACCCGGCAGCATCGGAAACAGGGAAAGAGCATCGCGATGATCGAGAACCAGATGACCACAGGCGAACACGGCATCAGCCGCAGGCTGTTCCTCGCCACGGCCGCAGGCGCGGCCATGGCATCCTTGCCATCAAATGCCTCGGCCCAGCAGGCCGCCTTGCCCCGCGTCCTGACGTTCAACGATCACGAGCCGCTTGGCGGAATGCGCACCCGGTTTCTCAAGGACGTGCTGTTCCCAGCAATCGAACGGGAATCGAACGGGCGGCTGAAGATCGAGGATCACTGGAACGGTGAGATCGCCGCCGCCTATGACGCGCTCGGTGCGGTCAGCACATCCAAGGCCGACATGGCGACCGTCGTGCCGGAATATACTGCCAAGGAATTGCCGCTGCACCAGATTTTCAAGAGTTTCCCAACCGGCCCGGCCGGAAGCGCGCAGGTCGATTTCTTCCGCCGCGTCTACGCCGAAGTTCCGGCCTTCCCCGCGGAGCTGGAGAAAAACAACATCGTTCCGCTTTTCTGTGGCACCGGATATCCCGTGGCCTTTTTCAGCACCAAGCCGATGGCGGATCTGGATGGCCTGAAGGGCGGCAAATGGCGTTCGGCGAGCTTCTGGCATCTGGACTTCCTGCGCAATGCCGGAGCAACCCCTGTCACCATGCATTGGGGACCTGAAATCTATGATGCTTTGAAAGCCGGAACGCTTGATGGCCTGATGGTGAATGTCGACAGCGGCTATATGCTGAAGGTCCACGAAGCCGCGCCCAACGTACTGGTGTCGAAGGATCTGTGGCTCGGCCACCTCTATATGCTGACGATCAACAAGGACGTCTGGAACACCCTCGCTCAGGAAGACAAGGATGCCATCGCCCGCGCCGCAGAGACGTCGTACAGGGCTCTCGGCCCGGTGATGGATCGCAGCTTCGATGCACAACTGGCGGAACTGAAAACCGCTGGGGCGTCCGTGCGAATTCTCGAGCCCGCCGAGCCCGTGCGCTTTGGCTCGGCCGCCAAATATCGCGACGTGCAGTCGGCCTGGGCGGAAGAGCAGAAGCGCAGCGGCACTGGCATTGCCGGTGCCGTACTGGCCGAGGTTACAGCGATCATGAACGATATCATGGGGTGAGTGGCAGCGGTCCCACCCTGCTTCTCCGTGACATGATCGAGGTGCCGGTCGCCGCTCCGGCGATCGGCACGCAATCGCCATATAGCCATCGCCTCTTGACTTTCAGCGCGAACTAGACCAAATGCAGCCCAGCTTTCACCTTCCGGCCGCCGCGTGAGCGTGCCCCTGCCAGCAAATAGGAGCAGGAAGAAGGACAAAAGCGCATTTCGTATTGACCGCATCCCAAGACGCGGCAGAAGCGCTGGAAAGCTTTTTCCAACAAGACAAGTTCCCACTTCACGCGGGGTTCTTGACGCCAGAACAACACCGGGCCGCATTCCGCGCTCCGGCGATTTGGTTTTGGCGCGCCCTGAAAAGGTTATGACTTGACCAATTTTGAATCGCTTGGTGTCTCCAAGCCGATCGTCGCCACTCTTTTCCAGCTCGGCATCGAAACGCCGACCCCCATCCAGGAAAAGGCGATCCCCCTGCTCATCCAGGGTCGTGACCTCATCGGTCTCGCCCAGACCGGCACCGGCAAGACGGCCGCCTTCGGCCTGCCGCTCATCGAAAAGCTGATCCCCGAAGAGCGCCGCCCCGACAACCGCACCACCCGTACGCTGATCCTGGCGCCGACCCGCGAACTGGTGAACCAGATCGCCGTCAACCTGAAGAACTTCCTGCGCAAGTCGCATCTGCGCATCAACGTCGTCGTCGGCGGCGTGTCGATCAACAAGCAGCAGCTGCAGCTTGAAAAGGGCACCGACATCCTAGTCGCCACCCCGGGCCGCCTGCTCGACCTCGTCAACCGCCGCGCCATCGGCCTGACCGCCGTGCGCTACCTCGTGCTCGACGAAGCCGACCAGATGCTTGACCTGGGCTTCGTGCATGACCTGCGCAAGATCTCCAAGATGGTGCCGAAGAAGCGCCAGACCATGCTGTTTTCGGCCACCATGCCGAAGGCGATTGCCGATCTCGCCGCCGACTTCCTGACCGATCCGGTTACCGTCGAAGTCACGCCTCCGGGCAAGGCTGCTGACAAGGTCGAGCAGTACGTTCACTTCGTCAACGGCAAGAACGACAAGACCGACCTCTTGAAGAAGTCGCTGACGCAGAACCCGGATGGCCGCGCCATCGTCTTCCTGCGCACCAAGCATGGTGCCGAGAAGCTGATGAAGCATCTCGATTCCGTCGGCTACTCGGTCGCCTCGATCCATGGCAACAAGAGTCAGGGCCAGCGCGAGCGCGCCCTGAAGTCCTTCAAGGACGGCGATATCAAGACGCTGATCGCCACCGACGTTGCCGCCCGCGGCATCGACATTCCGGCCGTCAGCCACGTCTACAACTACGACCTGCCTGAAGTCGCCGAAGCCTATGTCCACCGCATCGGCCGTACCGCCCGTGCCGGCCGTGACGGTATCGCGATCGCCTTCTGCGCCCCAGATGAAGCCCGCCTGCTCCGCGACATCGAGAAGCTGATGAACATCAGCATCACCGTTGCCAGCGGCGAAGCGCCGGCCGACATGCGCGCCGCCCCGCGCCGTGCAAATGGCAACGGCAATGGCAACAACCGCAATCGCGGTGGCGAGCGTCAGGCCCGTGGCGGCGAAGGCCGCAGCGAGCAGCCCCGTGGCGAAAACCGCGGCAACCGTCCGCAGCGTCCGCGCCGCGAAGGTGAAGGCGGTGAGGTTCGTGCAGGTGGCGAGGAGCGCCGCGAGCGCCGTCCCCGTCCCGAGCGCCAGACCCAGCGCAACGAGGACTTCCGCGGCCAGCGCCGTGGCGAAGTCGCTCCGGACCTCGGCCCGGACAACGATCTCGCAACGACGTCGGATTTCCGTCCTGCCGTCAAGAAGCCGCAGCGTCCGCACCATGGCGGTGGCGAAAACCGCCATCATCCGGGCGGCGCCCGCAATGCCCACGGCCGTCCAGCCCGCAAGCATGGCGAAGGCCAGCAGGCCCAGGGCGAGCGCAAGGATGGCTCCGGCGGCATCCGCCGCAAGGGCCCGCGCAACGGCGGTGGCCAGCGCCGCGAACAGGCCTGAGCGTCTGTCCGAATACTGAATTCACGAAGAGGCCGGTATATTCCGGCCTCTTTTTGTTTTAAAACATAGGAGACGGCTTACATCCGGATAAGCGGCCTTGAAGCGCCGTGAACCGGTCACATGTGAAAAACGACATTGCAATCTGCATGCGAGACGCCGGGATCGTCATCCAAGCAGTATTGTTGGGCGCAGGCTCCGGACAGGAGCGGGCGCCGTTAACTGTGTTTATTTTCAAGTCCATTGGATTAAGTGAGATAGCCAGTGTCATTGCCTTCGAGATCGAGCGCGCGCCGCTTCCAGTTCATCCTGATCAAACCGTCGCACTATGACGACGACGGTTACGTGATCCGCTGGTGGCGGGCGATGATCCCTTCCAATTCGCTGGCCGCGCTTTACGGCATCGCCGCCGACTGCGGCGAGCGCGAGGTGCTCGGCCCAGGTGTCGGCATCGATATCAAGGTGATCGACGAGACCAACACCCGGGTCAATATTCCGGAACTCCTGTCACTGCTTGCCCGCAACGGCAATTTTGGCATGGTCGGCCTCATCGGCGTGCAGTCCAACCAATATCCCCGCGCCCTCGATATCGCCCGCCCCTTCCGCGCCGCCGGCATTCCTGTGTCGATGGGGGGCTTCCATGTCTCCGGCTGTCTGTCGATGCTCGACGGCAAGGCCGTGGAGCTCGATGCCTGCCGTGAAATGGGCATCTCGATGTTTGCCGGTGAAGCCGAAGGGCGCCTCGACAAGGTGCTGCAGGACGCAGCCTATGGCCAGCTGGAACCCGTCTACAATTTCATGAACGATCTGCCCGGCATCGGCGGCACGCCCGTGCCCTTCCTGCGCAAGGAAAACATCCAGCACACGCTCGGCCTCTCCAGCAGTTTCGATGCCGGACGCGGCTGCCCCTACCAGTGCTCGTTCTGTACGATCATCAATGTCCAGGGCCGCAAGTCGCGCTTCCGCTCGGCCGACGACATCGAAAAGCTGGTCCGGATGAACTGGGCGCAGGGCATCCACAAGTTCTTCATCACCGACGACAACTTCGCCCGCAACCGCGATTGGGAAGCGATCTTCGACCGGCTGATCGAACTGAGGGAGAAGGATGGCATTCCGCTCGGCCTGATGATCCAGGTCGATACGCTCTGCCACAAGATCCCGAACTTCATCGAAAAATCGAAGCGCGCTGGCGTTACGCGCGTCTTCATCGGCCTCGAAAACGTCAACCCCGACAATCTGACAGCCGCCAAGAAGAACCAGAACAAGATCACCGAATACCGCAAGATGCTACTCGCCTGGAAGGCGCAGGGCATCATGACGCTGGCCGGCTACATCCTGGGCTTCCCGGCCGACACGCCCGAAAGCATCCGCCGCGACATCCAGATCATCCAGCACGAACTTCCGCTTGATGTCATCGAGTTCTTCGTGCTGACGCCCCTGCCGGGTTCAGAGGACCATCAGACGCTATGGCGCAAGGGCGTCGAGATGGACGGCGATCTCAACACCTACGACGTCGAGCATGTCTGCACCGCTCATGACAAGATGAGCCGCGCAGAATGGGAGACGGTCTACCGTGAGGCGTGGTCGCTCTATTACTCGCCCGAGCATGTGAAGACGCTGCTGCGCCGCGCGGTAGCAACAGGCGTTCCGCTCGCTAGCCTCGTCAAGGTCCTCGTCTCCTTCGCAACGACGGTCCCACTCGAAAACGTTCATCCGCTGCAGAGCGGGTTGCTGCGCCTGAAGCACCCCTCGGAACTGCGACCCGGCCTGAAGCCGGTCCATCCGATGCTCTTCTGGCCTCGCTTTGCCAGGGAAACTTTCAGCAAGCACATGAAGCTTGCCGGTGTGATAGCAAAGATGAGCTACGCCGCCTTCAAGATTGCCAGGGACCCGGCCTCGAAGACCTACATGGATCAGGCGCTGACGCCGGTCGAGGACAACGAGGAAGAGCGCCTCGAGCTTTTCACCAAGACCTCAGGCGGCACCGCCGCCGTCACCCACGTCCGCAAGATCGCAAAGCTCACCCACGCGGCTCCGGCCGCCGAGTGATCAGGCCTCGATCGTCTGCACGCTCTTTCGATTGGTGAGATAGACACCAGTGACAACAACGACAGTCCCGAGGATGAGCGGCAGTGTCAGCGGCTCGCCGAAGGCGATAAAGGCCTCGATCGCCACCGTCGGCGGCATCAGGTAAATCAGCGAAGCGGCGCGCGACACCTGACCGCGGCGGATCAGGTAGAGCAACAGGCCGATGCCGCCCATCGACAGACCGAAGACCGACCAGGCCAGCGCCGCGAAGGCTTCGGCGGTGCCGTCGAAATGCAGGCTTTCGAAGGCGAGCGCCAGCGGCACGGTGATGATGAGCGCGCCGAGATATTGCAATGTCGCGATGGTATTCAGGTCGCCGCTGTGGAGATGCTTCTTCTGATAGATCGTTCCGTAGGTGACCGAGGCCATGCCGATCAGGTTGATCGTCAGCGGCACCGCCGCATGCATCAGATCGGCGGTCGCCGGTTCGAGAAGCTTGGGCGACACGGCAATGATAATGCCGAGGAAACCAAGCGCCAGACCGAACTTCTGCGCCGGCTGCAGACGCTCACCGATCAGGAAGGGTGCGGCCATCGCCGTCAGTAGCGGCTGCATGGCGGCAATCACGCCAGAGATGCCGGCCGGTACGCCATTCGCGATCGCCCACCATATGGCGGCAAGATAAAAGCCGTGCAGGAAAAATCCGGAATAGATCGCCCGCCAGATGGTCGCCCGGTCGGGCCACTTCGCCTTCAGCACCAGACAGAGCGCCAGGAAGGCGAGCGCCGACAGCGTGTAGCGCATGACGAGAAACGTGAACGGCTCCGAATGCATCGCCGCATATTTCGCCACGACCCAGCCGGTCGACCAGAGAAGCACGAAGATGGCGGGAGCGAAGCGGTCGAGGGTCATGATGCGGCTCGGGGCAAGAGCAAGAATATCCCCGGCTGATAGCCTCCCCGCTCCGCTGCGTCAAAGGCGAAACGTTGATGCTAAATTCAAATCCGGCTGATGCCCAGAAACCGAAATGGCCGGGCGATTGCCCGGCCATCTCATGGTCAGCTTCCGGTCGGGAGAAGGCCGTCAGCCGATCTTGATGAGCTTGCCTTCCTTGACGGACTGGACCGCAGCATCGGCAAGCGCCAGCGCAGCGAGACCATCGGCACCCGACGGCGCGATCTTGCTGCCCTTTTCGATCGCGGCGATGAAACTGGCGATCTCGTTGGCATAGGCTTCGGTGTAGCGGGTCATGAAGAAGTCGTGCAGCGGCGGGCGGGTATAGCCGTCGCCATTGGCGACTTCGATCGAAACGGGGCGCTGGTTCTCGGCGGCAACCATGCCCTTCGAACCATGCACTTCGATGCGCTGGTCGTAGCCATAGGTGGCGCGGCGCGAGTTGGAGATCATCGCCTGCTTGCCGGATTTCGTCTGCAACAGAACCGAGACGCTGTCGTAATCGCCAGCTTCGCCGATCGCCTTGTCGACGAGAACGGCAGCCGTTGCGAAAACCGAGACCGGCTCTTCGCCGAGCAGGAAACGCGCCATGTCGAAGTCATGGATCGTCATGTCGCGGAAGATGCCGCCCGAACGCTTGATGTAGTCGACCGGCGGCGCGCCGGGATCACGCGAGGTGATCGTCACCATCTCGACATCGCCGATGCGGCCATCGTCGATCGTCTTGCGAACGGCCATGAAATGCGGGTCGAAGCGGCGGTTGAAGCCAACCATCAGCTTGCCCTTGTTCTCTTCCACGACCTTCATGCAGGCCCGGACGCGGCCGACATCGAGATCGATCGGCTTTTCGCAGAAGATCGCCTTCCCGGCGCGCGCGAAGCGCTCGATCAGATCGGCATGCGTATCCGTCGGCGTACAGATGACGACGGCATCGATATCCTTGGCGGCTTCGATCGCCTCGATCGTGCGCACTTCGCAGCCATAGGCCGAAGCGATGGCGTCTGCTGCCTGCGGAAATGCATCGGCGACGGCGACGAGCTTGGCATTCGCATCGCCGC
Source organism: Rhizobium sp. 10N427 (assembly GCF_056394605.1). Taxonomy (NCBI): domain Bacteria; kingdom Pseudomonadati; phylum Pseudomonadota; class Alphaproteobacteria; order Hyphomicrobiales; family Rhizobiaceae; genus Rhizobium; species Rhizobium sp. 10N427. Next base: position 67,782 of record NZ_JBFTID010000017.1, on the reverse strand, counting down.
TTACGGCCTTGGCATGCACCTTGCCAATACGGCCGGCACCGAGAAGACCAAATCTGACAGTCATGAGAACCTCCCTGAGAATTCGGAACAAATGGACCGAATTGCAATATTTCTGGAATTTTCATTCCATTTTTGACGCGAGCCGTCAAGCCCGCCACCCTTTCACATTTGTGAAATCCATCCTAAAGACAAGTGATGGAAATATGACCGGGGAACTTATGCAGCTGATTGATCCAACCCATCCCGCCTATCGCAACGTCTGGGTACGTGCGCTCATCGTTGCAGTCTGCCTTGGCTGGGCGGGTGTGGAATTTTTCGGCGGCGATCCCTTCTGGGGCGTGCTGTCGGGCGCAGCGGGCATCTATGCCTTCTATATGCTGTTCTGGACCTTCAAGCCGCAGCCTGCGGAAGAGAAGACAGAAAGCGCGGAGCCCGTCGCCGAAGACAAGGATCCGGAGTGATCAGCGGCTAAGGCGGCGCACCGCTTCATCGATCAGAAGATTCGCCAGTGTCATGCGCCGCGTCGCGTTGTCGCGGAACTGCGGCAGCACGCGATCGGGATGATTGGCCTTGGCAAAGGCGCGGCGCTTTTCACCGAGCGACTGCACCGTATCCGTCGATGAGATCGCCAGCTCCGCCGCAATGTCGGCCGGGGCGATGCGAGACAGATGTTCGGGCATGACGGGTTCCGGCTCAGGCTCCGGTGCGGGTTCAGGCTCAGGCTCGGCCACAGGCGCTTCCGGCGCGGGTGGTGGCGCCTCGAATTCGAGATTGTCGAAATAGGCCTGGCCGGGCTTCTGCGCCCCCGCAGCCGACACGCCTTCCATCACATCGAAGGCAAGGCCGGTCGCGAAACCGCGAACGCGATAGGCCGCGGGCTGATCGCCAGCCTCGTCGTCTTCCTCGCCTTCTTCCGCCTTCAGGCGCTCCAGAACCGACTGGAACACCGATTGTCCGAACAGCATGTCGCCTTCCCGTTTCGAAGGGGCGCAGTCTCGCGCCCCAACATGGCGCCGGGCTTGTGGCTATGGAGACAGCGCCATCGCTTCCGCGAGGATCAGGTCGTAAAGCAGCCGCGCGCTCGGCGGCAGCGCCCGCTCTCGCGCCGTGATCAGGCTGTAAGGCTTGACGTTGATCTCGAATTCGGTCGGCAGGATGCGAACATCGGCAGCCTGCGAATTCTGGCTCGCCAGGAACTGCGCGACGTCGATCGCCACCGGCGCGATCGCATCCGTCTTGCAGACGATGGCGCAGGTCAGAAGCAGCGACGAGGTGTTGACGATATTTCCGGGTACCGGAACACCCGCCCCCAGGAAGATGTCCTCCACTGTCCGGCGCAGCAGCGTGCCCGGCGGCTGGAACACCCAGTCATAGTCGCTAAGGTCGGACAGGCTGCTCGGGCCGCCCTGCAACAGCGGATGCCCGCTGCGCACGATCAGGCAGGCCTTCTCGATGCCGATCTCGCGCACCTCGAAAAGCCGCGGATTGAGATCGTCGGGGATGCGGCTGATGATGAAGTCGTGCCGCGCCGCCAGGAGCTCGCGCGCCAGTACGTTGCTGGTCTCCACCTGGATGTTGACCTCGATCCCCGGGAAGCTCTTTCGCACCTTGTCGATGGCGGGAACGACGAGGCTCATGGCCGGCGCCGTGACCGCGCCGATGAACACCGAACCGCCCTTCCCGCTCTTCAGTTCGGCGATCTCCCGGCCCGCCTCGCGCAGCTCCAGCAGGATCTTGCGTGCACGTCTGGCGAGTGCTTCTCCGAAGGTCGTCAGTACCACGCCGCGTGCCACCCTCTCGTAGAGCGCGGTCTTCAGGATTGATTCCATTTCGGACAGCATCCGCGATGCGGCGGGCTGCGAGATGGCGAGCGTCTCCGCCGCGGCCGAAATCTGGCCGCTATCTTCGATTGCGACGATCATACGCAGGTGATTCAGCTTTAAACCCGCACGCAGAAAGGCATCGTCGGCAAAATTATCGCTGTGGATATCGACGTGATCCAGCGAAAGCGGCTCGGAAATGACCGGCATGGTTGCGGCCTCCCCTCCGCCTTCCATTAAAAGTAATACTTTTTAACAATATACCAAATTTGTTATGCACTTTACCACTTATTCTATTTGACAGTTATAGGATTCCGTACGAGTTTGCCGCCGTGTGCTGGTTGGCACTCAACACGTGTGAGATCGTGGAGGAGACCTACTTCGTTTCTCACCATCTGAAGTAACTATCCGATCTACGGAACCTGCCACAGTTTCGTGGTGGGCGATTTTTCGTCCGCCGATCTATTAACAAGGGAGAGAGAAATGAAATCCATTATCTCATTGATGGCTGCGGCTGCCTTCGGCGTCGCTTCGTTCGTTGTGCCTGCAATGGCAGCTGACAAGGGCCTCGTTGGCATCGCAATGCCGACCAAGGCTTCGGCTCGCTGGATCGACGACGGCAACAACATCGTCAAGCAGCTCACGGACGCCGGTTACCAGACCGACCTCCAGTACGCTGACGACGACATTCCGAACCAGCTTTCGCAGATCGAAAACATGGTCACCAAGGGTGCCAAGGTTCTCGTTGTTGCTTCTATCGACGGCACGACCCTTTCGGACGTTCTCCAGAAGGCTCATGACGCCGGCATCAAGGTCATCGCTTATGACCGCCTGATCCGCGACTCCGGCAACGTTGACTACTATGCAACGTTCGACAACTTCCAGGTTGGCGTTCTCCAGGCTGGCACGATCGTCGACAAGCTCGGCCTCAAGGACGGCAAGGGCCCGTTCAACATCGAACTCTTCGGCGGTTCGCCGGACGACAACAACGCCTTCTTCTTCTATGACGGCGCAATGTCGGTTCTTCAGCCTTACATCGACAGCGGCAAGCTCGTCGTAAAGTCCGGCCAGACCGGCATGGACAAGGTTGGCACGCTGCGTTGGGATCCGGCAACGGCCCAGGCTCGCATGGACAACCTGCTCTCGGCTAACTACACCGACGCAAAGGTTGACGCTGTTCTGTCGCCTTACGACGGCCTGTCGATCGGCATCATCTCGTCGCTGAAGGGCGTCGGCTACGGTACGGCTGCACAGCCGCTGCCGGTCGTCACCGGCCAGGACTCGGAAATCCCGTCGATCAAGTCGATCATCGCTGGCGAACAGTATTCCTCGATCTTCAAGGATACCCGCGATCTCGCCAAGGTCACCGTTGCCATGGTTGATGCCGTCATGTCCGGCAAGGAGCCGGAAGTGAACGACACCAAGACCTACGACAACGGCGTCAAGGTCGTTCCGTCCTACCTGCTGAAGCCGGTTGCTGTCACCAAGGAGAACTACAAGGCAGTTCTCGTTGATGGCGGTTATTACAAAGAAGACCAGCTGAAGTAATATTATGAATGGCCGGAACCTGCACAATTGCGGGTTCCGGTCTTCGATTCTATGATCGCCAGATCATTTTCGGTCGCGGCGTTGGGTTTTAAAGTAATGGACAATTTAATCCTCGAAATGCGGAACATCACCAAGACGTTCCCGGGTGTGAAAGCGCTCGAGAATGTGAACCTCAAGGTTCGCCAAGGTGAAATCCACGCATTGGTGGGCGAAAACGGGGCCGGCAAATCGACCCTGATGAAAGTGCTCTCCGGCGTTTATCCAGCAGGAAGCTATGAAGGCGACATCGTCTACGAAGGCGACGTCCGCAACTTCAAGGTCCTGAAAGATTCCGAAGAAATCGGCATCGTCATCATCCACCAGGAACTTGCCCTGGTACCGCAGCTTTCGATCGGGGAAAACATCTTCCTCGGCAACGAAAACGCCACCAACGGTGTCATCAGCTGGGGCGAAACGTTCAATCGCACCAAAAAATTGCTGGCCAAGGTCGGCCTGGCGGAATCTCCGAATACGCTCGTGACCGACATCGGCGTCGGCAAGCAGCAGCTCGTCGAGATCGCCAAGGCATTGTCGAAGAGCGTCAAGCTGCTCATCCTCGACGAGCCGACGGCATCGCTGAACGAAAGCGATTCCGACGCATTGCTCACCTTGCTGATGGAATTCCGCAAGCAGGGCATCACCTCGATTATCATTTCGCACAAGCTGAACGAGATCCGCAAGGTCGCCGACCAGATCACGGTCCTGCGCGACGGCATGACCGTCAAGACGCTCGACTGTCATGCGGACGAGATCAGCGAAGACATCATCATCAAGAACATGGTGGGCCGCGACCTGGCCGACCGTTATCCGCCGCGCTCTGTGCCGATCGGCGAGACGATCTTCGAGGTCAAGAACTGGAACGCCTTCCATCAGCAGCATCGCGACCGCCAGGTTCTGCACGACATCAACGTCCATGTCCGTAAGGGCGAGGTCGTCGGCATCGCCGGCCTGATGGGTGCCGGCCGTACCGAATTCGCCATGAGCGTGTTCGGCAAGACCTATGGTCACAAGATCACCGGTGACGTCTTCGTCGATGACAAGAAGGTCGATACGACGACGGTGCGCAAGGCGATCGACGCCGGTCTTGCCTATGTGACCGAAGACCGCAAGCATCTCGGCCTCGTTCTGGGCGAGACGATCGTTCACAACACCACGCTCGCCAATCTGGCGGCGGTGTCGAACGCCACGGTCATCGACAGCGTCAAGGAAACACGGGTCGCGTCCGACTATCGCGCGAAGCTGCGCATTCGTTCTTCCAGTATCTTCCAGGAAGCGGTCAACCTGTCCGGCGGCAACCAGCAGAAGGTGGTTCTGTCGAAATGGCTGTTCTCGGATCCCGATGTTTTGATCCTGGACGAACCAACGCGCGGCATTGATGTTGGCGCTAAATATGAAATCTATACTATCATCAACCAGCTCGCGGCTGACGGCAAAGGCGTTCTGATGATTTCATCGGAAATGCCGGAGCTCCTTGGTACGTGCGACCGCATCTACGTCATGAATGAAGGACGGATCGTTGCGGAACTGCCGAAAGGGGAAGCGAGCCAGGAAACCATCATGCGCGCCATCATGCGTTCAGGAGATAAGAAACAATGACGCCGATCAATCAACCAATCACCGAACAAGGGCGTGTCGTCTCCATCGGCGAATTTGTTCGCGGTAACATCCGCGAGTACGGCATGTTCATCGCGCTCATCGCGATCATGGTGTTCTTCCAGATCTCGACCGGCGGCGTTCTCTTCCGCCCGCTCAACCTGACCAACATCATCCTGCAGAATTCCTTCATCGTCGTCATGGCGCTGGGCATGCTGCTGGTGATCGTTGCCGGCCATATCGATCTTTCGGTTGGCTCCGTCGTCGGTTTCATCGGCGCCATCGCCGCCGTCATGACGGTCGAGTGGCACATGAATTATGTGCTGGCAGCCGTTATTTGTCTGGCCGTGGGTGCGCTGGTTGGCGGCCTGCAGGGCTATTTCGTCGCCTATCACAAGATCCCGTCCTTCATCGTGACTCTTGCGGGCATGCTGGTCTTCCGCGGCCTGACGCTGACCGTGATGACGGGTGCCGGAACCGGCACCAGCATCGGTCCATTCCCGCCCGCCTTCCAGCTGATCAGCATCGGCTTTTTGCCGAACCTCTTCGACATGGGCGGCATTAATTCGACGTCGCTCATCCTGACCGTCGTCGGCGCCGTTACCCTCGTCTACCTGGCCTGGCGCCAGCGCAAGTCGAACGAGAAGCATGGCAACGACGTCGAGCCGCTCGGCTTCTTCCTTGCGCAGAACGGTGTCATCGCTCTCGCCATCCTGGCGCTCGGCTATCAGCTGTCGATCTACAAGGGCTTTCCGAACGTGCTCGTGATCATGCTTGTGCTGATCACTGCTTACGCCTTCATTACCCGCCGCACGACGATCGGCCGCCGCATCTACGCCATGGGCGGCAACGAGAAGGCAACGAAGCTGTCCGGTATCAACACCGAGCGGCTGACGTTCCTCACCTTTGCGAACATGGGCCTGCTTGCCGGTCTCGCCGGTCTCATCGTTGCGCTGCGCCTCAACTCGGCAACGGCAAAGGGCGGTTTCGGCCTGGAGCTTGACGTCATCGCGGCCTGCTTCATCGGCGGTGCATCCGCCCAGGGCGGCGTCGGCAAGGTGACCGGCGCTGTGATCGGTGCTCTCATCATGGGCATCATGAACAACGGCATGTCGATCCACGGCCTCGGCACGGACTCCCAGCAGATGGTCAAGGGCGCAGTCCTTTTGGCCGCCGTCTTCTTCGACGTCTATAACAAGAATAAAGGCTGAGCGCTCCGGCGCCGGCTCCATGCATTCGCATTCGCAGTCATGAAAACGAATAGTTCCGGCTCCCCAGGGAGCCGGACGGGCGGAGCATTATCCGCAGCTACCCAAAGAGGATGAAGACCGTGCTCATTTCGCAGATCAAGGGTTCGAACGGAGAGATCATCGTCGCCGTGCGCGAGCCGGGCGGTGCAGCGAAAGCCGTGAAGAATGCAGGCAGCGTCTATGCGCTGGCGATGGAAGCGGCAAACGCCGGCAAGTCCCTCGTTTCGGTCATCGAGGCGCATGGCCTCGGCGATGCCGTCGATCTGGAGAAGGCTTACGCCGATGGCAGCTTCCTGCCGCCGATCACCCATCCCGACGCCGCCCACCTGCATCTGACCGGCACCGGCCTGACGCATCTGGGCTCGGCCGCCACCCGCGACAGCATGCACAAGAAGACCAGCGAAGCCGCTGAGGAAACCCTCACGGACTCGATGAAGATGTTCAAGATGGGCATCGAGAACGGCAAGCCGAAAGCAGGCGAAAAGGGCGTGCAGCCCGAGTGGTTCTACAAGGGCAACGGCTACGGCGCTGCGGCACCGGGCGCTCCCCTGGTCTCCCCCTCCTTCGCGCTCGATGGCGGCGAAGAGCCCGAAATGGCCGGCATCTACGTGATCGCCGAAGATGGCTCGCCGTTCCGCATCGGCTTTGCGCTGTCGAACGAATTTTCCGACCACGTCACCGAGCGGATCAACTACCTCTACCTCGCCCATTCCAAGCTGCGTCCGGCGAGCTTCGGCCCGGAAATCCGCATCGGCGTTGCCCCTGAGGATATCCGCGGCACCTCGCGCATCAAGCGCGGCGGCAAGGTGATCTTCGAAAAGCCGTTCCTGTCGGGTGAAGCGAACATGTCGCACACCTTCGCGAACCTCGAATACCATCACTTCAAATACGGCCTGTTCCGCGTACCGGGCGACGTTCACGTCCACATGTTCGGCACGGCGACCCTGTCCTTTGCCGACGGCATCAAGCCGGAAGCCGGCGACGTCTTCGAAATCGAGGTCGCCGAATTCGGCCTGCCGCTGAAGAACCCGCTGAAAATCGACGCCGAAGAAGAAATCGTCGTCAAGCAGCTCTAATTTCCCATGACCCGGCTGCCGCTACGGCCGGGTCATTTTTCATAAAAGGTAAAGGAGGCTCGCGAGCCCATGACCATTTATCAGAACCTGATCGCCGGCGAATGGATCGGCACCAATGCGACGAAGAACATCAATCCGTCGGACACCAACGAAGTCGTCGGCCTCTATGCCGATGGCTCCGCCGAAGACACCAGGAACGCCATTGCCGCCGCCAAGGCCGCCTTCCCGGCCTGGTCGCGCTCCGGCATCTGGGAACGCCACGTCATCCTGAAGAAGACGGGCGACGAGATCATGGCCCGCAAGGACGAGCTCGGTGCGCTGCTCGCCCGCGAAGAGGGAAAGACCCTTCCGGAAGCCATCGGCGAAACCATCCGCGCCTCGCAGATCTTCGAATTTTTCGCAGGCGAAGTGCTCCGCCTTGCCGGCGAGATCGTCCCCTCGGTGCGCCCGAATATCGGCGTCGAGATCACCCGCGACCCGCTCGGCGTCATCGGCATCATCACGCCCTGGAACTTCCCGATCGCCATTCCGGCGTGGAAGATCGCCCCTGCCCTCTGCTATGGCAACACCATCGTCTTCAAGCCGGCGGAACTCGTTCCGGGCTGCTCCTGGGCGATCGTCGATATCCTGCACCGCGCAGGCCTGCCGAAGGGCGTCCTCAACCTCGTCATGGGCAAGGGCTCGGTCGTCGGCCAGGTCATGCTCGACAGCCCGGATGTTTCGGGCATCACCTTCACGGGATCGACCGGCACCGGCAAGCGCGTCGCTGCCGCCTCGATCGAACATAACCGCAAGTTCCAGCTGGAAATGGGCGGCAAGAACCCGATGGTCGTTCTCGACGACGCCGACCTGACGGTCGCCGTTGAAGCTGCCGCAAACTCCGGCTTCTTCTCCACCGGCCAGCGCTGCACCGCGTCGTCGCGCCTGATCGTCACCGAAGGCATCCACGACAAGTTCGTTGCTGCACTGACGGAAAAGCTGAAGACCATCGTCGTCGACAACGCGCTGAAGCCCGGCACCCATATCGGCCCCGTCGTCGATGAGCGTCAGCTGAAGACCGACACCGATTACATCGAGATCGGCAGACAAGAAGGCGCCAAGCTCGCCTTCGGCGGCGAAACCATCACCCGCGAAACGCCCGGCTTCTATCTGCAGCCGACGCTGTTCACCGAAGCGACCAACCAGATGCGCATCTCGCGCGAAGAGATCTTCGGACCTGTCGTCTCCGTCATCCGCGTCAAGGATTACGAAGAAGCGCTGGCTACCGCCAACGACACTCCGTTCGGCCTGTCCTCCGGCATCGCCACCACCAGCCTCAAGCATGCGACGCATTTCAAGCGCAATGCCGAAGCCGGTATGGTGATGGTCAACCTGCCGACCGCAGGCGTCGATTTCCACGTTCCGTTCGGCGGCCGCAAGGGCTCTTCCTACGGCCCGCGCGAGCAGGGCAAGTACGCCGCCGAATTCTACACAACCGTCAAGACCAGCTACACGCTGGCCTAAGACATCTCTTGGCGTTCCGGGCCGTGCGAGGCGGTCCGGCGCCCTTGAAGGACAGAGACTATGTTCAAGAAAGCGGAATGGCCGCGCAAGCTTCGGTCGCAGGAATGGTACGGCGGCACCAGCCGTGACGTCATCTATCACCGCGGCTGGATGAAGAACCAGGGACATCCCCACGACCTGTTCGACGGACGTCCGGTCATCGGCATCCTCAACACCTGGTCGGACATGACGCCGTGCAACGGCCATCTGCGCGAGCTTGCCGAAAAGGTGAAGGCCGGCGTCTGGGAAGCCGGCGGTTTCCCGATGGAAGTGCCGGTGTTCTCGGCCTCCGAAAACACCTTCCGCCCGACGGCAATGATGTACCGCAACCTTGCCGCATTGGCGGTCGAGGAAGCGATCCGCGGCCAGCCGATGGACGGCTGCGTGCTGCTCGTCGGCTGCGACAAGACCACGCCGTCGCTGATCATGGGCGCGGCCTCCGTCGACCTCCCCTCCATCGTCGTCACCGGCGGCCCGATGCTGAACGGCTATTTCCGCGGCGAGCGCGTCGGGTCCGGCACGCATCTCTGGAAGTTCTCCGAAATGGTGAAGGCCGGCGAGATGACGCAGGCCGAGTTTCTCGAGGCCGAGGCCTCGATGAGCCGTTCGTCGGGCACCTGCAACACCATGGGCACCGCCTCGACCATGGCGTCGATGGCCGAAGCCCTCGGCATGGCTCTCTCGGGCAATGCAGCGATCCCCGGCGTCGATAGCCGCCGCAAGGTGATGGCGCAGCTGACCGGCCGCCGCATCGTGCAGATGGTCAAGGACGACCTGAAGCCCTCCGACATCATGACCAAGCAGGCCTTCGAAAACGCCATCCGCACCAACGCGGCCATCGGCGGCTCGACCAATGCCGTCATCCACCTGCTTGCCATGGCCGGCCGCGTCGGCATCGACCTGACACTGGACGACTGGGATCGCTGTGGCCGCGACGTGCCGACGATCGTCAACCTGATGCCGTCGGGCAAATACCTGATGGAAGAGTTCTTCTATGCCGGCGGCCTGCCCGTCGTGCTGAAGCGCCTCGGCGAAGCCGGTCTCCTGCACAAGGATGCGCTGACCGTCTCCGGCGAAAGCATGTGGGATGAGGTCAAGGACGTCGTCAACTGGAACGAGGACGTCATCCTGACGGCTGAAAAGGCGCTGACGCAGTCCGGCGGCATCGTCGTCGTACGCGGCAACTTGGCGCCGAAGGGCGCCGTGCTGAAGCCATCCGCCGCCTCCCCGCACCTGATGGTCCACCGCGGCCGCGCCGTCGTCTTCGAAGATATCGACGACTACAAGGCGAAGATCAACGACGACAATCTCGACATTGACGAGACCTGCGTCATGGTCATGAAGAACTGTGGTCCGAAGGGCTATCCGGGCATGGCCGAAGTCGGCAACATGGGTCTGCCGCCGAAGGTGCTCAAGAAGGGCATCACCGACATGGTGCGCATCTCCGACGCCCGCATGTCCGGCACTGCCTATGGCACCGTCGTCCTGCACACCTCGCCGGAAGCCGCCGTCGGCGGCCCGCTGGCGGTCGTCAAGAACGGCGACTTCATCGAGCTCGACGTCCCCAACCGCCGCCTGCACCTCGACATTTCCGAAGAGGAACTGGCAAAGCGTCTCGCCGAATGGAAGCCGCACCACGACCTGCCGACCTCGGGTTACGCCTGGCTGCACCAGCAGCACGTTGAGGGCGCCGACACCGGCGCCGACCTCCACTTCCTCAAGGGATGTCGTGGCAGTGCTGTCGGCAAGGACAGCCACTAGCCAACCATGTCTTGAACATGATGGAAGGCGGGGCGAAAGCTCCGCCTTTTCTTTGTGAGCGGAAAGCCTATCTGGAACGAACCAGAGCCAGAACCGTTAGCGGTCATGGAGAGCGCCATGCCCGGAATACGAAAGCTGATTGTGCTGAGTGCCTTCAACAGGGATTCCGAAGGTGGTTTGACACCGGCCTTCGAACCACGCCGGATGAAACAGGAACACACGGCCGTCTATGTCGCCCAGACGCTCGTCAACGATTACGCCGGCGTGGTCGTGTGGACGCGCGAATCCAATGTGGCGATCGGCGAAGCAGGACCCTCGGTGATCCTGTTTCAGTCCGGGCAGATACCGGAATTCGAATAGCGGCGGCTCCTGCCTCTGCTCGAATCCGGCAGACAGGGGCACCATGACCGTCTACGCCGTCAGACACGTAACGCACTATAGCTACAAACGCCCTGTCACCTTCGGCCAGCATCGCGTGCTGTTCCGGCCGCGCGACAGCTTCGATCAGCGCCTCCTCGATGCGACGATTGCGATCATACCCAAGCCCGCCAACATTCGCTGGATCCACGATGTCTTCGGCAATTGCATTGCCCTTGTGGACATGGCCGGACCGTCTGATCACCTGCGGTTCGAGACCAACATCCGCCTGGATCACACCGCGCAGGTTCCTCTCGATCTGGAGATCGACACCGAGGCTCTGACCTATCCCTTCGCCTATGACGAGGAGGAAATGCCGGATCTCGATTGCACGATCATCCGCCGCTACCCCGACCCCGAAAATGAGGTTGCGCATTGGGCACGCCAATTCGTCGGCACCGAGCCGGCGGCGCGTACAGGGCATATCCTAATGACGCTCTGCTACGCGATCCGCCAGAGCTTCTCCTACGCGCGCCGCGTCGAGCGCGGGACGCAGACCCCCGTTCAGACATTGCAGAAGCGCCAGGGCACATGCCGCGACTTCGCGCTGTTGATGATGGAGGCAGCCCGCTCGCTCGGCTTCGCGGCCCGCTTCGTCACCGGCTATATCTATGTGCCCGACCGTGACGGCTCGACGACGCTCGGCGGCGGCTCGACGCATGCGTGGTGCCAAGTCTATCTCCCGGGCGCCGGATGGGTCGAGTTCGACCCAACCAACGGCATCGTCGGAAACCAGGATCTCATCCGTGTCGGCGTCGCGCGCGACCCGGTTCAGGCCATCCCGCTATGGGGCAGCTATGATGGCGATGCCGGCGATTTCGGCGACATGACCGTGCAGGTCAACGTCACCACCGAGCCTGGATCGTCCTAGAAGCATCGGCGCTATGGAACCGATCGACTGCAGTGGCGTTCCCAGATGGCCCGCTGACGGGTGTCAACCCGCTCCGCAAAGGACATTCCATGAAGATCCACGCTGGTTTTACGATTGGCTATGAATGCGTTCAGCCTACCCCGATGCTTTTGGTGCTGAACATCCATCCCTCGCGGCGGGGTGACCTGCTGACGGAGCAACCGCTATCGTTCAATCAGCCGATCGATGCCTGGGGCTATACCGACACGTTCGGCAACGCCTGCACACGCATCGTCGCCCCGGCGGGGCTGACGACGATCTCGACCGAATTCGACATCTACGATAGCGGCCAGCCGGATCTCGTGCCTGTCGATGCCGCGCAGCACGACATCAAGGATCTCCCCGATGACATCCTGGTCTTCCTGCTCGGCAGCCGCTATTGCGACACCGATAGGCTTGCCGATTTTGCCTGGAAGACCTTTTCCGGCACGCCGCTCGGCTGGGCGCGGGTCCAGGCGATCGCCGATTTCGTGCACGGCCATATCCGCTTCGACTACATGAATGCCGACTTGCTGCGAACTGCGCATGGCGGCTACACGGACAGAACCGGCGTGTGCCGCGACTTCGCGCATCTCGCCATCACGCTCTGCCGCTGCATGAACATCCCGGCGCGCTATTGCACCGGCTATCTCGGCGATATCGGCGTTCCCAGGGATCCCGCACCGATGGATTTCAGCGCCTGGTTCGAGGTCTATCTCGGCGGCCACTGGCATACGGTCGATGCTCGCCACAACACGCCGCGCATCGGACGCATCCTGATGGCAACCGGCCGGGACGCCACCGACGTTGCCCTATCGACCGCTTTCGGCCCGGCCAAGTTGGCGCAATTCGAGGTCGTCACCGACGAGATCCCGGCCGCCGGCGATATCGCGCCGCCGCCGGGTGCGGCCATCAACTCTGGCTCTGGCTTTGCCCCTGCGCCTTATCTTCCACCTTCACCGTAACCGTCAGCGTCTCGCCCGGCATGCCGATGCGCATGCCGGAGACAGGTGCAGCATCCCGGTAGCAGAGGCCAGACGCGGTGCGGACGTAGCGGGCGTCGGGGCAGATCTCGTTTGCCGGATCGAAGCCGACCCAGCCGAGACCGGGAATGTGGGCCTCGCCCCAAGCATGCGTTGCCGCCTGCTCGACCTTCTCTTCCATCATCAGATAGCCGGAGACGTAGCGCGCCGGCACTTTCAACGCCCGGGCAGCCGAGACGAAGATATGGGCGTGGTCCTGGCAGACGCCGCTCTTTCGTTCCATCGCCTGCTCGGCGGTGGTTTCGCTATCGCTGGTGCCCGGCTTGTACTCGACGGCCTCGTGGATCGCCGCCATCAGGGCGTGCATGCGGGCGAGCTCGTTGTCGCCGCTGACGCCCTTGATCAGCTCCTTGATCAGCTTGCCGGGCTTCGTGCGCGGCGTATCGCGCAGAAACAGCCAGAGCGGGCAGAAGCCGGTATGCGGACCGGAGACTCCATTGCGGTCATCGGTCTCGACCTCGCCTTCGGCAACGATCCGCGTCACCTTCTGCGCGCCTTCGAGCGACACCAGGTTCACATGATTGCCGAACTGATCGTCATACTCGACCTCGGGTGTGGCGCCCTCGACATCAAGCGACCAGTTGATTACCTTCTGCCCGAAAGCGCTCGGCGGTGTCAGCCGCAGCCGCTGCAACGAGAATTGCGCCGGTTCATCATAGCGGTATTCGGTGACGTGGCTAATCTTCAGTCTCATCTCTTCACCGCCTAAACATAAAACCGGTAGCCGTTGGTGATCTCGACGTTGAGCGAATTGTTGCGGTTGACGAACTCCTCGAGGAATTCGTGTAGCCCCTGATCGATCACGTCCTTGATCGCCCGCGAATGCAGCGAGGCGCGGATAGCATCCGCGGTATCATGCGCCCTCAGCCGCTCGCCGCCATAACTGCGCGAGATATAGCCGAGATTGCTGACCACCTTCTCGTAACAATAGGCGAGAGACCGCGGCATCTGCCCGTTGAGGATCAGGAAGTCGGCGATATTCGCCGCCCGATATTCGTCGTCATAGGCCCAGCTGTAGGAGCGATGCGCCGAGACCGAGCGCAGGATCGATTCCCACTGCACGTTATCGACCGACGAGCCCACCTGCGAAACAGAAGGCAGCAGCACGTAATATTTCACGTCGAGAATACGCGCCGTGTTGTCGGCGCGCTCGATGAAGGTGCCGATGCGGGCGAAGTTGTAGAGCTCGTTGCGCAGCATCGAGCCGTGGAACGCACCGCGGATCAGCCCTGCACGCCGCTTGATGACATCGATGACTTCAGGCAGCTCCGCCGCCTTCAGCCGCTTCGAAAGCAGCGTTTTCAGCTCGATCCAGCATTCGTTGGTCGCTTCCCAGGTCTCGCGCGTCAGCGCCGTGCGCACCATGCGGGCATTGTTCCGGCCGCTGTCGATGCAGGCCATGACGCTCGACGGATTGGAAAGGTCGCGCAACAGATAATCGATCGCATCGGCGCTCGTCAGCTTCGTATGGCCCTCGTCATAGGCCTCGCGAACGCCCGCGCTTTGCAGCACGCCATCCCAATTGTCATCACCCGTCCCGCTACGCGTCAGCGACATGCGCAGGCCGGCATCGACGAGACGCGCGATATTTTCGGCGCGCTCGATGTAACGGAACATCCAGTAGAGGCCGTTTGCAGTTCTTCCGAGCATCAGTCCTCCAGTACCCAGGTGTCTTTGGTGCCGCCGCCCTGGCTGGAATTGACCACCAGCGAACCCTGCTTCAGCGCCACGCGGGTCAGCCCGCCCGGAATGATCTGGACCTTGTCGGAGACCAGCACATAGGGACGCAGGTCGACGTGACGCGGCGCGATCCCCTTGTTGACCAGGATCGGCACCGTCGACAGCGACAGCGTCGGCTGGGCGATATAGTTGTTCGGCCGCGCCTTCAGTTTCTCGGCAAAATCCGCCCGCTCCTTCTTCGAGGCCGTCGGACCCACCAGCATGCCGTAGCCGCCGGAGCCGTGAACCTCCTTGATGACCAGTTCCTCGATATGCTCCAGCACATATTTCAGGCTCGATGGTTCCGAACAGCGCCAGGTCGGCACGTTCTCGAGGATCGACTTTCGCCCGGTATAGAACTCGACGATCTCGGGCATGTAGGAATAGATCGCCTTGTCGTCGCAGATGCCGGTGCCAGGCGCGTTGGCGATGGTGATGTTGCCGGAGCGGTAGACGTCCATGATGCCCGGAATGCCGAGCGCGGAATCGCTGCGGAAGGTCAGCGGATCGAGGAAATCGTCATCGACGCGGCGGTAGAGAACGTCGATCGCCTCGTAGCCGCGCGTCGTGCGCATCTTCACCTTGCCGTCGATGACGCGCAGGTCCGAACCCTCCACGAGCTCGACGCCCATCGTATCGGCAAGGAACGAGTGCTCGTAATAGGCCGAGTTGTAGATGCCCGGCGTCAGCACCGCCACACGCGGCCTGCCCTTGCAGCCGGGAGGCGCGAGCGATGCCAGGCTCTGGCGCAGCAGATAGGGATAGTCCTCGACGCGCTGCACCTTGTTCTCGTGGAACAACTCCGGGAACATCTGCATCATCGTCTCCCGGTTCTCCAGCATGTAGCTGACACCGGAAGGCGTACGCGCATTGTCCTCGAGCACGTAGAACTGGTCTTCGCCGGTGCGCACGATGTCGGTGCCGACAATATGCGTATAGACACCGCCCGGCGGCCGGAAACCGATCATTTCAGGCAGGAAGGTGACGTTGTTCTCGATCAGCTCACGCGGAATGCGCCCGGCGCGGATGATCTCCTGCTTGTGATAGATATCGTCGAGGAAGGCATTCAGCGCGATGACGCGCTGCTCGATGCCCTGAGCGAGCTTGCGCCACTCTCTTCCTGAGATGATGCGGGGGATGATGTCGAAGGGGATGAGCTTTTCGGAGGAGTCTGCATGTCCGTAGACTGCGAAGGTGATGCCGGTTTTCCGGAAGATGTTTTCCGCATCGCGGGATTTGGCAATCAGATGCGCCCTGTCCTGGGCATTGTACCACTCGAAGTATTTCTCATATGGCTGACGCGGACTTTCGTCCCCGGTAATCATTTCATCAAATGCCAAAGGTGTGGCTCCCCTTTTTTGTTCATTTGAATACAACGCAAATGGCAATGCAAGAACCATGCTCAGTTCGCGGGCAAGATTCGTAAAATCGTCTGAAACCCCGAAAAGCGCCGAAAAACTGGGCATTTAGAGAAGGATGGCGTGATGCGCGAAAGTTTCAATCGCCACCGCCGGCACAAAATATAAGCAATTGATGATTTTACGGTCGAGAACCCGATTCAATTCTCGGCAGCAGCAGGAAAGGGAAAGGTGGCCCTAAGCCGACCGCTCCAATCCCACCTGGCTGACACCACCCAGAATATCCTCGTCGAGAAGCGCCAGCGCACGGCCGAGATGCCCCTCGAAAACCAGGTTGGTCTCGTCGGCAACGACGCGCAGTTCGGGCATCCCCTCCATGCGCACCACATGCGATTGCCCCAGCCCTTCCTCGATGCCCTGGCGCAACAGATCGTAGTAGCGTGTCCCGGGCCCGGTGATCGCCACCGGCATGCGCTCGGTGAGGCTGAGCATCCGCGACAGGCCATTGCCGAGCGCCAGTCCGGCCTGCCGGAAGGCAAAGGCCGACATGCGGTGGCCCTGGCGGGCGCGGGCGGCAATCTTGTCGAGTTCCCCGACCGGCACGAACTTGGCGGGAATGGTATCGAGCGGCACTTCGAAGGCGGTGCGCAGGATGGCGTAGAAGCCCGCATGCGCCTCGATACAGCCCTTGGACCCGCAGCGGCAGAGCCCGCCATTCGCCAGATGCAGCATATGGCCGAAATTCGGCGCCGAGATTTCTTGCCCGCCATCGGCGCCGCGCCGGACTATTCCGAGGCCGATGCTGTGGCCGAGGGAGAGAGCTGCGAGCGAACGGAAATCCGCCCCCTTCACATTCTCCTCATGCGCGCCAAGGGCAGCGGCAACCAGCAGGGTCTCGTTGTCGAGGATCACCCGCGCCCGCCATTCCGGCCGCAGCAGCGTCTCGAAATCGATCTGGTCGGTGCCGAAGATAGGCGACCACAGCAGCACCGGTTCGGCGGCGTTGACGAGCCCCTTGCTGCTGATCGAGATCAAGAGCACCCGCTCCTGGGCAATCCGCGACCGCTCGAGGATGCGGGCAAGACCTTCCTTGACGGCTTCAGCAAAAACCGCAGCCCCGGCCGGATCATGCGAGCGCCCCTCGCTGAAACGGTCGATCAGCTTGCCGGCGTAATCCACCAGCGAGAACTGCACGGCATCGGATGAGATGATGACGACGATCAGATAGCCGCAATCGCGCCGCGGCCTGAACAGCACGCGCGGCCGCCCGCGGCCGCTCGCCGCCTGCTGCTCCGAGCGCTCGATGATCTCCGACTTCTCGAGATCCGCCGTGATCGCCGAAACGGTCGCCGACGACAGCTTGGTGAAGTCAGATATCTCGGTATGCGCGAGCGCGCCGTGGCGGCGCAGGGCAGCGAGAACCAGCCCGCTATTCCTTTGCCGGACCGACTCCGTGCTCGATTTGGTCAGCATAAAGCCGCCCTTCCCCCGCTTCCGCCCTCGTTTCACAGGCCATCTCCAACAACTTATGCGTGATGGATGATTCTGCCGGTAGTGGCCTGTTGACAGTTGAAAAAATCTCTGACACTTAATTTCTCGACTGTCGAGAAAATAATGCATTGTTGCTCGACAGTGATCCGCGGCGGCTGGAGGAACCACTGGCTGGGGCTGGCCGCTTATCACTCGGGAGGATAATTTATGAAGTCTATTATGAAGCTGATGGCGGGTGCCGCCATCCTCGTTTCCGTGCACACGGCTGCCATGGCGGCCGATCTCGTCGTTGGCGTTTCCTGGTCGAACTTCCAGGAAGAGCGCTGGAAGACCGACGAAGCAGCCATCAAGAAGGCGCTGGAAGCCAAGGGCGCGAAGTACATTTCCGCTGACGCGCAGTCTTCCGCTGCCAAGCAGCTGACCGACGTCGAATCGCTGATCTCGCAGGGCGCCAACGCCCTCATCGTTCTGGCTCAGGACTCCGACGCAATCGGACCGGCCATCGAAAAGGCTGCTGCCGAAGGCATTCCGGTTGTCGGTTACGACCGCCTGATCGAAAATCCGGCTGCTTTCTACATCACCTTCGACAACAAGGAAGTCGGCCGCCTGCAGGCTGAAGGCGTCTTCAAGGTCAAGCCTGAAGGCAACTACGTCTTCATCAAGGGCTCTTCGTCGGACCCGAACGCGGACTTCCTGTTCGCCGGCCAGATGGAAGTTCTGAAGGCTGCGGTTGACGCCGGCAAGATCAAGAACGTCGGCGAAGCCTATACCGACGGCTGGCTGCCGCAGAACGCACAGCGCAACATGGAACAGTTCCTGACCGCGAACAACAACAAGGTTGACGCCGTTGTTGCTTCGAACGACGGCACTGCCGGTGGCGCCGTTGCCGCTCTCGACGCACAGGGCATGGCTGGCACCGTACCGGTTTCCGGTCAGGACGCCGACAAGGCCGCTCTGAACCGCATCGCGCTCGGCACCCAGACGGTTTCCGTCTGGAAGGATAGCCGCGAACTCGGCAAGCGCGCTGCTGAAATCGCGCTCGACCTCGCTGGCGGCACGACCATGGACAAGATCCAGGGCGTTACCACCTTCGACGGCGGCCCGAAGAAGGTGAAGATGCAGTCGATCTTCCTGAAGCCGCAGGCCATCACCAAGGACAACCTGAACGTCGTCATCGACGCCGGCTGGATCTCCAAGGCTGAAGCCTGCCAGGGCGTCAAGGCCGGCAGCGTCAAGGCCTGCGACTAATCCTCGTAAGCTGATCAACAGACCGGCGCCGCAGCGTTTCCGCTGCGGCGCCGGATGCGGATGCAGGCATCTTTCAGAAGCCTCCCCGCCTCGCAACGCCCCGCGAACGCTTTAATTCCCTGCCAGAATAACGCCGTCACCGACGCGGCTATTCCGGAAGCATCCCGGTGGTCATTTCGAAGAACAGGGCATCTCAGGCTGGGCTTTTCGGGCACCCGGCCAGGGCCCAAACAATGGGGGAACGGCAAACCCATGGCAGACATCACGCAATCCTCACCGGGTCATCCGCGCACCGCGGACGCAAACCCCATCACGCGCTTCCTGCGCGCCACCGAGATCGACACGCGCCTGCTCGGCATGGTCGCGGCACTGCTGGTCATCTGGATCGGCTTCCATCTCTATACCGACGGGCTTTTCCTCACCCCCCGCAACCTCTGGAACCTCTCGGTCCAGACGACGGAAATCGCCGTTCTTGCGACCGGCATGGTGCTTGTGATCGTCACCCGCAACATCGACCTGTCGATCGGCTCCATGCTCGGCCTCGTCGCCATGATCATGGGCGTCGTTCAGGCGAAATTCCTGCCGCAATATCTGGGCTTCGACAATTCCTGGACCTGGGTGATCACGCTGGCCGCGGGCCTCATCGCCGGCACGCTGATCGGCCTCTTCCAGGGCGTCATCATCGCCTTCATGGGCGTGCCCTCCTTCATCGTCACGCTCGGCGGCTTCCTCGCCTGGCGCGGCCTTGCCTGGTATGTCACGTCGGGCCAGACGGTTGCGCCCCTCGACACCACTTTCCGCATCATGGGCGGCGGTGCAGAAGGTGCCGTCGGCGCCACCTGGAGCTGGATCATCGGGCTTATCGCCTGCCTGCTGATCGTCATCGGCATCATCGGCTCGCGCCACCAGCGCAAGCGCTTCAACTTCCCGCGCCGCCCGCTCTGGGCGGAGTATTTCCTGGCCGTTCTCGGCTGCGCGCTGGTGCTCGGCGCCATCTGGGTCTCGACCATTTATTACTGGCCCGTGGCCATCGCCAAGAAATATGCCGAAGCCAACGCCATCGCCTGGCCTGAGACCGGCCTGTTCATCTCCTACGGCATCGCCGTGCCGGTGCTGATCGCCGTTCTCGTCGGCATCGTCATGACCTTCATCGCCACCCGCCTGCGCTTCGGCCGCTATGTCTTCGCCATCGGCGGCAACCCTGAAGCGGCCGAACTCGCTGGCATCAAGACCCGCTGGGTCACCGTCAAGATCTTCGCGCTGATGGGCTTCCTCGCAGCCGTCGCCGCGGCGATCTCGACCGCCCGCCTCAACGCGGCGGCGAACTCGCAGGGCACGACCTACGAACTCTATACCATTGCCGCGGCCGTCATCGGCGGCACGTCGCTCGCAGGCGGCACCGGCACGGTCGCCGGCGCCATGCTCGGCGCGCTCGTCATGCAGTCGCTGCAGTCGGGCATGGGTCTCGCAAATGTGGATACCCCCATCCAGAACGTTGTGGTCGGTGCCGTCCTCGTCGTTGCCGTCTGGCTCGACACGGTCTACCGCTCGCGTGCGAAGTAAGAGGAGTACGAGTAATGACTGAACAACGCACTCCCCTTGTGGAACTGAAGAATATCTCGATCTCCTTCGGCGGTATCCACGCCGTCGACAACGCCTCGGTCGATCTCTACCCTGGCGAAGTCGTCGCCCTGCTCGGCCATAACGGCGCCGGCAAGTCGACGCTGATCAAGATCCTTTCAGGCGCCTACAAGCGCGACTCGGGCGATATCCTGATCAATGGAGAACCGGCCGATATCCGCAATCCGCGCGATGCCAAGAAATACGGCATCGAGACGATCTACCAGACACTTGCCGTCGCCGATAATGTCGATGCCGCCGCCAACCTCTATCTCGGCCGCGAAATCCGCACCAAGTGGGGCACGCTCGACGACGTCGCCATGGAAGCCTCGGCCCGCGAGGTGATGGGACGCCTGAACCCCAACTTCCGCCGCTTCAAGGAGCCGGTGAAAGCGCTTTCGGGCGGCCAGCGGCAATCGGTGGCGATCGCCCGCGCGATCCTCTTCAACGCCCGCATCCTGATCATGGACGAGCCGACGGCAGCGCTCGGCCCCCAGGAAACGGCGCAGGTCGGCGAGCTGATCAAGCAGCTGAAGAAGGAAGGCATCGGCATCTTCCTGATCAGCCACGACATCCACGACGTCTTCGACCTCGCCGACCGCGTCTCGGTGATGAAGAACGGCCAGGTCGTCGGCCACGCCCGCACCGAAGACGTCACCAAGGACGAAGTCCTCGGTATGATCATCCTCGGCAAGGTCCCGCCCAAGGCCATCCCCGGCCCCGGCGCCATGCAGGTCTGAGACATCAGGACAACAGAAAGCCCGCCGCGCCAAAGCCCGGCGGGCTTTTCCTTAGAATTCCGGTGACACCGCCAGCCATTCCACCGATTTCGCCATTTGGCGATTGAAGAGCGCCGAAAGCTAGGCTAAGAACCACCACATCGGACAGGCGATTCAAACCGCCACGGCATGCACCCGTAGCTCAGCTGGATAGAGTGTTGGATTCCGATTCCAAAGGTCACAGGTTCGAATCCTGTCGGGTGCGCCATTTGCGTTCAAAAAATCTCTGCGCCCTTTCCATTGTCGAGCTTGCCCTCTTCAATGTGACGATGGCGTTTGATTCGCGATATGCGGTTCGGGTGCCGCACACCTGGAGAAGACATGGCCTTTCCGTGGACAGCACGTGAACCCGTTTTTTGGCGGCAGGCCGGGCTATTTCTGTTGCTGGCGGTGATGTTGCTGGCGCCCATGCTGGTCAACGGCTTTCCCTTGGTGATGGACGACTCCATCGCTTATTCCGGTCAAGGCGTCGGCTGGATCCGCTCGAATACGGCCGCCGTTCTGATTGCCTGGCCATACCGTCTGATTGGGTATTGGGCCTTGCCGCTGTTCAATACAGCCCTTGCCGCGACCGCCTGGCTACTTTTCTGCCGCAGTTTCTCCTTGCCACACCTATTCGTGCTTGCTTTGCCTCTCTCGCTTTTAAGTCTGCAGCCGCTGTATGTGAGCGCTGTGCTCGTTGACAGCTGGTTCTTTTCTGCTGTCGTGCTGCTGATCGTTGCAATTCGCTGGCAGAGCCCGTTCCTGGCCATGCTTTCGGGCGTCCTGCTCTCCGGTCATGCGAGCGGCTTGCTGCTTGTGATGCCCTTTTCGCTGCTCGCCGCACTAATGTTTCGCAATGCGCGGCTTCTCGCCATGCCTGCGCTGGCGCTCGCAACGCTGCTGCTCGTCAACACTGGTCTTGAGCGCAAATATTTTCCTGATGTCCCAAGACTCGCGCAAACCTTCCTCGCCTCCCGCTTCTTCTCAATTCACCCGGCGCTGCTCACCCGCCAATGCGAGAGATCAGGTGACAGGGCGCTGTGTGATGCGGCCGATTACGTGGTTCAGCTGAAGGCCGATCCCGCCAATGCGGAACGCCGTGACTTCTTCTGGGATATTGCACGCCAGTTCCCAAACGCGTTTCCGCTCGACCGTTTCGAACAGCAGCACGCACGCGCAATCATAGTCGACGGTCTGACGTACCGGCCAATGGAAACGGCGATCGTCGTTGCTCGCGATTTCCTGAGCTTTTATGCACCGCAGACCGCGCTCGATTTCATTCCAGTCCTTACCGAACCGATGCCAAGCCGATTTTATCAGTCCGCACAGCCACAGAGCTTGTGGCAAAGCGAAGTGGTTCGCAATCTCTGCACGGCTCTGCGCTACGCGCTTTACCTGGCAACCGCATCGGCGCTCGTCTGTGGCCGGCGAAGGCTGACGCGTGATGAAACGATCTGGATCATCCTGCTGCTGTCGCTCTGCCTCGGAAACGATCTGCTGTTTGCTGTTATCTCCGGTCCGGCGGACCGTTATCACCACCGTATCCTGCCATTGTTGGGACTGGTGGCCCTAGTCGCAATCGCCGCCATCCAAAGAAAACGTGACGTCTCGCAGACGCCCGCCGCATCAAAGCCCGATAATCTTTGGTAATGCTGCATCTGCATCCCGAAGATGCGGAGAGATCAGTAACCGAACCTCTCCGCAACACCCCGGCGAAAATGTAGACGGCCCCTTACCCCTTCGGCATTGGCACGCATTCTTTGATACGCGGATTTCCGGCTGTGGCGCCGGTCACCTGTTTCACCTCTCCGGGCGGGCAGGTGCCGTCATCGACAAGGACTTTCTTTCCGGTCGGTAGCGTTCCCTTTGCGGGCTCTTCCTTCAGGATCGATTGGCATCCGGCCAGTCCGAAAGCGATCAGAACGGCGAGCGAATATCTGAGTTTCATTGTATCCCCTTCCCCTTGATAGACGGGCGCAAGGGAAGCGCCCGGACAGACCCGTCCGTTCGCAAACCCCGCCCGTTTGTCGGTCTACAGCGCCTTTGCGTGCAGGGCATGCTCCACCTGGAGTATGGGCGGCGCGCCTGGCGCCGTGCGGCCATCCGATGACCGGACGGCCATGTGAACATCTTCTTTTGAAGGGCTGGTCAATCCCGTGCCGATTTGCGACAACCAAGACGTGTTCTTGTGTTTTGCGAGCCTGAGAAATGCCGCAGCCTGCCGATGCCGCCATTCATCTGATCGACATGATTTACGGAAGCCTGTTCGGCGAATGCAGCTGGCAGGGCTTTCTGGATGCCGTCGCCAAGACTTCTCCCGACGGCAAGGCTGCCCTGCACTACCACGATCTTGCCTCGCCGGTTGCCCACGTTCCCTATATTTCAGGCTTCACCAAGGACGAGGTCGATCAGTTCAGCAATCACTTCGCGTCGGTCAATCCGTGGATCCCGCGCATGGGCCTGGTGCCGGTCGGCCGCGGGTTGTGCGGCGAGGATATCTTTGCCCGAAAGAACCTCGTCAAGACCGAATTCTACAATGACTGGCTGAAGCGGCAGGCGGGCTGCGAAACCAGTATCGGCGTCTCCATCATCCGTGAAGAAGCCCGCACCTTCATTCTTTCGACAGCGACCTCCTCCTCCGATCCCGAGCGCAACAGGAAGGCCGCCGAGCGCTACACCCTGCTTGCCCCTCACCTGAAGCGCGCGTTCGATTTCATCCGCAAGCGCGACCTGCTTGCGCCTGACAATCAGGCGCTGCGAACGTTGTTCGACAGCATCGGTGCCGGCCTCATCTACGTGTCGGACAAGCGCAAGGTGCGCTGGTCGAATCGCACGGCTGAAAACATCATCGCCGACGGGTTTCCATTTCGCGTCGCTGCCGATGGGCGGATCAGCATTCGATGCCAGAAGTCGGCGGCGGCCTTCGAGTGGCTCGCATCCCGCCACGACGGACAGAGAGGTCCCTATACCGCCATCGTCCAGGGCGACGGAAAGGAAGGCAGCTATCGCCTGACCATCGTCAGGCTTCAGTCGAGCGCATTCACGGAATTTCTGGAAGGGCCGACTATTGCTGTCATTGCCGAACCGATGGTGGCCGCCCCGTTGAAAGACCGGCAGAACGCCCTCATGGAAACCTCGAAACTGACGGTGACCGAAATCAAGGTCGCTCTCAGCGTCGCCTCGGGAAACACGCCACGGGAAGTCGCGACAGCCTATCAGATCAGCTACGAGACGGTCCGGACGCATCTTCGGAATATCTACTCCAAACTCGGCGTCAATTCGCAGGTGGCACTCGCCGCATTGCTGCTGGGGAGTTGAGCGGGCAAGTCCCCAGGTTCCCCGCCGCCACCCTCACCTCGCCCTCCGCCGGCCGGCCTGCTGAAAGGCCGCGGCATGGCTCTGCCGTACAGTTTCGACCTCCGTGAGCGCCGCTTCCACCAGCGATCGCGCAGCACCCAGCTCCGGCTTGTCGCGCAACATTTCGAGCACAGTCTTCAGATGGCTCTCGGTCATTATGCAGGCTCGCATCGTCATGATGTCCTCCTTGCAGTTTCCTTTGTGCCGGATGCCCCCGCGATCCTGACCGGCGCCGTTGCGGGCCTGATGGCCCATGCACTTGCCCCCAATGAAAACGCTCTCAACCTGCGAGACGAACGATCCGCACGCCGACGACATTGTCGTCGGCATCGGCAACGATTTCGCCGTGGCCGATCAGCCGGCCATTGACCAGCAGCTCGACCGGTTCGCCGAAACGGCTATCCAGCCGGAAGCTGTGACCCGGATCGACCCGCATCAACTCAGCAACCGAAACACGCGCCCGCCCGATCACCACCTCGATTTCGACAGGAATGTCGTTGACCTTTTTGCGCAGCTCCGGACGCTGCGCCTCCACAACTTCCGGCGGCACGGCGGAGAACAGCAGATCTGCCTCATGCTGACGCAACCGTTGCCAGGCAGCTCCGGTTCTGGCCGCGCCGTCACCGGCGCTATCTGGTCCGATAGGCGCCAGGTCATCGGAAATATTAGACATAAAACACCATCTTAAGGAAAATCATCAGGATCGGCCAAAAGCCGCCCAGCCATTTTAGGGTGCTTGAGCCCTGGCACGGGCCGGAAATTCCAATTGCCAGGCGATCAACCTTAACGAAGGGTTACGGTCCACAGCGGCGAGGCGGCGGCCTTGCCGTTTCGATACAGAATGCCTGTCCAGGTATGGCCAGCGCCCATCGCCGGCGACCCGCCGCGGCCGCGTTCGGGCGAACCGCTGCCCGACTCACCCTGCCCGCGGCCGGCAGCTCTCCGGGGCAGGAAATCATCAACATCTTTGCGTCGGGGCACACGCAATGCGCGTTGCCTTTCCGGCTTGCGGCGGCTACATGGTTAAAAATTCTTTAATGTCTTTTTCGCAGTCATTTCATGTTGAATTCGAACACCCACCGCAACTATCTGTCGCGGCTTGCCTTTGCGGGCGATAGCGCCGAGCCTGCCTATCATCGGGTCAATCTGGTTGCCCGGGCGCTCTGCCCAGTCAAGGGCGTGAAGTCCTTCACGGCCCGGCAGGTGCGCATCGTCAGCATCAGCGAGACCGGCGCCATATTGCAGGCGCGCGGCATCGAGCAGCTGACAGCGCACTTCTATCTCTGTCTCGGAACATCGGAAATTTTCATCACCTGCGCGCAGATCCGGCAGCAGGAAGGCAGCGTCTTCGTGCGTTTTTCGAAGCCTGAGGAGAGCGCCTTCATCCGCGCCTTGGCAGAGATCACCTTCCCGATGACGACGCTGCAGACGCTGCGTGGTCAATCGGCCCGCGCCATTGAGGCGCGCATTCGCCGGCCGGAAACAACAGCCCCGGGCTGATATGCCCAGACGCGAAAACGCCGCCTGGCGGCGGCGTTCCCAAGATGAGAATGAACTCAGGATTTCTTGCTGGCCGCGCGTGTTTTCTTCGCGGGCGGCTCGGCTACGGGCTGCGCCAAACGCAGCGCCCGCAGTCTCTCGGTCTTCTTCTGCCGCTCGATGAGCTCGCCGGCCATGATCTCTTTGGCCATCGAGGCGGTGTTTTCCGCCTTCGCCTGCGCCGAAAGCTTTTCGGGCTTGAAGAGATTGTCTTTCGTCTTGGTCATGCTTTCCTCCTTCAGGAGTGCCTGTCCCGGTATGACGGTCGGTTAGCGGGCGCGCGCCGGGATCTTCTTCTTCGGAGCCGGCAGGAGGCCTTCGCGCTGAGCCTGCTTGCGAGCAAGCTTGCGGGCGCGGCGGATCGCTTCGCCCTTTTCGCGGGCGCGCTTTTCAGAAGGCTTTTCATAGGCGCTGCGCGCCTTCATTTCGCGAAACACACCCTCGCGCTGCATCTTCTTCTTCAAGACGCGAAGAGCCTGATCGACGTTGTTATCCCGGACGAGTACCTGCAAGACGTCTCCTTAATCGGCCAACGGCCGTTATTTCTTGATGCGGATCGTGTTCGAATTGATCCAGCTCGATTTCGGGCTTTCCGTCACCTTGACCTCGGCGGCGGGGCGGCCTGACGATGCCAGAACGTCGATATCGTCCTGGCGGACGCTTCGCTCGCAATTCTCGTTCTGGAATCTGACGCGGTAATGGACGAAGCCCTGTGCTGCCGGCATGACCGACACGACGCGGCCGGCGCCGCCTGGCTGGACGCTTCCTAGAATTCCCGGCTTCAGAACGATGCTATCGCCCGGCCGGTAGTGGCGGTTCGTCATGCCGTTCTCCGTATCAGATGAAAAAACAAAAGGCCGGGACTAATCCCGACCTTCCTCCGTCATCGTCTCAGCGCGCCAGTACATCCGTGGTCGCGCGAGCCGTGACAAATTCATTCAGCCTGCAGGTTGTCCGCCGAGTTCTTGCCGGACTTGCGGTCCTGCACGATGTCGAAACGGATCTTCTGTCCGTCTGCGAGCGAGCGCAGGCCTGCGCGTTCAACTGCAGAAATGTGGACGAAAACGTCTGCGCCGCCGTTGTCAGCCTGGATAAAGCCGAAACCCTTGGTGGCGTTGAACCACTTGACTGTACCTGTATTCATAACGATCTCCTTTCAAAGCAACCGTTGTTTTTTCCGCGATACTTTGCGGACCTAGATCGATTATTTGGAAGGAAATCTGAAGAGGCAAAAGCGCTCTTGAGCGACGTCACAAGCAATGGTCGATGAACCCAATATAGGATCAATTTGAAATTTAGCAACGGGCAACGGCAAGAAACTTCGCCGGTTTTAAAATTTTATCCCGCAGTTTGCTGATTTCGTTGAATTTCGTTTCCGATAAAATCCGAAAGCCGAAAGAAACTTCTATCGGTTTTATCGTCATCCGGCAAGGCAGCCCCTTCGCCGCATAGGCGACGGGGCTGCCTGAAAGCTGTGAGCGGTAAGCCGCTATCCGTTCACGGCGTCGAAACGATCAGCCGCAGCGATCCCTCGAAGAACGGCTGCGAGCGAAGTTCGCCATAGCGTCTGTCCCAGCTGCCATCTTTCAGATCGCGGCCGAGCTCTTCGGCGAAGCGCTCGCCAACGGAAGCGTCGACGAAGCTCCAGGCCGAGTTGGCAAGCCGTGCGCCGGGATCGAGCAGCCGCTCGGGGCGGCCGTAATAGCCTTCGCCGAAGCCGTCGGTGCAGTGAAGCGGAATCGGCACAGGCTTGATCTCGATCGTCCCGCCCAAGGCGCCGGAGATGGCCGCAAGCGGCGGATAACGGCTGGCCTCGACGGAGATCATTTCAGGGGCGTAGGCCTGCAGCCATGAGCGATGCAGCTCGTCCGGATCGCAACTCAGCACGGCGACCGGCCCGCGCGTCACCCGGCGCATCGCGGCAAGCCCGGCCTTGAGATCAGACCATTGGTGAACAGAGAAGGTCGTCATGCTGGCATCGAAGCTGTCATCGGCGAAGGGCAGCTTTTCCGCCACCGCATCGATCGCTACCGGCAGATGCGCCGGACGCTGGGCACGCATCGAGGCCGAAGGCTCGACGGCGGTCACCGTGCGATCGGTTGGCTCGTAGGAACCGGCGCCCGCGCCGACATTGAGCACCGTTCTGGCATCGCCGAGCGCGCGCCAGATGAAGGCGGCGATATGGGGATCGGGCTGCCGGTACCGGGTATAATTGGTGCCGATCACGCCGTAATTGGCGTCGCCGGCACTTCCGTCTACATGTCTGCTGTTCATGGCTTCCATCCTTTGGCAGGCAAAGCTTCGCCCTGCCGAATGCCTGGGCATCCAGCACCTGTTGTGCGTTCAGTAGCTTTGCCTTAGTGTTGCAACTGGAGAAAACATCATATTCTCCAGGATGAAAACCGATAAGCTCGAACACAGATTGTTCCTAAAACGCACATGGCAAGACGCCTGCACTCCCTCAATGCGCTCCGTGCCTTCGAAGCCGCAGGCCGCCACGGCCGCATGACGCTGGCCGCCGAAGAGCTGAACGTGACGCACAGCGCCATCAGCCGCCAGATTCAGCATCTGGAGGAGGTTCTCGGCGTAGCGTTGTTCGAAGGACCGAAGAACAGGATGCGACTGACGGAGGCCGGGCAGACGCTGCTGCCGGGGCTGGTCGCTGCCTTCGATCAGATCGACATGTCGGTGCGCGCCGTTGCCGATACCGGCGATGGCCCGCTCGATGTCTCCTGCCCCGGCACCTTCACGATGCGCTGGCTGATCCCGCGGCTTTATCGCTTCCAGGCCGAACATCCCAGTATCGACGTGCGTCTGACGGCCTCCTCCCGGCCGGTCGATTTTGCCCGCGACGGCTTCGACGTGGCGATCCGTGTCGGCACCGCACCCTGGCCTGAGGGCGCCGATGTCATCCCGCTCTTTCCCGAACAGACCGGACCGGTGGTCTCTCCGGCCCTGTCGGCGCAGATCGGCGGCCTGCCGCAGCTGCACACCAAGACCCGGCTCCGCGCCTGGGGCGACTGGCTGGCGCGCTCGGGTTTAAACATCGAGAGCGGACCGCGCGTCGAATACGAACACTTTTATTTCATGCTGGAAGCGGCAGGCGCAGGGCTCGGCGTCTGCGTCGCGCCCTGGCCCTATGTCACGGACGACATCCGCGACGCGAGGCTGGCGGCCCCCTTCGGCTTCCTCGACAGCGGCCACGAATATGTGGCGCTGCGCCGCGCGAGGCGGAACCGCAAATCCGTTATCTTCTGCGAGTGGTTGCGGGCCGAGGCCGAAGCCTTTGTCTCGACACATCCCGCCCCGAGGCGGGATGTGCCGGGTTCCTAGCCGCTGCCGAGCTTCTTGTCCGGAAACACCAGCGACTTGATGACAACGGGGACGGCACCGGACGTTTCCAGCATGGCGCCGATATCGATAAAGTCGAATTCGTCGAGCTTGATACCGTCGATCGACACCAGCGAGGAAATCCCGGCCTCCAGCTTGCAATGCATGCCGACAAGGCCGCCGACATCGCCGTTGCCGACGAGGATGAGCGGGTGTCCCTTGGAAAGCACCGGCGCCAGCCCTTCGATGACCCCGCGGCAGAAGCCGTCGAGGCGGCGGTAGCTGGCCGACCCCTCCCAATCGTAGCAGATCGCGACCGGGCTCTCGCCGCTGCCGAGATCGAGACGACCAAGCGATTCCGTGACGCGAGCTGCGACATCGGCAGGCTCGATCTTGTCGCCGAATGCGATCGCCGGCTTGATAACCGGGATATTGCGCACGGGAAGCAGTGACAGCGGATGGACGAAGATCGTGCTGCCGCTGACCTGCACCGTGTATTGCGAGGCGCCGACGACGGTTGCGCGGATGCCCTGCTCCGGCTTCTCCAGCCGCGGCGACCAGCTTTCCAGCCTTTCGCGCAGGATTTCGGCCAACAGCGGGCCGAGGTCACTAAAACTCTCCGGCTTTTCGGCATAGAGGAATTCCGAGACACCACCGGATACCGTGACGACATCAGGCAGGACGGATGGCAGCGGCGGCAGGCGATGCAGCCCAACCGTTTCCCCG
Source organism: Rhizobium sp. 10N427 (assembly GCF_056394605.1). Lineage (NCBI taxonomy): Bacteria > Pseudomonadati > Pseudomonadota > Alphaproteobacteria > Hyphomicrobiales > Rhizobiaceae > Rhizobium > Rhizobium sp. 10N427. The sequence goes on along the minus strand of NZ_JBFTID010000017.1, from coordinate 37,655 downwards.
CTCATCTCCCCACCCTGCATCGCCTCGAACAGCTGCTCAACCATCGCCGATGCCAGCTTGCGCGCATCGGATTCGCTGAGCGTCGCGCCGAGTTCGACCGCGACACCCGCCTTGTGGCCGAAATAGCGCCCGGCCTCCTCGACGCGGGTGATCCTGCGGTTCTCGTCGAAGGCGACGATGCGGGCGCCGATATCGATCGCCGCGATATGCCGGATCGTTCCTGCACTGCAGAAGGCGAGCTTCGAGGTACCGCCGCCGATATCGACATTCAGAACGCTCTCGCCTGTCCGCCCCGACAGCGCCACCGCGCCCGAGCCGAAAGCGGCGAGCGTCGTCTCCAGACCGTCGCCTGCGCTGACGACGACGAACTTGCCGGTCTCCTCGGAAAACAGCGTGCCGATTGCCCGGGCATTGCTGCGCCGGACGGCGACGCCGGTCAGGATCAGCGCGCCGGTGTCGATGTCATCAGGGGTGATGCCCGCCTGCCTGTACTGTTCGGCAAAGAAGGCGCCGAGCGCATCGGCATCGATCTCGTCGTCACCGCTATAGGGTGTCAGCAGCACGTCCGACTGATGCAGCAGCGTGCGCTCGACCACCATATACCGGGTGTCGAGGCGCTCGAGCACGATGCGGGAAAAGGCGAGATGCGAGGTCGAGGAGCCGATATCGATACCGACGCTGACCAGCACGATCTCGTCTTCGAGCTCCATGCTGCGGCCGACATTCGAAAAGAATATCCGGCCGCCCTGTTCTTCTTCGTCGTCAGACATGATCAGACGACGGTCGACTTCTTCGTCGTCGTGTCGGCCGGCTTTTCATACCATTCCGGCTTCATGCGAACCTCCACACCGTTCTTCTTCAGAAGCGCCTCATATTCCTTGCGGATATACGGGTCTTCCATCCAGTACGGAATGGCAGTGCCGCCTTCGTTGACGTCGATCGCGGTGTAGTCGATGTGCTTCTCGCCCGGCGCACCGGGATCACGGCCCGGATTGTGCGGGCCGAACCACGCCGTCAGGCGGAAATCATCCTTCGAGACGCTGAAATGCTGGTGGTACCAGCGTGCGCCACCCGGAGCCGCCGTCACCATGCCGTACTGGCCGTAGTCGAGACGGCGGACGCGGTCGGCATGGCCGTTCTCCCACGGATTGACGCCGCACTCTTCCGGCCAGGTATAGGTGTAGCCCTCGCCCTTGAGGCAGATCAGGATTGCCGCCGAGGTGTGGGCATGTGCCTTGGAATAGCGGCCATTCTCATGCTGGCCGATCCAGTAGTAGAAATTGTTGTTGGTCATGAACGGCTCGACGCGGCGATAGCCGACCGAGCGGCGGTTATCGAGCGGCAGGTCGCAATTGACGGCATCGGGCAGGAAGTTGGTGCGGCGCATCGCAAGGCCGCGCACCGGATCCGGCTCGATCTCCTCGCGATACTTGTAGAAGTCGTCGGCGCCCGAGAAGCGGTCGCGGAAGACGAAGGGGTTGTTATAGACCGCGTCGAAATTCTGGATGGCGTTGACGACGACAGGCGCCGTCGTGCCACCGAGCAGCAGCGCCGGGCTGTTGGTAGCGTTGACGATACGATGCCAGGCATTCATCGGGATCGAGAACATCGATCCTTCCTGCCATTCGAACACATGCTTCTTGCCCTCGCCTTCGAGCCAAACTTCGGTCGAGCCGCGGCCCTCCACGACGAGGTAGATTTCCTCGTACATGTGCTTTTCCGGATTGAGCTCGCCGGCGGCGGGCACTTCGACGAGGTGACAGCCCCACTTGGTCTCGGTGCCGTAAAGCTGGATATAGCTGCCGCGGCCGCCGGTGCGCTTCCAGGGCTTCAGCGGCAGGTTCTTGACGTTGGAAATGCCGAGGTCGCGGAAGACAGGAATGCCTTCCTCTTCCATGAACTGGTCATAGGGCGTCGGCTGCTTCTTGAACTCGCCGAAGCCCGCCTTCTTCGTGCCGGCCGGCTCGTGCCAGTGCGTGCCTGTGCCGCCGCCAAGGGGATCCTGATGCATGGGTTTCTCCTCCCAATCAGATGTTCCTTTATACAGAACATCGTTCCAATTTAAACTCAACGTACATCCGCCCGCCCCTCAAATCAAGGCCGTCGGACGAACCGTTACGAAAACAACAGCGACTTGATCACGACGGGCACGACGCCCGGCGGATTGATGAATTCGCCGAGATCGACGAAATCGAGTTCCTTCAGCTGCACGCCATCGATCGAGATCAGATGCGGCCCGATCTTCAGCTCGCGGTCGAGGATGCGGCCGAGCGTCTGGCCGATATCGCCGTCGATGACGAGCACCAGCAATTCGTCGCGGTGGCCATCCGGCGCCGCAAACATCCTGATCGCCTTGGCGAGCTCCAGGAGCCGCGGATAATCGGGCAGACCGGTGAAGGTGAAGGCCAGCGCCAGCGGCGCGGCAATCATGCTGTCCCGCCGCTCCGCCCCTGCGGCAAAAGCCCTGGCGATCGCTTCGGCATCGACATGCTCGGGCACCGCATGGCCGAGATGCACGACCGGGATGTTATGCGACGGCAGGCCGCGATCGCCGGTGCGATACATCGTCTTGCCGCTGACCTGCACGGTAAACTGCGAGGCGCCGATCACCGTGGCGCGGATCCGCTGACCGGCATCGACGATCGGCATATCGATCCGCGGCGTCAGCTGCGCAATGATTTCCTTGGCGAGCATCTGGGCGATATCGCCGTGATCGGCGGTCTCGTATTCGAAGATATATTCCGAGACGCCTCCCGAGAAGGTGACGTAATCGGGCCGGAAGCTGCGGTCCAGCGGCTCGGTCAGCAGCAGTTTTTCGCCGAGCGCATCGAGCGGCGCGCCGAGGATCTGGTCGACGGCAGCTGCCGCCAGCCGCCGGGCGATCGCCTGGCGCACCTCCGGGTTTGCCAGCGTCTCCGGATCGGTCGCAAGCCCGAGTTCGGCCGCAACGATCGACGCCGATTCATCGACACGGGTCCAGGCGCCCGTCTTGTCCTGCGCTATCAGACGCCCGCCGACGGCAAAGGCTGCGACATCGATGATCTCGCCCTTGCTGATCAGCGCCAGCTTGGTGGTGCCGCCGCCGATATCGACATGTAGCCCGCAGGCATTGCGCTTCTTCGAGAGTTCCGTGGCACCGGAGCCATGGGCAGCCAGCATGCATTCGAGCTTGTGGCCCGCGGTCGCACAGACGAAGCGGCCGGATTCGCTGGCGAAGATCTCGTCGATCGCCCGGGCATTCTTCCGCTTGATCGCCTCGCCGGTGAGGATCACCGCGCCGGTATCGATATGGCTGCGCTTGTATCCGGCATCCTCGTAGCAATGGGCGAAGAAATGCCTGAGCTCGGCCGCGTCAATCGTGCCGTCAGGCAGGAACGGCGTCAGCAGGATCGGCGAGCGCCAGACCACCTGGCGATCGATCACTTGGAAGCGGCTGGAGAGCTCTTCCGTCTCGCGGCGCATGACGACGCGGGCAAACAGAAGATGCGAGGTCGAGCTGCCGATATCGATGCCGACGGTCAGAAGCTCGACGGTTTCCTGCTGCCACAGCCAGTCGGAAATCGCCCGGCGCTCGCCTTCCGAGAGATCGCCATGTTCGTGATCGAAATCGAGATCGTGCACTTCACTCTATTCCCTGTGCATGCCTGCGCGAGGAGGCCGGCGGACCTGCCGCCGGCGCGCCTCTGATCAGCTGGCCGGACCGGCGAGGATCGGGGTCTTGATGACGCCGGTGAGGCTGTCCTTGTCGAGCGCCATGATAGCCGCCTCGTCGAAGATGTCACCCATGGCCGAGGGTACGCCGGTCTTCTGCAGTTCCTCAAGGAACTTGCGATGAACGCGCGGATCCTGATCCTCGTACTCGATCTGGCGGCCGCCATCCTTGACCGAGGTGGCACCGCCACCTTCCGCGCTCTTGCGGCGCAGCGAGATGAAGGGATATCGGCGGCTGCCGAGCGAGCAGGCGACATAGCGCGCCGGCTGGTCACAGGTGTTGAAGTGCTGGTGGTACATCCAGAAGGGCGGCGTGTACATGTAGCCGTGGCGCCACGGGATTTCCTTGAACTCGGATTCCCCTTCATACCACATCAGCGAATAGCCCTCGCCATCGACGGCATGGACGTGGGTGCCCGCCGCATGACGATGCGCCTTCTTGTAGCGTCCGACCGGCATCTGCGAGACATGCGAGTGCATGGTTCCATCGGCCAGAACGAAGTTGACGTTGAGCGAACCCTTGCCGCGGCCGTCGAACTCGTAAAGCTTGAAGCTCGTCAGGTCGTGGACGAAGTTGGTTTCCCAGACGTTCTGCACCTTGCGGGCGGACTCGGCGCCGTAGCTGTAGAGCACCCCCTCGCCCTCGAAATGCTTGGCGCCGCCGATGCGGTCGTCGAAATCGAAGTCGTTTTCGAAGACGAATTTCAGATTGTGGTAGAGGTTGATCGTCAGCGGCGCATGGTTGGTGCAGGACAGCCGCACCGTTTCCTGGCCGGAGCCGTTGTGGAACTGGTACTGGCAGTTCAGCGGTATCGCAAACAGCGCCTTCGGACCCCATTCGAAGGTCCGTGTCTCGCCATTCGGCAGCCAGACGGTGGTCGAACCATAGCCTGAGAGCACATAGAAGAAGGCCTCGTATAGGTGCTTCACCGGCCGCGTCTTCTTGCCCGGCAGAACCTCGATGACGTAATTCGCCATGAAGTCGCCCATGCCCTGGGTATGCGCGAAGCAGCCGCGGGCGTCGTAGCGGTCCCAGGTGCCGGTCTCGAGCGCCAAGAGGTCGTGGCCGAGATCGAAATGGATCGGGATCCCCTCGCCCTTCGACCAGTCGCCATAGGGATCGACCAGGAATTTCGAATTGCCGGGATCCTTGACAGCAACGGGATCGGCGACGGCTGGATTTTCACTGACGGACATAATCTCACTCTCGATGTCTTGTTTCGGTTTCACCACTGGAGCCGTCAGATGACGGAGCGGCGGTTCAGCGCATTTGCGGAGGGGGCTCCGGGCGCATGCGCGGGCGCGAATTCATGGACGGCAGGCGTCAGGCAACGCCCCCTTCGGCTTGTGTCATCGGCCGCACGGTCTTGCCGAGGTAGCTCGCCTCCTCGCCATAAAGCAGGCCCTTCACGTCATCGGCTTTCAGCGACTTGATGATCTGGTCCACCTGACCGGCGAGCGGCAGCATCAGCCCCGCCTTCTGGGCGAGCTCCAGCGTCACATCCATGTCCTTCTCTTGCCAGGTGAAGCGCGTCGAATCCCAGCGGGCGAGCGTGCCATTGGTACCGGGGCAGAGCAGCAGGATTTCGCGCATGCGCTGGGCGTCGATGCCGTAGCGCTTGGCGATCAGCAGCGTCTCGTAATTGGCAACGCAATGGACCCAGTGCAGCAGATTGTTGCAGGACTTGGCGATCTGGCCGGAGCCAAGCGGCCCGACGCGGACAACCTCGCGGCTGTAGCACATCATCACCGGGCGGATGCGCTCGACATCCTCCTCGCTGCCGCCGCAGAGCGAAAGCAGCGTGCCCGAGCGCGCACCCGATGCCCCATAGACGACGGGCGCATCGACAAGGCCGATGCCCTTTTCTCTCAGCTTGGGACCAAGCTTCTGCATCGTCTCCGGGCTGATCGTTGCGGCAACGGCGATGATCGACCCCTTCGCGGCAATTCCCGACAGCGTTTCGCAGACATCGATGACCTGCTGATCGGTGGCAACGACGAGGATGAACACCTCGGCTTCGGAGAGCTCCGCGAGATCGCCAGCCGGTTTGATGCCCTTTCCGGCGGCCGCAGCAAGCCGTTCGGCATTGACGTCGAAGCCGGAAACCTCATGCCCGCCATCGAGCATATGACCTGCCATCGCAAGTCCCATCTCTCCCGTACCGACCACTGCTACCTTCATGCCTGTCTCCCAAATGCCTGCTGCGCCGAAGCGCTTATCCTTCGTGCTGCGTCACGACGTCGATCAGCGCCGGAATGCCGTTCTTGACCTGGGCGATCGCCCGCTCCAGCGCGGCACCGATATCATCGGCGTCCTCGATCGGTCCCTCGGCATACCAGCCAAGACCGCGGGCGAGCGTTGCGAAATCGGGCGCCGGATCGAAGAGGTCCATGCCGATATGGGCGCGCTCGACCGGCGTGCCGCGCTGGCGGGCCACGGTGATCTGGTGATCCCAGTCATTGTAGTAGGCGCGGTTGTTGTGCATGACGCAGAGGAACGGCACCTTGTGCTTGGCCGCAAACCACAGCGCCCCGACATCGAACATCAGGTCGCCATCCGTCTGGCAATCGACGACGAGACGGCCGGTGCCCTTGTGGGCCAGCGCAATCCCGGTCGCCATGCCGATCTGCGTGCCGGTGCCGAGCGCCTTGCCCGGCCAGCGGTAGGGCTTATCGAAATCCCAGAGCTTCAGCGCCCAGTCTTCGAAGGCATTGGTGGTCAGCACCCAGTCTTCATGCTGGATTTTGTCCCAGACTTCGGTCGCTAGACGGCCGAGCGAAACGGGCTTGGAATCCCAGCCGTCGCGCGACTCTTCGCGCCACTTGGCGCGCTGCGCCTTGTGCATCTCGCCGACGGCAGCGGCGCGCTCGGCGATCCGCTTTGCAAGTGCGCCATTATCCTTGACGCGATCCTTGATCAGCGTCGTCAGCGCCGGAATGGCGAGCGCCGTATCGGCAAGCACGCGCTGCGCCGTTTCCGGGAAGCGCTGGTAATCCGTCGCCCACTTGGAAATCTCGATGTCGGCAAAGCCGATATCCAGCCAGTCGCAACCCTTCGGGAACAGCGGCTTCAGCGTGCGGTTGATGCGGTCGTTGACATGGGTCGGGCGCTCCCAGTCGCGGCAGTCGAGCAGCGTGATCAGGTCCGCCTGTTTGAAGACGTCCTTGCTCATGCGCATGTCGAGCGGATGCTCGGTCGGGAAATTCAGGCGCCACTGCGTATCAACGACAGGTGCCCCGAGCGCTTCGGCGAGGCCGACCATGTCGCTGTAGCCATTCTTGTCGCGGCCGACGAACTGCGGCACGAGGACAGGCCAATCGGCGGAAACCAGACGATCGGCGGCTTCCTCCAGCGCCTTCGGATCGGGCGCGATGCGGCTCGGCACCTTGGCGGATTTCGGCGAAGGCAGCGCGATCGGCTCCTCCAGCGGCGCTTCCTGCAGCCCGGCGTCGTAACACATGTAGATCGGGCCGCGCGGCTCGGTCATCATGATCGAATAGGCGCGGGCGAAGCTGTCGACGACCCCGTCGATGCCACCCGGCTGATAGTCCCATTTCACGTAATCGCGGACCTGGTTGCCCTGCACATTGGCCGTATGCGCCCAGTCGACGCGCGGACGGCGCTTGCCCTCGTCCATCGGGCCGGTGGCACCGATCAGGAAGACCGGCGCGCGGTCGGTATAGGCGTAATAGACGCCCATGGTGGAATGCAGCAAGCCGACGACATTGTGGACGATGACGGCCAGCGGCTCGCCGGTCACCTTGGCATAGCCGTGGGCGATCTGCACGGCGATCTTCTCGTGCTGGCAGATCAGCATCGGCGGATTGTTGCCGTTGTGATTGACCAGCGAGTCATGCAGGCCGCGATAGCTGGCGCCCGGATTGAGCGTGATAAACGGAAAGCCGTATTGCTTGATCAGATCAGCAATGACATCCGACTGCCATGCAGAGGGTACGCCTTCCTTCTGCGCCGCCTTGTCCAGCGCGGCGTTCGTCACCTTGTTATCCATGCTGTGCCTGCCTTCCCGAGACCGCATTGAAAAGAGGCGGGCGGCGGAACTGCCGCCCGGCCATTCGCTCAAGAGACGATCAGTCCTCCTTGAGCGACTCCTTCAGGAAGCTGACGACTTCAGGCGTCTGGTTCATGGCGCCCTTGACGAGGCTGCCGACGTCGTCACCGATCTTCGGATCGACGGGAACGCCGATCTCCTTGGCCTTGGCGAGGAATTCCGGATCGGACGTGGCAGCCTGATAGGCATCGCGCAGCGCCTTCAGCCGGTCGGCCGGAATGTCGGACGGACCTGCGGTGAGGCGGGAGATGTCGCTCTGCGATTCCACCAGCGCGATAACGCGCTTGGCATCGTCATTGTTGACGAGCGAGGCGAGCTGCGGGATGTCGGTTTCCGAACCACCGATCTGGGCGATCAGCTTGCCGTTACCGGCATCGACGAAGGGCTGGAATGTCGAGCGCGAGCCGATGATGCCCTGCACTTCGCCGCGCCGCATGGCGAGCTGGTCGTCACTGCCGTTATAACCGGAGACGACTTCGATCTTCAGGCCAAGCGCCTTGACCAGCATGGTCGTCTCGATCGTCGAGGCCGAGCCGACGCCTGCGGAAGCGAACTTGATCGGCTCCTTCAGATTGGCGAGATCCTCGTAACTGTTGATGCCTGAGTCCTTGGAGACGACGATGACGCGCGGGTCCGACGATACCTTGCCGATCCAGGACATCTGGGCGAGGTCGAACTTGATGCCCGGGTTACCGGCGAGCTGGCCGTAGATCAGGCCGGTATTGAAGGTACCGAAGGTCAGGCCGTCAGGGTCGGACGCATAGATGAAGTTGGCGCCGATCAGATGGCCTGCACCCGGCATGTTCTGGACCACGAAGGTCGAGCCCGGCAGATGCTTCTGCATGAACTGCGCGACCAGGCGGCCGTTGGTATCGTAGCCGCCGCCAGGCGCGGTGGCGACGATATAGTTGACCGTCTTGCCGTTGAAGAAGTCAGGGCCTTCCTGTGCGAAGGCCGATCCCGTGACCAGCGCCAGGCCGGCGCCCAGGCCAATCGCTGCCATGCGGATTGAGTTGATGTTCATATGCTTCCCTCCCAGTGAGCGTTATGACGTCGTTGATGCGTGCTGTGTCTGAACCGTTGGCGACCCATCTCCTCGGCAATCGCGGCCCGGCATGTCTTCCTCGTGCGCGAACGGCCTTGCCGGTCGCATTCTCAAAATCCCCGCGATCCGGACCCTGCTAGACCGCGCCAAATCCGAAAGCGTGCATTGCCCAGCGGGTCACGAAGCCCGGATGCAGCTCGATGCCGAGCAGGCGTCCGAACATCAGGTAGAGAGCGAGCGTTGCGGCGATCGCCAGTGCCAGCGCGAACTTCCAGCTTGCCTCGCCCTGCCTGCGCAGGAAGGTCAGCAGCATGATCGGGACGCTGACGTAGAAGCCGAACAGGATGATACCGGTGACGAAGCTGACGAGGTAAACCCACATGATGGCTTCCTGCTTCGCCGTGTGCGGGCCGAACTCCGGCAGTTCCTCTTCCTGCTGACCGCTCTCAGGGGCGCTGGCCGCAGCGATCTGCTGTCCGACCGAGGCCGCGGCCGGTGCCGAGGGGGAGCGGAAGAGATCGAGGCCGAGCTGTACCAGACAGAGCAGAATCCCGGGGATGCCGACGACCAGCGGCATGAAGCGTGCCTTTGCCGGGTAATCGAACGACAGCGCCACCATGGTGGTAAAGATCGCGAGCATCACGAAGGTCAGCGCAGTGCTGAAGCTGATGGTCTTCAAGGTCATGGGCTGACCTCCAGGTTGCGCCGGCGGGCCGCCGGGCGGAAGTTGCGGTAGAAGGCGTAGGCCATCAGCGAGACGATCATCGCGATCAGCACCAGCGACAGCGGCCGCAGGAAGAAGCTGTAGCCCCAAAGCTGCAGTGCCTGATTGAGCGAGGCTTCCGCCTTGCCGCCGAGCACAAGGCCGATGACGAAGGGCGCACGCGGCCAGTCGGCACGCAGGAACCCGTAACCGATGGCACTGAACACCACGAGGACGATCAGGTTCTGCCACTGGAAGTCGCTGACGAAGCAGCCGAGCGTCACGAAGACCAGGATGAACGGCACGAGCATGCGGCCGTTGACGAAGGTCAGAACCGCGACCCAGCGACAGATGACGAGCAGGATCGCCACGGCGATGAGGTTGCCGACGACCAGAGCCCAGATCAGCGTCCAGACGAGGTCGAGATGCTTGGTCACCATCAGCGCACCCGGCTGGATGCCGAGGATCAGGAAGGCGCCGAGCAGGACGGCCATGCCGGAGGAACCGGGGATGCCGAAGAACAGGGTCGGAAGCAGCGAGCCGCCTTCCTTGCCGTTGCTGGCGGTCTCCGGCGCAATGACGCCTTCAATCGCACCCTTGCCGAAACGTTCCGGATGCTTGGAGCTCTGGACGGCGTGACCGTAGCAGAGCCAGGCCGCCGTCGAGCCGCCGAGACCGGGGATCATGCCGATGATCGCGCCGATGACCGACGTTCTGAGCACCAGCCACCAGTGGCGGGGTACCTCGCGAACGCCGGACAGCAGCTGGCGATAGGAGAAGCCCGTATCCATCGGCACCGCCGAGATCGAGCCGCCCTTGGTGCTGAGCGAGATCATTTCCGGCACGGCGAACATCGCAAGCACGGCGGTCACCAGGCTGACGCCGTCCCAGAGGAAAAGGAAGTCGCCGGAATAGCGTGGCGTGCCGGTGATCGGGTCCATGCCGACAGTCGACAGCATCAGGCCGTAAAAGCCGACGATCAGGCCCTTGACGATGCGGCTGCCACTCGAAAGGAAGGCGATGAAGCTGATGCCGAGCAGCGCGATCAGGAAGAATTCCGCCGGGCTGAACATCAGGATGACGGGCTCGAGGATCGGGATCATGATCGCGAAGACCACGGCGCCGATGATGCCGCCGACGCCGGATGCCGTGATACTGGCGCCGAGTGCCCTCGCCGCCTGCCCCTGTTTTGCAAGGGGATAGCCGTCCAGCGTCGTTGCCGCATCATCGCCGTCGCCGGGGATACCGAACATGATGCTTGATATCTGGCCGCTGGTGCCGTTGACGGCATGCATGGTCAGCAGGAACACCGCGCCCGCCACCATATCCATGCCGTAGACGAAGGGGATGGCCATCGCGATCGACAGCTTGCCGCCGATCCCGGGGGTGACGCCGACCAGCAGTCCGAAGACCACGGCAATCAGCATCAGGCCCATGATATGGGGCGAGCTAACGAGGTTGAACAGCGCCCCGAACATAGTCTCAATCATTGCAGTTTTACTCCTCCCGTCAGCGGCGACCGAAAGATCTCCGCTGCTCCGCCGCACACTCCCCCAGAGTGCGGTTTATCCTCACCCGGCGCCTTAAAGACCCGGCCTCTGAGGATCATTAGGACCCCTGGCCGAAACTTTGTCCAAAGCAAAAATTTATGCTTAGTCCATCACTTTTCTTGCGGGCTGGCAATAGGCATTCCGTAGAGGGGTACAGCGTTCCGTTTAGCGGAACGCAATTTAAGCCATTGTTTAAAAACGGTTTTATTCCAAAGTATGGCCGATTTTCACATATTGCAACGGCAACAAAAGGCTTCGTGTAGCGATTTTCCACTGAGCGGCACCAGCCGCGGATACCGCATCTTTTTGCCAGCCTAAAAGCCTCATCCTGCTGTGAAAACCACAGGCGAACGCCGCTGACGGTAAGTTTTCCTTACTGTGCGGCTAAGCCGAAATGGCGTGGACTTCGCCCGATGGCACGGCGCATCCTTGACTGCCGCCACCCGGGATTCCGGACAGGGCAGCCATTCAAGGGAGGCCGATTTGGACAAGCCGGTAGAAGCTCATCTGCGCGAACAGGAGAAGGTGCCGCTCTCCGATCTGCTGATCTCGTTCCTGCGCTTGGGCGCCTCGTCCTTCGGCGGCGGCGTATCGGGCTGGACCCACCGGGAGATCGTCGAGCGGCGCGGCTGGCTCGATGAGGACAATTTCCTGAAGACGCTGACCATCGCCCAGATCCTGCCCGGCGCCAATCCGGTCAATCTCGCCGTCTATATCGGCCTGAAGCTGCGCGGCTGGACGGGGGCGGTACTCGCCTTCACCGGCATGCTGGCGCCCGCCTTCACCGTCATCCTGATCATGAGCTTCTTCTATGAACAGATAAACGGCTACGAGGCGGCCCATACCGTGCTGCGCGGTCTTGCCTGCGTCGGCATCGCCTCGTCGCTGACCATGGGCATCAAGACCGGCAAGCGGTTGCGCCGCCATGCCGTGCCGATCCTCATCGCCGTCGCGGTCTTCGTCACCGTCGGCGTGCTGCGCTGGCCGCTGGTGCCTGTCGTTGCCGTCAGCATTCCCCTGAGCATCGTCGCCGCCTTCTTCGTCAAGGAGAAGAAAAATGGATGACGCCAAGCTCCTCAATCTCGTGCTGCTCTGCATACCCTTGTCGCTCGTCTCCTTCGGCGGTGGCCAGTCGATCATCGCCGGACTGCAGCACCAGACGGTCGACGTGCTCGGCATGCTAACCCCGCGCGCCTTCACCGATTTCTACGCCATCTCCCGCGCCGCCCCTGGACCCGGCACCCTGATTCTCGCCCTGATCGGCTGGCATCTCGACGGCCTCACCGGCGCGCTGGTCGCGACGCTGGCGATCTTCCTGCCCTCCTCGCTGCTCGTCTGCATCTGCGGCAGCATCTGGCACAAGCATCGCGCCTCGCCCTGGATCATCGCCGCCGAACGCGGCCTGGCACCGGTTGCCGCCGGGCTGATCTTCGCCGGCGGCTACACCGTCGCCCAATCGGCGCATCTGAACTGGATCGAAGCAGGCACCGTCGCAACCGCGATCGCCCTGCTGCTCTTCACCAAGATCGGCCCCTACCCGATCCTCGCCACAGCGGCAGCCGGCTACTACCTGCTGAGCCTCGGCGGCTACGCCTGAAACCACCCATCTGAAAAATCGCCCGAACCGGAATTGACCGGCGGGCATTTCACGGTATTATTTTAAATCAGAACATCGTTCCATATAAAGGAACAATCGATCCGGGAGGGTTCGATGCCGGAAAAGCTTCAGCTGCGCACGGCGCTGGGAAAACATGCTCACGTCAAACCGCTCGTCGATGGCCGCGTCTCGTCAACGCGCATCGATTTCGATTTCCGCGACTACGAGCCCCTGCCCAAGGGCTTCCGCGCCATGGTCCGCGGCGACGAGCTCGACGTCTCGGAACTGGCTGTCGTCACCCATCTTCTGGCGCACCATTACCGCAAGCCGCTGACCGGCATCGCCATTCCGCTCTGGAGCCGCCTGCCCCACGCCAACCTCGTCTGTCCCACCGGTTCCAGCATCCGCGAGCCGAAGGATCTCAACGGCACGACGGTCGGCGTGCGCGCCTATGCCCAAACCTCGGGCGTGTGGGTGCGCGGCATCGTCAAGGACGACTACGGCGTCGATCTGAACAGCATCACCTGGCTGACGATGGAAGACGCCCATCTCAGCGAATATACCGACCCCGGGAATACCGTGCGCAACACCAAGCCGACAGGCCTGCGCGACCTGATGCTATCAGGCGAACTCTCGGCCATCATGGGCGAACGCACCGTCGATCCCTCCGGCATCCGCACCGTCGTTCCCGATGGCGACAAGGCGGCCGAAGCCTGGATCGCCCGCACCGGCATCGTGCCGATCAATCACGTCCTGACCGTCCGCAACGATCTGCTCGCCGAACACACATGGCTGGCGGGAGAACTGATGGAATTGTTCGAGGAGGCCAGGCGCGTCTCGATCGCCGAGGATGGCGCGACACCACCGCCGGCCTACGGCCTCGAAGAAAACCGCCGCTCGCTGCAGCTTGCTTTCGACTACTCCGCCGACCAGCGGATCACGCCACGGCGCTACGAGGTCGATGAACTGTTCGTCCGCATCTGAGGACGCCGGATCATCGCCCCTGGCGCAAGGAGGATTGCCCCATGATCATCGACATTCACGGACATTACACCACCGAGCCGCAGGCGCTCCACCAGTTCCGCGACAAGCAGCTTGCCGGTCTCGCCGACGCCATGCGCCGCCCGCAAAGCACCGATCTCGGCATCTCCGATGACATGCTGCGTGAATCCGTCGCCCCGCAGCTGAAGTTCCAGCAGGAACGCGGCAGCGACCTGACGATCTTTTCGCCGCGCGCCGCCGGCATGGCCCATCATGTCGGCACCGAGGCGGTGAGCCAGCAGTGGTCATCGATGTCCAACGACCTGATCCACCGCATCTGCAAGCTGCTTCCCGACAATTTCGCCGCCGTCGGCCAGCTGCCACAGCATCCCGGCGCCCCGCCGAAGAACTGCATTCCCGAGCTGAAGCGCATCGTCGAGGAACTCGATTTCGTCGGCGTCAACCTCAACCCGGATCCATCGGGTGGCTACTGGACCGACCCGCCATTGACCAACAAGCAGTGGTATCCGCTCTACGAGACGCTCTGCGATCTCGACGTGCCCGCCATGATCCACGTCTCCTCGTCCTGCAACGCCTGTTTCCATCACACCGGCGCGCATTACATCAATGGCGACACGACGGCCTTCATGCAGCTGCTGCAGGGCGATCTGTTCAAGGATTTCCCGACACTGAAATTCGTCATCCCGCATGGCGGCGGCGCCGTGCCCTTCCACTGGGGCCGCTATCGCGGTCTGGCGCAGGAAATGAAGAAGCCGTTGCTGACGGAGCATCTGCTGAAGAACGTGTTCTTCGATACCTGCGTCTATCACTATCCGGGGATCGAGCTGATGTCGAAGGTGATCCCGGTCGACAACATCCTCTTCGCCTCCGAGATGCTCGGCGCCGTCAAGGGCATCGATCCGGAAACCGGCCATCACTACGACGATACCAAGCGCTATATCGACCAGCTCGGCGAGCTCGACGAAATGAGCCGCTACAAGATTTTCGAGGGCAACGCCCGCCACGTCTATCCGCGTCTCGACGCGCAGCTGTCGCGCCGCGGCCGTCCGGGCCTGCCGCTATGACGGCGGCAAGCTCAGCAGCAGGAGAGATCGCCGCTTTCGGTGATGATGGCATTCTTCATCCAGTAGGGCGGCAGGTCTTCGATCGTCACGTCGGCAACCGGCTTGAACGCCTTGAAGGCATGCCGGGTCTCCGGCGCCGTCCAGAAGGTGACGATCGTTTCGATCGGCGGACAGCCCGGCAGGCCGCAGGCGACTTCCGCAACCATCACCGCGACGTCGTCGCCGAGGCTGAAACGCTCGCGCGTCCAGTCCTTGATGCGGCGGACGGCATCGATCTTTCCGGCGTTGCGGCTTGCGGTCTTCAGCATGGTTTCCGGCTGGGTTTTGCGGCGCCGAACGGGCGCCTTTCTGAACGCAACATAGGGCGCGCCGGCGCCGGTTGTCAAAATGGTTTGTCGAAACTGCGGACCATCGGCGCGGCATCTGAGCCGCCGGTCGATCGTCCGATCCAAGGGAGTGAAGCATGACTGAGAAGGTTCTCGCCGCGGTCCGCACCGGACCGAGCATCATGGATTTCCGCGAATTTCCGATGCCTGACATCCCCGAGGACGCCGCCCTTCTGAAGATGGAAGTGGCCGGCATCTGCGGCACCGACGTCAAGCTCTTCAAGACGCCGCCGAACAATGCCCCGACGATCATGGGCCATGAGAATATCGGCTATATCGCCAAGGCCGGCCGCGAGTTCACCCGCCGCAAGGGCTTCAAGGAAGGCGACCTCGTCTTCGTCGAGCACTATGTCATGTGCGGCAAGTGCCAGTGGTGCCATCAGGGCCAGTACCGCCATTGCGAAAATACCGACTGGCGCAACAACCCCGAAAGCATCCGCTACGGCTATACCTCGGCCGAGCGCGCCCCGCATCTCTGGGGCGGCTTCGCGCAATATGTCTATCTGCCCTGGAATGCCGTCGTCCACCGCGTGCCCAAGGGCGTCACACCGGAACTTGCCGGTCTCGTCACCCCGATGGCGAATGGCGTGGAATGGTCGCTGTTCGACAGCAATGTCGGCTATAACTCCACCGTCCTCATCCAGGGGCCGGGCCAGCAGGGTCTGTCGCAGACGGTGATCTGCAAGCAGGCCGGCGCCTCGCTGATCATCGTCACCGGTACAACCAAGGACACGGCCCGCTTCGAAGTCGCCAAACAGCTCGGGGCCGACTACGTCATCGACGTTCAGAAGGAAGATCCGCTCGCCCGCATCATGGAAATCACCGGCGGCAAGGGTGTCGATATCTCGCTCGACTGTACCGCGGGTGCAGGGACCATCCCGATCCTGCTCGGCGTCGAGGCATTGGTGCGCAAGGCGGGCACCATCCTCGTCCAGGGCGAGATGAAGGAGTTCCCGAACTTCCCGCTGGAAAAGGTCACGACCAAGGCGATCACCATCAAGAGCGCCCGCGGCCATAGCTACCGGGCCTGCGAGCTGGCGCTGGAGCAGATCGCCTCCAACCGTTTCCCGCTGGAAAAGATCACCACCCACAAGTTCGGCCTGAAGGACGCGGCGCTCGCCATCGAGTCGGTCGGCGGCAAGGGTGTGCCCGATGTCATCCACGCATCACTGATGCCCTGGGAATAAGGAGAGCCTCATGACCATCGGTTTCAGGATCGTCCCGCGCACTCAAAAGGTCGATGCAGCCACCATCGAGAAGTTCCGGACCATCCCGGTCGCCAATGTCAGCGATGTGATGTCGCGCATGACGGCGGGTGGCCCCGGCCTTCGCCCGATGCACGCCTCCGGCCAGATGTCGGGCGCCGCCTTCACGGTGAAGACCCGGCCCGGCGACAATCTGATGATCCACAAGGCGCTGCTGATGGCCGGCCCCGGCGACGTCATCGTCGTCGATGCCGGGGGCGATCTCACCAATGCGCTTGTCGGCGAGATGATGCTTTCGCATGCCATGCAGATCGGCGTGACAGGCGTCGTCATCAACGGCGCGGTGCGCGACTACGGATGGATCAAGGCCGGGACCTTCCCTGTCTTTGCCGCCGGCATCACCCATCGCGGTCCCTACAAGGACGGCCCCGGCGAGATCAACGTGCCGATCGCCTTCGGCGGCATGGTGATCAATCCCGGCGACCTGATGATCGGCGATGACGACGGCCTGCTCTGCGTGCCCTACGGCATCACCGCGGAGATCTACACCCAGGCCAAGGCCAAGAACGAAGCGGAAGCCAGAACCGTGGCCAACACCATGGCCGGCAAGCTCGACCCGAAGCTCTGGGTCGACGAAAGCCTGCGCAAGCTCGGCTGCGAAGGCCTGTAAGACAGAAACGGGGGTGGAATTCATGGCAACCGCAGTCATCGACGGCATCAGCACGCGCTACGAGATCATCGGCAACGGACCACCGCTGCTGATGTTCTCGCCCGGCGGCTTCGACGCGACGGTCGAAAAATGGCGCACGCAGGGCATTTACGTGGTGACCCAGTTTCTGGAGCACCTGCCCTCGCATTTCACCTGCATCGTCTTCGACCGGCGCGAGACCGGCCAGTCGGGTGGCCGCGTCGAGCGCGTCACCTGGCGTGATTATGTGAAGCAGGCCACCGGCCTG
The DNA here is from genome assembly GCF_056394605.1 of Rhizobium sp. 10N427. NCBI lineage: Bacteria > Pseudomonadati > Pseudomonadota > Alphaproteobacteria > Hyphomicrobiales > Rhizobiaceae > Rhizobium > Rhizobium sp. 10N427. The sequence continues at coordinate 20,366 of NZ_JBFTID010000017.1, read as the reverse complement.
CTCGACCATCTCGGCATCGACAAGGCCCATATCATGGGCGGCTGCATGGGCTGCAGCGTGGCGATGGCGATGGCGACGCAGGCGCCCGAGCGTGTCGACAAGATGGTGCTGTTCTGGCCCGTTGGCGGCGCCCGCTACCGCATGACCGGGCATCAGCGCTTCGCCGAACATCTGGCCTTCGTTCAGCAGAACGGCCTTGAAGCCGTCGTTGCGCTGTCGAAGGAAAGCAACAAGGCCTTCGGCGCCGATCCGCGCGGCGGCCCCTGGATCTCGGTGCTGCGTCATGACGCGGAATTCGCCAAGCACTATGCCAAGCTCGATGTCGATGCCTACAAGGCGATCGTCGCAGGCATGCCGCGCGGCCTCATCGACCGCGACACCTCGCCGGGAGCCGAACCTGAAGATCTCGTCCGTCTCGACATCAAGACGCTGATCATCCCCGGCGCCGACTTCTCGCACGCGACATCGGCGGCCCGCTATCTGCAGGAATGCATTCCGGGCTCGGACTACTGGGATATCCCGGTGCCACAGCTGACGGCCGAAAACACCAATGCGCGGGTGATCGATTTCCTGAAGGCTTGATACCTAGGTCCTAGGCCGGCAGCGCTTCCGGGAGGAACTGGCCGCTATGACGGGTCAGGAACTCCTGGAAAGCGGTCATCACAGGGGTCATTGCCCGGTCGGTGCGGCTGACGGCAAACCACTGCCGGCGGATCGGCAGGCCGGCAACATCGAGGATCGCGATCTTGCCCGCCTGCACTTCCTCGGCAACGCTGTGGGCCGCCAGGAAGGCAAGTCCGGTATCGGCCATGACGGCGCGCTTGATATCCTCGACGAGCTCCATCTCGGTATTCGGCCCTGCCGCCCGTCCCGGGATTTCCGCCATGAAGCGCTCGAACCAGATCCGCGTGCTGGAACCCGAGCCGCGGACGATGAAATGCTCGCCGGCGATATCGGCCTTGGAAATCCCATGCTGGCCGACCAGCGGATGGTGCGGGGGCGCGACGACGACGAGCGAATGCTCGCCGAAGATCGCCGCACGCACCGAGATATCGCGTGGCGGACGGCCGACCAGGGCGATATCGATCGTCCGGCTTTTCAGCCGCTCGATCGTCTCCGTCCGCCGGTCGATGATCAGATCGAGATCGATATCGGGAAATTCGGCGGCAAAGGCGTTCTGCATGGCGCTGGCGAAATAGCGCACGGTCGAAACGGCGCCGACGGCGATCCGGCCGCGCTTGACGCCCTTGAAGGCATTGATCTCGTCGCCGAGCAGCTGCAGCCGGTCTTCGATATCGCGGGCGGCAGAGAGAACCGCCCTGCCCGCCTCTGTCGGATACATGCCGTGGGCCATGCGCTCGAAGAGCTGAACGCCCGCCTCCGCCTCCAGCTGTTTCAGCTGCAGCGTGACGGCCGGCGCGGTCAGTCCGAGCACTTTCGCAGCCTCGACGATCTTGCCATGAGTTTCGATGGCAAGAAGCGACCTCAGCTGACGAAAGCTTATATTTTTCATGGAAATGACGATAAAAAAACTTAACGCAGGTGTAAAGAGATTAAAATTTACTTCAGTGCGATCAGGGCATAGCGTCGATCTAATGCGGGTGTGTTGTTTTTCGCGTCGCGGAGGACGGATCTACGGCAAACGACCCCTTGCTTTATCATCACATGTTGGCGACCTTGCCCCATCGAAATACGCCGCCAACGCCGAACCCAGGAGGGAAATGACATGAGACAATCACTGAAGAGCGGGCTTCTTGCCTTGATCGCCGCCGCCATTCCGGCTGCTGCCTATGCCCATCCGGCGATTGGAGAGGCCGCAGGCTTCAGCCACGGATTTGCCCATCCGATGACCGGTCTCGATCACGTCCTCGCAATGGTCATGGTCGGCGTTCTCGCCTTCCAGCTCGGCGGCCGTGCCACATGGCTGCTGCCCGCAACCTTCGTGCTGGTCATGGCCTTCGGCGGCGCGCTCGGCATGGCAGGCGTCAACGTTCCCTTCGTCGAAATCGGCATCGCGCTATCCGTGATCGTGCTCGGCGCCGTTGTCGCCTTGAACATCAAGGCTCCCGTTGCTGCAGCAATGGCCGTCGTCGGCCTCTTCGCCGTCTTCCATGGCCACGCGCACGGCGCCGAAATGCCTGAAAACGCTGCCGGCCTCACCTATGCTGCGGGCTTCATGATGGCGACCGCCATCCTGCACATGGCCGGCCTTGCGCTCGGCTTCGCCATCGGCCGCGGCGGCGAGCGCAGCGGCTTCCTGGCAACGCGCATCGCCGGCGGTCTCGCTACCGTTGCCGGCGTCGGCATCCTGACCGGCCTTATCTGAGCCATCACCTGAAACGAAAAAGGGCTGCGATCCCCGCGGGATCGCAGCCCTTTTTGATGCTGCCGTAGCGTCCTGAAATCAGCGACGCTTGTAGGTGCGCTTGAAGGCCGTCTCGTCGATGCCCAGCGTGTGAAGGGCTGCCGTATTCGGCGCGCGGCGCTCGCGGCGGGCCATCGAGCATTCATGCGCGGCGCCGACAAGGCTCATCGTTTCGAACAGACCGCCGAAAGCGCTGCGGACCCAGTCCGTACGGCCGGTGCTGCGATAAGTGGTAGCGGTCATCTCGATCATCTCCGTCTATTGTGCGCTGCATATAACTTGACAGCACCAATCCGGAAAGACCTGGCAACACAGAGCAGCCATACGGATTCCGCATAGCGGAACCTCGTTCTGCCTAGGGAAAGATCAGATGACGAAATTCTCCATCGTCTCCGGCACGAAGATATCCTCCGGCTGCAGCCGCCGCTTCGACAGGCCCTGCTCATGCGAATAGCGCAGGAACGTATCGAGCGTCCGGCGGTTCTGCTTGAAGCCGTAGCTCCAGTAGTCGTCGCCCATGATCCGGCGGGCCTCTTCCACATGGGCATTCAGCCACGGAAGCATCACCTTCAGCGCCGCCGTCTCCTCGAGATCGCGATAGATGCGCGCCTGCGCCTCGGCAAACGCCTTGTAGAGAGACTGGGCGATCCAGCGATGCCGCTCGTAGATTTCGCGGCGGATGACGATCGTATGCATGATCGGGAAGATTTCGGTCTTGCGGAAATAGTCGCGCTCTACCTCGACGAAATCCTCGAACAGCCGCTTCACATGACAGCCGTCATAGGATGATGGCTTGCGGGCCGTGAACAGCGCGTCGATCTCGCCTTCGCGGATCATCGCCGACAGGGTCTGCTGCGGCCCGATGCGCTTGACGTTGATATAGGACGGCAGGTTGAGCGGCAGCTTTTCCGGCCGGTTCGGCTGCTCTTCGCCACCGGTATAATGGGTGACGTCATCGACCTTCACACCGTATTCGTCCGAGAGAATGCCCCGGATCCAGACCGGCGCGGTCATCTGATATTCAGGACTGCCGACCCGCTTGCCGATCAGATCGGTGGGATTGCGGATGCCGGCTGTCGAATTCACATAGATCGACGAATGCCGGAAGTAGCGCGACGGAAAGACCGGAATGGCGACAAAAGGCTGCTCTTCGGTGAAATGCGAGAGCACATAGGAGGACAGCGACATCTCGGCGATGTCGAACTCCTTGTGGCGGAGCATGCGGAAGAAGGTCTCTTCGACAGGCATGTTCAGATAGACGAGATCGATACCGTCAGGCACGACCGTGCGGTCCATCAGCGCGCGCGTGCGGTCATAATTCCAGCAGCCGAAGGACAAACGAAGCGACGATGTCAGATTACTCACTCCCCAACAGCCGGACGTGAATCAAAACCTGACATCCTCCTGTCAAGCTGCTGATCATCAAAGACAATCGGCGATCCGCTCACCCACCGGATTTCTCAGTTCCGGTGAACGCCCTTCCACATTCGAGAGAGATCATCGGGCCCGGTCAGGCAAATGTCCAAGATAAATCATATTGTCCAGCTCATACGAAAATCGCTGTTCAATCCTCCATCACGCGATCGATCGGATGGGCGTAGGGACCGATCGCCGCGGCAAGACGCTCGACCATATTGTAGATGAAGCCATGGAACAGCCGCTCGTCCGCAAGCCCCTTGTGGGAGGCATGGGCAAGGAACAGCGTCAGCTTCACATCCGGCCGTTCGATGCGCCGGGCGATCAGTTCGCCGGAGCGGATTTCCTCCGAGACGATGCCGTAGGGCATGATGCTCTGCGCGACGCCATGCGAGATCAGCGCCTTGATCGCCTCCATCGACTGCACCTGATAGGTGATCTTGACATCGACGGAGAGGCGCGACGCCGTCTCGTGGACGCGACGCCATATGATGTCGCGGTTGGAGACCAGCGCCAGATCGCCGGCAACCGCATGGCGGAAGGAGACATCCTGCTCCGCATCCTTGCCATCGGGTGCGGAGATCAAAAGCAGGTCTTCCTCCATCAGCGCGATGCGCCTCAGGCCGGGGCTGTCCTCGATATCATAGGCCAGCACGTAGTCGAGTTCGCCGCGCTCCAGCGCATCAGTCAGCACGAAGCTCAGTTCTTCGACGACATGAAGCGCGATACCCGGAAGCTGCTCGTTGGCGGCAACCAGAAGATCGGTGCCGATCAGTTTCAGGATCGACGGCGTGGCGCCGAGACGCACCCGCACCTTCTCGCCACCGAGCGAAATCAGGTCACGCCGCGTTTCCTCGATCCGCTGCAGGATTTCGCGCGCCCGATCGTAGAGCAGCATGCCGGCCGGTGTGGCGCTGACGCCGCGCGAATGGCGGTCGAGAAGCTGGATTTGCAGCGAATCCTCGAGATTGCGGATCTGGATGCCGAGCGCCGTCTGGGCAAGGTTCAGCTGTTCGGCGGCGCGCGTGATGTTGCCGACTTCGACGACCTTGACGAAATATGCGAGCTGACGGAGCTTCATCTTAGTAGAACTGGTCGAAATGGACCTGGCCCTGCGGGACGCCGAGGTCGATGAGCATTTTCTGGATCGCCTGGCCCATCATCGGCGGACCGGCGAAATAGATCTCGCATTCGGGCAGGCGCTCGGCAAAGAGCTTGGCGGCGACCTCGTGGACGAAGCCGCGATAGCCATCCCAGCCGTCATCCTCGACAGGCATGCCTGAAACAACCGGATGATAGTGCAGCGTGCTGCCGAAGCCCGGCAGCTCTTCCAACATCTCGCGGCCGCAGATATCGCGCGCCTCGCGGCCGCCATAGATGAAGTCGATCCGCCGCCCGGCAAGTTCGGCCGAGACCGCCGCCGCCCGCGTCACCGAGATCATCGGCGAAAGGCCGGAACCGCCGGCGAGACAGATGATATCGCGCGGCGAATCCTCGCGCAGGTAAGCCATGCCATAGGGACCGTCGATGCCGATCCGCTCGCCGACCTTTAGCCGATTGAAGAGCATCGAGGTGGCAGCCCCATTCGGTACCTTGCGAACCTGGAAATGCCATTCATCCGGCTGATCGCCCCGGTTCGCCATCGAATAGGCGCGGCTCCCCTCGACGCCATCGAGCGTCAGCAGCGCATACTGGCCGGAAAGGAAGGCCGTCGGCGTATCGAGGCGGAAGCGGAATTCCCGGATATCGTGGGTGATGTCGGTGATGCCGGTTAGTACGCCTTCCTGCTTCACCGGCAGATGGGCACTCTCATATTGCGGCATGAGGCGAAGCTTGACGACGCAGTCGGTCAGCGGCCGTGCCTGGCAGCCGAGACGGCGGCCGCGCTGGCGGTCACGGTCGCTCAGACCCGGCGCGTCGGCGCGGAGCTCCTCGATCTCCCCTTCGAGCAGATCGAAACGGCAATTGCCGCAGGAGCCGACATTGCATTCATAGGGAAAGCCGAGACCGGCGCGAATGGCGGATCGCATGATCGTGTCACCGTCGGCGCAGGACCATTTGGTATCGGTCCCGCTCAATGTCATCACGGTCATGCGTTCCTCCTCATCATCTATGTCTGTAACCCGCTCCATGACCGAGACGGGACGAGATCGTTGCCACCGTCTCCAACAGCGGTGGCGCAAATTTTTCGATGGCCTCCAGCGACAGCCGCAGAGACGGCCCCGCTACGCCGACGGCGCCGACGACGGCACCGGTAGAATCCCGGACGGGGGCGGCAATCGCCCGGATACCGGGCTCGCTTTCCTCATCCTCGATGGCAAAGCCGCGCTGGCGGACTTCGGCCAGGATCTCGCGCACCCGCGCGGGATCGGTGATCGTGTGCGACGTGCGCTTGGCGAGCGGACCCGAAAGCACCCGCTCGATCGTCTCCTCCGGCGCGAAGGCGAAGATCGCCCGTCCGACAGCGGTGCAATGGGCCGGCTTGCGGGCACCGAGATCGGACTTGATGCCGACAGCCTGCGGGCTCTCCAAGTCGTAGACATGCATCACTTCGGTATCGGTGGGGATGCCGAGTATGATCGTCTCGCCTGTATGCTTTCTGAGGTCGAAGAGGTAAGGACGCGCCTCGTTCGACAGGTTCATGCGGCGGCGCACCAGCGTGCCAAGCCCGAAGAGACCGATACCCAGCCGGTAGCGCTCGGTTTCCGGGTTCTGCTCCAGCAGCCCTTCGGCGACCAGGGTCACGGCCAGACGATGGACCGTGCTCTTCGCGACCTTCAGTTTCTGCGCCAGTGCGCTGACCCCGATCTCAACCTCATCCTCCGAAAATGCTTTCAAAAGACGAATGGCCGTGGTGACCGATGACAGGCGGTTGCGGGTCGCAGGGGCGGCCTTTTTGGTGCGTGCCGTTTCCTTCACAGATGCATTCATGGCGTGCGTTTTCCGTCTTTTTGCAAGGAGTAAGGGATCGTCCATAACACAGCTCCTGCAAATACTCACGCCACGCCATCAACCATTCTCAGACCCTCAAGGCGCTCAGCATCTCGGCCACATATTCGTCGCCATTCGAGATGACGAGCATGGCCGCAAACGGGCGCATCGCCGTCAGCGTCCGGGCCAGATCGAGCGCTGGAACCTCCTTCGAACTGACGACCAGACCCGTCGTCATCTTGCTGCGCACGAAGCAGGCATTGCCGATAATCTCGGCCGCCTCCGCCGAAGCACCCGCCGTCGTCAGCATGACGATGACATCGGCATCGGCGATTTCTTCAGCCAGCGTCGTGCGCCGCCCGGAGATTTCCTCCAGCACCGCATCGACAGGCAGCATGTTCAGCGTATCCGTCGCGAACTTCGCCTCGACATAGCGCAGGAAGTGGGCATCGCCGCCCTGATAGCCCGCCGCCAGCCGGTCCAGCGCCGAATGGCTGGTCCGGTCGAGGGCGATGATCCGCGACTTGCGCGGCTTCGAATTCGGATAGTTGATCCGGAAACGGGCCTCTTCCGCCGTCGTTGTGCGGGCGCTTTCGCTCAGTCCGAGTTGCATGGCATCTCTCCCTTGAAGGACGTTGCTGTCAGACGCTGGTCTGCGCCTTGCCCGCGATCACCGTCAGCGCTTCGTCGGCGATATCCGTGTAGGCCTTGTCGGCAGGCAGCACGATTGCCGCCGAGCGGACACGATGGTGGGCCGGATCGACGCCGGGGGGCGTGATGCCCTTGTCCTTCAGCGCGCGCGCCGCCCGCATCAACCGGTGACGCGCCATGATGATGCCGTTGTCCGTCGAGACCAGGTTCTCCTTGGAACGGTCGACGATCGGACCCATGCTTTCCTGCAGCGATGCGTCCTGCATGGCGATGCCTTCGACGCCGGAATAGGTCGTGCCCTTGCGCTGCGCCTCGCGGTCCATCAGGTAGTCGTTGTCCTTGTTGGCGGCCGGACGATAGGTGCCGGGAACATAGGCGACATGGATGCCCTTGCCATCCTTCATCGCCTGGCGTTCCCCCGCCGTCAGCGCCCGGACCGGATGGTAGTCGAAGCTCCAGGCCCAGCAGTTTTCATCGTCGATCGGGATCCAGAAATGGCCGTGCACCGGATGGTCGCCACGCGGCGGCACCATGGTGAAGGACGGCATGACCCAGGGGGTGATGCGCCAGTAATAATGGCCCTCTTCGGCATTGCGGCGCGCGCCGATATAGAGGCCGCCGTCCATGTCGGTCACTTCGAAGAATGGGCGGGCATCCGACATGTTGTACTTATTGCCACGCGCACCCTTGAACAGCGGGTCGGAATTCAGGCTGCCGCTGTGAAGCCAGGAGACGTGGCTGGAATCAATGCCGCCTTCCATCGCCTGCAGCCAGTTGCATTCCTGCCAGCGCTTGGAGGTGAAGGTCTGCTCCGCCGGTACCAGCGCGAATTCCCATTCCGGATGCGGCGGCTCCTTGTCGGCAGGGCCCATATAGGTCCAGAGGATGTCGCCGATCTCGATCAGCGGATAGGACTTCAGCTTGATCTTGCCGCAGTAGCCGCTTTCCTTCGGCTCCGAGGGAACCTCGATGCACTGCCCGGTATTGTCGTATTTCCAGCCATGATATGGGCAGCGCAGGCCGCCCTGCTCGTTGCGGCCGAACCACAGCGAGACGCCGCGATGGGCGCAGAACTCGTCGATCAGGCCATAGCGCCCCTCGCTGTCGCGGAAGGCAAGCAGGCGTTCGCCAAGCAGCTTGATACGGACAGGCGCACAGTCATTGTCCGGCAGCTCTTCGGCCAGCAGCGCCGGGATCCAATAACAGCGGAACATATCCCCCATCGGCGTGCCGGTATCGGTCTGCGTCAACAGGTCGTTCTGTTCTTTCCTGAGCATGACTACTCCTCCTCGAGTGCCCGCACGGCGAGCCGCAGCGCCGCGCCAAATCCTGTTTCCTCCGGCCGATCGATTTGCGGTTGACCTTCACGCCGGATCGGGTATTTTTATCGCGTGTTCCGTTATGCAGAACATCGTTTCGTTTTAAACGCTACATGCTGATTGCACGCTCGTCAAGCGCTGCGCAAGACAAGGGAGGAGATGCGAATGTCGGAAGTGGGTTCCCGGATCAGACTGTGTTCGACCGATGACGTGGATTGGGATAGCGCCATCCGCGTCGAGCAAGGCGATCTGACGCTGGCCGTCTACAACGTCAACGGCACGTTCTACGTGACCGACGACCTCTGTACGCACGGCCCCGGCTCGCTGGCCGAAGGCTATCTCGACGGCTACCACATCGAATGCGACTTCCATAACGGCCAGTTCGACATTCGCACCGGCGAGGTTGTCGCCCCGCCCTGCATGGTCCCGATCAAGACCTACAAGGTCGTCGTCGAAAACAGCGACGTCATGATCGAAGTCTGATCGGCGCGGCTTGAAGATCATAAAAAGTCGTATAATGTGGGATTAATTAAAACGGGAGGAACCGGTCATGAAATCTCACAAGCACGCGGACGAGCAGCATTCCGATCTGTCGGAAAATACGCTACGCCACGACGTCTCGATGGCGACGCGCCTGCTGAACAGCCTGAAGATCCTGGAGTATAGCGGCCATGTGAGCGCCCGCCTGCCCGGCGGCAACACGTTCCTGATCCAGCCGCAGGACAAGAGCCGCGCCGACGTCGCGCCGTCGGATCTGTTCGTCTGCGATCTCGATGGCAAGGTCATCTCGGGCCCTGAAGGCTCCAAGCCGCCGTCCGAAACTTTCCTTCATTGTGAGATTTATCGATCACGCGCGGATGTGAACTCGGTCGCCCACTTTCACCACGACGTCACCAATGTCTTCACGCTGGTCGAGGACGTGCCGCTGCTGCCGGTCAAGAATCACGCAATCCGCTGGCGCAACGGCATTCCGGTACATTCCGACCCTGCCCATGTCGATACGCCCGAGCGCGGCCGCGGCATCGTCAAGACGCTCGGCGATTGTCACGCCATGCAGATCCGCGCCCATGGCCAGATCGTCACCGCCGAGACCGTCCGCGGCGTCTTCATCGACGCCGTCCATCTGGTCGAGAATGCCGAAGCCGCCTACCGCGCCGCGACACTCGGCAAGGTCAAGCCGCTGACCGAGGAGGAGATGGAATCCTTTGCCCATTCCTTCCGCCGCGGCCACCACGTCCGCAAGCTCTGGAAATACTACGCAGGCGGCGCAATCCGCGACGGCCTGTTCCCCGAAGGCTGGAATACGGCGGCCTAGCATCAGGGGGGTCAGCGGACCGGAGCTCTTGGGTCGTGCTCCGGTCCGCACTGCCGTTGCCTGCCGCCCAATCATCGCTTTATACTGAAGCACTGAGGGATGATGCCGGGGCGGGATTCGATTTGCTGAAAGACTGGTTTTCCATTGGCGCAGCGCGCCCTTCAAAGAGCGCTTTTGCGGAGATGCCAGCTTGAGCAGCCCGGAGAAACTGATCGGCCTGCTGGACCTCTTCGATGCCGGCGATGATGCGGTGGCGCTGCGCTTCGAGGAGCTTTGCGACACGCTCGGCTACACCCGCTCGACGCTCTACCGCTATCTGAAAATCCTGACGGATGCCGGTCTGCTGACCTCGCTTCCCGGCGTCGGCTACATGCTCGGCCCGCGCATCGTCGAGCTCGACTACAAGATCCGCACGGGCGACGTGCTGATCCGCGCCGCCCGTCCGATGATGGAAGAGCTCGCCGCCCGCTTCAAGGCGGTGGCCCTGCTCTGCCGCCGCTACAAGTTCGAGGTTCTTTGCGTCCATCAAGAAGTCGGCACCGAGGCCGTTCACAGCAATTACGACCGCGGCCGCCGCCGCTCGCTGCTGCATGGCGCCGCCTCGATCGCCATCCTCGATCACCTTCCCGATCACCAGCTCAGGAAATATTACGGCCTCGCCCAGGACGAGTTCCTGAAGGCCGGTTTCGGCGCCACGCTGCCGGAGGTGAAGGCGAAGTTCCGCCAGCATCGCGAACGCGGCTGGGTCAGCACCAGCGGCGACGTCACGCCCGGTGTCACAGGCGTTGCCGCCCCCGTCTTCGACGGCCGCTCCGAGATCATCGGCAGCCTCAGCCTGACGCTGCGCGACACGCAGATGCAGGCGAAGACGCTTGAGGATATCGCCGAACAGGTGGTGTTCTGCGCCGGTGTCGTCTCGAAGACACTGGCGCGCACCTGATCCTTCTCAATGCCCGGTGACCATAGCCGCCAGCGCCTCGGCATCTTCAGGGACCGCCTTGCCGCGCCAGACGACATGCATGTCGGGGCGCACCAGCACCAGATCATAGCCATAGATGTCGCGGGCACGCTGAGAGGCGATGTCGAGCGTCTGATAGGGCACGCCCCTCGCCTTGAAGGCGCCCTCGATCCCTGACGTATCGATCTGCGTTCCACCGAGCCGCAGCATGGTGTAGCCCGCGCCGATACGGTCCTGCACCGGATCGTTATCGCCGAGCCAGAGATGCGGCAGACGCGCGCCCGGCCAGGTCGTCGGGTGATATTCGCGGAACAGATGCTCCGGGCCGCCGGGCTCGTCGGTGATCACGGGCGAGCCGACATAGCGGTAGCCTAGCTCGGCGCCGATCATCTCGTTGGTCTTGCGCTGTTCGGTATCGGCAACGCTGGCGAGATTGTCGCGCGTCGCCTGCCCTGCCGGCGTGTTGTCGCGAATATCGGGTCTATATTGAGACCGCCACTTGCGGCGGCCGAGCGAGGCGTAGCGCGAGGCGCCGACATTGCGGTCGCCGACCTGGCGCCTTTCGATTTCGTAGGAGCGCAGCAGATTCGGCCCACCCCAGCCCTCAAGCGTTGCCGCCAGCTTCCAGCCGAGATCGACGGCATCGCCGACGCCCGTGTTCATGCCGAGACCGCCGGTCGGAATGACCAGATGCGCGGCATCGCCGGCCAGGAAGACACGGCCTGAACCGTAATTGTCGGCGAGCAGCAGGTTCTGCTTCCACTGCCCGACATAGAGCATCTGGTAATCGACGGGCGCAGCGACCGCCTTTTCGAACTGGGCGGCCATGTCCTCGTCCTTCTCGACGACGGCATGAAGCGTCCAGTGCTTGGTTGAATCCTGCATGATGAGAAACGTCGCCTGACCATCGGCAACATGATAGTGCCGCCCGCGGCCGGGACCGTCGCCGAGCGGAATGCGGTTATAGAGCTCTTCGGAATAATAGAGCGCCTGGCGCAAATGCAGGAGATTGCCCTCGCCGCGCAGCTTGATACCCAGCTGCTTGCGCACCGGGCTCGCCCCGCCATCGCAGCCGACGACATATTTGGCGCGATAGGTGACATCGCCGTTCTCAGTCGTGGTCCGCGCCGTGACGCCGCCCTCGTCTTGCTCCAGCGACAGGAATTCCGTGCCGTAGCGCACGTTCACCGTCGGCAGCGCATCGGCCACCGATTTCAGCAGCGGCTCCAACGTATATTGCGAAATCAGCTGGTAGGCTTCGAGCGGCTGGCTGGCATCCTCCGACTTGCGGATTTCCGCCAGCGCCTCGTTGACGGAGGGATATGGCAGCCGCAGCAGCGGCGGCTCGTTCATGGCGAGAACGACATAGACATCCATCGGCACCGACGCATCGAGGCCGGCCTTGCGGATCTTCTCGGAAAGGCCCATGCGGCGGAAGATTTCCATGGTGCGCGCGTTGCAGCGCTCCATCTTCGGCAGGAATTCCGGCGCCTCCTTCTTCTCGATCAGCGTGCAGCGCACGCCCTTCTGCCCGAGGTCGATAGCCAGCGTCAGCCCGACCGGGCCCGCACCGACAATGAGAACATCCGTCTGTTCCATGCGCTCCATCCCTTCGCCGCCCTCCAACCCGGCAGCATTCGCCTTCATTTACGTCGAGTTCCAAACGAGCGTCAATTGATTTCTTAAAAAATCCCATAATGCAGGAAAAATTGAAAAATGACTGGACAGGCGATTGCTGTTCTGCGCATGCTTGCCTTAAATGATGGCGCGGCGACTTTGCCGGGCGGCTCTGGGAGGAGTTCAGTGACGAAGAAGGTGGAGCTGACGCTCGCTTGCGGTGACTACGAGATCATCCGCGCGCTGAAGGAAGGAGTGGTGAAACCCGACGGGATCGAGCTGACGATCCTGACCGAGATGGATTCCACCACCCGCCACTGGCGCTTCCTGCGCAACGGCGAATTCGATATCGCCGAGGTCTCGCTGTCGTCCTATATGGCCGCCAAGACGCGCGGCCTGCCTTTCGACGCGATCCCGGTCTTCCTGCACCGCCGCTTCCGCCACGGCTTCATCTTCACCAATACTGCCGCAGGCATCCGCGAACCGAAGGATCTGATCGGCCGCAAGGTCGGCGTGAAGAGCTATCAGGTGACGGCATCGCTCTGGCTGCGCGGCCTGCTGGAAAGCGAATATGGCGTGCCGCACCAGTCGATCGAGTGGTATTCCGAGCTCGACGAAGACGTCGATTTCAAGCTTCCCTCAGGCCTGAAGTTGCACAAGATCGGCGAGGACAAGTCGATCGAGCAGATGCTGGTCGATGGCGAGATCGACGCCCTGCTGCATCCTGACCTGATCGCCCCGATCAAGAAGCGCGACCCGCGCGTCGGGCGCCTGTTCCCTGACTACAAGTCCGAGGAGATCACCTATTACGAGCGCACCGGCATCTTCCCGATCATGCATGTGATGGGCATCCGCCCCGAGATCGTTGCGCGTCATCCCTGGGTGCCGATCAATCTCTATATCGCCTTCGAGGAAGCCAAGCAGATCGCCATGAAGCGCATGGAAAACCCACGCATCGTGCCGCTCGCCTGGTATCGCGAGGCCTGGGAGGAACAGCAGGCGATCATGGGCGACGATCCCTGGGCCTACGGCCTTGAAGGGCAGAACGCCAGGACGCTGGAAACCGTGATCGGCTACGCCCACCAGCAGGGGCTGATCGATCGCAAGGTCGCCCCCTCGGAGCTTTTCCTCGACATCTCGCAGGGCCGCAAACGCGGCGACAAGCACCGTGTGTAGCGCCTGCGACAGCGGGGCCGCATTCGAACCGGCCTGGTCCGGCAGCGGAATCCGCTGCGACAATTCCTCGGAGAACAAGACGATGCATGAAGACCTGAAGCAGCGGATGATCGAGGCCGGCCGCATTCTGGAAGCCGCCGGCCAGGGCGACTGGACCCGCGGCCACGTCTCGATCCGCGTTCCCGATCAGCCCGATCGCTTCTACATGAAGCCGTCCAAGTTCGGCCTCGAAGAGATCACCCTCGACAACATCATCACCGTCGATCTCGACGGCGAGAAGGTCGATGGCGAATTCGGCCGTCACAACGAGGTCTATATCCATTCCGAGGTGCTGCGCGCCCGGCCGGATCTCAACGCCATCGTCCATACCCACGCGCCCTATGCCACCGCCTTCTCGGCGCTCGCCAAGCCGCTGCAGCCGGTCGGCCACCCGGGCTCGATCTTCGCCGAGGGCCTGCCTGTTTTCTCCGAGACCACGGAGTTGATCACCACCGCCGAGCGCGGCAAGGCGGTCGCCGCCTGCCTCGGCGAGCATGGCGCCATGCTCTTGCAGAACCACGGCATCGTGACCGCCGCCCCCACCATCGAGCAGGCGATCTATCTGGCGCTATCGCTGGAAAACGCCTGCATGATGCAGCTGTGGGTCGAGGCTGCCGGCGGCGCCAAGGCGCTCGGCAAGCCCGAGGATATCAAGGCCAAGCGCAAGCACATGTTCCGCGACGAGATGTTCAAGGCGACCTTCGCCTATCTCGTCCGCCGCCTGAAGCGCGGCTGAGGCGGCCAGACATAGACGACTGAGGAGGAGTCCCATGTATTATATCGACGCGTTCAACCATTTTTTCCCGAAGGCGCTCTGGGAGCGCATCCAGAAGCTCGAAGGCGCCGGCAAGGATATAGGCCGCCGCATGCAGGGCGTACCCTGCATCTACGATCTCGAAACCCGCTTCCGCGTCATGGACGAGTTCCCTGACTACCGGCAGATCATCTCGCTCGGCATGCCGCCGCTGGAAGCCATGGGCGGTCCGGAACTCGCCACCGAATTTGCCCGCATCGCCAATGACGGCCAGGCCGAACTCGTCGAGAAATATCCGGAGCGCTTCGCCGGCTTCGTCGCCGCCCTGCCGATGAATGCGCCCGACGCTGCCGTTCGCGAAGCCGAACGCGCATTCACCGACCTCGGCGCCAACGGCTTGCAGATCCACACCAACGTCAACGGCGCGCCGCTTGACGAGGAGCGCTTCTTCCCGATCTTCGAAGTCGCCGCCAAGCACAACAAGCCGGTGCTGCTGCACCCCTCGCGCAATGCCTCGATGACCGACTACGCCACCGAGGACAAGTCGAAATACGAGATCTGGTGGACCTTCGGCTGGCCCTATGAAACCAGCGCCGCCATGGCCCGCCTTGTTTTCTCCGGCTTCATGGACCGCCTGCCGGATCTCAAGGTTCTCGCTCACCATATGGGCGCCATGGTCCCCTATTTCGAGGGACGCGTTGGCCCTGGCTGGGACCAGCTCGGCAAGCGCACCACCGATGAGGACCTGACGCTGGTGCTGAAGCGACTGAAGAAGCGCCCGCTCGATTATTTCAAGGATTTCTACGCCGACACCGCCGTCTTCGGCTCGAAGGCAGCCACCATCTGCGGCCTGGAATTCTACGGCAGCGACCGCATCCTCTTCGCCTCGGATTCGCCCTTCGATCCGGAAAAGGGTCCGGGCTATATCCGCGACACGCTGAAGATCCTGAATTCGCTCGATCTTCCCAAGGAAGACATGGAAAAGATCTGCTTCCGCAACGCCGAGGCCCTGTTCGGGCTGAAGGGCAGATAAACCGCGAGAAGTTGAACTGGTGCGCGGCCGCAATGCGTCCTATAACGGCCGCGCATCATTGACCGGACATATCCTTGCCCCGCCTTACGCCGATCATTCTCGCCATCGCCCTGTTCATGGAGCGCATGGATTCGACGATCATCGCGACGAGCCTGCCGGCAATCGCCGCCGATATCGGCACCTCGCCGATCGCCCTGAAGCTGGCCGTCACCAGCTATCTCGTCGCCCTTGCCGTCTTCATCCCGATCAGCGGCTGGATGGCCGATCGCTTCGGCGCGCTGAACATCTTCCGCATCGCCATCGGCGTCTTCATGATCGGCTCGATCGGCTGCGCCTTCTCGGGTTCGATCGGCGCCTTCGTCTTCTGGCGGCTGGTGCAGGGCGCCGGCGGCTCGATGATGACGCCCGTCAGCCGCCTGCTTCTGGTGCGCGGCACGCCGAAGCATCAGCTGGTCGATGCGCTGGCGTGGCTCACAATCCCCGCCCTTGTCGGTCCGATCCTCGGCCCACCGGTCGGCGGCTTCTTCACCACCTATCTCAGCTGGCACTGGATCTTCTGGATCAACGTGCCGATCGGCATTGCCGGCATCATCCTCGTCACCAAGTTGCTGCCGCCGGTCGAAGCGCGGGAACCGAAGCCGCTGGATTTCACCGGCTTCTTCCTCTCCGGCATCGGCTTCAGCGCCTTCGTCTTCGGTATTTCCGTCATCAGCCTGCCGGCGCTGCCGATGTACTATGGCTACACGACGATCGCGGTCGGCATCCTCATGGGCATTGCCTATCTCTGGCATGCCAGGCGCACCGAGCACCCGCTGCTCGACCCGCGCATGTTCCGCTATCCGATCTTCCGCGCCTCGATCATCGGCGCCTCGAATTTCCGCATGGGGCTTGGCGCCCTTCCCTTCCTGATGCCGCTGATGCTGCAGCTCGGCTTCGGGCTGACGCCCTTCCAATCGGGCATGGTGACCTTCATCACCGCGGTGGGATCGCTGAGCTCGAAATTCGGCGCCGCCCGCACCTTCGCGCTCTTCGGCTTCCGCCGCATCCTGATCGTCACCACCTTCATCTCCGCCATTCTGCTCGGCATCAACGCGCTCTTCCATCCGGGCACGCCGATGTGGCTAATCATGGGCTGCCTGCTGATCGGCGGCATCCTGCGCTCGATGGCCTTCTCCGGCATCAGCGCCATGTCCTTCGGCGATGTCGACGAGGCCGATACCGGCCAGGCAACGGCCATCAACGCGGTGGCTCAGCGCGTCTCGATGGCCATGGGCGTGGCGGTAGCGGGCGCTTCGCTGGATATATCAAGCAGCCTGCATGGCGGCGGCCTGCTGCTGTCGGATTTCCACATCGCCTTCGTGGTCGTCGGCCTTGTGTCAGCCTCCAGCGTCATCACCTTCTGGCGCCTGCCGCCACAGGCCGGCGACGACCTCGTCCGCCGCCGTCCGCGTCACGCCGATTGAGCTCAGGCTAAAAGACGGTGGCCGCCGCATCCGAATGGCACGGCGGCCATGAACATCAGGCGATAATGCCCTGCAGGTTGTCGATGATCGCATTCCAGCCGCCGCGGTGGCCGTCGCGGGCCTCTTCGCTGCGGAATTTCACCTGCTTCAGGGTGATTTCGGTGGTATTGGCATCGACCTCGGCGAGATCGATCGTCACCACGCTGTCGTCGAGCGAGTAAGGCGACTCCCAGGTGAAGGCGAGGCGCGCGTGCGGATCGATCTCCAGATAGGTTCCGGCATGCGGGATTTCGCGCTCGGCGGTCTTCATCACAATCGAGAAGCGGCCGCCTTTCACCGGGTCGTTCGACACCTTCGATATATCGCTGCCGCCGGTCGGCGTGCGCATGAACCGTGCCAGCATTTCCGGCGAGAGCCAGGCGTTAAAGACCGTCTGGCGGGGTGCAGCGATCCTGCGGTTGATTGTCAGTTCCAGTTCACTCATGTCCGTCATCCTTCGAAACGAGAATAGTCTCCAGCGCCGAAAGGCGCAGTTCCCAGATGGACTTCAGTTGCGCGAACCAGCCCTCAGTCAGCTTTAGCGGTTCGAGCTCCGCGGCCATGAAATGCTCACGGCCGACAGTCCTGCGGGTCACAAGTCCCGCCTCCTCCAAGACCTTGATATGCTTGGAGACGGCATTCAGGGACATGTCGAAATGAGCGGCAAGCGAAGTCACTCTCAGCGCCCCTTCCTGAACAAGAAGCGTAAGGATCTGCCGCCGCGTGGTATCACCCGCGGCCTTCAGAATACGTGACAGAGCGTCGTCGTCCATTTATTCACCCGTATGGTTGAATATACAAAACTCGAATCAATAGTCAACCATATGGATGAATGTTTTCGCGCGAGGCAAGTGTGTCAGTTCCAGAACCACGACTTTCGCACCTCGGCGCGGGCGGCCTCGCGGGTCATGCCGATATCGCTAAGCTCACTGGCCGAAAGCTCAAGCAGGTTTCTGCGCGTCCGGCGCTTTTCCAGCCAATGCTTCAACGCCGCGATCAACCCGCCGGACGCCAGCCTCCATCTCCTCGCGTCTGCCCAACGCCCGCCGCTCTCTTCAGTCTCGATCGTCATGCCAGTCTCCTGCCGTTTGAAGGCTTGAGGATGGACTGGCGGGAGCAGTGAAAGAAGCTTATCGTTGTTATACAATGCATAAGGACTTCTTTGATGATCAATCTCGATCAGCTGGCCGCCTTCGTCAGCGTCGCCGAACTCGGCAGCTTCACGGCGGCCGCTGACCGCGCCGGGGTCACGCAGCCGGCCGTCAGCCTGCAGATCAAGCTGCTGGAACAGCGATTGGGCGTGCGGCTGATCGAACGTGTGGGACGCCGCGCCCAGCCTTCGGCCGCCGGCGTCGAGTTCCTCGCCCATGCGCGAAAAATCATAGAGCAATGCGATACGGCGCTCGATGCCATGGCGCCCTATAAGGAAGGGGCTGCGGGGCGTGTGAGGATCGGCAGCGGCGGAACCGCCTCGATCCATCTGCTGCCTCGCGCCATCGCCGCCGCCAAGAAGCGCATGCCGGGCCTCGAGATCACCGTGAAGATCGGCAATACCGACGAAATCCTTCGCGATCTGGAATCCAACGCGCTCGACCTCGCCGTCGTCACCCTGCCCGCCGCGGCGCGATCACTGGAGGTCGAGATCTTCTACGAGGATGAGCTTCTGGCCGTCGCCCCGCGCGGCAGCGACATGCCAGAAGGCGGCCCCGATGCTGCTTTCCTGCAGCAGAAGGTGATGATGCTCTATGACGGCGGTAATACCCGCCAGGCGACGGACAAATGGTTTGCCGATGCAGGCATCCGTGCCCAGCCGGTCATGGAATTCGGCAGCGTCGAGGCAATAAAGGAACTGGTGGCGGCCGGTCTCGGCTGGTCGGTGCTGCCGTCGCTGGCGCTGCGCCGCGACCGCGCCGGCTATCTCGCAACGTCGCCGGTGAAACCGCGTCTGGTCCGCCAGCTCGGCATCGTCATGCGCCGCGACAAGCACCTGACCCACGGCCTGCGCGAAATCGTCAAATGCCTGCGCGACTTCAAGGACTGATGGCGGCTATTTCTCGGCTTTGGAGAGAACGAACGGTACGACGGCCGTCAGGATGGCGGCGACCGGTGCGTTGCGCAGCATGCGGCCGAACACATAGGTTCCGGCCATCGCGCCCGCGAGCTTCAGCCAAGGATAGTCACCGAGCTGGTCATGGGCGCTTCTGTCGGCCCATTCCAGATTGTTGAGCACCACGGCCGCACTCTGTTCCTTGATCACCGAAAGGCGCGCCCGCAGCGCTTCGAGCTCTGCCTGCAGCCGGTGAAGATCAGCCTCAAGGGCCGCGTCTTCTTCCGGATTGTCCCGGACGAAATCATCGGCCATCGCCTCCGCTTCCATCTCGGCCAGATGCGCCTGAAGGTCCGCTTCGGTTGCTTCTGCTCCGGGCCGTGATCTATCTGGCATCTGTCTCTCCTGCGTTTCCGGTCTCAAGGCATTGCTGCTGAAAACCGAAACTCCCGGACAGGCGAAAAGTTTCGCGAAGATCGGGCGCTCACCGCTTTTCAGCGAAATCCGGCTGCTTTTCTACCCCGCTTGGCACCTGCGGAGGCGCGCGACCTACATCCGGCAGTGGATTCTAATCCTAATTGGCAGGTTGATATGGTGGGGTGCGGCTGACGTTATAGGCTCATGAGGTTTGTGTTGATTTATATCGTAGCGTGCGTAACGGTGAGCCTGGCAACGGGGTTCGTCATCTATCCATTTTTCGCGCCGCCGCTCGACCCGGTAACCAGACTGTCCGCAACCGGCACAGTCAACCTCGCTCCAAAGACGACAGCAAAGACATTCCGCGTCCGCCAAAGCTGCGTGGCGCCGACCGAATGCGCCGCCTACGCATCCTCCGAAAGCCTTGCCGATCTGCTGGCAGCACGCTTCCCGTCGGCCGATATGCATGCCGTTCCTCCACAGCCGCCGCTCGAGCTCGACGGCAGAACCGGGCGTCATGAGGAGAAGGCGCTGTGACGCCTCATTCGGCCGCATCGCGCAAAATCAACCATCCATTAACCATAATTAGGCATCGTCGATATAAACACGGAGAGGGCCGTTGAAGCATCAGACGATAATCGCGCGGGTTGCAGCATGCATGCTGATGTCTTCCGCACTGGCCGGCTGTGTGAGCGGTCCGGATCATGTCCCCCCGGAGATGCCGCTTCCCGCGAAGTTCGGTGAAGGCGGGGTCAAGAGCAATGGTGATGTTGCGACCGCCCAGTGGTGGACGGCCTATCGCGATCAGCGGCTGAATTCGCTGGTG
>NZ_JBFTID010000016.1:0-144314 GCF_056394605.1 Rhizobium sp. 10N427 | reverse complement strand
ATCGTATCCACTCGCTTCAACTCCCCCTCCATCCGTCAGCAAAAGACGGATGGTCAGACGAAACAGGTGGGGGGTCAAAATTGGACGCCGGTCACCCCGCCAGGGGGGTCAACATTCCACGCCGAAACACACCCTGGTTTACAACAGCGACTTCGTTGAGAGAAATTTCACCGAGCATTTGCGCGGTATTTTCACGCTTGGTGAACTTGAGGCTGGAAAACTTGAGCAGATCGAGGAGGCGCGTCAGAAAGTTTCCGGATATCAGGAGCAGATCGACAAGCTGAAGCTTCAATTAGGTTCGACCGCTGAGGGAACCGGAAAAGTCGGCGATCTCAAACGCCTTCGTGTTGCCTTCGAAGAGCGTTGTTGGCAGATCAAGTCTGAACACGACGCAGAGTTCAAACGCGCTTTCGAAGGACTGCGAAACTCGAAGGAGAGATTTTGCGATCGGGTGATCGACGAGGCTGCCGGGAATAACTCCGAACTCCAATCGCTAGAAGTATTGCGAACCAAGGCGTTATCGGTCTTCTCTGATGGAGCGGCCAAGATTGCACCACTCTCGACCTTTGATATCAGCAAACTTGCATCCTTCGAGAGCGACCCAATCTTGTCGAAGAGGGTCATCGGCAAGGAGGATATCGAACTTGCGCCGCTTATTCGCAGACTCGGAAACAGTGACTGGGTTCGGGCAGGTCTGCACTTTGTCGAAGGTGCGGATACCCCATGCCCCTTCTGCCAGAAAACGATGGAAGCCGAGCTTGTAAGGAAGCTCAACGATCTCTTCGACGAAACCTATTTAGCTGACATAGAAGCCATCGATAGCCTCCGTGACGCCTACGCTACTTGGTCACAGGCCATCCTCGACGTTTCGGAGTCAGCGCTGACGTCCGGATCCGTCATTGATCCAGACGCGTTCCGGCCTCTCGTAGAGCGGCTGAGGGCAATCATCGATCTCAATAAGACGCATCTCGAACGAAAACGAAGGGAGCCAAGTTCTCGCGTAACGTTGGAACCGGTCGCAGACGCCGCCAGCGCAATTGCAACGGTCATCGCGAACGCAAACGCGGAGATCTCACGTCATAATACTCTTGTGGACAACCTCGCGGCTGAGCGCACTACGCTCACCTCCGAAATATGGCGCTTCGTCTGCGACGCCAACAAGGCAGCTATAGACGAGTTCATTTCGAACAAGACGACGTTGGACAAGACCCTCGAAGGTATGTCCAACGGATTGACGTCTAAAGCCGCGGACCTAGCCGCGGCGAAAAGAACGCTGAGCGACCTCGAAGCCAGCGTGACAAGCGTCCAGCCAACTGTCACCGAAATCAACGGAATCCTTGGCTCCTTCGGTTTCACAAGCTTCCGGTTGGCGACCGCTGGAGATCGCAACGAGTCCTACGTAATAGTTAGAGACGACGGGTCCAGCGCGACAAACACGCTCAGCGAAGGCGAGCGCAGTTTCATCTCGTTTCTCTACTTCTATCATCTTATACGCGGGAGTATCGAAGCTTCTGGGGTCAACAGTGACCGAGTGGTTGTCTTTGACGACCCCGTGTCCAGCCTCGACAGCGACGTGCTGTTCATCGTCAGTGCGCTGATCAAGCGGGTTTTGACTGAGGCTTGTTCCGGCGCTGGGAGGATCAAGCAGGTTTTCGTCCTGACCCATAATATCTACTTCCACAAGGAGGTGACTTTCGATCCGGATCGGAAAGTGGAAAAGCGTTCACACGAGACATTTTGGATTGTCCGCAAAACCGACGGCGGAAGCACCATTAATGGGTTTCCCAACAACCCAATCCGGACATCATACGAAATGCTTTGGGAGGAAGTGCGGAATCCAGTGCGCCCCTCGCTAACAATCCAGAACGTGCTGCGGCGAATCCTAGAGCACTACTTCACGATCTTGGGAAATATGGACAAGGATTCGATCGTACAGAAATTTAGCGGCCGTGATCAGCAGATCTGCTCGTCGTTGTTTTCGTGGATCAACGACGGTTCGCATAACTTCGCTGATGAACTTTATGTCAGCCTTGATGAGACGACTGTTGAAAAGTACCTCGCAGTTTTCAGGCGAATTTTCGTCGAGACGGGACATGAGGCGCATTACAAAATGATGCTTGGACCCGCCGCTGTGGCCGACGAAGAGATAACCGCGGAAACGGTCGCGATCACCACGGAGATGCTCGAGGCGTCCGGCGTGCTCCCGCATGCCCACACCTAATGGCCAAATCGTATGGTTCGACGAAAAATCGCGCGGATGCCCGCCGCTTCACGCCTAGCTCGAACGATCTTCAATCGTTCTAGCTACCCTCTAAAACTGTCGCTGGCATTGTCACTTTTTGCATCGGCTTTGTCGGCTAATGCCGTAGAGATTGTGGGCCGCGCTACGGTGATAGATGGCGACACCATCGAAATCTCTGGCCAACGGATAAGACTGGTTGGCATCTCTGCTCCAGAGAGCTGGCAGCTTTGTAAGAATGCTGCCGGAAAGTCGTATCGTTGCGGAAACGAAGCAGCCTTCGCACTGCATGACTTTCTGGCCGCTTCGCGACCGACGCGATGCGCAGTGCACGGCAGGGACGGATATCGGCGGCTCGCGGCAGATTGCGCAAGGGCCGATGGGGTTAAGGTGAATGCATGGCTCGTGCGCCAAGGTCTGGCTGTGGATTGGCCTCGGTATTCCAAGGGCCTCTTCAAGGAGATGCAAAGTGCCGCGAAACGTGAGCGGATCGGCATCTGGCAGGGATCCTTCGATCTTCCGTGCGAAGCTAGAGCGTCACGCTCCGGCGGCCGTTCCGCCTGCTAGAGTGAAACTCGCTCGACATCAGCATTGGGTCCAGTCGGCGCGATACCGCGCGCGATCGCCAACTCAATTGCCTCTGACGACCGGAGCCTGCGCCGCATGCGATCCATGTTCAGAAGGATGCCGGGCTCATTGAAGTTTTCCACCAGTGATTCCAGGACGAACGATCGGGAGAAGGCAATCCCAAAGTAGACGTGATCAATCGTGTCGCCCCAGGTCGGGTCGAAGACCTCGCCCTCCTGGTTGACCAACCACGCGTGGTGGATAGGAATTGGCAGGTTCCAGTCGATCGCGTAGCCCTCAGCATAAAAGACGTCATAGCGTCGAATGCCATAAGTGGTGGCGCTCTTGAAGCATGATTTGCGCGGCCCAAGGATTAGCCAGCGTGGCTTTCTGACTCTCGCTGGAAATTCTCTTCCATGTTCCAAAAGGGCTCCAGCGTGCCCGAACCTCGGCTCGAATGAAGCGATTGATTGAATGTAGCTCTGAATTACGTCCAACATGGGAGCATTCGAGCTTTCAGCAGCGTGCTGGCTATACATCGCAGTTCGATCCTAATGGTGTTTGTCTCAACAAGGCTCGTGCAGAGTTGCGTGGACTGTCAACATCGACGACCTAACTTTAATTCCTTCGCAGCAAACCCGGTTGCGCATTTTCAAACGTCAGCTAGAACTCCTTAGTAGTTGATATGGTGGAGCTAATACATGGCAACGGGCACTATCAAATTTTTCAACGATGAGAAGGGTTTCGGCTTCATCACTCCGGATGCCGGTGGCGTAGATGTATTCGTCCACGTTTCCGCGGTGCAGGGCTCGAGCGTCCTGCGCGAGGGCACAAAGGTGTCGTTTGAAGTTGGCCAGGATCGCCGGACTGGGAAATCGAAAGCAGAAGACGTTCGCGTCCTCTGATCGAATTTCAGGTTCAGCGTTGAGTGAAGATGGCGGCTTTGTTGACCGCCATCTACGCGACGGATGTTCATTCCGCAATCTGAATGTACCTGCAGCATTGGCGAGCGCCTTCAACGACCGTTGCACGGCTAGTCGCGACCGTCGATAGGCGCAAATTGATTATGCCTGGT
The DNA here is from genome assembly GCF_056394605.1 of Rhizobium sp. 10N427. Lineage (NCBI taxonomy): Bacteria > Pseudomonadati > Pseudomonadota > Alphaproteobacteria > Hyphomicrobiales > Rhizobiaceae > Rhizobium > Rhizobium sp. 10N427. The sequence goes on along the minus strand of NZ_JBFTID010000016.1, from coordinate 140,433 downwards.
ATTTACCCTTTCTGAAGGAAGCCGTTCGGGCCACTTGCGACCCAGGCGCGACTATGGCTTTCTCTTTTTGTCGTCAGGGTTGGTCGCATGTTCGTACGCTTTCCAGTCGCGGTCACCGCGGTATTAATGAGTCTTGCCGCCTTTCAGGCTGAGGCAAAGCTCTCCTACAACGTGAATCAAACAGATAGCGGCAACAAGTTTGCCATCGTCAGCGGCTCGTTCGAATATTCAGACGACCTATCTCAATTTCGAGAGTTGACAGCCCGCGAGCATCTATTCGCGGTCGGGTTCGACAGTCCGGGCGGCAACGTTGCGAAGGCAATGGAGTTCGGTCGACTTATCCGGAGTCTTGGAATAGCAACTGTGCAGGCTCGCAAGTTCGAATGCGCCTCAGCTTGCTCGCTCGCCTTTCTCGGCGGCACCAGCCGTTTCGCGGAACCCGGCTCCATCGGTGTTCACAAGTCTTCTTTCAGCAACAGCGCCAATTTCGAAGTCAAAGATGCCGTCTCAGCGGTGCAGCAGACCACGGCTGAAATAATCGGATACATGTCCGAAATGGGCGTCGATCCTGGACTTCTCCAGCTGTCGCTCTCGTATGACAGCGACGACATCCGCTACCTGTCCGGCAGTGAAATGGCGAAATTCCGAGTCACGACGCCCAACGGTTCACCCGTGATTTCCTCTGAGGCTGTCCCCGAGAAACCAGCTATCGCGCCAGTAGTGCCCACAGGAGTGCAGGCAAGATCGGTTCCATCACTTGAGGTACCGATTGCGCGCGACGGGTTTGTTCGACATCCAAAAGGGCAGGCACCGATCAAAGGGGCGGCAAGTCCGGACGCCAAGACATTGGGTGAGGCTCGCAACGGTACCGCCGTTCAAATTCTGGACGTGCGCGATGACTGGTACCGCGTTGCTGTGGCCGGAAAAATTGGCTTCATGCATTATTCCTGGGTTCACGTGACCCAGTTTGAGGAAGACGCGGGCGAGGGAAGGTATGTTCAGGTAAGAAGCTTCAGCTCCCTTCCAGAGGCTGAAGCGTTCGTAAGAACGTCTCCGGTCCCGCTCTCGGCCCACCTCGCCGCCAATGGTTGGTTCGCGGTCACTCTGAAGGATATCTACGCCGAGCAGGAAGCCAAGGACGTGTCCAACGCACTCAAAGGTCATGGCCTGATCGCCAAAGACTCGATGGTGACTGTAGGCAACACCTACGTGCGGAAAGTGTGCTGTGAGTAACTCTATGGAAGCACGGCAAAGCAAACGTTCGTCTGCCCGCAGTCTGTCGATTTTAGGACTGCTGACGATCCTCGCTGGAATGTTGAGTGGCAGTGGCGCTGCCGCCGCGATCACTTACGAGCGACTGACCCTCGATAAGGGAGGTCGCTTACTCGTCATCAAAGGTGAGTTCGAGCCCGCCGACGATCCGATGAAGCTAGTAGGAGAATACACCCAGTTTCAGCCTGGATTCATAACTTTCGATTCTAACGGCGGCAGCGTCGTTTCCGCGATGAAGATTGGTCGTGCCATCCGCGCTTTGAACGCCAACACATTGCAGATCCGATCAACGCAATGTGCATCAGCCTGTGCACTCGCATTCCTTGGTGGCGTGAAGCGCTCTGCCGAGGCAGGCTCGATCGGTGTCCACCAAGCGTTTTTCTCGGACGATGCCGGGTTGGACAACAAGGTGGCTGTCGCAACGGTGCAGGCCATGACTGGCGAAATCATCGGCTACCTGTCGGATATGGGAGTCAGCGCGAAGCTCCTTCAACTGAGCCTTTCGATCGAGAGCTCAGACATGCGGTATCTGACCACAGCGGAAATGCGCGACTGGAACATCATTACGGCCAGCGATATCCCTGATACGGCGTCCGAACCCGCAAATTCCGGGGCATCGGTAGCTGCTCCATCTTCCTCGGCCTCGGCCCCGGCGTCCCCACCAGCGCCGACGGCATCCGACCGCGCAATAGATTTCATTCGCCGATATCACGCAGCTTGGTCTGGCGACAACTCGTTCGCACTTGCCTTCATGCAGAATGCCTACAACGATCAGGTCACTTTCTACGGCAAGACGGTCTCTCGTGATGTGGTCCTAAAGGACAAGGTGACTTTTTCTCAGCGATGGCCGGAGCGGATCTACAGCGTCAAGCCGGGATCCGAAACCGCGCTTTGTGGCGATAAGTGCAACGTGTCCGGCATCATCGAATGGTTTGCTCGAAGCCGAGAACGCGGAAAGACCTCGTCCGGCATGGCGGAATTTTCACTGGTGTGGGACCCAGCCACCGGAAAGATCGTATCCGAAAGCGGGAGCGTGCTGGCAACGGACCGCGGAGCCCAGACACCGGACCGCGTCATCAGCCAGTGGCAGACAGAGAATGGCCAGTGCCGAGGAAGTACGGATTCAGCGACGATAGAGCGATCCTGCGCACGTCGTGAAGAGATAGGCGTGCTCCTTGATCGCTTCGGCTGGTGCTACGGACATAGTAACGAATATGGGTATCAAATGGCCTGGCATCTCTGCGATGCCAATTCAAATCGGCCATGATAAGCGCTGCAGAGAAGGCAACTTCATCCAAAATGCGGAGACGAGTATTGAATGGATACTTAAGGTGTCCGGATATTGGCTCTGGGATCCGGGCTTGGAGGCCTTGGGGTTCAACTTGATCAAAATCCGGCATGCGTGTTGACTTTATGGAACATATCATGAACATATGCGGTCATGTCGAGACGCAAAGGCGAAATCACTTCGGCAGAAATAGACCGGATGTATCCACATCAGATAGCGCTGTCTGCCGAGCTGTCCCTCGGCAAACTCGGCGCTGAGCAGGCGACGTTCTGCCACGGGAACCGCCTGCTCATCTGTCCGCGAGGTCATCAGGTCGTTTACGAGGATCGAAATTACAACGTCTTCTGCTTCGCGACCAAGCCGCACGCCGAGCTTTTCATGCAGAAGTTCGGTGGTGAGTCGTTCGATCCGCGAGACCGAGGCAAAGGCGAAAACTGGATGAAATGGTACAAGGGTCAAGCTGCTCTCCAGAGGTGAACTACTCACGACCGCGCGCTGTTTGGTTCAGGCTGACGCGTCAGAATACGGTCAGCCGAAAACGGTGGACAACCGTTGGTCTCGGCTACCCACCGGAAGTGGTGGAGTTAAAGTAAAACTTTAGCAACCGATCGGAGAAGTGCCATGACATCGTTCAGATTCATCCATGCTGCCGATCTTCATTTGGGAAGTCCTTTCAAGGGTTTGTCGGTTAAAGATGAACAGCTCGCTTCGCTGTTTTCTCAAGCGACCAGACAGGCTTTGACCCTCCTTGTCACCCGTGCGATCGAACTCGCCGTCGACTTCGTTGTTATCGCGGGCGATGTCTATGATGGGGACTGGAAAGACAACAAAATCGGTCTGTTCTTCAACCGCGAAATGGGGCGGCTCCAGCGTGCAGGGATCCCAGTTTACGTGATACGCGGCAACCACGATGCCGCGAGCGTGATTACAAAGACGATCACCCTGCCGGACAACGTGCACGAATTTGCGACGGGCAAGCCCTCTACCCTCCTGATCGAGGACAAGAAGGTAGCACTTCATGGACAGGGTTTTACCGACCGGGCAGCATACGACAACCTCGCGCTCGGTTATCCTCCTGCCGTCGCAGGCTGGTTCAACATCGGGGTTCTTCACACCTCGATGACTGGACGCGAAGGACATGAGGCATATGCACCATGCTCAGTCGATGACCTGCGATCCCGCGCCTACGACTACTGGGCCCTTGGCCACGTCCATGAGTTCGAGATAGTCGCTTCCGATCCGCTGGTCATTTTTCCTGGTAACCTCCAGGGTCGAAGCATCCGCGAGCAAGGCGCAAAGGGCGCCGTACTTGTCACCGTTGAGGATGATCTAGCGACTGTTGATCGGATCATCGTGGATAGCGCCCGGTTCATCTCGATCAGCATTGATGTCAGCGAAGCCGATCAAGATGTCGATGTCTTGAAGCGGGTCGAGGAGGAAGCCGCCCGCTTGTCGACGGAGTTTGACGGTAAGCCAGTCGCCGCCCGCGTCCGAATCTCCGGAACTTGTTCCTTCTACGACAACTTGGTGCGTGATCGCGGGCAATGGCAGGATGAGGTGCTCGCGGCCTGCCAGCGGGCGTATGGCGATATCTGGATCGAGAAGCTAGTCCTACGACTTGCCTCTTCGATGTCCGTTGCCGGAAAACCAGCCGCGGGGATCGAGTTTTTCAAAGCTCTGGAGGCGCATGAGGATGACGCGATCCATGTCGAAGAGATCTTGAGGGAAATCCTGCCAAAGATGCCTGGGGGACTTGCCACCAACGATAGCCCACTCGGCGCGTCAAATCTGGAACTACTGGATGAGGCGCGTGAATTGCTTTTGGCAAGAATGACGACTGCGAGCTGAACCATGCGTTTCGATCGGCTTGATCTTCTCAAATACGGCTCACTTTCGGACCGGTCTATTCCATTTCGACCGGATGCGAAATTGCACATCGTCTACGGGCCGAACGAGGCGGGCAAGTCCACCATGCTCCGCGCACTGTCTGACCTTCTGTTCGGCTTCCACAACGAAGTCGTCGGATTGCACAAATTCGAGCCATCGATGTTGAGGGTCGGCGCTAGCCTGACGAGACGCGACGGCGAGGCGATTGATTTCAGGCGCCGCAAAGGCCGCAAGGCAACGCTGGTTTCCAATTCTGACCAAGAGGATGCGCTAGCCGACGATATCCTTTTTCCCTTCCTGGGAAGTGTGAACCGATCGGTCTTCGAAAAGGCATTCGGTATGGACTCCGCCAGGCTCCGCCTTGGCGGAGAGGAGATGGCGACGGGTGATGGCGAGATCGGTCGTCTGCTGTTCTCGGCCGCCTCCGGGTTAACTGGGCTCAATCAACTTCGTAAAAGCTTGGACGGTGAGGCCGACGCAATTTTCTCGCAGCGGAAATCCAAAGATCGAGCGTTTTATCAGGCGCTCGACCGCCACGAAGCTGCGAAACAGTCCGAGAAGGTTCATGAACTTCGTTCGCCGGACTGGAAGCGACTTTCCGATGAGATCCGTGACGTTGAGCGTCAGCTGGAAGAACTGGGAGATGCTCGGCTTCGAACGAAAACCCGTCTTGACCTTCTGCAGACGCTGCGAACCCTTGACCCGCTTCTGAGCGATGTGGACGTAGAGTTGGCCGGACTGGCTGAGTTTGACGAAATCGCCGGAGTTCCCAAGGAGATCGAGCTACAGCTTGAAGGTCAGCTGGGGCGGATACAAGAACTCGCTACGCTGGAGGCTGCCTCCATTGAGACGGCCAACCGAATTAGAGATGAGTTTCAGGCGCTCCACCTTGACCCTGATGTTTTGAAGCAACGTGATTTGATTCATGAGCTTCTCACCGAGAAAGTGGCCTACTCTCAAGCGCAGACCGATTTTTCCAGGGTCCGAGGAGAGGTCGCGGATCTCGACCTCGAACTTTCTGGTCTCGGTCGAAGAGCAGGCCACCGCGGTTCGGTCGAGGCACTTATACAGGTCCAACCTTCGGACGCCCAAATAGGTCTTCTCAATAGCCTCATCCGCGATGGAAACGAGCTCAAACGCGCGGAGACCAGCTTGCGGCAGCGCGTTGAGGAGCAAGCTTCCGAACTCAGCCGTACGCAACGCGCTGAAAGTGCCGCAACGCTTCAAGACGTCGGGCCCCTGCAGGAGCGCCTCACTGCTCTTCAGCCAGATATCCGATCGGTCGAACGACTTGAAGAGGTCGAGACTGCGGTTGAGAGGGCACGGCAGGATATTAGTGAAGCGACAACTCGCCTAGCGCCGCGGGTCGAGGACATTGAAGCCATCCTCAAGCTCCCGCTCCCAGACGAAGTGGAATTGGAAAAACACCGTCCGAATCTCACGGCAGTTTCCGACCGCTTGCAACGGCTACAGGAAAAGCAAGCAGATCGCCGTGTAGAGCGTGATGACGTGACAAAGCTCGTTTCAGATCTGGAAGATGATCGGAGCCTCATCACCCGTCCCATGATTGAGAAGGCGAGGGCAATTCGCGACGCTGCAATTATCGATCTGCAATCTGGCAAGCCTTGGAACGAGGCGCTTCCCGCGCTCGTCCACGAAGTAGATGAGCTGTCGGACAGAGCGCTCTCGCAGGCGGAACGAACCGCACGTCATTCCGAACTGCTGCTGAGGTTGGCTCGACTTGATGCGGATATCGGTGCCGGTGATACTCAACTCGATGCAGCACGGGATGATCAGGAACGCGCGTTAGCCGAGTTCTCGCGACTCTTCGACCACGCAAACGTCGCCGCTCTCGATATCGATCAAATGAGCAAGTGGATCCGCGGCATCAGTGCTATCGCAAAAAGACGCGAAACCATGCTGGAGCTGGAAGACCAGCTTCGCGTTCTTCAAAGCCGGAATGTCGTAGTGACATCTGAACTTGGGAGTATCGCAAGCGCCATTGGTCTCAACGTCATGCCCGCTGGGCCGCTAACGTCGAGCGCTAGACTCGTGGAAACGAAGATGAATGAATTGGCGAAGGCGTGGGATGAGAGGCGGATAATCCGTGCGCGGCAGGAGACGCTGGAGAGCAACATTGCCGAAGGCGACCGGAAGCTCGCCGCTTTGGCCGCTGAGGTGGATAAGTGGCAGTCGCAGTTCGCCGAGACTTGTATCGCGTTCGGGCTCGACACCAACCCAACCTTGGAGATGGCAGAGGCCGCCATCCAAGTATGGAAAGAAATCCCTCGCTGCTATGCCGAAAGACAAAACAGGCAGCGTCGCGTTGACGGCATGACACGCAATATCGATCAGTTCGAAGAGAAGCTGTCGGGCGTCTCCAAATCGGTTGGCGACAATCTTTCCAACGTCGCCCCGCTTCTTGCCGTCGATATACTGCACAAGCGAATGACTGCCGCACAGTCCGCCGACGACCGTGATCGGCACCTCGCCAAAAGTCGCGAGCGGATAGAAGACGAACTCCAGCAGATAGCAGACGAGCGCCACTCGGTCAGTGAGGATGTAGTCGCGCAGTTGGCGTCCCTAAACATCGAGCTGGAAGGCAAGGAGCTTCTTGGCCGTCTCGGAAGGCGTCGTGGTGTGGCTGAAAGGCTTGGCGACAGTCGCCGGAGGCTTGCGCTGCAGTCCAAGGGCATGAGCGAAGACGACATTAGGGCAAACCTGCGGGATTTCGATCGCGTCGCCGCCGATTTGGAGATCGAGACGCTCACGGCCGAAGATACCCAGCAATTCGACAAGTTCGGAAAGCTGAAGGGAAGACTCGCTGAGCTCACATCGACGAGAGAGGTGCTCGAGACCGAAGTGAGCGCCGAGCAAGCTGCCTTCGACAAGGCTTCTGCAGAACAAGAGACACAAAATCTCGCGCGGCAATGGGCTGTACTCAGACTTGCGTCTAAACTGCTGTCGACTTCGATGGAACGCTATAGGGAGTCACAGGCCGACCCCTTGCTTGCGAGGGCGAGCGAGTACTTCTCCACATTGACCAACGGATCCTTCGTTCGGTTGGTTCAGGAATTGGACGATCAGGATGCCATCAGGCTAAAGGCAGAGCGTGCCGATGGCGAGCGGCTTCCTACGAAGGCCCTGAGCGAAGGTTCCGCCGATCAGCTCTACCTTGCCTTCCGCCTGGCGTTCATCGAGGATTTCTGCAGCCGCAATGAGCCATTGCCCTTCATTACGGACGACGTATTCCAATCGTTCGATGATGAGCGCAAGGCTAGCGGGTTGAAGACTCTAGCGTCTGGAGGGCGGTCGTTCCAGCCGATCCTATTCACGCACGAGGGCAAGATCGTGGAAATCGCTGCAGAGCTTCTCGGAGATGATGCTGATATCATCAGGTTCGATCGCGTTATTGGCGGCTGAGGCCGAGCCCTCTTCGAGAGCTCAATCCCGTCGGCTTCAAGAGACTCATCGATCGTCGTGGCGTACGTTCGGGCGTCATACCGGGCTGCCGGATGGACCATCTCCCAAGTGGCTCGACGAAGCGTCTCGCATCATCACTTGCCGCCAGCAACGCGTCCTTGTTTGAACACAGGGCGATTGTCATGAGAGAAGTGGATGTGCAGGCTTAGCTCTTTGAGAATGGTTTCGAACCAAGGTAATGGAAACCCAACGAGTTTGTGGCGCCACACCCGTATTTAGTAGTTCAGATCCGGGTGTGTTCGGTTGCCTACCCGAGCTCGTCACAATGGCGTCGATTTTGGAAGTTCGCGAAGTGTCTCGATCATTCGAAAGCTTTCCTCAATGCCATCAACAGCAGCGATCACGTTATCGCTAATGGAAGGTTCATGGACGTCTTCTTGCTCGCCGTTCTTTACGCGGTCGTTCTCCCATAATTGCGCATACAAGAGGTGCGTCTTGATGATCTCACTATGGGGTACGCTGAAGATCATCCTGTGCAACTCGCGAGGGGTTGCAGCCCAACCCTGGCCGCAGCACATGTCGTCGAAGTCAATCCAAGCTTTTGGGGGCGGCGGGCCCTTGTCTTCCGTCACCCCGGACTCGATACCGCCCCAGGTAATCTTGTCGTGACCGCAATGTATCCAATAGATGTCGAAGGAGTCGTCAGGGGCAGCCAATAGGCTTGCCTCCAAATCGGCAATCATCGCATGCGCGGCAGCGACGTCCTCATCAGTTGCATAAATGTGGTGGGGCGTTTCGTGGATCGGAGACAGGCCGGGAAGAAGTAGTGTTCCGCGCTTGACGGCCCTGCTAGATTTGGTCGCGGTCCCTGCACCGTTGTCCTCTTCATCGTCACCACCGTCGAACTCGCCGTACTTGCAGATCTTTTTGATGTAATCCACGGCCGCGATCACGTACCTGCTGATTTGTTCGAGATGGATGCCGGGTCGCTCACCGTTTCTGACGCGGTCGCGTTCCCATTGCAGGGCCATGAACAGATACTCAATTACAATCTGGCTGTGAAATGCTTGCTCGAACATTATCTGGTGCAAGCCTGCCGGGGTGGCGCCGCCGACGCGTCCACAGCCTACATCGTCGAAGTCGATCCAGGCAGTCGGTACTGACCGAGCTCCAGCGCGGCTGTCATCTTTTAGGAGGCCACGCCATTTTACTGCGTCACAGGTGCAGTTGATCCAGAAGATGCCGTACATATCTTGTGGCGTCGCAGTCAGCAGCTCGAACCGGAACGTATCCATTATGTCTACCAATTCGGCGACATCCTCGTCGGACGGGTAGACGCCGTTCGGGTATTGGCTGAGTGGGAAGGATTCGAGGACGAGCGGAGTTTTGAAAGCGAACATGTTGAGCTGCCTGCGTTTTTGTTTGATCCATCCACTAGGCACAGGAAATTAATGGGTTGTGACTTTCGAGCGCGCACGTTCGTCAAGTTGTGGACGGGGTAAAGCGTTTCTGAAAACGGACGTGCAAAGTCAATCGGCGGGGTGCAGGCATTGCAGCCGGTAACCGGACCCATCAAGCTGGAAGAAGTAGAGGAGGCGCCATTTTGAGCGACAAGGTCATCAGTGCCGTCCCATTTCCAGCCAGCGCCATTTGCGACTACAGGGAAATCGACTGGAACGAGATCGATGTCGATGGTTTTGAAATTCCGACGGGCAAGGCTGATAGACTAAAACTTCTGCGAGTCATACGAGACGAACTAACGGTTCGCATCGAGCGAAACAAAGCATACGTGATTGCCAAACACTTTGAGAAACGAATTGTCCCTCCGCCAGATCCTGCAACATTTCGAACTGACGCCTTGCTCAAGCTGATGACGCGATTTCCGATCGTAAGGCCCCATAAGCGCTAAATGTGGCACGTACCCTCTCGTAACCGACGGTGGACCATGTTTTTGAAGAAATTTGGCTGGAACCGACTGCTTGATTGGACCAAGTCTCTCTACCGAAACGCAAGTTCCTAAGAAGGTAGGCACATCGCCGGACCACTGTCATCCATTGAAGGCCTTCAGTCGCAGCACGTGCTGACGTAGTGCGTCGCAAGCGGGCGCCATAAGCGCTGCCGTGTCCTTCCCGACCTCATACTTATACGGGATAGTCATGATCCCGCTCATATCGCTCGGAAGCTTCACTTTTTCTTCGCGCGGTTCCATCAGGATCGCGCGCTCGCGGCCCAATCTCCCCATGAAGAGACCGAGCTCGAATATCACGTTGTCTCGCGGGCTGGGCCAAGGTTTCCCCCGGCTCTCGGTGAGATCGTCGGCGTGCGCGATGGCGACGGCGAAGTCAGAGTCGTCAATTTGGGCCTCGAGATCCTGGAGGGTGTAGTTTGCGACCTTGAAGACATCATCGGTCCAGAGGGTCGCGATGATGGCGTCGGTGTCGTGCTGGAAGGCGTTACGCACCATTCGGCCAACATGGAGGGCTTCGGCAGAAGAAATGATGAAGACACGAATCTTCTCTCGATAGGCTCCCACGTGCCTGTTGCGCTCGAGCAGGCGCCGAGAAAGACCCTTTGCGATGTGGCGGTAGATGTCCGGGAACCTCCGGGCGAGTTCCGAGAACTGCGACGCTGTCATCTTGGCCACGATCGACGACTCTTCCGCTATTACGGTGGCAGACCGCACCTGTGTCGGCTCGATGGCAGCCATTTCGCCGAGATGGTCGCCGCGGCCGCGAGCACCCAGCCGACGCCCATTGACGTGAATGCCGAAGGAACCGGAAATGATGAAGAAGATGTCGTTGTCTTCAGCGTTCTGCTCGATCAAAGTCTGACCGGATGACAGCTCGACAAGCTCCGCTTGATCCGCGAGCTCTTCAGCGAGCTTGCGGTCACCTCCGACAATCGACTGAGCGATCAAGGACTCGACCCGTACTTCTCTGCCCGCATCTCCCTGGAAACGTTCAAGCATCCTGCTCACTAAATTGTTCTCCAATATGTCGTGGACCAGATTTCGTCGTTGCCGTGTTGCTGCCACTGCCACTTCTGCCACATGTTCTCGCCGTTCGGGCCGAACTTCTGAGCATTGTTGAGGCGGTCGTAGACGCGCTTGGTGATGTAGGTCGGTCTGTCTGCGTGCAATGATGTCAGTTTGGCGGCCAGGTTCGCTGCGTTGCCAATCCACACGATGTCGTTGTCGCCGCGGACGCCAGTTCGAGCAGCTCGAATTTCCGAAATGTCGATGCCTACAACGTGCCGGATCTTGAAATCCGTGGTCCAGCGCTTGTTCAGTTCGGCCTGAACGAGAATCTTGACGGCGTAGTTGAGTTCGAGTGCGCACGAAACCGCTTCATTGCACTGAGTGGATGAGTTGAATATTCCCATCACCCGGTCGCCATCGTATGAAACGATTGAGCCTCCACGGTTTCGGATCAGGCGCGAGGCGGCGTAGAGGAACGTCTTGTAGACCTCGCCGGAGAACTGCCATTTCTTCGATCCAACCAGATCCGTTGATCCATCGAGATCAGCGTAAAGGATCGTTGCTTGCTCAAAGCGGACCGCATCATTCGACAGTTTGAGGTCCTTCGGTTCCGGCACCGTCAGCCCCTCGCGAACGGTCCATGCGACGCCGAAAGTTGCTCTCGAGTTGTTCCTAATATCGTCAGCTATAGGCATGAGAACCTCGTTAGGAGAACAGTCGCTCAGCGACCCAGCCGCCCAAGGCTATCGTCGGAGGCAGGGCCATGATCACAAAGGCGAGAAGGACGAGCGACCCAGCCCAATGGAAGAACCGGAATTTGCGATGGGCAATGGATGCTTGAATCGCGGTCTGGACACCGAGGTCGTGGAGGTACGTTGCTGTCGCCGACTCTCCGTCAGCTGGCAGATATTCCTTCTTCGCCATCTCGGGATAGTCCTTGACCCCGCCTTTGATGATGTCGCCAAAGTAAAGCAGGTTCACCACATCATCTTCGCGCTTGTAGACGTGGTTCAGGAACCGGGGCAGCAGCGACTTAAGGCAGATCACGGCGGCGATGGCGAGAAGCGGAAGAGCGGCTTCGAACGCATACTTGTAGCCAAACGGCAGTTCGTCCGGCGACCGGAGCAGGTTGATGATAGCCCCGATCCAAACCGACGAGAACGTGAGTAAGGCCGCGTTCTTCGTTTCGGCGAACTTGACGAAATCGATCATCCTGCCGTGGTTGGCAGACATCAGTTTCTCATAGGCTTCTTGCTGATCGTTTTTCGCCAAAGGACACCTAGGCAGTAGCGATAGACTTGGCGGCCGTTGAGGCTGCCATGTCACGTAGCGGACAACTGAGCATGGTACCGCAGCAGCCCTCTCCAAGGGCGTGGGAGAGGGCATAGAAGTCCTCCACCTTTCTCCTTCGCATTCTCTCCTCGCTCAGGAGAGTAGCAACCGCGTCCGGTTTGCAGCATGCGGAGCGCGATAAAGGTTTGCCGTTTCGCTTGCAGCCTACAGGGCAGGGTAGCCATCCGTTCGCGAGCCTGCCTCGGCCGTCGCTAATCTTAAAGGCGCCGACGGAGAACCACGCTTCATCTCCCTCAAGCATCCGCATGTACGCGTCCTCGATGCCAAGTTCCTTGGCGGCGGCCACTGCTGCAATCTGATGCGGCGCGGCATCCCCATGCGACATCTGCTGCTGCGGAGGCCAACGCTTGGTTCGTTGCGCGACACGCTGAAGCTTGAGGAAGTGCTTCAGCAGCCCCCACCAGACGACAGCATGGTCTCTCGAAACGATTTCGTCGCCTGCTCGCATGCCAAGGCAGAAGTGTTCGTCCGACTGAAGGTGGCGCTCGTGACAGGTCTTCGGATATTTTGTGCCCGGCACCTGCTCCTGAACAACGATAGCCCCCGACTTGTCCCGGATGCGAAGATCGATGCTTATCGTGTCCGCCGCCCCCTCGATCTCAATGTCAGCCGCCCCCAAGATCTCTTCGTCACTGGCGGCAGAGATCAGGAACCAGCTAGGACATCCGTCCAAGACGAGTGAGAGCGGCACTAGCGCTCTCCAAAGCTATAGGGTGCAGCGGTCGCACTAACATCGCCACTCCTTACGGTGGGAGGAGCGCTTAGGTGCTCGATGGCAGAGGATGCATCGAGGTTCCACGCTACGCCGTCGTCGAAGAGCCGCCGCACAGCAGCAGGTGCATGACTCAGTGCGGTTGGTCCAAGGGCCGTCTGCTCTCCCGTGCAATCCCGCTGAAGTTCCTCTGACTTGGAGACTGCTCGACTGACTGAGCATCGGACGCTTCGATCGCCGCGGATCCCAATCCTCGTGATTGGCGTCTCGCCGTATTCGAGGCCAATGGCGATCCCGAGCCCATCGATGCCGTCAAGCTCCTGCTGGCAGAGCTCGAAACTCGAGCGAATCCCGCCAGCCGCCTTGACTGCCGACACCACCGATGCTTCGGCATCAGTCTCGATGGCTGTGCCCGAGGCAATCAATCCGTGGATGCAGTCGCCGATAAACCTAACCTTCCGGCCATTGAAATCTTCGGAAAGTGTCGCCGCCAACTCACTGCGGATCACATGGAGGTTCGAGACCATCTCGCCGATGTTACCCTTTGCAATGCACTCATCCACGTAGCTTGTGAACCCGTCGATATCGCCGAAGATGGACATCAGACCCATCCGGATCGAGTTCGAGGGCATCAGCACTGCGAAGTCGATACCCTTCAATGGCGGAGTGTGTCGATGGAACGAGAAGTTGGCGTCCGTACCGACGTCGAGAACAAATCTATTCTTGGCGTTCAATGCCGCCTTCGCGATGTCGGCGTCTGAAAGCCTCTTGGCCAAATAGGTGAGGGTTGTCGCGGAACCTCCACTCGCGCTCATTGAAGCGGCAGTGTGGCGTTCCGTGAAGAGGACATCATGGGACACGATCTGCTGTAGACCGAGGTCAGCGCGAACTCTGTTCGACATGAAGATGCCTTCATCCTCGCCTTCTGCCAGCTTTGCGGCATAGTTGGCCGGAGCCCCCAAGAAGAGTGGCTCTCGCTCGTCCTTGGTCCCGCTGTTCACCGCAACCGCCGCCCCACTATCGACGCCAACGCGGATCCGCGTCGAGTAGCGTCCGTTCTCGGTCGTCCGTCCGACTTCTTCGATCGCTCGCTTAGCGGCATCCGCAAAGGCCAGCGCGCGCTCTGCGCGCTCCTTCGCATTCTCGGGGCCGGGTGGCGAAACGATCACGGCGTGCATTCTGGCTCCATGAAAGTCGACTCGCTGGGCTTCGAATTCTTCGGCCACCTGATCACACGCCGCGTAGTTCAGGTGGAGCATCGAGAGCACGCGGCGGTGGCTCGCTTCGGTCTCCCGTTCGCGCTCGATCATGGCGTTGCCGAAGTCGAGCATCTGTATGTAGACATGGACGCCGTCAACAAGGATTGCGGCGTCTGGCGGCACGTCGAAAATCAGCGGCTCGCTTTTGCCGCCGAGTCTTATCTTGGCCTGGTTCGCCGTGTGACGGGCGACAACAAATCCTTGGTCGAAGTTTCTGAGACTGATGGACGCCGCCGGAGCCGAGGCCTTGAAAGAATGGATTCGCTGCAAACTCTTCTGTCGTGACCAACTCATTACAGTTTCCTTCTACATCGATCTGCTCAGGCGTAACCGAATGCTGAATTGTGAAAATGGATTGTGTCTGGCTACTACGGCGATTGTTTCACTATTTGTTCCTCGGGGCATTTTCCGGACGCTGGGATGCATCCGGAATGGGACAAGCGGACGTTTCAAGGTGTCTTAGTGACAGCTTCTGCGACCAAGCGAATCAGTGAATGACCACTGCAATGTAGATCGAGGCTTCAGAGCCCTCAATTGAGGATTGCGGATATCAACAAGCTGTTCGCCCGACATCGAGCGCAACCGCGGCAGATGGTCGTCAGCGAAGGACGTGGGGTTTGCCTGTTTGGATGGCTCCACTGTCTGGCCGGACTGAGCCGCGAAAAAATCCAAAGGTAATCAATTTTGCATTTGGAGAAGCTAAGGGCGGCCGCGGAGCCGAAAGGATCGATTCGGGCGCATTTTGCTCAGGTGCAAAGCTAACGCGTAAGAACTACCAAACCTAGGGTCCCAGTGCAAACCAAGGCGGACCGCCTATCATCACCACAACAAGGCGAACTGCTCGAAGGCAAACTGAGTTCGTGCGTTTGACGGTATTCTAACCCGGGACCTTCAGAATCGGATTGCCCAGGTCCGTAGGGAAGGCTTCAAGAGCGCAACCAATCTGCCTCTACACTCAAAGGGCGAAGCAAACTCGACCTACCACTCGATGTGCGATCCGTCATAGGCAATGAATGAGCCCGTTGTCTGGAGGCCATCGACTATAAGATCGAAGAGGCCGCTTCCTCCGCGCTGACCGATCGATGCCCCGCGGAATAGGGAGCCGACAGGTTCGTCCGAACGGTGCCGGGGTGGAGTGCCGCGACCACCGCGCGAGGATGTGTTCGCGCCAGTTCGATTGAGGCGGTACGAACAATCTGGTTCAGAGCTGCCTTCGACGAACGATATGAGATCCACCCGCCAAGACGGTTGTCGCCGATTGAGCCTACACGGGCCGACAGGAACACAGCTATCGTTCTGGTCTTTCGATCAAGCAGTGGCAGGAAATGCTTTGCTACCAGTGCCGGGCCGATGGCGTTGATCCTGAATTGGGCGGCCATGACTTCCGGGTCGATCTGACGAAGCGACTTCTCTGGCGAATGTCCGTTCACAGTCAGAGCGCCCGTGGCACACACGAGAAGGTGGACAGGTTTGCCGGACAGGCGGCGCGCCTGGTCGGCGACTGTCACCTCGTCCAGAAGGTCGAACCCGTCGTTGCTCCGCGACAGTGTGATCAATTCGCCAAGCCCGGGCTCGCGGCTCAACTGCTCGCACAGAGCGCCTCCAATGCCGCCGCTGGCGCCAATCACGATGGCACAAAAGTCAGCGGGAAGCGTGCGGAGGGTGGCAGATGGGTTTTCTATCATGGGCCAAGAACGCCTCAGCGGCGCTCCGGTTCGACCAACGAAATCATAGGGAGCCGCGCGATGGCCAGATCTGGCTTTGGTTTTGGTCGAACCTAGGCCGCGTTGGCCAGGATTAGGGGTTTGTCAGTGGTGTGCGCGTGGGTTGGGGCCTGTGCATTGGATGTATGGGCGAAGCCATATGGTGAAGGAATGTCTGCGATCTGGGTCCGCAGGCATCGTGATGGCGATCAACGGCAAGTTTCAAAGGGAAGGCTACGTCGTCCATCTCGTTGCCCAGCAGCTGTTCGATCGTTCCGGTGACTTGTCGGCTCTCGCTGACCGCGACGTCGACGTGAAGATCCCAATGGGGCGGGGTGATGAATTCGCGCATGGATCGCCCGGAAGCCCGGACTCAAAAGATCGGCCGCGACCAGTCCCCGAGGCGAGGGATACCTTAGTCAGGGATTTGCACATCGATACGCTGAAGGTGCGGGCGAGGAATTTCCTTTGAGGTGTGCGACCAATGTAGGTGCTACGGCGTTTCCTCAAGCCCCTTGTCGTTTGCTTGAAAACAAAGGATGGTCTCTCTGCTCGAGAAGATTCATAGCATTCCGCAAGTACCAGTTCGGTGCCGCTGATCAGCTGTTTTTAAAGGTTTTTCGTGACATTGACCATTTGACGCCTTATGTTCACCGGGTAGAGGTTCCAATGAGCGCACTCAGATACCGTACAGACGCTGAAGACATGCTATTCGATATCGCGCGAAGCGATTTCGAAAGCCGCGGCGTCGTAAGTGATGCAAAGAAGACGCTCATCGTTCTTATGGCGAAACAGTTCGGCCGATCACCCGAAGAGATTGCTCGCGTAATGAAGCTGGAGAGAACTCAGGTCGAACAAGCACTCGAGACGGTCTATTCTCCGGTATTGAGCCCGATGTAATTGCGGACCAACGCGATTTGTTTCTCCCTGACCGTTCCGTCCACCAGTTCTATCCGCCCGTACCAGGACGATTCGCTTTCGCGCAGGATCGCGAACCCTAAGGGTACATGTATGTCTGGATTCTTGAGGAGAGGGACCAGGTCGTCGTAGACTGCCAGCGCCCACAACGCTCGAGGATCGTCGGAGCGTGCGTAAGCCAAGAGCTCCGAAGTCAGCGGCGAGCCCAAAATGACGCGACGGCTTTGAATGTACGCTTCAATCCGACCCCGGCAGTAGGCGTGTTTCCATGATTGAACAGAAGCTAGGAAACCCGCTTTGGACCACGCATAAGATCCCGCATCTACTGCTGTGATTGTCAAACGGACAAAGCCCAGGGCCTTAGCAAAACGGTAGGCGTTCCTGAGTTGGATTTTCCCGTAACCCTGCGATTGATAGTCCTCGCGGATTTTCAAGACGTCGAGATTGAGTTCACGTGAACGGAACAGAAGTGTCCGACTTGCCCAGAATATTTCGCCTTGTTGGTCAAGGCCTTTGATCTCGAGCGAGGTTCGGTCCGCGCTGGTATCGATCCGCTCCAGCAGGTTATCGCGGTCGCCCGGCAAACCCCTGGTCAGGAGATCGCAAACGTCTTTCGGAGAATAATTGTAGACTCCTAAATGATCATTCCACCACTTAACTGAATGATCAGACAGGGTGCGAACACCATTACTCAGTTCTGTGTAGTTAAATTGGCGAGGCAAGGGAATTTCTCTGGGCGGGTCGCAACGGTCTACACATGCAACCCTGAGAAATCATTAATCGCGGAGACGCCAGACAAGCTCGTCCCTTCTGCGAGCTATATCTGCGAGATTGTCTTGTGAGCTGCACGCATCCCGCAATGAAGCGCTTTCGCTAACCTGGCCGCTTCCGCACTGCGAATTTCAGGCTGCGACCGTCGTTGTCACAGCCCCGGAGCTACAATATGGTGACCGACGACTTTGCGAACCAGAAGAGTAATCGGTCCATTTCCCAGGCGGAAATCTTCAAGCCGTGAGCGATGGATACCAATTCGCTCTCCGTCCATTTTTCTGAAGATTTCGCTGAATAGGCATGCTTTCGCTGAGTGAGTGTCCATAGGAACTTTCCAATGCGAGAGTCCAAAGCCAAACTGTTGTCCATAAATTCAGGATGGCCGACGTCCATCAATAAATTTCGCGCGTACTTGTCGCTGATCCCCGCGATCGAGTTCAGTGTAGCAAGGCACGATGCACGATCTTTTTTCGCAAGCCCGTCCTGCAAGCGAGATAGCTTCTCTGCATCGCGATATTCGTTAGCGAACTCTACAAGCCATCTCCTATTTCCTTCCCATCGCTGGAAGTGTGGGTTTGCAACGACGCCAAGCCAGTCGACCAATTCTTTGTCGCTATAGAGCAGTACAACAGGCCAAGAGAACGGATCCTCATGGCCACGCGTTGTGAACGCAGACCTCAAGAAGCTGACGTTTTCCCAGTGGCGGGCACCCCCATTTGTCGCAAAGGACTGGATCAAAGCGTCCCACATCCAATGTGGGAGTTTACCGCTCGTGATGTTCTGCCAATGCGTCTCGGCAACAATGCGCTTTTGAGTGATTTCAGCCGAGTGTCGCTCCCACAGCACACCCACTGCATGGGCAATCTTAAGGGCGTCTTCTTTTTTGGTCATTTTCGCTTCCAGCGCTGCTGTTTGGTGGGGTCGCGGCACGGATTCAGTCATCAGCAATGAATTTGCCTACCTGGCCGGTGCTCGTGAGCCAGTGCACGTCCTGATTCGATATGTCGTCGCAGTTGAAGTCATTTTTGGCAGATGCGATAAGCTCGATCTGTCGGCCCGAAAGCGCTATGCCCTCATATGTGTCCAACGGATTCTTCGAGCACGCATTCAGGAATGTCGCGAGCTTTGGAGATACCTCATTCGCCCAGCCGAGCATGGCTCGGCGCGTCGATGTCGAAGCGTTTCCGTATGGCCAATGCTCCTTCAAGAAAGTGCAAGGCTGGCAATCTTCGTAGGGAGGCACGTATCGGCGGCCAGCATGAAAGAGCAGAAATCCGTCAGGATCCACAGTCCAGTTTCCTGCAGTCAGCATCATTCCAACGCATGCGGACGCGCAGACCGAATGCGCGGGAACTCGCAGCGGCAATCCAATCGACCTCAGCACATAGCCTCCCAGCACGGCAGCTGCCCCGTTGCCTCCCGGTCCAGAAATCAGGACCCGTGATGCAGGCTGGTGCCTCTCGCGATAACCATTCCTGATCGCGAAGGGCGTTTGGAAACTGATCCCGCGATCCACAACGAAATCGGTCGGAGAAGGCTGGAAAGCCTGCTCGAACTTTTGAGCCTGAACCTCTCGCCGATAGTAGGTGTCACAGTAATAGTCTGCTGCAGCCCATGCGCAGACAATGGGGAGCAGCCCGCCACATATCCAAATTCCTACCGTAATAAGTTTAATTGCAAGGCGCCGCACAACCATCTCCTAAATGAAACGGCCGCGATTTATCGCACAGGGCTGAAAGAACTGTTTACGCGAAACGCCGAATTGTAGACGCGGCGACGAAAAGCATCCGGGGCTTTCGGCCGGCGAGCCTCGAGGTAACAATGGACCTAAAGGCAGGGAGTGAAGAACATGGCGCGAAGCGCACGAAATACGGGGGCATTCAATATCTATGTCATCAGACAGACCACGGAAAGCGGCTTATTTCAATTGGCGTTTGTAACGGTCACAGCAACGGCCCTTTCCACGAAGGTGCTGAATGACGGCAACCCATTGCCACTTGTTCGCGAACTGTGTTTGGTGCTTTTGATCGCCGCGTGCTTTTTATGCTTAGCTGGACTTACGGAATGCCGCGCGATGGTCCGTGATGGCCGTGTCGGTTACTTTCGCTCGGCGCGTACCGCGCTCGTAGGAGCCATTTCAGTGGCCATGCACTTCCAGGCGGCCGCACCGGATTGCTTCGGTTCTCTTTGGGTGTGAAAACTGTCTCCCCTTGAGCGGCGAACTTGACAAGGCCCAGTCAACCCACTCTCGCAAATCAGGAGGGACCGAGTGCCCGGATGATCCTTGGTGCGCCGCCCCGGGGGCTTCCGATGGCCAGAAATAGCTTTTGATTTGGCTAGCGAGAGACGGTTTTGGCCAAAACTAGGCTGGGTTTGTCAGTATCACACCCGAAAGTCTCGCAACTGATTTCTCGCGCTTGACGTGAAAACAAAGTTACTTAATCTAAGAGGGCCGCGCGATCTGTTGGAGGAGACGGAGCCGTGCCGCTGGCGGCTCGTCCGCGCCATTCCACTCTCCCCGCCCGAGCATTCGACATCATTCGATAGGACACGCCATGTCTCTCACCATTGCCCAGCGTCTCGACAGCCTGAAAGCACGCACCGCCGAACTCGCCCATTGGCGCGACAGGCAGAGCGTGGAAATCGACGGCTGGACCTTCGACGGCGAGCCGATCGCCCATCACCAGGATTGGCCGCATCGCAAGGGCACGGTGCATTTTTCCGCTTCGGCAAAAGCGCCGGCCGACTGGCCGCTGGACAAGATCCGCCTGCAGCTCGATCTCGGTGGCGAAAGTCTGGTCACGCTTAACTACGGCGGTGAGGAAGCCGAGACGTTCGGGCTCGATCCCTATCATCAGGAGTTTCCTGTCAGGGGCCGCGAGTTTTCCATTTCGACGGAGAGCGTCGCGCGTTTCCCCTTCGGCGAGCCCAACCGTGCGCCGCGGCTGAACAAGGCGCGGCTGATCTGGCTGGACGAGCCGGTTCACCGGCTGCATCTGCTGCTGCGGCAGATCACCGAAGCTGTCGATGTGCTCGACGGGCACGAAGCTGTCGCGCATATGATCGAAGCGGCCGAACAGGCGCTCAGCAGTCTCGACTGGCCGTCGGATACGGCTGCCTATGTGTCCCGCACGTCGGGTGCGGTCATGCAGCAGAGGATCTGGGAATTGCCTGAGCTGCAGGATGATCCGGCCGGGCTCGACGACCAGCAGAGCGCCACGGCGCAGGCAGCTTTCGATGCGCTGACGATCAGGCTGAAGGAACTGCAGAAGCGCTTCCCGCCGAATGGCGAACTGCTTTTGACCGGCCACGCCCATATCGATCTCGCCTGGCTGTGGCCGTATAACGAGACCCGCCGGAAGATGCGCCGTACCTTCAATACCGCCCTGTCGCTGATGGAGCGCTCCGGCGATTTCCGCTTTAATCAGTCCACCGCCCATTATTATGCGCAGATGGAAGAGGATGATCCGGCGCTGTTGGAGAGGATCAAGGCCAAGGTCGCCGAAGGCAAATGGGAAACGGTCGGCGGCATGTGGGTCGAGCCCGATACCAATATGCCGACAGGCGAAAGCCTGGTCCGCCAGGTTCTCTATGGTCAGCGCTATTTTGAGAAAACTTTCGGCATCCGCCACAGCGTCTGCTGGCTGCCGGATTGCTTCGGTTTTTCGGGCGCCTTGCCGCAGATCCTCAAGCTTGGCGGCATCGACAGCTTCTTCACCATCAAGGTCAACTGGAGCGAGACCAACCATATTCCCTCCGATCTGTTCTGGTGGAAGGGCCTCGATGGCAGCCAGGTGCTGACCCATACATTCGACAATCCGATGCATGGCTATAACGGCTTCGTGCAGCCGGATTGCTTCGTGCCGACCTGGAAGAATTTCCGCGGAAAGACCCAGCACGAGACCTCGCTTCTGGCCGTCGGTTACGGCGATGGCGGTGGCGGCGTGACGCCTGAAATGGTCGAGCGCGAGCTGCAGCTGCGCGATTTCCCGGCGATCCCGCAGGCCCGCTGGGGCACGGTGAAAGGCTATTACGAACAGGCGCACAAGACCGCGGCGGAAAAGCAGCTGCCGGTCTGGGATGGGGAAATCTATCTCGAACTCCACCGCGCCACACTGACGACGCAGAGTGGGGTCAAGCGCAAGCATCGCCAGGCCGAGCGTGCGCTGATCACCGCTGAAACCATTGCCTCGCTCGCCCATATGCTGGGCGCGGAAAAGCCGCGGAGCCTCGAAAGCGATTGGCGCGTGGTGTTGAAGAATGAGTTCCACGACATCCTGCCGGGGTCAAGCATCCGCGAGGTCTATGCCGATGCCGAACACGAGCTCGACGGCGTGATCGGCAACGCCCGCCAGGAGCAGGCGGCAGGCCTGACCGCGCTCGCCTCTGTCCTGCCAAGGGGCGCGGCATCATCTGCGCTTCTGGTGGTCAATCCGTCGCTTGCAGCGCGGCCGCTGAACGCCACGCTGCCTGACGGAACGGCCATTTCGTCTGCCGATATCGTCGCGCCGCTTTCCGTCGCGGTTTTCGATCGCAGCGCTCTGAAGCCTGCCAGCGGCCTGAAGGCAGCCAGGCAGGTGCTGGAGAACGAGCATCTCTCCGTGACAATCGGCACGGATGGCTCGGTGACGAGCCTGATCCACAAGGCAAGCGGCCGTGAGGCGGTCGATGGCTCAGCCAACCAGCTCTGGGTCTATCCGGCCGACAAGCCGCGCAATTGGGATGCCTGGGATGTCGATGCCGACTATACCGCCAAGGCGATCCGCCTCGATACGCCTGATAGCATCGAGCTGATCGAGAGCGGTCCGTCGCGGGCGGCGATCCGCGTCGTGCACCGCTACCGGAATTCGCGCGTCACCAACACCTATGTTCTGACGGCCAATGCCAAGCGCCTCGATATCGAGACCGAGATCGACTGGCACGACCGCCGCACGATGCTGCGCACCCTGAACCCGGTCGCCATCAGCGCCCGGCAGGCAACGTTCGAATGCGCTTATGGCGTGGTCGAGCGCGCGACCCATACGAACACCTCTTGGGAACAGGCGATGTTCGAAGCCGCCGCCCACCGCTTCGTCGATATCAGCGAGCCGGGCTTCGGCGTGGCGCTGCTCAACAATGCCAAGTATGGCCACAGCGCCCGCGGCAATGTCATCGGCATGAGCATCGTGCGCGCGCCCGTCTATCCCGATCCGCTTGCCGATGAAGGCGCGCAGAAATTCACCTATGCGCTGATGCCGCACGAAGGCGCCTGGCATGAGGGCGGCGTTCTCGACGAGGCACTGGATCTCAACCAGCCGCTGATGACGGTCGAGGCAAGCGGACTGGCAACCGGAACGCTGTCGCCTGTCGGCGTTACGGGCACGCCTGTGGCCTTCTCGGGCCTGAAGCCTGCAGAGGAGGGCGAGGGGCTGGTGCTGCGCCTCTACGAACCGGCCGGGCGCCGCGGCAAGCTTTCGCTGTCGCTGCCCTCCGGATGGAAGGCATCCGGCGCGTTGAACATCCTTGAGGAACCGATGGAGCGGAAAGGTGCTGCCGACATCATGCCCTTCGAAATCCGGACCTGGAAACTGCAGAAGGGCTGATGCCGATCGGCAGGATAGCGCCCGCTAACGCGGGCGCGTCTGCCTTAAGACTGCGGCGGCGAGATCGGCCTGGCTATAGGGCTTGAGAAGAACAAGCGCGCTTTGATCTGCCTCGAAGCCTGCGACAGACGTATTGCCTGTCGCAAAGATCACGGGGAGCTGGGGATCGAGGGCGCGCGCCTTCTTCGCCAGCTCGGCGCCCGAGAGGCCGGGCAGGCCGACATCGGTCAGCAACAGGTCGAAACTGTCGGGTGACAGCTTCGCCAGCGCCTCTTCTGCGCTGCCTGCCTCGCTGACGCGGTGCCCGGATTGCTGCAGCATCTCGGCGGTATCCATGCGGATGAAATCGTCGTCCTCGACATAGAGGATCCGCAACGACGCCGCCGGGGCCGCAGCTGCGGCGCTCCGCCGTTCGCCCTGCGCGGCGCGCGCCAGATTGCGCTGGCGCTGATTGTTCAGAACGTGGCGGATCTTGCGGGCGAGGGCCTCGCGGCTATAGGGCTTGGACAGGAGATCGACGCCGGCATCCAGCCGCCCGCCGTGGACGATCGAGTTCTCCGTATAACCAGATGTGAACAGCACGGCGACATCGGGCAGGCGCTCTTTCGCCTTGCGCGCCAATTCCGCACTTTTCAGCGGTCCGGGCATGACGACGTCGGTGAACAGCAGATCGATCGGAATGCCGCTTTCGATGACCGTCAGTGCGCTGGCTGCGTCCTTGGCCTTCAGGATGCTGTAGCCGAGATCGGCAAGCATCTCGACAACGGTGGCACGAACTTCCTCGTCGTCCTCGGCAACAAGGATGGTCTCCTGGCCGCCGGTCGCCGGGCCATGGTCGCCTTCGGTCAGCAGATCCTCTTCTTCCAGAGTGCGCGGCAGATAGAGACGAACGGTGGTGCCTTGTCCGATCTCCGAATAGATCTTCACGTGGCCGCCGGATTGCTTGACGAAGCCGTAGACCATCGAAAGGCCGAGTCCGGTTCCCTTGCCGACAGGCTTGGTCGAAAAGAACGGTTCGAACACCTTGCCGATGACCTCGGGCGGCATGCCGGACCCGGTGTCGCTGACCGCCAGCATCACATATTGCCCGGCGCTGACATCGGCATGCCGGCGCGCGTAGTCGTCGTCGATAAAGGCGTTGCCGACCTCGATCGTCAGCTTGCCGCTTCCATCCATCGCATCGCGGGCATTGATCGCCAGATTGAGGATGGCGTTTTCGATCTGCACCGGATCGACGAAGGTGTTCCACAATCCTCCGGCGCGGATCGTCTCGATCTCGATGGCTTCGCCGATGGTCCGCCGCAGCATCTCGCCCATATTGGCGACGAAGCGCCCGACATTGACGACCTTCGGCTCAAGCGGCTGGCGCCGACCGAAGGCGAGTAGCTGGCTCGCAAGTTTCGAGCCACGATTGACGCCGGCAAGCGCGTGATCGATGCGCCTCTGCGCGCGCTCGTTGCCGACGACATCCTTGCTCAGAAGATAGAGATTACCGGCAACAACCTGTAGCAAGTTGTTGAAATCATGCGCAACGCCACCGGTCAGCTGGCCGATCGCTTCCATCTTCTGCGTTTGCCGGATCAGCTCTTCGGCTTCCTGTAGTGCCGCGGCCTGTTCTTTCTCGGCCGTGACGTCCCGCCCATAGGCATAGACCATCTCCTGCTCGAAGGAAAACCGCCAGGAAACAGTGCGTTGGCCGCCTTGCTTGTGGTTGAACCGCAGCTCGACACCCTGCAGCTCGCCGCCGGAAACGGCCTGCTTCAGGGCGGTGTCGAAGACCGTTGCGTCACCGGTCACCAGAAACTCACACATGCGGTGACCCGCCACTTCCTTCCGGCGGTGGCCGAGCAGCCCGGACCATGCCGGATTGATCGCCCGCACTTCGCCATCGGGCCGCATGACGACGAGAATGTCGCCCGCGTTGCGCCAGACGCGGTCGAGTTCAGCGCTGCGTTCCGCGACTTTCCTCTCCAGCGATGCGGCAAATTCCTGCAGCGCCTCTTCAGCGCGGCGGCGTTCGACGGCAGTGCGGGTGCGCTCGGCAAAATCACGGATGAAATCGAGCTCGACCTGCGGCCATTCGCGGGGCACCGCGTTGTTGAGGAAGAGAACGGCAGCAATCTGGCCATTCTCGCTCAAGGGAACCGTGACGGCGGAATGGACACCGATCGCCTTCAGCGCATGGGAGGTCGCAGCCGTGCGCGGATCCTCGTCGACATCGGCAAAGACCACCGTCTCGTTGCGCTTGAGGTCGTCGATATAGGTGCCGTATTCGCGAAAATGCAGCGTGCCTGCAATGCTCCGATTGCCGGCAACGTTCCAGTCCCGCTCGATCGTCACCGTTTCGGCAACCGGATCGATGATCCCGTAACCGGCCCGGGTGACGTGCATGGCCCGGCCGAGGATTTCGGCTGCGGCATAAGCAATTTCAGTCGGTTCGGTCGTTTGGCGGATGCAGTCTGCGAGATCGATCAGAGCGATGCGGCGCGCCTCCTCGTGCCGTGCGTCGGTGATATCGCTGTTGACGCCGATCATGCCGAGGAACTCGCCGCGAACGCCGAAGCGGGGCCGGGCGTCGGTGTGCAAGAGGCGGTACTCGCCTTCGTCGTTGCGATAGCGCGCCTCGACCGCAAAGGCCTCGCGCCTGGCGACGGCCTTTGTCACCTGGTCCATCAGCGGCGGGACATCGTCGGGATGGATCGTGGCGTTCCAGTCGAATGTCGAGATATCGCGCTCCGCCACACCCCAGAACTGCCGCATCGAGGCGTTGAGATAAAGGCAGTGCATCGCCTCGTCGCTCATCCAGAGCATGACCGGGGCATTTTCGGCGACCAGCCTGAAGCGCGATTCACTTTCGCGCGCAGCGTCCTCGGCTTCCTTGCGCTCGGTGACATCGTAGCCTTGGACGAAAATGCCGCCGATTTCGCCGTCATCGCCGGTCAGCGGCTGGTAGATGAAATCCAGGTAGCGGTCGATCAGTTCGGCATCCGGCCGTTGCTGCAGCTTCACCAGCTGTTCGCTGCCGATATAGGGGATGCCGGTGCGGCGCACCTGATCGAGCAGGGCCACAAACCCCTGCTCCTCGACCTCGGGCAGCGCTTCGCGGATCGTCTTGCCGATCACGTTGCGATGGCCGACAAGCTGCTGATACGCCGCATTGGCGATTTCGAACCTGTGATCCGCGCCGCTCATCGTCGCCACGAAGCCGGGCGCCTGTTCGAACATTTTCTGCAGCCGCGCCTTTTCGGCCCTGAGCTGACGTTCCGCCTTCACCTTGGCCGTTGTCTCGACGACGATCGCCATGACCGCGACCGGTTTTCCGGTCTCGTCGCAGATCGGCGAATAATCGAGCTTGGTCCACAGCCGCTCCGGCTCGCTGGTGCCACGGCGATAGAGCATCAGCTCCTGATCTTCATAGACAAGCGTCCCGCCAGCCAGCACGACCTTCATCACATGGTCGTTGAAGTCGGCGACTTCAGGCCAGCCCTCGCGAACCTTCGAGCCGAAGAGATTAGGATGACGGCGGCCGGCGAAATCGGAATAGGCGTCGTTGTAGATCATCACGCCGTCTTCGTTCCAGAGCGTCACGATCGGCACGGGGGAGTTCAGGATCAGGCTGCAAACGCTTCTCAGCGTCGGCGACCATCCGCTGATCGGCCCAAGCGAGGTTGCCGACCAGTCGAAGTTTGCAATGATCTCAGCGGCCTCGCTTCCTCTCTTCAGGAAGGAATGACCGTGTATGCTGGCTTGATGCATCTTGTCCGACCCGCGTTTCCATCGGGAAACTGCCCATGAATATCGCCATAACTATAGAGCGATCGCTAACCGGCAAGAGCCCAGGAAAATCGAGATTGCAAAACCAGTTAACGCCGGTTCTTAAGCCTTGTGGATCGGATCGACCCAGGCCACTTCCTCCGGCTTCTCGACCGGCTCGATATCGAGATTGACGACCACCGGATCCTGGCCGGAGCGGACGAGCACGCATTCCAGCGTCTCGTCGCGGCTGGCATTGATTTCCTGGTGCGGAACGTAGGGCGGGACGAAGATGAAATCGCCGGGGCCGGCCTCGGCGACGAATTCCAGGTTTTCGCCCCATCGCATTCTGGCCTTGCCCTCGACGACGTAGATGATGCTTTCGAGATCGCCGTGGTGATGAGCGCCGGTCTTGGCATTGGCATGGATCGTCACGGTGCCCGCCCAGATCTTCTCGGCGCCGGCGCGGGCATTGTCGATCGCCGTCGCCCTGTTCATGCCCGGCGTCTGGGCCGTGTTCGGATCGAGCGCATTACCCGGAATGACCTTCACGCCGTGTGCGCGCCAATCGATCGGGCCGTGCGTGTGATCTCCCGAATGGTCGTGATCATGGCTCATCGTAAATCTCCTCTTCGGCAATTGTGCCCGGGATAGCGCAGGCGAAGCAAGAGGTACTTGCCCGAGATCGGCGATGGAGTTTGAGAGCCCGGACTGCTATCTCCGTCGCGACGGAGAAACGAGAATGACGCCATGAGCCACATCCCGCAGATCGACTACGACACCGCATCCGACGATATCCGCCAGGCGCATGACGAGGAAGTCCGGGTGCGCGGCCGGATGACCAATATGAAGAGAACGCTGCTGCACTCGCCTGCCGCGCACCGCATCTATGCCGAATGGTTCACCCTGCGCGCCGAGCTCAATCCTGCCGTCAGCGACCGGGAGATCTGGATCTTCTCGCACGCGATCTCGAAATCCTGCAACTCGAAGATCGCCATCACCTTCTTCCGCCGCGCGCTTGTCAATGCCGGCTTCGATCCGGATGCGCTGGTTCTTTCAGACAGGGAACGCCTGCTTGCCGATTTCGGCACGGCGATCGTTGCCGACTCGAACGCGATCCCCGCGGCGATCTGGGAGCGGCTCAAGCAGCTCTATCCTGCCAAGGTGCTCGTCGATCTCGTCGCCTTTGCAGGCATCATGCTGGCGACGGCGGTCTTCAACAACGTCGTGGAGATCGATTTCGATCCGGAACTTGAGGCATTTGCCGAAGGTGCTGCGCATCCCGTTACGTCAGGTTGAACTCCGCGTGGCATTCTCCTGTGCGAAACCGGCGCATATCCCCAAAAAGTGGGATATCGCTGCGGCCTAAATGAGCACATAACCCGCCCTGGTTGAGCGGCAACGATTCGGTATCGTCGCTGCTTCCAAGGAGGAGTTGAGGATGATGTCTGATGTGATCGCGCAGATCGCCCGCGCAGCGGCGGAGCTGGAGGTGGAGCTTCGTTCTTTACTGCAGCTTGATCAGGATATGTCGCAGCCGTCTCAGGATGATGCCGAAACGTTGCCGCATCTTCTGGCCGAACGGTTTCCGCAGCTTTCCGGCGAACGTGCAGAACTTAGAGGCCTGCTGAAGATCGGCCGGGCGGCGCGGCGCAGCGAGCACCTGTCTCCGGCCGTTGCCTCCGCAGCGCTGGCAATGACGGCCGAATTCCGAACGATGATTGCAAGACTGGGCGCACGCGCGCAGCTCGTCTAGCCGCTCGCATGACCCGTATGCCGCTTTACGCGCAGCGGAAGCTCGCTTAGTTCTTCTGAACAGGGTTCAGGAGCGGATCGAGCGATATGGCCGGCAACATAGCTTCCACTGATATCTTGGCGCCGCTTGCTGCCATCTCGGAATTTTGCGAGCGGGTCCTGACCGCCTCGGGCGCCAGCCAGTCGACGGCAGAGGCCGCCACGAGAGCGATGATGCACGGAACCCGCCACGGCATCGACAGTCACGGCGTCCGGCTGCTGGCTCACTACGTGAAAGGACTGACCGAAGGGCGGCTCAATCCCAATCCGGCGCTGAAATTGGCAAGCGCCTTCGGCGCCATCGCCTCGCTGGACGCCGACAATGCCCATGGCGCGCTGGCGACCTATACCGCCATGGAGCATGCGACCCGTCTGGCGGGCGAGTTCGGCATCGGCGCCGTCGCGGTGCGTAACTCGTCGCATTTCGGCCCGGCCGGCGCCTATGCGATGGATGCGGCAAGCCGGGGCTTTATCGGTTTTACCTTCTGCAATTCCGACAGCTTTGTCCGTCTTCACGACGGCGCGATGCGTTTTCACGGCACCAACCCTATCGCCTGCGCCGTGCCGGTTCGGGGGCAAAATCCCTGGCTTTTCGATATGGCGACCAGCGCGGTTCCTTATAATCGCGTCCAGCTCTATCGCAGCCTCGGCCGCGACCTTCCATCCGGTGTTGCGTCGGACGAGCGCGGCCACGATACGACAAACCCCGATATCGCCGATATGCTGGCGCCGCTTGGCGGTGAATTCGGCTTCAAGGGCGCCGGGCTCGCCGGCATTTCCGAAATCCTCAGCGCCGTGCTCACGGGGATGAAGTTGAGTTTCGACGTCGCACCAATGCCAGGCCCCGATTTCTCGACGCCACGCGGACTTGGCGCCTTCGTCCTCGCGCTCAATCCGGCGGCGTTTCTCGACGTCGAAACTTTCGACGCCGCCATGACGCGCTATGTCGAGACGTTGCGCAATTCGCCGGCGCGCGATGGCTTCAATGTCATGGCACCCGGCGACCGGGAGTGGGCTGTGGCGGAGCGCCGGGAGCGCGAAGGCGTCACGATCGACCCGGTAACCGCGGCATCCTTCCGCAAGCTCGCCGCGGACTATGCTGTGAACTCGCCTATTTGACGTCATGCGGCGGATTGACGCACAACTTTGCCGATGGTACGTCTGATTCAATTGGTCAGGCCATTTGACCGATTGCGCGCTTGAGGAGGCGCGTCAGGGGGAGGCAGCCATGTTTTCGGCCGTGGAGTCACGCCGCCTTTACAGGCAGGTGGCGGATCAGATTCGTCTTATGATAATCCGCGGCGACCTTGCCGTCGGGCACCGGTTGCCGGCCGAGCGCGACCTTGCCGAACAGCTCTCGGTGTCGCGGCCGACGGTGCGCGAAGCGCTGATCGTTCTTGAGGTTGAAGGTCTCGTCAACATCCGCATGGGCTCTGGCATCTATGTCGTGCGCCAGCATGCCGTCGGCAGCACGGGTAGCGAGCGGGAGCCGGTCGAGGGACCCTTCGAGCTGCTGCAGGCACGCGCGATCATCGAATGCGCCATTGCCGAAGAGGCCGCCAGGACTGCAAAGCCCGAGGATATCGAGCGTCTCGATGAGACACTGCAGCGCATGAGCGGCGTGGTCAACGATGCCAGTGCGGTGCTTGCCGCCGACCGTGCGTTTCACACCGGCATCGCCGCAATCGTACAGAATTCCACGCTGATCCGGGTCACCGGCGAAATGTTCGACATGCGCCTGACGCCCTATTTCGAGAAGCTGGCTAGCCACTTCGAGGGGCCGGTCACCTGGCGCTCTGCGGTGGACGAGCACCGCGTCATTCGCGATGCGATCGCCGCTGGCGACGCAGCGGGCGCGAAGGCTGCGATGCGCGCACATCTGACCATGTCGCAGAAGAGATTTTCCGAAAGCTTCGGGGAGGAGTTTTCGGGGGAGGAGGGGCGCGGCCAGCAGGCCGGGCCGAAAAAGGGAATTGCAGTTACTTAAACAGAGCTCAGGAGGAGAGAGCGATGAAAATGAAATTGGCAACGATCGTCTGCACGGCTGCGGCGATCATGGCATCGACGGCAATTGCACATGCGCAGACGGTTCTGAAATGGGCCCATGTCTACGAAACCTCGGAACCCTTCCACACGGAATCGGTCTGGGCCGCCGGCGAGATCAACAAGCGTACCAATGGCCGCTACAAGATCGACGTTTTCCCGGCTTCGCAGCTCGGCAAGGAAGCCGACATCAATCAGGGCCTGAAGCTCGGCACCGTCGATATCATCATCTCCGGCTCAAGCTTCGCCGCCCGCGACTACAAGCCGATCGGCGTCACCTATTTCCCCTATATCTTCCGCAGCCCGGAACACCTGATCGCCTATACCAAGAGCGACGTCTTCAAACGCCTCGCCAAGGGCTACGAGGACAAGACCGGCAACCACATTGCCGCCGTCAGCTACTACGGCACCCGCCACACGACCTCCAACAAGCCGATTGCCAAATGCGCCGACATGGCGGGGTTGAAGATCCGCGTGCCCGATGTGCCGGCCTATCTTGCCATGCCGCGCGCCTGCGGCGCCAACACGACGCCGATCGCATTCGCGGAAGTTTATCTGGCGCTCCAGAACGGCACGGTCGAGGCCCAGGAGAACCCGCTGACGACGATCGAGGCGAAGAAGTTCTATGAGGTTCAGAAGAACATCATCCTGACCGGCCACATCGTCGACCACCTCAACACGGTGGTCTCGAAGACACTGTGGGCGAGCCTTTCGGACGAAGACAAGAAGATCTTCGGTGACGTCATGCAGGAAGCCGCCGAGCGCACCACCAAGACGATCGAAGGCAAGGAAAACAGCCTGATCGCTACCTTCAAGGAGAAGGGTCTGAACGTCGCCGAGATCGACAAGGCCGATTTCGAGAAGACGGTCATGGACAAGGTGAAGTTCGAGGACTTCGGCTACGACAAGGCCGATTGGGAAGCGATCCGCGCGATTCAGTAAAGCCCGCGGCGCGGCGTCTCCGGACGCCGCGTCCATTCTTTCCGCAGGGGATCAACGCCGCTCATGACGCAAGAAATTCACACGCAGGTGACCGCCGAAGAGATCGGTCAGGAATTCGAAGGCCACGCGCCGACCGCCAACATTTCCGACTATGCCATCGAAGACTGGATCACGCTGATCGTCTTCTGGCTGATGGCGGGCTGTGTCTTCCTGCAGTTCTTCACCCGCTATGTGCTGAACGACAGCTACGCCTGGACCGAGGAAATTGCCATCAACTGCCTGATTGGCGTCGTTTTCCTTGGCGCGATCATGTGCGTGCGCACCTCGCGCCACATTCAGGTGGACGTCTTCTATCACTATATGCCGGCACGCCTGGCCCGCGTCCTCGCGACTGTCGTCGATATCGTCCGCATCGGCTTCTTCGCTTACGCCTGCCACCTGATGTGGCGCTATGTGGACGTTGTCGCCGACGAGCAGATGGTCACCATCGATCTGCCCCGCAACATCGTCTTCTACAGCGTGCTCGTCGCCTTCGTGCTGATGCTGATCCGTGCGGTGATCGTCTTCATCGCCAACATGCGCCGCGGCTACTCGGTTCTCGAGCGCCCCGAAGAATTCCAGACCGTCGAGGGTTGATCCAATGCTGCTGCTTCTTGGCTCTTTTCTGGTGCTGATGCTGATCGGCGTGCCCGTTGCTATCGCGATGGCCGTCGCCTCGGTGCTTTACATTGTTCTCTACGGTGTTGCGCCCGATATCATCGTGGCGCAGCGGATGATCGCCGGCGTCGAAAGTTTCCCGCTGCTCGCCGTGCCCTTCTTCATCCTCGCCGGCAATCTGATGAACTCGGCAGGCGTGACCGGCCGCATTTATTCCTTCGCGGTGGCCCTCGTCGGCTGGATGAAGGGCGGTTTGGCGCAGGTCAATATCATCGGTTCGGTGATCTTTTCCGGCATGTCCGGCACTGCTCTCGCCGATGCCGCCGGTATCGGCACCATCGAGATCAAGGCGATGAAGGACCACGGCTACCCGGTTGAAGCTGCTGTCGGCGTCACAGCCGCCTCGGCGACGCTCGGCCCGATCTTCCCGCCGTCGCTTCCCTTCGTCATCTACGGCATGATGGCGAATGTTTCTATCGGCGCGCTGTTCATGGCCGGCATTCTGCCGGGCATCGTCATGACGCTGCTGATGATGGTCACCGTTGCCGGTTTCGCCTATGTCAAACGCTGGGGTTCGGACGCGCCGTTCGACGTCAAACAGCTGCTTTCGGCCGGTATGGAAATCGTCGTGGTTCTCTTGGTGCCGCTGTCGATCTATCTGATGATGCTTGCCGGACTATCGATGAATGCCGCTGCCGGTATCGCGCTCTCGACGCTGCTCGGGCTCGACTGGTATTTCGGCTTCTCCGCCGTCATGGCGCTGATGACCCCCGTCATCCTGATCGGCGGCATGACGATGGGCTGGTTCACGCCGACAGAAGCGGCCGTCGCGGCCGTTCTCTGGTCGCTTTTCCTCGGCCTGGTGCGCTACCGGACGATGACATTCTCGACACTGGCGAAGGCAAGCTTCGATACGATCGAGACCACGGCTTCGGTGCTCTTCATCGTCACGGCCGCCTCGGTCTTCGCCTGGCTTCTGACCGTCAGTCAGGCGGCGCAGCTGCTGTCGGACGCGATCCTGTCGATCACCGACAACAAGTGGGTGTTCCTGATCCTGGTCAACTTGCTGATGCTCTTCGTCGGCTGCTTCCTCGATACGATCGCGGCGATCACCATTCTGGTGCCGATCCTGCTGCCGATTGTTGCCAAGTTCGGGATCGATCCGGTGCAGTTTGGCCTGATCATGACGTTGAACTTGATGATCGGGCTGCTGCATCCGCCGCTCGGCATGGTGCTGTTCGTGCTCTCGCGCGTGGCCAAGCTCTCGGTGGAGCGGACGACGATCGCCATTCTGCCATGGCTGGTGCCGCTCTTCGTCGCATTGATCTTGATCACCTTTGTGCCGTCTATATCTCTCTGGCTGCCGCAGCAGCTTGGCCTGTTGCGCTAGGAGGATGGGAATGCAGACGCGTCTGGCACGGCTTTATGCCAAGGGTGACTTGAGGATCGAGGCGGCTGAGGTTCTTGAACCCGGACCGGGAGAGGTTTTGCTGAAGATGGCGGCCGCAGGTATCTGCGGCTCCGACTTGCATTATTATCAGGACGGTGGCTTCGGCCCCGTCAGGGTTCGCGAGCCGATCATTCCGGGACATGAAGCGGCGGGGATTGTCGAAAAGGCGGGCGAGGGTGTTCCCCTGAAGGCGGGTACGCTCGTCGCGGTCAATCCGAGCCAACCCTGCGGCCATTGCGAATATTGCCAGAAGGGCATGCCGATCCATTGCCTGGAAATGCGCTTCATGGGCAGTGCCATGCGGCTGCCGCACGAGCAGGGGATGTTCCGCGAGTGGCTGGTGGTTCCCGCCAAGCAGTGCTTCGAAGCCGGGCCGGAAACAAGTGCGGCGGAGGCTGCCTGCAGCGAACCCTTGTCTGTCTGCCTGCATGCCGCCTCGCGGGCGGGAGAGATCAGGGGCAAGCGGGTTCTGGTCACCGGCGCCGGGCCGATCGGCTCCTTGATGGTTGCCGTTGTCAAACATCATGGCGCGGCGGAGATCGTCGTCACCGACCTTGCGGATGCCGCGCTGGAGCGTGCTGTGGCGATGGGTGCAACGCGTGCGGTCAATGTCTCCCAGGGCGCCGGGGCACTCGCGGAATTCGAGGCCGGCAAGGGCTATTTCGATCTCGTCTTCGAATGCTCCGCGGCAGCCCCGGCGATCCGCGGCGCGATCGCGACGGTGAAGCCGCGCGGGACGATCGTGCAGGTGGGTGTATCGGGCGAAGTTCCGGTGCCGCTCAATGCCATCGTTGCCAAGGAGCTGCATATCCACGGAACGCAGCGGTTCCACGAGGAATTCGCGACCGCCGTCGCGCTGATCTCAAGCCGGGCGATCGATGTCCGCCCGATCATCAGCCACAGCCTGCCGCTTGCGCAGGCAGATGCTGCCTTCCTGCTGGCGGGCGACAGGAGCGCCGCCTGCAAGGTGCAGCTGACCTTTTAGACGGGTAGCGCAACACCCAGCCGTTCGGCATGAGGCTTCAGTGAGTCCATGATGCCCGGAAACAGCACGACGCCGTCCTCGAGCGCCTTGCGCTTGCGGGCAAGGCCATTCTCGCCGGGAAGGCGCACACGCGCCACGCCGGGGCGGGGCGGATTGCTGTGGCAGGCGTCAACGAGCCAACCGGTCTGGCGCAGGAAGGCGTCACGGCCGCCGAAGGCATCGGGATCGAAGACCTGAACGGTGACCGCCGCATTGGTGCCCTTCGGCTGATCGACGCGGCCATAGCCGGCGAGGCCCTGGGTAAAGGCTTCGACATGCAGCGCCATGCCATACCCCTTCTGGCCGTGGTCGAGACCGCCGGTTGGAAGAAGCGTGCCGCCGCGCTCGATGACACGTGGGTCACGGCTCGGATTGCCGTTCTCGTCGAGCAGCCAGTCGTGCTCGTATTGCCTGCCTTCGCGAACCAGGCGCTGGGCCATGTTCACCGTGGTGATCGAGGCGCTGATATCGATGAGAATGGGATCGCCGGGTGTCGGGATGCCGTGGGCGACCGGGTTCGGCGTATAGACGCCCTTGGTGCCGCCGAAGGGGGCGACTTGCGCGCCCGAAGGGCTGGAACTGGCGATGCTGACCATGTAGCCGCGGTCTGTGGCGAGCGTCAGGTAGGCGGCGAGGCAGCCGATATGATGGCTGTCGGCAATCGTCACGGTGGCCGTTCCATATTGCGCGGCGCGATTGCTGGCGAGCTTGACGGCTTCGGACGTCAGCCAGGCGCCGGGCAGGCGCTTGCCCTTCCAAGCAATGGCCGGACCGCGATCCGAGATGACATCGGGGGCGCCCGAAACCGTCATCACACCGTCGGCAACGCTCTGCAGATACCAGCCTGCAAGCGCCAGACCGTGTGTCGTATGGCCGAGCAGGTCGGCTTCGACAAGAAATCGCGAGACGGCGTCCGCCTTGTCATCCTCAAGACCAGCCGCCGAGAACAGCGACGTTGCGAAGGCGCGCAGTGCCTCCGCCGGATAGCGTTTGTCTGTCGTATCGGCCATGTCAGCCTCCGTTGGTGTTCAGCGGGCGAGGAAGCGCGGATGCAGGGTCTCGCCGCGCAAGGTCGCCAACACATGTTCGGCCGCGATGACCGACATGGCGCGCTTGGCGTCGAGCGTGACGCCGGCGACATGCGGCGTGACGATGGTGTTCGGCAGCGAGAAAAGCGGGTTGTCCTTATCCGGCGGCTCGACGGCAAAACTATCGAGTCCGGCTCCTGCGAGGTGGCCGCTTTTCAACGCCGCAATCAGTGCCGCTTCGTCGACGACTTCGCCGCGCGCCGTATTCACGAGGTAAGCGCCGCGCTTCATCAGGCCGAGCCGTCTGGAGTCGATCAGGTCGCGCGTCTCAGGCGTCAGAGGGCAGTGCAGGCTGACGATGTCGGCGTTTGCCAGCAGTTTGTCGAGATCGGTCTCGCGGGTGACGTCTTCGAAGGCTTCGGCAGGCGTATGCGGATCGAAGGCGGAAATTTCCATGCCGAGCGCCTTCGCCATCTTGCCCAGCGTCTGGCCGATAAAGCCGAAGCCGACGATGCCGAGGCGCTGGCCGCGCAGCTCGCGGCCCTGATACTGGCCCTTGTCCCAAGTGCCATCGCGGATCAGCGCATCCTGCCGGGAAAAATCCTTCACCAGCGCCATGATAAGCGCCAGCGCGTGCTCGGCGACAGAAATGCCATTGCTGCCTGTCGTCATCGAAACGGGAATGCCGAGCTCGGCGGCCGCCTTGACGTCGATATCGTTGGTGCCGACGCCGTGTTTGGCGATATGGCGGAGGTTGCCGCCTGATGTCATTTCTTCGGGGCCGAGGACATCGGCAAGCAGGCGGATGATGGCACCCTGGGGCTGGTGCTCCTTCATCAGGGCAATCACCGTAGCGCGGTCGATATAGGGCTTGGTCTGGACGACCTTGACGCCTTCCTTCTCCAGGACTTCGCGCCCTTCGGGCGCAAGTTCTCCTCCGAGAACGAGAACGGTTCTCTGCATGCCTGCCTCCTCATTTCCTCCCGGAAAGCGGCGCAGTCTGCGCCGCCGGGTGCTACGCCGCCTTGCGCGGCGAGCGCGCCATCAGCCGGGCATAAGCGATGGCCGAGAGCATGTTGACGTGATTGGCCTTGCCGGTTCCGGCAATGTCGAAGGCCGTGCCGTGATCGACCGAGACGCGGTCGATCGGCAGCCCGAGCGATACGTTGACGGCGGTCTCGAAGGCGACGAGCTTGATCGGGATATGGCCCTGATCGTGATACTGGGCGATGACCAGATCGAAAGCGCCGTTATAGGCGCGGGCGAATACGGTATCGGCCGAGATCGGGCCAACGACATCGATGCCCTTGGCCTGCGCCAGCTCGACCGCTGGGGCCAGGAATTCGCTGTCCTCGGTGCCGAAGAGGCCGTTTTCGCCGCAGTGCGGATTGATGCCGGCGACGGCGATCCGCGGCTTCATCCCGAGACGCATGAAGTGATTATGGCCAGCCTGGATCGTCGCCAGCACGCGCTCCGTCTTGGCGCGCTCGATGGCGCCGCGCAGCGAGACGTGGGTGGAGACGTGAATGGTGTTCAGCCGCTCTGAGGCGAGCAGCATGAAGGAGCTCTTCGAGCCCGTCAGATGCGCGAGCAGGCCGGTATGGCCATCGAAATGATGACCGGCAAGATTCATCGCTTCCTTGTTGATCGGCGCGGTGACGATGACGTCGGCTTCGCCCGACATGGCGAGATCGACGGCGCGGCTGATGTATTTCACCGAGGCATCGCCTGCAACCGGGCTGACCTTGCCGATTTCAGGCAGTGGCGCGCCAAGCTCCACTTCGTCGACGGCGATCGTCGAGCCGTCTTCCGAGGCAGTGGGGCCGAAGCGCAGGCTGGTGCCGGTGGCGCGGTCGGCGCGAACGAGCGCTTCCGTATTGCCGACGATGACGAAATCCTTACGCTCGCCAGCCGGCATTGCCGCCAGCGCCTTGACGATCACTTCAGGGCCAACACCAGCGGGATCACCGAGCGTTACCGCCACTTTTGCATTCTTCGTCATCGTCAAATTCCCTTAAAAAGCAGCCTGGTAGATGGCGCGGATATCGTCACGCGCGAGTTCGCGGGGATTATTGTCGAGCAGGCGGCGGATCGCAAAGGCATCGTCCGCCATGGCATCGAGATCATCGGAGGGAACGCCAAGGCCCGAGAGCTTCATCTCGATGCCGAGATCGGCGCAGAAGGCATAGGCCGCATCGAAGACCGAGCTGACGTCATCGGATGTCTGGTGGCCGAGGGCGGCCATCACGGCGCGGGTCTTTTCCGGAACGGAAGGCGTGTTGAAGGCCAGCACATGCGGGAAGATCAGCGCGTTGGCGGCGCCATGCGCCACATGCCAGCGGGTGCCGAGCGGATAGGCCAGTGCATGCCCACCGGCGGTATTGACCGGACCGAGGCAGAAGCCGCCATAGAGCGAGGCAAGCGACAGACCGGCACGCGCTTCGGCATCGGCACCATCCTTGACGGCGCGGGCAAGATACTTGCCGACGAGGCGGGCGCCTTCTATCGCATAAATATCGATCATCGGATGGGCCTTGCGATTGGTGAAGGCCTCAACGCAATGAGCCATGGCATCGACACCCGTTGCAGCCGTCGTGCGGGCGGGAACGGTAAAGGTCAGACCGGGATCGATGACCGCGATATCGGCCAGCATGTAAAGGCTTTCGACGGCAAGCTTCACCTGCGTCGCGGGATCGGTGACGAGGGCGCGGGTGCCAGCCTCGCTGCCGGTTCCGGATGTCGTCGGAACCTGCGCCAGCGCCACCTTGCGCGGGCCGGTCACTTTGTGGGGGCCGACGACCTCGCGCAGCGTTTGCGGCGAACCGGCGAGAACGGCGGCGAGCTTGGCAAGATCCATGGCGCTGCCACCGCCGAAACCGACGATCAGCTCGGCATTGGCCGCATTCGCGGCGGCCAGCACCTTGTCGAGATTGGCAATGTCGGGCTCGGGAGTGACATCGGCGAACACGGAGACGTGGCCCGGCAGTTCCAACACATCGACACGCGACGCGTTGAACGCATCGGAGATGACGAGCGTGCGCGTATAGCCCTTGCTTTCCGCCCACTTGCCGAGCTTGTCGGCGGTGCCGACGCCAAACTCGATGACTTCAGGCCTGACAACCGTGATGGGCGAATCCAGACTGACCATGAACACGGCTCCTCCATAAATGCGGCCAAAGCCGTTATTGATGTAAAGTTGTTATATCAACTTCACGTTTCTGGCAATAAGCGAGGCGATGGTTTTTCAGCAGTTTTGCGGAAACGTTCTGAAGCGCATCCGATAAAATCGAGAAAATAGCCTATAAATCAGGATGTTGATGGCTTTCATCTTGTGCCGTCAACTGTGATGTCGCAAATCCAAGCTATGCCCGGCAGCTGCGAAATCACTTGTAAATAGACGAGTCGATCCCGCGTCAAAGCGCGCGGAATCGGCCGACTTGATCCTTCATACGGCTACATCGCTTGGCAGGCGAACATATTTGATCGCCCGGCGATAATAGGTGTAGGCGATGTGCAATGCTCCATCCGGCCCCTCGGTGATCGACGGATAGGAGAATTCGCGGTTGAGCGAGTCCTTAGAGTTGTTGCTGAGGCAATAGCCGTCGCCGGTATCGAGATCGATATGGCTATCGAAGCTCTTGCCGCTATTGGTGGAGATTGCCAGGCTGAGCGGTGCGCGCGGAACACCCCACACGGCCTTTCGCCTTGTTTCTGCTGCGCTTTCTGTGGCTTTCGCCTCGCCCTTATCGCTTTCGATCTCGTCGTAGAGCGACTCGCGGCGCGCATCCGATGTCTCGGCATTGCTGTGGTTGTAAACCATCGCAATCCGCCCGTCCGCCAGCTTGGTTGCCTGGATCGACGAGTTGTTGTTCGGCAGGTTGACCGGCTTCGGCGCCGACCAGCTCTCGCCATTGTCATCCGATTCCGAGGAGAGAACATGTTCGGAAAAACGGTTGCGGAAGAAAGCGACCATTTTACTTCCGTTGAGCGGAATGATGTTCATGTGGACGGCGCCGAGGCTGTCGGGCACGTCGATCATCGTCCAGCTCTCGCCCTGATCGCGCGATACGAGAACGCCTGCCGTGTCTGCATCGCCGCTCCAGCGCTGGCCGGGCAGGCTCACACAGCGGAATGCCGGCAGAAGCCAGGTTCCCGCGGAGTTGACGATGACAGGCTGGCGAACGAAGGTGCCGGGCAGATCGCAGAGAACACGGACGGATCCGAACGTCTTGCAACCATCTTCGGAGATGCGGCACTTTACAATTGACCCATCCTGGTCACCAGATGTCTGTGACGTGTAAAGCAGCCAGACGTTTCCGTCGGGGGCCTTGAAAATCAGCGGATTCTGCTCGGATTTTGCCGGATCGTCGGAGAGCTTTTCGGCTTCCGACCATTGATCCGACCCCGGCGCGAGGCGCGACATGTAAACGGAAATGTCGCCCATTCCCTCCATCGTTCCGCCGAACCAGACGCAGGTCAGCGTGCCATCGGCCAGAAAGGCCAGGTTGGCGGCATGGTTCTGGATGCAGGGTGACGGCAGGTAGGCGTCGGCCCGGCCGGGCTGCGCCGGATTGGGGCCGATTTTCCCGTTCATCAGCGCCGGAACGGCTTCCGGCGGCAGCGCGGTAAAGCYCATGACATCCTCCTCACGGCAGCTGCGCGTAACCTTCGGAAAGGGCGGCATAGTCGGCGTCGCTGAGGGCGACGAGCGGCGGGCGGGTGCGCTTCCAGGCGGCATTGCCGGTCTTCAGGCCGACCATCGCCTTGATCGTCGGGATCTGGACGTAGGAGTTGGAGAGCGTACGGTAGGCATTGATGCGGGCCTGGGCCTTCTCGACCTTGTCTGCCTGCGCTTCGTCATGGACGTGATCGTAAACGGCGCGCAGCGAGTCGGCGACGAGGTTGGAGGTCGCCGTGATGCAGCCGGCGCCGCCGGCCTTGAGGAGCGGCAGCAGCAGCGGATCGGCGCCGCAGAGAACCGAAAAATCCGGATAGGCGGCGATGATCGCCTGCATGTTGTTGAAATCGCCTGCAGATTCCTTGATGCCGACGACCGTGTCAGGGAAAGCCTCGATCAGGCGGCCGATCAGCGGAACGGACAGCGGAATGCCGGAGACCTGCGGGATGTGATAAAGGATCACCTGCAGGCGGCTGTCGTTGATGCCTTCGAAAATCGCCGAATAGGCGTTGAAGAGACCGTCGTCGGTCACGCCCTTGTAGTAGAAGGGCGGCAGCATCACGACGTTGGTGACGCCAAGCGAAAGCGCATGCTTTGTCAGCTCGATCGTTTCGGGAATGGCGGCAACGCCGGTGCCCGGAAGGAGCTTGTCAGGCGAGATGCCGGCCTTCAGCGCGGCTTCGAGCAGCATCCGGCGCTCGGCAATCGAAAAGGAGTTCGCTTCGCCTGTCGTGCCGAGCAGGGCAACGCCGTGGCAGCCTTCATCAAGCAGGCGCTTGCAATGCTCGGTGAAGAGCGCAACGTCGGGGCTGCCGTCGGCGTTCAAGGGCGTGGTGGCGGCGCTGAAAACGCCGGTGATCTTGTGATTGCTCAAAGCATCCTCCTCTGCAGCGTGATGCTGCTCCTGGCACTTGCCGTGCGTGACTTTTCCTCGAAATGATAAGTTGTTGTCAATCTTACAAGCTGCGTCAGAATGACGTTGGTATTTTATCTATATGAAATTAAATGATAAAAATTTTTTGCGTGGATTTGAAAGTTGAAAACGGCAAATTTGGATTGACAGATTTACATTATCGCGCAAATCTCAGGGGCATTGTAAGGCGTCCGGCTCGGGGAGGGTTTTCGAGTACGCGCTGTTTTGCCCATGGGAGGAATGTATGACAGACCGCAATGACAAGAATGCTTCCACGGTTTCGCGCCGCGACGCGCTGAAGCTCGGTCTCGCCGCCGGCGTCGGCTTCACGCTGTTTGGCATGAGCGCCCGCATCGTCATGGCTGACGACGGCCAGGTGCTGAAGGCCATCAATCCGGCCTTCGATCAGGACTGGTCGCCGCTGCGCGGCGGTGGCCGTACGTTCCGCTGGAATTCATTCTGGTGGGCCTCGCCGATGTATTTCGACGCCGAAGGCAAGCTCAATCCCTACGTCTTCACCAGCTGGGAATCCCCGGACAAGAAGGTCTGGACCTTCAAGATCGATCCGAAGGCTGTGTTCTCCGACGGCAGCAAGATCACCGCGGCCGACGTCAAGGGCTCCTGGGAAGTCGCTTCCCGCCCGAACACCAAGAGCCAGCGCGCCGATCAGGTCATGGGCAAGGTTGACGGTTACAAGGACGTCGCCGGCGGTTCGGCCACCGAGATCTCGGGCGTTGCCACGCCTGACGAAGGTACCGTCGTCGTCACGCTGACGGAAGCCGACCCGATCTTCTTCATGCGCCTTGCCAACCACATCATCCCGATCACCAAGGCTTCGCAGTCCAAGGGCAGCGATGGCGAGGAAGTGGCTGACTGGTACAAGCCCGACAACAGCGCCGTCTATTCCGGCCCGTTCAAGCTGACCGCGCTCGATATCGACGCTGGCACGCTGACCTTCGAGCCGAACGAGAACTTCTTCGGCACCAAGCCGAAGCTTGCCCGCATCGAGATCGCCTCGATCGAAGACAACGTCACGGCAACGCAGCTCATCAAGTCGGGCGAATACAATGCCCATACCGAGCTGGTCACCTCGACCATCATCCAGGACCTCGGCCCGGAATTCTCCGCCGGCCCGATCATCCCGACCAGCCAGCACTTCTGGTTCAACGTCAAGCGCGCGCCGATGGACGATCCGAAGGTTCGCCAGGCGCTGATCATGGCGATCGACCGCGACGGTCTCTTCAAGGCATCCTATCCGGATGGCCCGCACAAGAAGGCCGATCAGATCCTGAACTCGGTCCCGGGTGCCGACAATTCCGGCTTCGAGCCCTATCCCTACGATCCTGAGGGCGCCAAGAAGCTGCTCGCCGAATCCAGCTACGGCGGTCCCGATCGCCTGCCGAAGATCATGTTCGTCGGCATCTCGGCTCCGGCCATTCAGGCAGCTGCCCAGTTCATTGCTGAGCAGTGGCGCCAGAACCTCGGCATCACCGCCGTCGATATGAAGCCGCAGCAGGACTCCTATGCCGGTCCGGACCAGAACTCGGTCCAGATCTTCCGCGACGACGTCGGCACCCGCGTTCCGGATGCCGTGTCCTATCTCTCGGGCTGCATCGCCTCCACGTCGTCCAACGCCCAGAACAAGCTCGGCGGTTACAAGAACGACAAGGTGGATGCGGCTCTCGCAGAAGCGGCCACCAAGGCTGCTGACGATCCTGATCGCATCAAGCTCGCCCAGGATGCCCAGAAGGCATTCCGTGACGATTGGGCGTTCATTCCGTGGTATTCTCAGGCCATGTCCCGCTGGGCAACCAAGGACGTCAAGGGCATGGAGAAGAACCTCGACTGGCAGGTCGTCGCTCCCTGGGACGTATCGGTTGGCTGATTGAGACGGCAAAGCCGGTCTCTCCAGCCCCCAAGCAACCGCGCGAAGGCCTCAGGGTCTTCGCGCAAGTTTCAAGAAAAGGTGCGGTCCGCGTCAGTTTGCGGAGAACGTTCCTGACAACAGGTGGGAGGTGGCCTTGCTTCGCTACGTGTTAACGCGATTTGCCATCTGGATTCCGTCGGTTCTCGTCGTCATGCTTGCCGTCTATGCGATGGCATTCTACGGCGCCGGCGATCCGATCAAGCTGATCTTTCTTCGTGCGCCAGGCGACGTCGCCTATAATCCGGAGCGCATCGAAGCCATCCGCGAAAGTGCTGGCCTCAACAAGCCCTTCATCGAGCAGTTCGGCTATTACATCTGGAACCTGCTGCATGGCCAGTTCGGCAATTCGCTGACCTCAGGCCGTTCGGTCTGGGCCATGGTCTCGGCTGCCGCGCCTGTGTCCTTCAAGCTGGCGCTCTGTTCCATCATCCTGACGGCGGTTGTTGCGATCCCGCTCGGGATGATCGCCGCGCTGAACCAGAATTCCCGCATCGACTACACGATCATCGGCTCGGCGCTGTTCCTCTGGGCGATCCCGGCCTATGTCGCCGGTCCGCTGCTGATGGTCGGCCTCATCGTGCTCCTGCCGATGATCAAGGTGCCCTATGGCTGGGGCGGCGTCTTCGACGTGCGCATCATCCTGCCGCTGATCGTCTTGTCCTTCCAGCCGATCGCGCTGATCGTGCGCCAGACACGCGCCGCCGTCATCGAGGTGCTGTCGGAAGATTTCGTCCGCACCGCCCGCGCCAAGGGCGTTCCTGAACTGGTCGTGGCGCTGAAGCATATTCTGCGGCCCGTCCTGACGCCCGTCGTCACCCAGCTCGGCCTCATCATGATCACCATCGTCAACGGCGCGATCTTCGTCGAGCTGGTCTTCGGTCTGCCCGGCCTTGGACGCCTGACCGTGCAGGCGCTGACCAACTCGGACTACCCCGTCATCCTCGCGATCACGCTGATCGGATCCTTCCTCGTCATGGTCTCGAACCTGCTTGTCGATGTGCTCTATCCGATGCTTGATCCGCGTGCCAACGACGCAAGAAGGAGCCGCTGACCATGTCCGCCATCCCTCTCTCGACAATCGAAACTGCCGATGAACCGCCGGTCAGCCTGTGGCGTGACGCCTGGTTCCGCCTGAAGCGCAACAAGCTTGCTGTTTTCGGCCTGGCTGTCG
The DNA here is from genome assembly GCF_056394605.1 of Rhizobium sp. 10N427. Classification (NCBI taxonomy): domain Bacteria; kingdom Pseudomonadati; phylum Pseudomonadota; class Alphaproteobacteria; order Hyphomicrobiales; family Rhizobiaceae; genus Rhizobium; species Rhizobium sp. 10N427. Next base: position 95,908 of record NZ_JBFTID010000016.1, on the reverse strand, counting down.
TCCTGATCCTGGCATTCGCCGCGATCTTCGGTCCCTATCTGACGCCTTACGACTACCTCAGCCAGGATCTGCAGGCGCGTAACGCCGCCCCGTCCATGGCGCATCTGTTCGGAACCGATGATCTCGGTCGCGATGTCTTCAGCCGCGTCGTCTTCGGCACGCGTACGGCGTTTCTCGTCGCCGTGGTCGTCACCTTCATCGCCGTGCTGATTGGCCTGACGCTCGGCGCGGTCGCGGGCTTCTTCGGCAATCCGTTCGACCGCGTCATCATGTGGCTGACTGATGTCACCATGTCGGTACCCAACCTGCTGCTCGTCGTCGTCATCAACGCATCGCTGAAGTCGCCGATCACCAACTGGATGGAGGCGCAGTATCAGGCGACCCTCAATCCCTTCTATCGCCAGACGATCTGGGTCGACTTCCTGCTGGTCTTCGGTTCGATGGCGTTGATTTCCTGGCCGCCCTATGCACGCCTCGTCCGCGCCCAGGTGCTGTCGATCCGCAGCCGGCCCTATATTACCGCCGCACAGGCACTCGGTCTTTCCAACTGGGTCATCATCAAGCGCTACGTGATCCCGAACGCGCTCGGTCCGCTGATCGTCTCGGTCAGCGCTGGTCTCGGCACCGCGATGGTTCTGGAAAGCGCGTTCTCGTTCCTCGGCGTCGGCGTCAACCCGCCGACCCCCAGCTGGGGCAACATGATCTCGGATGGTCTGCGCGTCTGGCAGCATTATCCGCATCTTCTTGCCGCTCCGGCGGCCGTGCTCGGCCTTGCCTCGGTTGCCTTCAGCTTCCTCGGCGACGGTCTCAACGACGCGCTCAACCCGCGGGGCAACAAGTGATGAACACGAAGACATCAGAACGCCTTCTCGACGTCCGCGATCTCACCGTCGAGATCGATGGCCGCAACGGCCCCGCCGTCGTCGTCGATGGCATCGATCTCTATGTCAACAAGGGCGAGACGCTCGGCGTCGTCGGCGAATCCGGTTGCGGCAAGAGCCTGACGATGCTCTCGCTCATGCGATTGCTGCCGAACAAGATCAAGGTCACCAAGGGCAGCGCCGCCTTCGATGGCCGCGACTTGCAGAAGATGTCGAATTCCGAACTGCGCAAGGTGCGCGGCGGCGATATCGGCTTCGTCTTCCAGGATCCGATGACCTCGCTGAACCCGGTCATGCGTGTTGGAGCGCAAATATGCGAGCCGCTGATCTATCATCGCAAGATGAGCAAGGCGGAGGCACGTACCCGCGCCATCGAACTGCTGCGGCTCGTCGGCATTCCCGGCCCGGAAGAGCGGCTGATGGCCTATCCGCACGAGCTTTCGGGCGGCATGCGCCAGCGCGTGATGATCGCCATCGGGTTGGCCTGCAATCCGAAGCTCCTGATCGCCGACGAGCCGACGACGGCGCTCGACGTCACCATCCAGGCCCAGATCGTCGATCTGGTGAAGGATCTGCGCGCCAAGCTCGGCATGTCTGTCGTCTGGATCACCCACGATCTGGCGCTGATCGCCGGTCTGGTCGATCGCGTTGCCGTGCTTTATGCCGGCACCGTTGTCGAAGACGCGCCTGTCGACGAGCTCTATGCCCGTCCGAGCCATCCGTATACGCGCGGCCTTTTGGCCTCGATCCCGAAGCTCTCGGACGCGCCGACGAGTCGGCTTTCCTCGATCGGTGGAACGCCACCGGAGCCCGGCCGCCGCCCCAAGGGCTGCCCGTTTGCGCCGCGCTGTCCGCTGGCGGAAGCCATCTGCCACGAGCGGGTGCCGAAGCTCGAGCCCGTCGCCGGTGCCGGAAATCACCGCGCCGCATGCTTCGTCGTCCAGAAAATGCAGGAGGCTGCGTGATGGGTGCTCAACCGCTTCTGAAGGTCGAAAACCTCGTCAAGCATTTCCACGTCAAGCTCGGCGCCTTCGGCGACCGCTCGGCGACGGTTTATGCGCTCGACAATGTCAACCTCGACATCATGGAAGGTGAGACGCTGAGCCTCGTTGGAGAGTCCGGCTGCGGCAAGTCCACGACCGGTTTCACCATTCTCAACCTCTACAAGGCGACTTCGGGCCGCGTGGTCTATAAGGGCCAGGATCTGGCGACGCTCGACGAAAAGCAGATGCGGCCCTTCCGCCGCGACCTGCAGATCGTCTTCCAGGACCCGTATTCGACGCTCAACCCGCGCATGACCATCGGCGAGGCGATCGGCGAACCGATCCTCTTCCACAAGCTCTGCACCAAAGCTGAGCTGAAGGACAGGATCGCCGCGCTGCTGACCGATGTCGGCCTGCCGACCCGCTTTGCCCAGCGCTACCCGCACGAACTGTCCGGCGGCCAGCGCCAGCGCGTCGTCATTGCCCGCGCTCTCGCCTGCCAGCCGAAATTCATCGTCTGCGACGAGGCAATTTCGGCGCTCGACGTGTCGATCCAGGCGCAGATCATCAACCTGCTTCTCGACCTGCAGGACAAATACGGACTGACCTACCTCTTCATCGCCCACGACCTTGCCGTCGTGCGCCACATCAGCACCCGCGTCGGCGTCATGTATCTCGGCCGTCTGGCCGAGCTCGCGAGCCGCGAGGAGCTGTTCGACAACCCGCTCCATCCCTATACCAAGGCGCTGCTTTCCGCGGTTCCGGAAACCGATCCGGAGCATGAACGCACCCGTCAGCGGCAGATCCTGCAGGGTGATGTTCCGAGCCCGCTCAACCCGCCGTCTGGCTGCCGTTTCCACACGCGCTGCCCAGTGGCGATGGACGTCTGTTCGAAAGTCATTCCGGAATGGAAGGAAGCCAAACCAGGCCATCTGGTCGCCTGCCACGCCGTCAACACGGGACAGACTGCATGACGTTGAAAGCTGCCATCATTGCCGACGACCTGACGGGCGCGCTGGATACCGGCACGCCCTTCGTGGACGCCGGGCTTTCGGTGGCGGTGGCAATCGATGTCGAGACCGCCGATGAGGCGCTTGCCGCCGGAACGGATGTTGTGGTCATCAACACGGCGTCGCGGGCTTTGTCCGCGGACGAGGCGGCCGGACGTGTCCGGCTAGCTGCCAAGGCGCTGAGCGCCAGGCAACCCGGTATCGTGATGAAAAAGATCGACTCTCGGCTGAAGGGCAATGTCGCTGCGGAGTCCGCAGCTCTTGCGGACGCGCTCGGCCTTGCCAGGATCGTTGTCGCTCCTGCCATTCCCGATCAGGACCGGACCACCTATCGCGGCTTTGTCGTCGGCCGCGGCGTCGAAAAGCCGATCCCGGTTGCCGATCTCTTCGCCGGACGCGAACTGGACGTCTCGGTTGCCGACGCCGAAAGCGATTATGATCTCGACGATATCGTTCTCGCCAACGATTGGGCTTTGGTCCTGGGGGTCGGTGCACGCGGCCTCGGCTCGGCGCTTGCCCGAAAGCTTGGCCGGAGCGGTGGCCAGCCACTGCCGTTCGAGGCATCGCGCCGCACGCTCTTTGCCTTTGGTTCGCGTGACCCGATCACCTCGGCACAGATGAACCGGCTGGAAGCCTCCGGCACGCTGYGCGCCGCAATCGATGCGCCGATGGGCACCGTCGAATGCGGCGAGGGCCTTGCCCTTCCCGTGCTGCTCCGCTGCAGTGGCGAAATCTCGGGAGACGGCGCTGCCGTCGCCCGGCGTTTCGCCGGCGGCGTCAAGGCCGTCATCGACGACACCAAGCCCGACATGCTGATGGTCGGCGGCGGCGACACGGCGCTTGCGGTCTTTCGCGAACTCGGCATCCGCACATTGATGCCGAAGGGCGAGATCGAGGCTGGCGTGCCGTGGTTCGACGTTGCGGCTGCTGATGGACGGCATTTCCGGTGTGCGGTGAAATCCGGGGGCTTCGGCAATTCCGAGAGTCTGCTAAGACTGGTTCCACGGAATCAGGCGGCTTGAGCATGAGACCGACGGGGAGAATGGGCGTGGATGAAGCAAATGGCGCATCGCTGAATGCGGGGAACGGTCCGGCAGCAAAGCCGGAACGCGGCAAGGCCGTGAAGCTCGTCGATCGCGTCTTCGACCAGATCCTCGAGCGCATCCGCGCCGGCAACTATCCGCCGGATTCGCGCCTGCCTGGCGAACATGAACTCGCCTCGATGCTCGGCGTCTCGCGCCCGATCGTTCGCGATGCGCTGGCGAAGCTGCGCGAGCAGGGCACCGTTTATGCGCGCCAAGGCGCCGGCACCTTTGTCAGCGCCCACGGCTCGCCGACGACGCAGCTTGCCTACTCGCCGGTCAAGACGATCGCCGATATCCAGCGCTGCTATGAATTCCGCCTGACGATCGAGCCTGCGGCGGCCTATTTCGCGGCCAAGCGGCGCGATGAGCCGGCGATCCAGAAGATCGCCTCGGCGCTGTCGGATCTGCGCGAAGCGACGAGCCACCAGCTGCATCGCAGCGATGCGGATTTCGTCTTCCACCGCTGCGTCGCCGAGGCGGCAAACAATCACTATTACACTGCCTCGCTCGATGCGCTGAAGCCGCATATCGCGGTCGGCATGCATCTGCACGGCCTGTCGCTGCTCGGCCCGCGCCAGGGTCTCGAGCAGGTCTACGAAGAGCACAACGAAATCTACAGGGCTGTCGCCGAGGGGCGCGCCGACGATGCGCGGAACCTGATGCAGACCCACCTCGAAGGGTCGCGTGACCGCTTGTTCGAGGGCAGGGCGCTCGATCTGTCGTTCAAATAGCGCGTTTGCCGATATCGGCGATAGCGCAAGCCTCGCCGCCGCCGAAAATGCGCGAGCGGGTGAGGAAGCGTTTCTCGCGTCCATTGTCCAGCGAGAACATGCCCCCGCGTCCGGGTACAACGTCGATGATCAGTTGCGTGTGTTTCCACGCTTCGAACTGGCTGGCGCTGATATAGACCGGCACGCCGCCGATCTCGCCGAGCTTGACGTCGTTGTCGCCGATCATGAATTCGCTTGCGGGGTAGCACATCGGCGACGAGCCGTCGCAACAGCCGCCGGATTGGTGGAACAGGATATTCGGATGATCGGCACGGATTTCACCGATCAGTTCGAGAGCTGCGTCTGTGGCCAGCACGCGAGGCTCGCCTTCGATTGTTTCTTCCATTTGGTTCCTCCCGTGGTTGAGGAGAGGAAACCCCTCCCCAACCCCTCCCCACAAGGGGGAGGGGCTAGTCTGTTGCGCCCTTCCTGTCCGCAACACCGTCTCATCCGCATTGATGTTGCCGAAGAACGAGCGGGTGCCTCAAGGTAAGCCCCTCCCCCTTGTGGGGAGGGGTTGGGGAGGGGACTCTCCCTCCAAACGCTACTCTCAGAAGAACCCAAGCGACTTCGGGCTGTAGCTCACCAGCATGTTCTTGGTCTGCTGATAGTGATCGAGCATCATCTTGTGGGTCTCGCGGCCGATACCGGATTGCTTGTAGCCGCCGAAGGCCGCATGCGCCGGGTAGGCGTGGTAGCAATTCGTCCAGACGCGGCCGGCCTGGATTTCACGGCCGAAGCGGTAGGCGCGGTTGCCGTCGCGGGTCCAGACGCCGGCGCCGAGGCCATAGAGCGTGTCGTTGGCGATCTCCAGCGCTTCCTTCTCATCCTTGAAGGTCGTCACCGAGACCACCGGCCCGAAGATTTCCTCCTGGAAGATGCGCATCTTGTTGTGGCCCTTGAAGATCGTCGGCTTGACGTAGTAGCCGCTCGCAAGCTCGCCACCGAGATCGTTGCGGGCGCCGCCGGTCAGAACCTCGGCGCCTTCCTGGCGGCCGATATCGAGGTAGGCGAGGATCTTTTCCAGCTGCTCGCTCGATGCCTGAGCGCCGATCATCGTCGCGCTGTCCAACGGGTTGCCCTGCTTGATCGCTTCGACGCGCTTGACGGCCTTTTCCATGAAACGGTCATAGACGGATTCCTGGATGAGCGCGCGGCTCGGGCAGGTGCAGACCTCGCCCTGGTTCAGCGCAAACATTGCAAAGCCTTCGAGCGCCTTGTCGAGGAAGTCGTCATCCTCGGCCATCACATCGGCGAAGAAGATGTTGGGCGACTTGCCGCCGAGCTCAAGCGTCACCGGAATGAGGTTCTGGCTGGCATATTGCATGATCAGCCTGCCCGTAGAGGTTTCGCCGGTAAAGGCGATCTTGGCAATGCGCGGGCTGGTGGCGAGCGGCTTGCCGGCTTCGAGACCGAAACCGTTGACGATGTTGAGGACGCCGGGGGGCAGAAGATCGCCGATGATTTCCGCCCAGACGAGCAGCGATGCGGGCGTCTGTTCGGCCGGCTTGATGACGACGCAGTTGCCGGCGGCGAGCGCCGGAGCAAGCTTCCATGCGGCCATCAGGATCGGGAAGTTCCAGGGAATGATCTGGCCAACGACGCCGAGCGGTTCATGGAAATGATAGGCGACGGTGTCGTTGTCGATCTCGCCGATCGAGCCTTCCTGGGCGCGAATGCAGGATGCGAAATAGCGGAAGTGGTCGATTGCCAGCGGAATATCGGCGGCCATGGTTTCGCGGATCGGCTTGCCGTTGTCCCAGGTTTCGGCCTGTGCCAGAAGCTCCAGCTTGTCTTCCATGCGCTGGGCGATCTTCATCAGGATATTGGAGCGCTCGGCAGGCGCCGTTCTGCCCCACTTGTCCTTGGCGGCATGGGCCGCGTCGATCGCCGCGTTGATGTCCTTTTCGTCGGAGCGGGGGATTTCGCAGAGCTTGCCGCCGGTGACGGGCGTGATGTTGTCGAAATATTTCCCGCCGATCGGTTCGCGCCACTCGCCACCGATATAGTTGCCGTATTTCAGCTTGAACGGAGATTCGACGATCTTCTGATGCAGCATGTCATCCTCCCTTGATGATGCCAGGTTCGGGAACGAACCAGTGGAGGAAATCTGCGCGTCTTTTGGCTTTCGAAATACCCGCCCGGGGCAATGCCGCACTGCACACTGTCGCAGCGCTGCGACAGGCTTGAGAGCTCAGTGCAGGTTGAGCCGCTTCATCTTGCGGTGAAGCGTGGCGCGGCTCATGCCAAGATTGGCAGCGGCCTGCGAGACATTGCCGTTGGTGCGTGTCAGCGCCCGCATCAGCGCAGCGCGCTCCGCGTCCATCAGCGCCTCCTCGCCGTCGGCCGGGCGGCTTTCCTGCAGGGCATCGGCCGCGGGGATGCCGGCGGCGATCCGGCGGTCGTCGAGTTTCAGCGCCAGCCGGGCGGCACGCGTGGCGCCAAGCACCAGATCGTGACGGTCGACGGCAAGCAGGGCGGCAGCGGAATTGGAGCCTGAAGGCACCATCAGGAAACGGGAGCCTGCAAAGGCGCTGCGGAAGATATTGAGCTCGATACGCATCGCCGCGTCACGCACCGCCTGCGCCAGGATCGACAGGGTCATCTCGTTGACGTCGTCGCGGCAGGTGGAGATGTCGAGAGCGGCGGCCAGCTGGCCGCGATGGTCGCGGATCGGCGCGGTCGTGCAGCTGAGCTTGATGTTCGAAGAGAGGAAGTGCTGGTCGCGAAAGATCGAGACGGAGCGCTCGTCGGCCAGCGCCGTGCCGATGCCGTTCGTACCGACGCTCGCTTCTGTCCAGACCGAGCCGGTCCAGAGGCCGAGGTCGTTGAACTCCTTGTCGTCGGCACTGGCGCCGCGGCGCTCCAGTGCCACCCCTTCGCGGCAGGTCAGAAGCAGGCAGCAGCCTGCCTTGCCGACCGTCAGGAACAGCCGGTCGAGCTCATCGCTCGCGTCGCGGATCAGTTGTTCGGATTGTTCGCGGGCAAGCCGGAATTCCTGCTCGGTCAAGCGCAAGGGGGTGCGCTTCTCTTCCGGAGTCAGCTGATGCTTGTCCATGCAGCGGCGCCAGGAGGCAACGATCGGGGAGCTGGCTGCAGCAGAGTTCTGCTGCGCCCACGTGTAGACATGGTCGGCATGCGCTGTGGTTTCGTGCATCTGCTCCTCCCACGGAACGTAGACAGCAGTCTGGGGCAAATGCCGTCTCATTGCAATTCTGCTTAAGGAAGCAGCCTGTTCCATGTCTCAGGGGAACTGTCGCAGATCTGCGACAGTTCGCTGTTTCAGCTGGTCTTTGGCTGTGTGGCGGGCAGAAGCTTGCCGCGGGCAATCAGCCAGAGCGTGCCGATCGCGATCAGGCCGACCACGGCATTGACAGCGATGAAGATTACCACGGCCAGACCTTGGAGCGCCGCGTCGTCGCTATGGCTGGCAACGCGGATCGTGGCGGTGGCAAGGGCGGTCGCACCGAAGGTGAAGGCCCAGTAGGAACCAGCGAAGGGCTGCTCCATGATCCAGGGCAGGAGACGCAGCAGGATAGCCGCCTCCAGGATGGCGTAGCCGAGCATCGCATGAACCAGCATGTCGGGCGTCCCGCCGTTGACACTGAGATAGGCGACACTGCCGACCGCCGGAGGGGCGAGCTGGATACCCAGTGTCGGGCGCAGTTGCACGGCGAGTTCCGGCGCCGTCAGCAGGCGATGCAGCAACACCGAGTCGATCGCCAGCCAGGCGAAGAAGCCGGCGCCGAAGGCAAGCTGGCCGAGCTCATGGTGTCCGAGTGCACCGAGAACGATGGCGGAGACGAAGGAGCCGGCGACCGTCGGCAGATAAAGGACGGGTGTCGTGGCGGTCACATCACGGCCGCCCTGCCACAATCCTCCGGTCCGCCACAGGGCGAAGGCGAAGGTGAAGACGACGCCGACACCGAAGAGGAGTTCGGTCGCTGCCCGCGAATAGGGCAAGAGAGCGAGGCCAGCCAGCATGGTGGCGACACCGGCGAGGCCGACGAAGCAGCATTGAACGGCATGCTCCAGCTCGGCCAGTGCCTCGCTCCGGGCATTCAGCCATTTCAGGCCGTAGAGGACGCTGACGACGAGCCAGACGGCCACTGCCAGCAGGCTGAGGATCTCGCCCGGCGCGGCGGGCAAGCCCCAGACCGAGGCCGCCGCCCGCCAACTGTTGCCGAGCCCGGCAATGCCGAGAACCATGCCGAAGAAGGATGCCGGGACACGCGGCATCTGGAAACCGGCCCTTGCCGGCATGTCTGCAGCTTGCATTGCCATGACCTCGCTTCAACAGGGGAGCGGAAGGCGCGCGCCTTCCGCGTCGCAGAATGTACTTAACCGGCGATCGCCTCGGCGGCGTCGAGGACGCGGGCCGAATAGACCATGGCGGCGCCGGCATTGATAGCCACCGCAACACCGAGCGCCTCGGAGATTTCCTCCTTGGTCGCACCCTGCTTCAGGGCTTCCGTCGTGTGGACGGCAATACAGCCGTCACAACGCACCGTCACCGCAACGGCGAGCGCGATCAGTTCGCGCTGCTTGGCGTCAAGATAATTGGTCTTCTGCCCGGCCGTCGAGAGGGTCTGGTAACCCTTCACCGTCTCAGGCACGGTCTTGCCGAATTCGCCGATCCGGGCGATCAGCTGGCTGCGGTATTCTTTCCAGTTCAACATGGTCTTGCCTTTCCATCATCTTCAGCAGCGCCGTCGCTGTCTGTTGGGATGGAATATGGACTTTTCAGGCGATCCGATGAATGTTTGAGAAAGTCAAATTCTAGCGTGATCGTCTCATGGATATCCTCAGCCGCCTTATCGACCTTGCCGGGCTGCGCACCAGCCTGGACATTCGCTGCCGTCTTGAGGGCTCTTTCGCGATCGACCACGAACCGGCCGGTCGCGGCGTGATCCCGTTTCATGTCGTCCTTTCCGGTAGCTGCCGTCTGCGGCTACCTGATCGGCGAACCTTCGAAATGGTGGCAGGAGATTTCCTCCTGCTACCGCGCGGCGAGGCGCATCTGATTGTCGGCCGCGACACCGGTGCCCGGCCATCGCCCGTCAGGGTCTCACATGACGGTATGCTTCCGGTGCGGGCGAATGGCGATGGACCGCCCGATGTCGATCTGCTCTGCGGGCATTTCGATGCGGCAGCGGGTTTGTCATCGCTGCTGCTCGACACCCTGCCTGATGTCTTTCATGCTTCGCTGGCCGGAGCGCAGTCGCAGGAGACCCTGAAGCTGCTGGTCGGAATCCTGCGTGACGAGGCGATGCATCAGGAAGCCGGTGCGTTGACGGTTGCCACGGCAATCTGCCTCGCACTGCTGGCGATGGCGCTGCGGGCGCTAAACAATGCAGCGCTCGGCACCGCCGGTCTCGTGGCGCTGATTGCCAATCCGCGCTTCTCGCGCGCGCTGAAGGCTGTGATCGCGAACCCGGCGGAAGATTGGACGATCGAGCGGCTGGCGTCGCTCAGCGCCATGTCACGCGCCACTTATGCCAGACAGTTCAAGGAAACGTCGGGAATGACCGTGGCGGGCTTTCTGACCGACCTCCGTATGACGCTTGCCAGCGACCTCTTGATCCGCACGCGCCGGACGGTCGCCGATATCGCAGTGGAGGTCGGCTATGACTCCGAGGCGGCCTTCGGCAAGGCATTCAAGGCAAGGCGTGGAGTGCCACCGGCGCGCTTCAGGCAGCAGATGGCCTGAAGCGCGCCGGGCATTTTCTCAGGCGACGGCGCCGAACTGGGCGTCGTGCAGGCGGGCATAGGCACCGTTGCGGGAGAGAAGCTCCTTGTGGGTGCCTTCCTCGTCGATGCCATCGCGCCCCATCACCACGATGCGGTCGGCATTGCGGATCGTGGCCAGACGGTGGGCGACGACGAGCGTCGTGCGTCCCTCCGAAAGTTCCGAAAGCGCCTGCTGGATCTGATACTCGGTCGCCGTGTCGAGCGCCGACGTGGCCTCGTCAAGGATCAGGATCGGCGGGTTCTTCAGGAAGATGCGGGCGATCGCCAAACGCTGCTTCTGGCCACCCGAGAGCTTCACACCCCGCTCGCCGGTCGGCGTGTCCAGCCCTGACGGTAGGGAGCGTACGAATTCATCCAGCGACGAGCGGCGCAAGGCCTCCATGATCTCGGCATCGGACGCGCCAAGACGGCCGTAAGCGATATTCTCGCGGATGGTCGAGCCGAACAGGAACACATCCTGCTGGACGATGCCGATCTGGCTGCGCAGCGACGCCTGCGTCATGTCGCGGATATCAATGCCATCGATGGTGATGGCGCCCGACGTGACATCGTAGAAGCGCGGCAACAGCGAGCAGATGGTGGTCTTTCCCGCACCCGAGGGGCCGACAAAAGCGACGGTCTCGCCTGCCGATATCTTCAGGTTCAGATGCTCGAAGACCTTGCCGTCGTCCGAATAGCCGAAGGAGACGTCGTTATAGACGATGTCGCCCCGCAACGAGTTGACCGTCATTGCATTCGGCCGGTCGGCGAGATCCGGCTCGGTGTCGATCAGCGAAATGAAGCGCTTAAAGCCGGCAATGCCCTTCGGATACATCTCCAGCACCGAGGTGATCTTGTCGATCGGGTGGAAGAAGACATTGACCAACAGCAGGAAGCCGACGAAGCCGCCATAGGTCAGCTCGCCTGACACGACATACCAGGTGCCGGCCACCATGATGATCAGCTGCACCAGGCGCGTGCTGAAATAGCTGAGCGCGATGCTTGCGGTCATGTAGGCATAGGCGTTGAGCTTGGTTTCCTTGTAGCCTTCGTTGTTGCGGGCAAAGAGCTCGCTTTCGTAGCCTTCATTGCCGAACGCCTTGACGACGCGGATACCGCCGACGCTTTCCTGGACGCGGGTGTTGAAGTCACCGACCTTGCGGAACAGATTGCGCCAGGTCACCGTCATCTTGGCGCCGTAACGGCTGACGAGCCAGGTCATGAACGGCACGATCGCGGTGGTGATCAGCGCCAGCTTCCAGTGGACCGAGAACATCAGCAGGAAGGCGCCGATGAAGGTCATGATGGCGATGAACACGTCCTCGGGGCCGTGATGCGCGACCTCGCCGACCTCTTCGAGGTCCTTGGTGACGTGGGTGATCAGGTGGCCGGTCTTGTTGTTGTCGAAATAGCGGAACGACAGCTTCTGGATGTGATCGAAAGCCTGGCGGCGCATATCCGACTCGATCGAGATGCCGAGCGCATGGCCCCAATAGTTGACCACGGCCGATAGAGCCGTGTTGATCGCGTAGATGGCGAGCAGTGCCGCGGCGACGGCAGCAATCAGTCCCCAGTCGCGGCCGGGCAGCAGCTCGTCGACGAAGAGCTTGACGGCCAGCGGAAAGCCGAGCTCCAGCAGGCCTGCCAGAACGGCGCAGCCGAAGTCGAGGAAGAACAACCGCTTGTAGCGGCCATAATAGGAAAAGAAGCGACGAAACATGAATGCCCTCCGGGGCAATATTTGTCAGGATCGTTGGATGGGAAGCGGGTCAAGCAGACGCGCCAGATCGGCACCGCTGCTCAGCGTTGAAATGTGCCGAAATTTCTCATCGGACGATCCTCCTTCATGAGTCGCTGAAGCCTTATAGTATGAGCTGCTGTATAAGTCACTACAGCTTGTGGGTGGAAAACGAAAAGCCCGGCGAGCTATTGTCCGCCGGGCTTCAAGAATGACCGTGATCAGAGGCTCACTTCGGTGTGACGTCGAAGCCGAACCACTTTTCCGACAGCGTCTTGATGGTGCCGTCAGCCTTGGCGGCGGCGATCGCGTCGTTGAACATCGCCTTCAGTGCGGCGTCGTCCTTGCGCAGGCCAACCGAGCTGCCACGGCCGAGGAAGCCGCCCTGGAAGCGCGGACCCGTCGTCGTCATGTCTTCGTTGCCCGGCTTCTGCGAAGCGGTCGTCAGGTAGGCCATCGAAGCCATGACCAGATCGACGCGACCGGCCTTGAGGTCGAGATCGTGCTCTTCGGTGGTCTTGTATTCGCGGACTTCGACGACGCCCTTGAGGTACTTGTCGACGAAGGCGGCAGCGGTGGAGGCTGTCTGGACGCCGATCGTCTTGCCCTGCAGCGCAGGCTTGATCTTGTCGATTTCGGCGGCGGCGCCGGACTCATCGCTGGCGAGCGAGAAGACCTGGCCCTTTTCCGGCAGGTTTGCCAGATCGCTCTGCTTCGAGGTGGCAAAGGCCTGACCGGTCGAGCCGTAGGAATCGCTGAAAGCGATCACTTCCTCGCGCTTGGCGGTCGCCGACATGCCGGAGATGATGGCGTCGAACTTGCCGGCGTTGAGTGCCGGGATCATGCCGTCGAAGTTCTGGACGACGACCTTGCACTCGACCTTCATGTGGGCGCAAAGATACTTGGTGAGCTCGATCTCGTAGCCGTCGAGCGTGCCATCAGGCTTGGTGAAATTGTAAGGCTTGAACGAACCTTCGGTGGCGATCGTCACCGTCGTCCACTTCTTGTCGTCGGCATGGGCGATGCCTGCCGTGGCGAGAACGGCCGTCGCGGCGGCCGCAGTCAAAACCCGCGAAAGAATTGTCATTGTAGCTCCCCTTTTCTTGGTTTGGGCTGAGAAATTACTTGCTGATGAACTGCTTGAAGCGTTCCGAGCGTGAATTGGCAAAAACGTCCTGCGGCTTGCCGTCTTCTTCGACGAGTCCCTGATGCAGGAAGACGACGCGGCTTGAGACGTCGCGGGCGAAGCTCATCTCGTGGGTTACGACCAGCATGGTGCGGCCTTCTTCGGCGAGCGCGCGCATGACGCGGAGAACTTCGCCGACCAGTTCAGGATCGAGCGCCGATGTCGGCTCATCGAACAACATCACTTTCGGACGCATCGCCAGCGCCCGGGCGATCGCCGCACGCTGCTGCTGACCACCCGAAAGGTGGGCCGGATAGAAATTGCGCTTCTCGGCAATGCCGACCTTGGCAAGCAGTGCCTCGGCCTCCTCGATGCATTCGGCGCGATTGCGCCTCTGCACGTGAACCGGCGCCTCGATGACATTCTCCAGCACGGTCTTGTGGGACCAGAGATTGAAGCTCTGAAACACCATGCCGAGCTGCGAGCGAATGCGATCGACCTGTTTGCGATCGGCCGGGCGGCTTGCGCCCTTGGCGTCAGGGACCATCCGGATTGTTTCGCCGGCAACGGTCACTTCGCCGGAATTCGGCGTTTCCAGCAGGTTGATGCAGCGCAGGAATGTCGATTTTCCAGAGCCTGACGAGCCGAGGATCGACACGACGTCGCCTTCATGCGCGTCGAGCGAGATGCCTTTGAGCACTTCGACATTGCCGAAGCTCTTGTGCAGTTTTTTGACGCTGAGCGCGATCGGGGAAGGGGTGGGGGTCATCGGGCCTCTCCTTCAAGTGCGGGAGCAGACACGTCTGCCGGATGATAGGGCACGGGCTGGCGCAGATGCGGGCTCAACCAGTATTCGACGAGATGGACGAGGCGCGTCAGCAGGAAGTTGATCGCCAGATAGATCGCACCGGCGACGATGAAGACCTCGATCGCCCGGTAGCTCTCGGAGATGATGCGCGCGGCAACGCCGGTGACTTCCATCAGCGTGATGATCGATGCCAGCGAGGTCGCCTTGACCATCGAGATCATCTCGTTGCTGTAGCCGGGCAGAGCCTGGCGGATCGCCAGCGGCAGCACGATGCGTCGGAACTGCATTAGCCGCGGCATCCCGCAGGCGCGTGCCGCCTCGATCTGGCCGAAGGGAACCGAAAGCAGACCGCCGCGGATGATTTCGCTGGCGTAGGCCGCGGTATTCATCGTCAGTGCCAGCACCGCGCACCAGTAGGGGTCGCGCAGGAACGGCCAGAATATGCTGTGGCGGACGGCTGGAAACTGGCTGAGACCGTAATAGAGCAGGAAAATCTGGACGAGCAGCGGCGTGCCGCGAAAGACGAAGACGTAGGCGCGGGCAAACCACTCAAGCCCCTTGTTGCCGGACAGGCGGCAGAGCGCGATCGCCAGTGCCAGAACGGCGCCAAGTGCGATCGAGGTGGCTGCAAGTTCGAGCGTCAGCGGGATGGCTGAAATCAGGTTGACGAAGGTCTCGGAAAGAAATTGCCAGTCCATCAGCCTCTCCTCACGCCGCGCGAGAAGTGCTTTTCGGCACGTCTCAGGAACAGGCCAGAGCCGGTGGAAATGACGAGGTAGATTGCACCGGCAATGACGTAGAAGTCGAAGGGCAGGCCGGTCGAACCGGCGGCGATCTGCGTCTGGCGCAAGAGTTCGGCGACGCCGGTGATCGAGACGAGGGCGGATTCTTTCAGCACCACCTGCCAGACATTGCCGAGACCGGGAAGGGCGTGGCGCAAGGTCAGCGGCGCGATGATGCGGCGGAAACGCAGCCAGCGGCCCATGCCGCAGGCGATCGCCGCCTCGATCTCACCGGGATGTACCGCCTTGAAGGCGCCGCGGAAGACTTCGGTGAATTGGGCGCCAGAGGTGATGCCAACGGCGAGCGAGCCGGCGAGGAAGCCCGGAAACCCGAGAAAGCCTTCGGCCCCGAAGAGCTGGCCGATCGCCGTCACGGCGGCACTGCCGCCGAAATAGAAGAGGTAGATGACGAGCAGATCGGGAATGCCGCGCAACACCGTGGTGTAGGTGTCGGCAGCGATCCTGAGGCCGCGTCCGCCTGATATCTTCGCCCAAGCGCCGAAGGAACCGATGACGGCGCCGGTCGAATAGCCGGCGAGCGCGACGAGAACGGTCATCCACGCGCCTGCAAGCAGCGCCTTGCCCCATCCATCGGGGCCGAAGCTGATGAGCTCTAGGATGCCCGGCTGATTCATCATGCCGACCTTTCGGGAAGCGGCGGCTGCACGTCGTCGGGGATCGGATTGACGAACGGCGTCCCATCGAGGCGGGCCTTAAGGTCCGCCTTGGCCGCCTCGATGAGATCAGGGTTGCGGATCAGATCGATGGCGGTGCTCGCCATGACCTTCGCCGCGTGTTCCGTGCCCTTGTGGGCAGCCGGAAGTTTGCCCTGGGCAACAAGTTGCCAGGAATGACCGGGCGTACCGATCGCATAGGTGGCGCCGCGCATCTGCACTGTTGGTACTACCCAGCTCACGCTGCCGACATCGGTGGAACCGACGATCGAGCTGTCGCCGGCATAGAGCGGGAAGATCTCTTCGCAGAGCGGCTGATCCTTCTTTGGCTTCAGACCGAAACGGGCGTAGGACGAGGCGATATCCTCAGGGCTCATCGTCGCCTGGAACTTGCGGGCGGTCTCGCGGTCGGCATCGTCGAAGACAGGCGGGCCGAGGCGCTGGAGATTGGCAAACATAAGATCTTCGAGCGGCACGTTGCCAACCAGATTGGCGTCGCCGCTGATCACTTCGCTGCGCACCGATGTTTCCGTCATCAGCGCGGCACCCTCGGCAACCTTCTTGACGCGGGCAACGAGTGATAGAAGTTCCGGCAGGTTGCGGGCGCGGACCAGATAACGGACGGTCGCCTTGGCCTGAACCACGTTCGGCGCCGAGCCACCGGTATCGGTGACGGCGTAATGGATGCGGGCGCTCGACGGCATATGCTCGCGCATGTAGTTGACGCCGACATTCATCAGCTCGACGGCGTCAAGCGCGCTGCGGCCGAGATGCGGGGTGGCCGAAGCGTGCGAGGCGCGGCCGGAGAAATGGAAGTTTAGCTCGTTGCAGGCAAGCGACAGCGGATTGTTGACGCCGGCAAAGGCTGCCGGATGCCAGCAGATGGCGATATCGACGTCATCGAAGACGCCGGCGCGAACCATGAAACCCTTGGAGGAGCCGCCCTCTTCAGCCGGGCAACCGTAATAGCGGATGCGTCCCTTGAGACCATTCGCAGCAAGGAAATCCTTGACGGCGGAGGCTGCCAGCATGGAGCCGGCACCCAGCATGTTGTGGCCGCAGCCATGGCCGTGACCGTTCACTTCGGCCTCGCGCTTTTCGGCAAGCCCGGCCACCTGGCTGAGGCCTGGAAGTGCATCGAACTCACCGAGAATGGCGATCACGGGTCCGCCCTCGCCAGCCTCGCCCATGACGGCGGTCGGCAACCCGGCAATGCCGCGCTCGACGCGGAAGCCCTCGGCTTCCAGCTGGCGCGCATGCTCGTCGGCCGAGCGGTATTCCTCGTAATTCGTCTCCGGCATATCCCAGATGCGGTCACTGAGCGCAGCGAAGGATGCGCTCTTGGCTTCGACGATATCCCAAACGGCTTCGATGTTTTTCATGACTTTCAAAACGGCTTCGTTTCGCATAGTATCCAAAATTGGCGCCAATTTAGGTTACAAAAATTCTTTGCGCAATCCATGTGCATGAATAAATTTTGGACAAACTCAAGCGGTTGCCACGCCTACAGAATTTGGAACAGGCGTGCTATCGATGATGCAAAACAGGGGATTGCGAATGGCAGACGTCGTGATGGAAGAGGGGCCGGAAGCGGCAGAAGCACGCGACGTCACGGACTTCATCCTGCAGGACATTCTCGCCGGCGTGCTTTTGCCCGGGACGTGGCTGAAGCAGATCGATCTCGAGCGCCGCTACAAATGCACGCGCCCCGAAGTGCGCCGTGCGCTGGACCGCCTGGCACAGAAGCGCCTTGTCGAGCACGTTCCGAACCGCGGCTACCACGTTTATGAGCCGGATGGCCGCCGCGCCCAGGAAGTCAGCGAAATCCGCATCATTCTCGAAACCGCGATCGCGGCAACGATCGTTTCAAATGCTGCGGCAGACGAGATCGCCAAGCTTCGGAAGCTTGCCGATCATTTCGACCTGATGGTGCTGAATGGAACGATGCTGGAGCTCTACGAAGCCAATCTGGCCTTCCATCGCCAGCTGCTGACGCTCGGCGGCAATCTCGAACTTGTCGACCTCATTACCGAAATCCGCCAGAGGACCTCCTCGGCGCCGGTCTCGCAATGGCGCACCCGCGCCCGTGTCGAACAATCCGGCCGCGAGCATCATCAGATGATCGATGCGATTGCGGCCGGGGATGTCGAAAGCCTGAAGGCGCTGGTCCGCCAGCATATCCTGCAGCGCTGAATCAAACAGGCCGGGATACTCGTATCTCCCGGCCTGCCTTTGGTCATGATCAGTTGGACTGCCAGCTCTTGACCAGCTCGTCGTAATTGACCGTCACCGGCTTTTCCTTCTCGTTCTCGATCTTCAACTGCGGAGCGAGGTTGCCCTTGGCGACGGCATCCTTGTTCCAATACTCAAGATCATGCTCTTCGGCGAGCTTCGGACCGATATCACCCTGCACCTTGGCGCGTTCGAGGCGTTGGAGCACCTTTTCCTGCTCGGAGCAAAGCGAGTCCATGGCTTCCTGCGCGGTCTTGGCGCCGGAAGAAGCGTCACCCACGGCCTGCCACCAAAGCTGTGCCAGCTTCGGATAATCGGGAACGTTGGTGCCGGTCGGAGACCACTGAACGCGGGCCGGCGAGCGGTAGAACTCGATCAGGCCGCCGAGCTTCGGAGCGCGCTCCGTGAAGCTCTTGTCGCGAATGGTCGACTCGCGGATGAAGGTGAGGCCGACATGGCTCTTCTTCACGTCCACGGTCTTCGACGTCACGAACTGCGCGTAGAGCCATGCGGCCTTGGCGCGGTCATCGGGGGTCGATTTCATCAGCGTCCAGGAACCGACATCCTGATAGCCGAGCTTCATGCCGTCCTTCCAGTAGACGCCATGCGGTGAAGGCGCCATGCGCCATTTCGGCGTGCCGTCCTCGTTGACGACAGGCAGGCCTGGCTTGACGGCGTCAGCCGTGAAAGCCGTATACCAGAAGATCTGCTGAGCTACTTCGCCCTGCGCCGGCACGGGGCCGGATTCGGAGAAGTTCATGCCCTGTGCTGCCGGCGGTGCATAGGCCTTCAGCCAATCCAGATATTTCTGGATCGAATAGACGGCAGCCGGGCCGTTCGTGTCGCCGCCACGGGCAACGCACGAACCGACAGGACGTGAATTCTCGTCGACCTTGATGCCCCATTCGTCGACAGGAAGACCGTTCGGCAGGCCCTTGTCACCATTGCCGGCCATCGACAGCCAGGCATCGGTGAAGCGCCATCCGAGCGACGGGTCCTTCTTGCCGTAGTCCATATGGCCGAAGACCTTCTTGCCGCCGATGTCGCGGCCGGTGAAGAATTCGGCGATGTCCTCATAGGCTGACCAGTTGACCGGAACGCCGAGATCGTAGCCGTACTTCGCCTTGAAGTCGGCCTTGTTCTTCTCGTCGTTGAACCAGTCGTAGCGGAACCAGTAGAGGTTCGCGAACTGCTGGTCGGGAAGCTGATAGAGCTTCTTGTCGGGCGCAGTCGTGAACTTGGTGCCGATAAAGTCGTCGATGTCGAGGCCGGGATTGGTAACGTCCTTGCCTTCGTTGGCCATCCAGTCGGTGAGCGAACGGGCCTGCTGGTAGCGCCAATGGGTGCCGATCAGGTCCGAGTCGTTGACATAGGCGTCGTAGATGTTCTCGCCCGACTGCATCTGCGTCTGCAGCTTTTCGACGACGTCGCCTTCGCCGATCAGGTCGTGGGTGATCTTGATGCCGGTGATTGCCGTGAAGGCGGGCGCCAGGACCTTCGATTCATATTCGTGGGTCGTCAGCGTTTCGGAAACGACCTTGATGTCCATGCCGGCAAAAGGCTTGCCCGCATCGATGAACCACTGCATTTCCTTTTCTTGGTCGGCGCGCGGAAGCGACGAGAGATCGCCGATTTCCTTGTCGAGAAAGGCTTTCGCCTCGTCCATCCCGGCATAGGCAGAGCCTGTCATTGCCAGCAAAATGCCTGCTGTCGTCGCAAATAGATGCCGTCGCATAATATCCTCCCAGGGTTAGCGATTGCAGTCTTCACGTTTCAGGCGGCCAGTACCCCCGGCCATCTGTCTAAACTTGGCATCACACGTAACGGAACACGCCGATCGCGTAGATCACGGAGATGCCAAGAGCCCACCACAGGCCGGGTCCGACAAGGCCCAGCCATGCGAGATGAATGAACGCTGCCCCCAGCAGCGAGATGAAGAGACGGTCGCCGCGCGTGGTCTCGAAGCGCAGCAGGCCGGTGCGCGGAGAGCCCCCCGGCACGAAATATTCCCAGACGCTCATGCCTGCGAGCAGCACGAGGATCGTCAGGAAGAACAGCGCCGTCGGCAGTGTCCAGGCCATCCAGGAAAAGCTCATTTCCGTCTCCTCCTCAGACGCGGCCCAGGGCAAAGCCCTTTGCGATGTAGTTTCGAACGAAATAGATGACGAGTGCGCCGGGCACGATGGTCAGCACCCCGGCCGCCGCAAGCACACCCCAGTCCATGCCGGCCGCCGAGACCGTTCGCGTCATGATCGCCGAGATCGGCTTTGCCGCGGTTGTGGTCAGCGTGCGGGCGAGCAGCAGCTCCACCCACGAGAACATGAAGCAGAAGAAGGCCGCGACCCCGACGCCGCTGGCGATCAGCGGCATGAAGATCTTCACGAAGAAGCGGGGGAAGGAATAGCCGTCGATATAGGCCGTCTCGTCGATTTCCTTCGGCACGCCGGACATGAAGCCTTCAAGGATCCAGACCGCCAGTGGCACGTTGAACAGGCAATGCGCCAGCGCCACGGCGATATGGGTGTCGATCAGCCCGAAGGCCGAATAGAGCTGGAAGAAGGGCAGGGCAAAAACTGCGGGCGGTGCCATGCGGTTGGTCAAGAGCCAGAAGAACAGGTGCTTGTCGCCGAGGAACCGGTAGCGCGAAAACGCATAGGCCGCAGGCAGGGCCGCCAGAACCGAAATCACCGTATTCATGGCCACATAGATGATCGAGTTGATGTAGCCGTTATACCAGGACGGATCGGTGAAAATCACCGCGTAGTTGGCGAGCGTCGGATTCTGCGGCCAGAGCGAGAAGGCCCCGGTGATTTCCGAGTTCTCCTTGAAGCTCATGTTGACCAGCCAGTAGATCGGCAGGAGCAGGAAGACGATATAGAGCGTCGAAACCACCCAGGAGAAGTTTCCGGCGGGCTTGTATTTCATTGTCTGAGCCATGGTCCTCTCCTTTCTCAGGCGTTTTCGTCGCTGCTGGTCATCACGGTGTAGAAGATCCACGAGAGCAGCAGGATGATCAGGAAGTAGATGATCGACATGGCCGCGGCCGGGCCGAGGTCGAACTGGCCGACCGCCGTCTTCACAAGATCGATCGACAGGAACGTCGTCGAATTGCCAGGCCCGCCGCCTGTCACGACAAAGGGTTCGGTGTAGATCATGAAGCTGTCCATGAAGCGCAGCAGCACGGCGATCAGAAGCACGCGCTTCATCTTCGGCAGCTGGATGTAGCGGAAGACGGACCAGCGAGAGGCGCCGTCGATCTTCGCCGCCTGATAATAGGCGTCGGGGATCGAGACGAGGCCGGCATAGCAGAGCAGCACGACGAGGCTCGTCCAGTGCCAGACATCCATGACGATAACGGTGATCCAGGCATCGGCGGGATCACGGACGTAGTTATAATCGAGCCCGATCGCCTCCAGCGTATGGCCGAGCAGACCGATATCGACGCGGCCGAAGACCTGCCAGATGGTGCCGACGACGTTCCACGGAATGAGCAGCGGTAGCGACATCAGCACCAGGCAGACCGGGACGCCGAGCCCCTTCTTCGGCATGTTGAGCGCGATGAAGATGCCGAGCGGGATCTCGATCGCCAGAATGATCAGCGAGAAGGCGAGGTTGCGCTGCAGCGCCGCCCAAAACCGATCCGATTCCAGCGTCTGCACGAACCAGTCGGTTCCGGCCCAGAAGAACTCGTTGTTGCCGAACGTGTCCTGAACCGAATAGTTGACGACGGTCATCAGCGGGATGACGGCCGAAAAGGCGACGAGCACCAGCACCGGCAGGACGAGAAACCAGGCTTTGTTGTTCAAGGTCTTTTCCATGGATCAGGCCTCCCTGCCGACGCGCCAGGAATTGGCGTAGATGCTGATGGCCGCGGGATCGAAATTGACCCGGGCATCCTCCGGAATTTCCCCATCTTCGGGCACGACGATCGCCAGCGGCTGCCCGGCGAAGCGGGCGCGGACGATCTTCTGACGGCCGATATCCTCGACCTTCGAGATCGTGACCGGCATGCCCTCGCGGCCGAGCCTGACGAATTCGGGGCGGATGCCGAGCTCCACCTTCGATGCCCCGTCAGTGCGTGGCGCGTAGTCGAGATTGATGGTCTGTTCGCCGACGCTGACCGCGTTTCCGGAAACTTTGGCCGGCATGACGTTCATGCCCGGCGAGCCGATGAAATAGCCGACAAAGGTGTGGCTCGGCCGTTCGAACAGTTCGGCCGGCGTGCCGATCTGGACGATCTCGCCCTCATACATGACGACGACTTTTTCCGCGAAGGTCAGCGCCTCGGTCTGGTCGTGGGTGACATAGACCATGGTGAAGCCGAACTGCTTGTGCAGCCGTTTCAGCTGCGAGCGCAGCACCCATTTCATATGCGGATCGATGACGGTCAGCGGTTCGTCGAACAGGATGGCGTTGACGTCGTTGCGAACGAGGCCGCGGCCGAGCGAGATCTTCTGCTTCTGGTCGGCGGTCAGACGCTGCGCCTTGCGCTTCGCCCAGTCCGAGAGATCGATCATCTCGAGGATTTCGCGGACGCGCCTGTCGACTTCGGGCTCGGCGACGCCGCGGTTGCGTAGCGGGAAGGCCAGATTGTCGTAGACGGTCATCGTGTCGTAGATGACCGGGAACTGGAATACCTGGGCGATGTTTCGCGCTTGCGTCGACAGGTTGGTGACATCCTTGCCGTCGAACAGGATGCGTCCATGCGATGGCTGAAGAAGCCCGGATATGATGTTGAGAAGCGTGGTCTTTCCACAGCCGGAAGGGCCGAGCAGCGCATAGGCGCCGCCATCGGTCCATTCGTGATCGACTTCCTTCAGGGCGTAATCCTTGTCGGATTTCGGATCCGGCCCGTAGGCGTGGCGGATATGGTCGAGCGTGATGCGTGCCATGTGAGCCTCCTAAGCCGCGTGGTTGCCGGTTGCGATCGCTCGTCCACCCGGCCCGAAGGCCATCAGATGGCGGGTATCGAGGAAGACAGCGACCTCAGTGTCCGGGTCGATGTCGTGAATGCCATGCGCCAGCATCACCCAGCGCACGCCGTTGAAATCCAGATGGACGAAGCTCTCCGACCCGGTGATCTCAGATATCAGCGTGCGTGCCGAAAGCTTCGGCGAGGCGCCGGTCTGCTGCGAAAGCGCCAGATGGTGAGGGTGGAAGGCGATGGTCACGACGCCATCCGCCATGCCGGCGAGATGCCGGGGCACGGGTATCTCCGCACCGCTTGCATGCTGGAAGCTTGCTGCGCGCTTGGTCACCTCGATGAAGTTCAGCGGCGGGTCGGCGAAGGTCTTGGCGGTGATCAGATCGGCTGGGCGGCGATAGACCTCGATCGTCTTGCCGAACTGAGTGACGCGGCCTTCGCTGAGGGTAACCGTGTTGCCGCCGAGAAGCAGCGCTTCCGAGGGCTCCGTCGTAGCATAGACGAAGATCGCGCCCGAGGCGGCGAAGATGCGCGGCAGTTCCTCGCGCAGTTCTTCGCGCAGCTTGTAGTCCAGGTTGGCGAGCGGCTCGTCGAGCAGCACCAGGCTGGCGTTCTTGACGAGGGCTCGGGCAAGGGCCGTGCGCTGCTGCTGGCCACCGGAGAGATTGAGCGGCGTGCGATCGAGATACGGCGTCAGCTTCATCAGCTCGGCCGCCTTGCGCACCTCGGCGTCGATGGTCTTGGCGTCGTGACCTGCAATGCGCATCGGCGAGGCGATGTTCTCATAGACCGAGAGCGCCGGGTAATTGATGAACTGCTGGTAGACCATCGCCACCTGGCGCTTCTGCACCGGCATGCCGGTGACGTCGGCGCCGTCGAAATAGACGGAGCCGCTGGTCGGCTTGTCGAGGCCGGCCATCAGGCGCATCAGCGACGTCTTGCCTGACAGCGTCGGCCCCAGCAGGACGTTCAGCGTTCCCCGTTCGAAAGTCAGGTTGGTCGGGTGAATGTGATACTCACCGCCGACCATCTTTGCGGCATTGCGCAGTTCCAGCATTCCGGCTCCCGTGCCTCCTCAAGACGGGGACCACATGCCGCTCTATCCGGCCATTTGCGCGGGCAGGGCGGCGATGTACTCCTCCAGTGTCTGCATCTGTTCCGTCGTCATGTGCAATCCGGCCTTCGTTCTCCGCCAGAGAACATCCTCGGCGGTGAAGGCCCATTCATTCTGCATGAGATAGCGCACCTCGGCCTCATAGAGATCCGATCCGAAATGCCTGCCGAGATCAGCCGTGGACGCGGCCTTGCCGAGCAGCACATTGGCCTTGGTGCCATAGCGTCGCGTCAGCCGGCGGGCATGGCTGTCGGCGAGGAACGGATAGGCTGCCTTCAGCTTGCCAACCTCGCCCTCATATCCCTTCACCGGAAAATCTCCGCCGGGCATATGGCTTTTCGCCGTCCACGGACGGCCCTTGACGCCGATCGCCTCGCCGATCTTATCCAGCGCATGTTCCGACAGACGCCGGTAGGTGGTGAGCTTGCCGCCGAAGACGTTCAGCAGTGGTGCGTTGTTGACTTCGGTCCCGTCCTTGCCTTCGAGCTTCAGCACGTAATCGCGGGTCGCCTCCTGCGCCTTCGAGGCGCCATCGTCGAACAGCGGGCGAACCGCCGAATAGGTCCAGACGATATCCTCGGGCTTCACCGGCTCCTTGAAATACTCGGAGGCCGCGTTGCAGAGATAGGTGGTCTCTTCGCCGGAGATTCTGACATCCTTGGGGTCGCCGGTGTAATCGCGGTCGGTGGTGCCGATCAGCGTGAAGTCGCTCTCATAGGGAATGGCGAAGATGATGCGGTTGTCGGGGTTCTGGAAGAAATAGGCCTTCGGCCCCTCGAACTTCTTCCGGACGATGATATGGCTGCCCTGGACGAGGCGGACATGGCGTGCCTCGTTCTCGCCGAAGGCGGCGCGGATCACATGATCGACCCAGGGACCGGCGGCATTGACCAGCATGCGGGCCTGATGCGTTGAACTGCGTCCCGACAGCGTATCGACCGTCTCGATGGTCCAGAGGCCATTCTCGCGCCGTGCGGAGACGACTTTCGTGCGCGGCATGATCAGCGCGCCGCGGTCGCTGGCATCCCTGGCATTGAGCACCACCATGCGGGCGTCGTCGACCCAGCCGTCGGAATATTCGAAGGCTTTCGTAAACAGCGCCTTCAGCGGCTTGCCGGCCGGATCGGTTCGCATGTCGAGCGTCGCCGTCGGCGGCAGCAGCTTGCGGCCACCGAGGTGATCATAGAGGAACAGCCCGAGACGGATCAGCCAGGCAGGCCGGATGCCGCCCTTGTGATAGGGTAGCACGAAGCGCATCGGCCAGATGATGTGCGGGGCCATTGCCCAGAGCACCTCGCGCTCCATTAGCGATTCACGCACCAGGCGGAATTCGTAATGTTCGAGATAGCGCAGACCGCCATGGATCAGCTTGGTGGCACCCGACGACGTGCCGGAGGCGAAGTCGTTCATCTCGGCCAGCGCCACCGAATAGCCGCGTCCAGCCGCATCCCGGGCGATCCCGCAGCCGTTGATACCGCCGCCGATCACGAATAGGTCGTGAAGTGCCTGGCCCACATTCCCCTCCCGTGTGCCTTTTGTCTCGGTTACCCTCCCCGGCAAACCGAAACTACGCAGACTAGAAGTGAAGACGAAGCGAATGTCAAACGAATGTTTCGGGCATCTAAAACCGGAAGATCAGAGGCAAATCATTGCTCAGCTGTGCAATGACTGAAAACCGCACTTTCGCTTTGCCGCCGCATGCGGTGGCTCAAGCCCGCTCCTCCCAGATCCTGGCGATTTCGACGATCGTCGCCACGGCCTTTTCCATATCCTGCAGGCTCACCCACTCCAGCGGCGAGTGGAAGGCATGTCCGCCGTCGAAGATGTTGGCGGTCGGCAGGCCCATGAAGGAAAGCCGCGAACCGTCCGTCCCGCCACGGATGCTGCCGCGCAGCGGGGTCATGCCTGCACGCCTGATCGCCTCGATCGCGTGGTCGACGATCTCCGGATTGCGGTCGAGCACGGCCTTCATGTTACGGTACTGGTGCTTGACGCTGAATGTGTAGGAGGAGCCGGGATAGGCTTTCATGACATCCTTGACGATCCCCTCGAGCAGGGCTTCCTTGGCGGCAAGGCCGTCATCGACGAAATCGCGGATGATGAAGCCGAGCTCGGCCTTCTCCATCGAACCGCTGACGCCGGTCGGGTGAATGAAGCCGTCGCGCCCTGAGGTCGTTTCCGGCGCGATCTCTTTCGGCAGCCGGGCGATGATATCGCCGGCGATCTTGATGGCGTTCTCCATCTTGCCCTTGGCAAAGCCCGGATGCATGGCGAGGCCCTGGATGACGATCTCGACGCCGTCGGCGGAAAAGGTCTCGTCCTCGATTTCGCCGGCCGTCGAGCCGTCGACCGTGTAGGCGAACTCGGCGCCAAGCTTCTTGAGATCCGCCTTGTCGACGCCGCGGCCGATTTCCTCGTCTGGTGTAAGCAGCAGTTTGATCGTCCCGTGCTTGATATCGGGATTATCGATCAGGAATTTCGCCGCCGTCATGATTTCGGCGAGCCCCGCCTTGTCGTCGGCGCCGAGCAGCGTCGTTCCGTCGGTGGTGATGATGTCGTTGCCGATCTGGTTCTTCAGCTCGGGATGATCCGCGACACGGATCACCTGCTGCGGATCGCCCGTCAGCCTGATATCGCCGCCCTGGTAATTCCTGACGATCTGCGGCTTGACGTTCGTCCCGGTAAAGTCGGGCGCGGTGTCCATATGCGAGCAGAAGCAGATCACCGGAACGGTCTTGGCGGTGTTTGCGGGAATGGTCGTGTAGACATAGCCGTGCTCGTCGAGATGCGCGTCGGCAAGGCCGATCTCCAGCAGCTCTTCAACGAGGACCCGGCCGAGATTCTTCTGCTTCTCGGTCGAGGGCTGGCTTTTCGATGCCGGGTCTGACTGGGTGTCGATGACGGCGTAGCGCAGGAAGCGGTCGAGAACGGTGGGGGTCATGGGATCATCCGGTATGGCGTGGCGAAAAGACCGGTATAGCCGCTGACGGCGCCAAGGTGAACGGCGTTTCGGCGCCTATCGCAAGACAGCGCGAAGCCGCGGCGCGGCAAAGTCGAGAAAGGCCCGGAGCTTCAGCGGCAGGACGCCCTGTGACAGATGCACGAGACTGACGGGGGAGGGTGGCTGTTCGAATTCTTCCAGTAGCGGCACCAGCAGCCCGTCCTCGACGGCGCGTTTTGCCTGGTAGGAGAGCGTCCGGGTGATGCCGAGACCGGAGACCGCCGCATCGACCGCAGCTTCGGCGGTGTTGACGGAAAGCCGGGGATGGATCGGCGTGGAGACATCCTGACCATCCTGGCGAAAGACCCATAACTGGGCCGGTGTGACCCCTTCGAAGGAAATGCAGGCGTGATCGGCAAGCTGCTGCGGATCAAGGGGCGTGCCGTGCCGCCGCAGATAATCCGGGCTGGCATAGGCCGTTCGCCTGACGGTGCCGAGCCGGGTCGCAATCAGGTTGTTTTCCGAGAGGTGGCGGATGCGCAGCGCCACGTCGATGTGCTCGTCGGCCAGGCTGACCGGCCGGTCGCTCATCACCAGCCGCATGTTGATGTCAGGGAAGGCTTTCAGGAAATCGGTGATGACAGGCAGGACGTGCAGCCGTCCGAATACGATCGGCGCTGTCATCGTCAGGTCGCCCTTGGGCGCCAGATATTCGCCGGTGGCTCGCCGTTCCGCCTCCTCGACGCGTCCGAGGATTTCGCGCGCCGCACTGACATAGCCTTCGCCTGCTTCGGTCAGCGAAATGCGGCGGTTGGTGCGCCTGATCAGCCGGATGCCGAGATGGGCCTCCAGCTCCGATATCTTGCGGCTGACAGTCGGTAGAGGCGAGTGCAGGGCGCGCGAGGCCGCCGACAGGCTGCCATTCTCGACCACCGCCAAAAGCACGCTCATCGCATCAAGACGATCCATCTGACCTTCCGAAAAACGAGAGGATAACTATCAAGATCGCTATCTACTACAGAAAAGCGGAAATCACTAGGTTTCTTCGCAGGTCTTCGGACCAACGGATTTCAACCCGCTGCGAAAGGCACCCCAATGAAACTCCACCACTTCCCGCTTTCCGGCCACGCGCACCGCGCCGTCCTGTTTCTCTCGCTCCTCGGCGTCAAGGCTGAGCTTGTCGAAGTCGATATCCCCGGCGGCGCACATAAGTCGCCTGACTATCTAAAGCTCAATCCGTTCGGCCAGGTGCCGGTTCTGGAAGATGGCGACGTGGCGGTCAGCGATTCCAACGCCATCCTCGTTTATGTCGCCACGAAACTTGGCCGCAAGGATTGGCTGCCGGATGATGCTGCAACGGCGGCGAAGGTGCAGAAGTGGCTTTCGGTGGCTGCAGGCGAAATCGCCTACGGCCCAGCAGCGGCGCGCCTGATCACCGTCTTCGGTGCCAATTTCCGCGCCGAGGAAGTGATTGCCCGCGCCCACCGCATTCTGACGCTGATCAATGCCGAGCTTGAGACGCATCGTTTCATCATCGGCGACCGGCCGACGATCGCCGACGTCTCGCTCTACAGCTACATCGTCAACGCACCTGAGGGGAACGTCGACCTCGCGGCCTATCCCGAGGTTCGCCACTGGCTGGCCCGGATCGAGGCGCTTCCGGGCTTCGTGCCGTTCCAGAAGACAGCGGCTGGCCTTGCCGCCTAGCGGCAAACCGCGGCCGGAGACATCCGGCCGCTTCTCCATTGGAGGCTCCCATGCTTGATAGTGCCGAAATACCAGCTTCGCCCTGGCACGAAGGCGAACTCGAACTGCAGCGCAGCGTCGGGATGGCCGAGCAGATGGATCCTGTCGGCCGCAAGGTGCTGCGCACCTATCTGCTCGACCAGCATCGCGAGTTCTACCCGCTGCTGCCGTTCATCGTCATCGGCGCGGTCGATCCGGATGGCGCCCCTTGGGCGACGATCCGCGCCGGGCAGCCCGGTTTCCTGCATTCTCCGGACCCGCTGACGCTCGATGTCGAGGCGGCGCGTGATCGTAGTGATCCGGCCGAGCGCGGCATGGAGGACGGCGATCCGATCGGTATGGTTGGTGTCGATCTGATCACCCGCCGCAGAAACCGGCTGAACGGCACGGTCAGCCGCAGCGCAGATGACCGCTTTTCCGTCACCGTCGGCCAGAGCTTCGGCAACTGCCCGCGCTATATCCAGAACCGCCAGTTTGCGTTCATCCGTGATCCGGCTGCAAGCTCCACTCCCGCGGCAATCGTCTCGGACCGGCTGGAAGGCGAGGCACGGAAGATCATCGAGGAAGCCGATACGTTCTTCGTCGCCTCTTATGCCGATCGCGGTGCGGGCCGGGAAGTGGACGTTTCCCACCGCGGCGGCAAGCCGAGCTTCGTTCGCATCAATGCCGATGGCAGCCTGACCGTGCCGGATTTCAACGGCAACCTGTTCTTCAGCACACTTGGCAATTTCATGATCAACCCGCGTGCAGGGCTGGTGTTCGTCGATCACGAAAGCGGCGGCCTGCTGCAGTTGACGGGAGCGGTCGAGGTCGTCCTGGATTCGCCGGAGATCGCAGCGTTCGATGGTGCCGAGCGCCTCTGGCGCTTCACACCGGAGAAGATCGTGCTGCGGCCGGAGGCCTTGCCGCTGCGCTGGACCTTTGCCGAAAACGGCTTCTCTCCGAGCAGCCTGATGACCGGCAGCTGGGCGCAGGCGGAGCGCCGCCTGCAGGCCGCCGAAAGGGCCAACAACTGGCGGCGTTTCCGCATCGAGAAGGCTGTCGATGAGAGCGAGACGATCCGTTCGCTGACACTGGCACCCGTCGATGGCGAGGCGCTCATCCCGCATCTTGCGGGTCAGCACCTGCCGATCCGCATCGCCGACGGCGATCAGCATATCCGCCGGAGCTATACGATATCGAGCGCGCCATCGGACGGCCACTACCGGCTGAGCGTCAAGCGGGAGGGCAAGGCATCGAACCTGCTGCACCGGATGCAGCCTGGCGACGAGATCGAGGCACGTGCGCCTGGCGGTGCCTTCACCATCGAGGCGATGGAGCGCAAGCGGCCCGCGGTTCTGCTGGCCGCCGGCATCGGCATCACGCCCATGCTATCGATGCTACGCCATGTGGTTCATGAAGGCGACCGCACACGTCACCGCCGGCCGATCTGGCTGTTCCGGTCGTCACGCACAGTGGGCGAGCGCGCCTTCGATCAGGAAATTGCCGGGCTGGTCGAGCGCGCAAATGGCTCGGTCCACGATATCCGAGTGCTGAGTTCCCCGGCTGCCGAAGATGCGGGAAATTACGATGCGGCGGGCCGCATCGACATGAATCTCCTGAAGGCGCATCTGCCATTCGGCGACTATGACTTCTATCTCTGCGGCCCCGGCGCCTTCATGCAATCGATTCATGATGGTTTGCGTGGATTGAACATCGCGGAAGAGCGCATCCATGCCGAAGCCTTCGGTCCCTCGGCCCTGAAGCGCGATACCTTGGCAGGACAACCCAACACACCGCCGTCGGTTCCTGCTGCGACAACGCCTGCGAAGGTAATCTTCACGCAGTCTGCCAAGGAAGCGCGATGGAAGCCGGGGGATGGTTCACTGCTTGAATTTGCCGAAGCACGCGGGCTTTCCCCGGCATATGGCTGCCGTGCCGGGAACTGCGGCGACTGCAGAACGCGCATCGTCAAAGGCGCTGTCAGCTACATCTCGGAGCCCAGCTATCCAGTCGAAGGCGGCGAGGCGTTGATCTGCTGTTCGGTGCCTGCAGAAGGTGGCGATCTGCTACTCGACATCTGATGCAAAATGGGCGTCGAACAGGCGGAAAAACTGGCTGAATACAGCCGTTAACGGCGCCTATACCATGAAATATGATGCTCGTTTTGCGTTCTTTACCAAGTGGCACACCTTATAGGAAAATCTGTCCCACTATCAAACAGGAGGGACAGCATGAACGCTGCACCAAATTACGGTCTGATAGGTCTGGTCAGCGTAACAATGATCGTTATAGCTGCCGCCGTTTTGACTTACGCCGCGTGAGTCAGACAGACCATGTCATATCGCGCCAAATCTCATAAGGCGCTTGGCGAAGGCTTCTCCCCGGCCTCGTTAAGCTTACCCCGTAACCACCACATCAGCATTCACTTGAATACGCCCCATTTCAAGGCATTCTCCGGCCGTGGCCACACGAGCCGGTTCAAGTATTGCGTACCGGCTTTCTAGTACGCCCGCCTCCCAGCCCTGATGGGAGGCGGGTGTCCTTTAAGCGTCGTGGGGACGCCGATCAATAAATTGCAGAAAATGCCCATCGAACCCTTGAAATCGCGGGGGCGTGAAGCTATTTAGCGCTCACCACCCGTATCGATGGCCTGCGAAGCCGACCTCTGGTCAGCCAAGCGTTTGCCGTCCGGGCAATAAAGAAAAGGTGCTCCCCGAAAGGGTAGAGCACCTTTTTCTTTTTCGGCTCTATGTCAGCGTTGCAGCCCAGGCTGCGACTTTTGTGCCTGTTGTCTTCAGATGGTCGGACGCCGAGAAGCCGGAAAGCTTCTTGCGCGGGACCAGGTCATGGTCGCCGTCTTCCAGCCACAGGATCCGGATCGCTGCCGAAAGCCTATAGCCCTCGACCTCGGGCCGGGTGCCGAATTCGTCGCGCGTACCCTGCACGATCAAGGTTGGCGTGCGTAATCCTTCCAGATGGGCGGTGCGCAGCTGCGCTGGTTTCTCCGGCGGATGGAAGGGATAGCCGAGGCAGAGAAGCCCGGCGATCTGACCGGCCGCGAAAAGGTCATCGGCCACCATGCTGGCGACCCGCCCGCCCATCGACTTGCCGCCGATGATCAGCCTGCCTTGGCAATTGAGAGCCTCGACGGCGTCACGATATTCCGACTGCAGCGTCTCGGCCTTCGGTGGAGGGCGGCGCTGGCCGGATGTCCGGCGGGCAGACATATAGCCGAATTCGAACCGGGCGACGCGGAAACCCGCGTCGGCGAGTGCTGCAGATACAGCATTCATCGATTTGGAATCCATTGGGGCGCCCGCGCCATGGGCGAGAAGAATAGTGGTTCCGGCGTCATCGGCGCCTGTTATCAGGAAGCGGCTGTCCATCGCTGCTTTCTACAGGCTGACCGCGGTTGCCGCCAGCGCCTTAATGGAAACGCGGCAGATCCGGCAGACCGGCGAATTGCTCCGTCAGAATTTCGCTGAGCGCCACCAGCACTTCCTTGCGGGAAAAGCCGACTGCCTCGAACCTGTCGATGATATCGACGATGTCGAGTTCGACCTCTCCACGGCAATGAGCGACGCGCTCGGCGGAGACCATCAGTGCGTCTTCAAGTGTCAGCATGGTTTTGCTCCTTCTGCACAAGGCAAACTGGCGAGCAAACAATTGGTTCCGCAACCGGTGGAGGGGAGCCCGCTATTGCGGGCTCCCTGATCCATCAAACCGACTTGAACACCGTATCGATGGCGCCGGCGGCCGCCTTGACAACGATATCGGCCTCTTCGCGGGTGAGGCAGAGCGGCGGCGCAAAGCCGAGGATATCACCCTGCGGCATGGCCCGGCCGATGACGCCGCGCTCGAGAAGGGCAGCAGAGATCTGCGGGCCGATCTTGCGGGAAACGTCGAAGAATTTGCGGTCGTCCTTGTCCTCGACAAATTCGATCGCCGCCATGAGGCCGTCGCCGCGCACTTCGCCGACATGCTTGTGGGAGCCGACAGCCTTGGCAAGCTCGCTGCGGAAATAGGCGCCGGTCTCGCCGGCATTCTTGACGAGATCCAGCTCGTCGATCAGTTCGAGATTGGCAATGCCGGCTGCCGCGCAAATGGGGTGCGCCGCATAGGTCCAGCCATGACCTATCGCGCCCATTTGATCCGACCCCTGAACCAGCACCTGCCAGACTTTGTCGGAGACGATGGTGCCGGAGAGCGGCGCGTAGGCCGAGGTCAGGCCCTTGGCGATGGTGATGAGACCCGGCTTCATGCCGTAGTGATCGGAGCCGAACATGGTGCCGAGGCGGCCGAAGCCGGTGACCACTTCGTCGGCGACAAGCATGACGTCATACTTGTCGAGCACGGCTTGAATCTTCTGCCAGTATCCCTTCGGCGGCGGCACGATGCCACCGGTCCCGAGGATCGGCTCGCCGATGAAGGCTGCAACCGTATCCGGGCCTTCGGCGAGAATCATCTCCTCCAGCTTGTCGGCGCAATATTGCGAGAACTGCTCCTCGTCCATCGAGCGGTCCGGGCGGCGGAAATAGTACGGTGCCTCGGTGTGGAGGACGGGCGCTCGCGGCAGGTCGAAGGCCTTGTGGAAGAGCTCAAGCCCGGTCAGCGAGCCGGTCATGACACCGGAGCCGTGATAGCCGCGCCAGCGCGAGATGATCTTCTTCTTTTCCGGGCGGCCGAGAATGTTGTTGTAGTACCAGATCAGCTTGATGTTGGTCTCGTTCGCATCCGAGCCGGACAGGCCGAAATAGACGCGGCTCATGCCTTCGGGTGCCCGGTCGATGATCATCTTCGACAGCGTGATGGAGGCTTCCGTGCCGTGACCGACATAAGAATGGTAGTAGGCGAGGTTCTTCGCCTGATTGGCGATCGCGTCGGCGATCTTCTGCCGACCGTAGCCGACATTGACGCAGTAGAGACCGGCAAAGGCATCCAGGCTGGTGCGGCCGTTGGTGTCGGTGATGTAGGCGCCTTCGCCCGACGAGATGACGCGGGTCGGCGTTTCGCCGCGGGCATGCATGCCCATGTGCGTCGAGGGATGGAAGAAGTGGTCGCGGTCCCAGGCGTTGAGTTCGTTGCTTCTGTCGAGCATGGCAGATGTCCTTGATGTGGTGAGTGTGAGTGCCGCGTCAGGCGGCGGTGTCGATGCAGAGATATTTGAGCTCGGTGAAGGCCTCGATGCCGTGGCGCGAACCTTCGCGGCCGAGGCCGGATTGCTTCCAGCCGCCGAAGGGGATCGGACCGCCCGTGATCTTGACGCGGTTGATCGCCACCATGCCGTATTCGAGCGCCCGTCCGAGCCGCATCTGCCGCGCACCATTGGCGGTCACGACATAGGCGACGAGCCCGTATTCGGTGTCGTTCGCCTTGGCGACGACTTCCTCTTCGGTATCGAAGACGGTGATGCCCGCGACCGGGCCGAAGGTTTCCTCGCGCATGATCAGCGCATCGGCGGGAACATTGGAGAGCAGCGTCGGCTCGAAAAACAGTTTGCCCGCCTTGTGCCGCTTGCCGCCGGTGACGAGCCTGGCGCCGCGCTTCAGCGCATCCTCGACCTGCTCCTCGACCTTGGCGATAGCCCGCTCATGCATCAGCGGGCCGATTTCGGCACCGGTGGACAGGCCGTCGCCGACCTTCAGTTCGCGGATACGCTCGGCAAATGACGCTTCAAACCGGGCGGCGATCGAGCGATGCACGAAGATGCGGTTGGCGGCGAGGCAGTCCTGGCCGGAGGTCGCAAACTTCGCATCGATGGCGATCTTCACCGCCTGCGCGACATCGGCATCATCGAAGATGATCAGAGGGGCGTGGCCGCCGAGCTCCATGACGAGCCGCTTCATGGTTGGCGCGCATTGGCCCGCGATCAGCCTACCGATACCGGTCGAGCCGGTAAAGCTGATTGCCCGGATGCGCTCGTCTTCGCAAAGGCGGCCGACGATGGTCGCAGCATCGCCGGTCACGACGTTGAAGACCCCGGCGGGAAGCCCGGCACGCTCGCCGAGTTCGGCAAGAGCCAGCGCAGAGAGCGGCGTTTCGGAAGAGGGGTGGGCAACGACGCTGCAGCCGGCGGCAAGGGCGGCGGCCGCCTTGCGGGTGATCATCGCGGACGGAAAATTCCAAGGCGTGACGATGCCGACGACACCAAGCGCTTCGCGGCGAACGATCATCTCGGCGCCCGGCAGATGGCTGGTGACGTTTTCGGCATTCAGCCGCTTGCCCTCTTCGGCATACCATTCGACGAAGGAGGCGGCATAGTCGATTTCGCCGAGCGATTCCGACAGCGGCTTGCCTTGCTCCAGCGTCATGATCAGAGCCAGATCGTCCTTGGCTTCCAGCATCAGGTCGTGCCATTTGCGAAGAATCCGGGCCCGCTCCTGCGGCAGCATCGCCCGCCAGGCGGGCATGGCGCGGGCAGCGGAATCGATGGTCGCCGTGGTCTCTTCAGCGCCAAGGCTCGCCACCCAGGCGATGGTCGCGCCGCTTGCGGGATCGGCAACCTCGAAGCTTTTGCCGTCGGTGCCTGCAGACCAGCGGCCATCGCAATAGGCGAGGTCGCGCAGCAGATGCCTGTCCTTGAGGCGCGACAGCGCCTGATGAAAATCGGGGCGGGCAAAAACCGCAGTCATGTCTGTCTCCTCGTTACCGACGGCGAAGTCTTTCACGGGAGGAGGCGAGATTTTGTCCTTTGAGGGCGCTTTAAAGAGAGAGATTGTCTAAGGCTTCGCGGCAGGCCACACGATCTGTCTATGGCGCGGATGGGGTCTCTGTCTGCACCAGGGCTGCGACCGGCAAGACCGTCTCATCCTTGACGGTCTTGGTGACGATATAGGTGAAATAGCGCTCGATCCCGAGCTCGCGATCGAGCAGACCATCGATCAGCCGCTGGTAGGCATCGATGTCAGGAGCTGCGACCTTGAGGAAGTAATCGACGCCACCACCAACCGACCAGCAGCCGACGATTTCCGGGACGCCGGTGACCGCCCGCTCGAAGCGTTCGAAATCGCTCTGCCGGTGATTGGCGAGCGTCACTTCTACCATCACGCTGGCGACCGGGGCGATTTTGCGCAGGGCGATGCGCGCATGATAACCGGTGACGATGCCTGCCTTTTCCAGCTTGCGCAGCCGCATCCAGCAGGGCGTCGGCGAAAGCCCGGCCTTTTCTGCCAAAGCAAGTTTGGTAATGCGGCCATCCCGCTGAATCGCATCGAGAATTCTGAGGTCGATGGCATCAAGTTTCATGATCGTTCCGGCCGTCCAAATCATTTCAAAAGCGAGCGCGACAATGGAAGCGCATTTGGCTGGCGTCAATCGAGGTGACCTCCAGGATACCTGAATA
This sequence comes from Rhizobium sp. 10N427, assembly GCF_056394605.1. NCBI lineage: Bacteria > Pseudomonadati > Pseudomonadota > Alphaproteobacteria > Hyphomicrobiales > Rhizobiaceae > Rhizobium > Rhizobium sp. 10N427. The sequence goes on along the minus strand of NZ_JBFTID010000016.1, from coordinate 60,040 downwards.
ACGCCGCAAGGCAGATCGGGACGCGATCTCTTCGATGCGCAAGCAGTCGTTAACCATCGCCGGTCTAACGATTGAGTTCGTGAACCGGGATGATTCGATGGATGCCTCTCCTGCGGCGCTTCTTGCCGCTCTTAAGAACAGTGAACTTTTGATCGTGCGCGATGTGAGCAAGGCAGGCGATGTCGATCGTTGCGCCGAAACGCTCGACAACCTGCATGGCGAGGCAGCCGTGACATTCTGGAAGGCTGAGTGCCGCCGGCTGGCGGATGAATTGGCACAGTGCGGACTGGCAAGCGAAGCGATCAGCGAGCGCGTTCTCGATTTTCAGGCAACCGTCCAGACGGTACTCGTCCAGCGCCACCAGGCCCGGGCCTTGGCCGCAACGCGCGCCGAACAGCAGAAGAAGCGCCGTATCGCCTGATTGTCAGAGCCGGCGCAGGCTGATCTCGCTGGTGACCACGGTCTTGCCGGATGCCGGATCCCTGTCGACCGTCTGGATCGACAACTGGCTATTACCGCGCTTGCTGATCGTCATGTTGGCATTGCGGTCGCCATTGATCAGACGCGCCCAGCGGACCGCGAGATTGATCACATCGCCCTGACGACTTCCCGAAAGCTGCGAGGGCGCCCCTGACGGGCCGACATAGGTTCCGGAATAGCGCGTGCCCCGTGCCGTCAGGTCGGCTGATATGGCGCGGTTGATCACCAGAAGCCCGCGGCAATTTCCGCGCATAGAGATCGAAGCGCCCGGCGCGTTGATATTGAACTTGCAAGAGACATTGATCGGCGAGCTGCCGATCTTGCGGGTGACCTTGCCGGTCCCGGTCCAGTTGCCGCTGAGCGGCTGCAGGAAGCCCGCTTCGTCAGCGGCGGCCGGTGCCGCAACGCAAAGTCCGGCAAGAATTGCAAAGAGGCGTGCCTGAATACGCATGATCTCAATCCCCATGAGCGGAATTGACACAGAACGCAGTGAAAGCGGCGACGGTTCCGCCCAATGGCATCAGAGCCAGTTGATGCGTTTGAGGATATAGAGGGTCGCGATCGAGGTTGCCGCCACGAAGGCGACGATGATGATGAAGGCCCAGGTGTCGTTGACGCCAGGAATGCCGCCGACATTCATGCCGAACAGGCCGGCGACGACGCTCGGCGGCAGCAGTAGCGCCGCAAGGGCGGCAAGCCGGTTGGAATTGCGGGCGATGCGCTCACTGATCACGGTCGACAAGTCGTCATGCAGGATGCCGGTGCGGTCGCGGATCGCATCCAGATATTCGATGAAGCGCATCAGCTTGTCGATGACCTCGCGCATCCGGAGCTTGTCGCGCTCGGCAAGCCAGGGCGCGTCGTCATGCTCGATGCGGTTCAGCGCGTCGCGCTGTGGTGCGAGGTAGCGGCGCAACTGTACGGACCGCCGGCGCAACAGCTTCAGACGCTCCCGGACCTCGGCGGCCTCACCATGAAAGATCAATTCGTCGAGTTCGTCGACTTCCTCGTCCATCTGGTCAAGAACCGGCTCCAGGTCCCTGACAAGCTTGTCGCTGACGAGGGCGAGCAACTCGCCTGTCCGCTTCGGCCCTTTGCCCTTTTCGAGCGCCTGCCGGATATCGCGCAGCGCTGTGATGTAGTGGCCGCTGTCGCGTAGCGTCACGACGCGATTTTCATCCACCCAGGCATGGAGGGGAACGAGATCGATCTCGATGGTGGCGTCCCCGGCTTCCTCGGGTGGCGCCGCGCAGACGCCGCGCAGGATGATCAGCAGACCGTCGTCGACGGGCTCGACGCGTGGACGGGATTCGTCCTCCAGCAAGGCATCGGCAACGAGCGGATCGAAGCCACCGTTGCTGGCGACCCAGGCGGCTGCGGCGTCGTGATCGCGTTCCAGGTGGACCCAGAGAATGCCATCAGCAGGCTTCCAGTCACGAAGACCGGCCGCGCCGATTTCGCGGCAGCCGCCCTTGCCATCGAGAATGACGGCAAAACGTATGCCGGGTTCCACGCCATAGCTTAGCTGGATCTTCTGGCCTGCGACCTCCATCCGTGCCCATCCTCCCGTCGAAAGTGCAAAAAAGAAAGCGAAATCATGCGGCTATTTCGGCATGGTTTAGCACTTCGCGAAGGGCGGCGGAACTACAGTTTCTGATCAATGATCGCATGCTTTACGGCCTGTTCGGCCGAGCCGATCACTCCGCTGCAGCCGCAAGACATCCGTCGATGATCGTGCGGATTTCGGCGCGGCAGGAGCCGCAATTGGTTCCAGCATTCAGCTCCTTGCCGACCGCTTCGACGCTGTGACAGCCGCCGCGGATCGCGCCGATGATCTGGTTGACCCCGACGCCGAAGCAGGAGCAGACGGTGGCGCCCGGATCCGGCTTTCCGGCGCCCGGCCGGCCGGCGGCGATCGCGAAGCGTTTGCGCAAGTCGTCATGCGAGGCAACCAGTTGCTGGATCGCCCAGGCGCGGGCGACGGCGACCGGCTCGGCGGCGATAAAGAGGGCGGCAAGCAGGCGGCTGCCGTCGAAAAAGGCGAGGCGGGTCTCACCAGTCGCGCCGTCGGTGTAGCCGATCGGCTCGGCCTCTATCGGAATTCCGAGATGCGCTCTGCACCACCCTGTCCAATCCTGCATGCTGTCGCATGCGGCAAATTCCAGCCGCCAGCCACCGTCGGCCTTGGCGAGTGCCCAGTAATCGCAGTCGAGACCATGCGGTTTTTCGACCGATACCGCGAAGCCATAGTGCTGTACCTTCACCGGCTGCAGCTTGACCGCGACGTTCTTCGAGGCCGGCTGGCCGGAAAGCGGATCAACGACAGGGGCGACAACGGCATCGATGCGGGACCGGGCGGCGAACTGGTCGTTCCAATGCATCGGGACGAACACGCTGCCGCGGGCCTGCCGGCCGGTCACCAGCGCGCGGACAACCGCCGTGCCATGCGGACTTTCGAGCTGCACCAGACCGGCACTGCGCACACCAAGTTCGATCGCGTCGCGGGGATGGATTTCCGCGAAGGGTTCGGCGATATGGGCAGACAGGCGCGCGCTTTTTCCCGTGCGGGTCATGGTGTGCCACTGGTCGCGGATACGCCCGGTGTTGAGTGTCAGCGGGTAGTCGCTGCTGGTGCGATCCGTCTCAGGCAACTCGATGGCGATGAAACGGGCACGGCGATCGCCGTGAAAGAAGCCGCCCTGGCTGAAGAACCGGGGCGTGTTGCCACCGCCTGACGGCGCCGGCCATTGGAAGGGCGGCTGACTGTCGTAAGCATCAGGATCCAGATCGGCATGCGCGCCGATATCGAAATCGCGGGTGCCGGCATTCTCGAAAGCGGACAATGCGGCATGCTCGGCGAATATCGTCGCAGGGTTTTCGAAGCCGAAAGCGCTCGTGTGTCCCATGCGGCGCGCGACTTGCGCAAGCTGCCACCAGTCCGGCTTTGCCTCGCCGGGAACGGTCAGGAACGGACGCTGGCGGGAAATGCGGCGCTCGGAGTTGGTGACGGTGCCATCCTTTTCTCCCCATCCAAGCGATGGCAGCAGCACATCGGCATGGCGGGTCGTATCAGTCTCTTGCAGAACATCGGAAACGACGACGAAGGGGCAGGCGGCAATCGCTGCCTCGACAGCATCGGCATCCGGCATCGAGACGACGGGATTGGTGGCCATGATCCAGAGCGCCTTGATGCGCCCATCGGCGACGGCGCGGAACATGTCGACGGCCTTGAGACCGGGCTTCTGCGCAATGACGGGCGACGACCAGAAGCGCTGGACACGATCCCTGTCGGCGGCGTTTTCGATTGCCATATGCGCAGCCAGCATATTGGCGAGACCGCCGACCTCGCGTCCGCCCATGGCATTCGGCTGGCCGGTCAGCGAAAACGGCCCCATGCCCGCCCGGCCGATTCGGCCGGTCGCCAGGTGACAGTTGATGATGGCGTTGACCTTGTCCGTGCCCGATGACGACTGGTTGACGCCCTGGCTGTAGCAGGTGACGGCCCGCTCGGTGGTCTCAAACAGCCGGAAGAATTCGCGGAGCTGCATGGCGGGCAGCCCGGTCCGTTCAAGCAGCGTGTCCCAGCTTACCGATGATGCGGCCGCGAAGGCCTCGCCAAATCCCGCCGTGTGAGCGCCGATATAGTTCTGGTCGATCGCTGGACTGGTGGCGATATGCGCCAGCAATCCGGTAAAAAGCGCGACGTCGCCATCGGGGCGGATCGCAAGGTGCAGGTCGGCGATATCGGAGGTCATCGTTCGGCGCGGATCGATGACGACGATCTTCATGCCCGGGCGGGCGGCCTTGGCGGCGGAAAGCCGCTGATAAAGAACCGGGTGGCACCAGGCAAGATTCGAACCCGTCAGGATGACGAGATCGGCAAGCTCCAGATCCTCGTAGGCGCCGGGCACGGTGTCCGATCCGAAGGCGCGGCGGTGACCGGCGACGGACGACGACATGCAGAGGCGGGAATTGGTGTCGATATTGCCCGAACCGATGAAGCCTTTCATCAACTTGTTGGCGACGTAGTAGTCCTCGGTCAGCAGCTGGCCGGAGACATAGAAGGCGACGGCATTGGGACCGTGTTCGGCGATAGCTTCGGAGAATTTGGAGGCTACGAGGTCGAGGGCGGCATTCCAGTTTGACCGTTCTCCACCGATCTCAGGATAAAGCAGGCGGCCGTCGAGATCGATGGTTTCGGCGAGGGCCGAGCCTTTGGAGCAGAGGCGGCCGAAATTGGCGGGATGGTCGGGGTCGCCTCGGACGGAGACGGTGCCGCTGTCATCGAGTTTCGCGATGACGCCGCAGCCGACGCCGCAATAGGGGCAGGTCGTTTTGGTTTCAGTGGGCATGGGGGTTGGCCCTCATGCCCTGGTGCGTGGGGCTACCCCCCTCTGTCCTACCGGACATCTCCCCCACAAGGGGGGAGATCGACATGTGGAACGCATCTCCCCAAACAACCGAGGTTGGAGCGAGCGGGCGAGCCCAGCCAATCTCCCCCCTTGTGGGGGAGATGCCTGGCAAGGCTGAGGGGGGTAGCTCCGAACGCATCCGTCTGATCACTCCGCCGCCATCATCAAGCTCTCGAACGCGACAAACAGCGCCCCATCCTCGTTTCTGACAGGGATCGTCCGCACCGCTCCATCATCCGCCCCGAGCGCCTTGCCCGTTTCCAGCGAGATCACCCAGTTGTGCAGCGGGCAGGTGACGGCTTTGCCGTGGACGATACCCTGCGAGAGCGGCCCGCCCTTGTGCGGGCAGTGATCCTCGATCGCGAAGACCTCGTTCTCCGCCGTCCTGAAAACGGCTATCTTGCCTTGAGGCGTCTTTACGCAGCGCGCGCCGCGCAGCGGGATGTCGGATATGCTGCCGATCGAAATCCAGTTCATATCCATCTCCTCACTCTGCCGCTTCGCTGAAGCCGACGGTCGCCATCGGCTTGAACTCGTGCTTGTCCTTGCCGGAGACCCGCTCCGACCAGGGGTCGACCTGGGCGAATGTCTGCGAGAAGACGAAGCGCTCGTAATATCCGCGGCGCTTGTCGTGATCGGTCATGATCTGGCGGCGGATCTCGTCGAGACCGATGCGCTTTGCCCATTTATAGATGCGCTCGAGATAGCGGCCCTGCTCGCGGTACATCTGCGTCAGCGCCACGATATGCTCCAGCGCCTCATCCTCGGTTTTCACCAGGCCGAGCACCTCCGTGCCCTTGATGTCGAGACCCGCGGCGCCGGCAAAGTGGATCTCGAAACCGGAATCGACGCAGATGACGCCGATATCCTTGCAGGTCGCCTCGGCGCAGTTGCGCGGACACCCGGAGACCGCGAGCTTCAATTTTGCCGGTGTCCAGGAACCCCACATGAACTTTTCGATGCGGATGCCGAGGCCGGTGGAATCCTGCGTGCCGAAGCGGCACCAGTCGGAGCCGACGCAGGTCTTCACGGTCCGAAGTCCCTTGGCATAGGCCTGACCGGAGATGAAGCCCGCCTTGCCGAGATCGGCCCATACCGCCGGCAGGTCTTCCTTCTCGATCCCCAGAAGGTCGATCCGCTGGCCGCCGGTGACTTTCACCATCGGGATCTCGAACTTGTCGACGACATCGGCGATGGCGCGCAATTCGCTGGCGTTCGTCACCCCACCCCACATGCGCGGCACGACGGAATAGGTGCCATCCTTCTGGATGTTGGCATGGACGCGCTCGTTGATGAAACGTGACTGGTAGTCGTCGGCATATTCATCCGGCCAGTCGGCGACGAGATAATAGTTGAGCGCCGGGCGGCATTTGGCGCAGCCGCAGGAGGTCTTCCATTCCAGTTCCTGCATGACCGCGGGGATCGTCTTCAGCTTTTTCGCCTTGATCAGGCGCCTGACGTCGTCGTGGCCGAGCTCGGTGCAGGTGCACATCGGCTGAACCGCCTTGGCACTGTAGGCGTCGCCGAGCGTCAGCGACATCAGCTGTTCGACAAGCCCGGTGCAGGAGCCACAGGAGGCTGACGCCTTCGTATGAGCGCGGACATCATCGAGCGATGTCAGACCCTTGGAGGTGATGGCAGACGTGATCTTTCCCTTGCAAACGCCGTTGCAGCCACAGATTTCCGCATCATCCGGCAAGGCTGCAACGGCCGCCATAGGGTCCAGCGGCGACCCTCCCTGGTAGGCCTGGCCGAAGATCAGCGTATCGCGCATCTGCGAAATATCGGTCGCCTTCTTCTTCAGGTCGTTGAACCAGGCGCCGTCGGCGGTTTCGCCGTAGAGCACCGTGCCGATGATGCGGTTTTCCTTGATGACGAGCCGCTTGTAGATGCCGGCTGTCGCATCGCGGAGCACGATCTCTTCGCGATCGTCGCCATCGGCAAAATCGCCAAGCGAGAAGAGCTCGATGCCGGTGACCTTAAGCTTGGTCGGCGTATCGGAGTGGACGAAGGCGGGTTTGGTATCACCGGCCAGATGCGCGGCGGCAATGCGCGCCATCTCGTAGAGCGGCGCGACAAGTCCATAGACCATGCCACCGACCTCGGCGCATTCGCCAAGCGAGAAAATGCTGCCGTCGGACGTCTGCATGCCGTCATCGACGACGATACCGCGATTGACGGTCAGCCCGGCGTCCTTTGCAAGACCGGCATTGGGTCGGATGCCGACAGCCATGACGACGAGGGTGGCGGGAATGATCCTGCCATCATCGAGCTCGATGCCTTCGACCTTGCCATTGCCGATAATCGCCTTGGTATTGGCCTTGCAGATCACCTTGATGCCGCGTTCCTCGATCGCCTTCTGCAGGAGATAACCGGCGGCGGGATCGAGCTGGCGCTCCATCAGGGTCGGGTTGACGTGCAGCACGGTCACATCCATGCCGCGCAAGCTGAGACCCGCGGCCGCTTCAAGCCCCAGCAGGCCGCCGCCGATGACGACGGCCTTGGCGCGCGACTGTGCGGCAAGCAGCATGGCCTGCACATCGTCCAGATCGCGATAGGTGATGACCCCCGGCAGATCCTTGCCGGGAACCGGGATGATGAAGGGAACGGAGCCTGTGGCGATGACGAGTTTGTCGTAGCTCTCGGTGACGCCGTGATCTGACGTGACGGTCTTCGCTGTCCGGTCGATCGCGACGATCTTGTGGCCCTTGTAGAGCGTGATGCCGTGATCGATGTACCAGCCGTCGCCATGGATGACGATCTGGTCATAGGTCTTCTCACCGGAGAGAACCGGCGACAGCATGATGCGGTCGTAGTTGACGCGCGGTTCCGCGTTGAAGATCGTGACCTGATAGCGGCCGGGTGCCTGTTCGAAGAGATGCTCCAGCATGCGCCCGGGCGCCATGCCATTGCCGATGATGACGAGTTTCTCGGTCATGGGGTCACTCCGCAGCTTCGACGAAGCGGTGACGTTCGTAAAGGAACTTCAGCACGGCCTCGCGGCATTTGAGATAGGTTCGGTCGGAAGCAAGCTCGATTCGGCCCCGCGGCCGCGGGATCGGAACGTCTAGGACTTCGCCAATCCGGGCAGCCGGGCCATTGGTCATCATCACGATCCGGTCGGACAGCAGTACCGCTTCATCGACGTCGTGGGTGATCATCACCATGGTGTTGCCGAGCCGCTGATGAATTTCCATCACCGCATCCTGCAGATGGGCGCGGGTCAGGGCATCGAGCGCGCCAAAGGGCTCGTCGAGCAACAGGATCTTCGGTTCCATCGCTAGTGCGCGTGCTATGCCGACACGCTGCTTCATGCCGCCCGAGATTTCGGCGGGGCGCTTGTCCCTGGCATGCGCCATCTGCACGAGATCGAGATTGGCCATCACCCAGTCATGGCGTTCCGCCTTCGTCTTGGTGCCGCCGAAGACTTTGGAGACGGCCAGATTGACGTTGTCATAGACCGACAGCCAGGGTAGCAGCGAGTGGTTCTGGAACACCACGGCGCGTTCCGGCCCCGGTGCATTCACCTCCCGGTTTTCAAGCAAAACGGCGCCTGAAGATACCGGCGTCAGGCCGGCGATCAGGTTGAGCAGCGTGGACTTGCCGCAGCCGGAATGGCCGATGATCGAGACGAACTCGCCTTTGGCGATCGTCAGGTTGATCCCCTTCAGGACTTCGGCGCGCGTGCCGCCGCGGTCGAAATGCTTGTCGATATGGTCGAGCTTCAAATAGGCAGTCATCTGAGTATCCCTTGTTGTGGACGCAATTCCGGACCGAAAACCGGTTCCCATTTTTCCTGGAATTGCTGCTCCTCAGTTTGCGCCGCGGGTAATCAGCCGTCCGGCTGCCGCAACGAGCTTGTCGAGGGCGAAGCCGACGACGCCGATATAGGCGAGCGCGACGATGATGTCGGGCAGGCGCGACGAGTTCCACGCATCCCAGATGAAGAAGCCGATGCCGACGCCGCCAGTCAGCATTTCGGCCGCGACGATGGCGAGCCAGGACAGGCCGACGCCGATCCTAAGGCCGGTGAAGATGTAGGGGGCGGCAGATGGCAGCATGATCTTGAAGAAGAATTCGACCTGGTTGAGCCGCAGCACCTCGGCAACGTTGCGGTAGTCCTGCGGAATGTTGCGCACGCCAACGGCAGTATTGATGATCACGGGCCAGACCGAGGTGATGAAGATCACGAAGATTGCCGATGGATTGCTGTCCTGGAAGGCAGCCAGCGACAGCGGCAGCCAGGCGAGTGGCGGAACGGTGCGCAGCACTTGGAAGATCGGGTCGAGCCCGCGCATCGCCCAGACCGACTGGCCGATGATGGCGCCGATGACGATGCCGCCCACGGCCGCCAGGCCGAAGCCATAGGCAACGCGTTGCAGCGAAATCAGCACGCGCCAGCCGAGGCCGATATCCTGCGAACCATAGTTGAAGAACGGATAGGCGATCAGATCATAGCTTTCCTGCCAGACCTGATGCGGCGAGGGGAGCGAGGCGGTCGGCGACGAACAGAGAACCTGCCAGACGCCGAGGATGATGAAGAGCACGATCATCGGCGGGACGACATTGCGTACGATGGCCGCGCCGAGATTGCCGAGGTTGAAACGCCGCACCGGCGGCTTGGTCAGATGCACCACTTTCGCGGCTTTCGATGAGGCCGGGACCGGCGTGAGCGGTTCGTTCTTTGCGAGGGCTGACATGCGATCGCTCCTTGAGAATGAAAAGGCCGGCGCGCCCGTCACGCGCCGGAGGCGGGAACTAGGACGCGGCCTTGATGGCGAGGCTATCGAGGTAGGCGGATGGGTTTTCGGGATCGAAGACCTTGCCGTCGAAGAAGGTCTCCTTGCCGCGCGATGCCGAGGCCGGAATATCCGCGGCGGCAACGCCGAGATCCTTGGCAGCCTCACGCCAGATGTCCTCGCGGTTCACCTGATCGACCAGTGTCTTGATATCCGTATCCGGCGCGAACTTACCCCAGCGGATGTTTTCGGAAATGAACCAGCTGTCATGGCTCTTGAAGGGGTAGGAAACGCCGCCGGCCCAGAACTTCATATAGAGATCCGTGCCATGCTCGACGCGGCCATTGCCGTAGTTGATATCGCCCTTGAGGCGCCCGAGCACATCCTTCGGCGGCACGTTGAACCATTGCCGCTTTCCAAGGATCGCCGACATCTCCTCCTTGTTGTCCATGCTGTCGCACCATTGCTGGGCTTCCATCACCGCCATCAGCAATGCCTTGGCGGCGTTCGGGTTTTTCTCGATCCAGTCGGCGCGCATGCCGAGCGCCTTTTCAGGGTGGTGCTTCCAGAGTTCGCCGGTGGTTGCCGCGGTGAAGCCGATGCCCTGGTTGACGAGCTGCTCGTTCCAGGGCTCGCCGACACAGAAGACGTCCATGTTGCCGACCTTCATGTTGGCCACCATCTGCGGTGGCGGAACGACGATGGTCGAGACATCCTTGTCGGGATCGATCCCGCCGGCGGCCAGCCAATAGCGGACCCAGAGATCATGCGTGCCGCCCGGGAAGGTCATCGCAACCTTGACCTCACCGCCACCGGCTTTCTTCTTCTCGAAGGCCGCCTTGAGCTTCGAGGCGTCAAGCCCGACGCCGGTACCGGCATATTCCTTGGCGACGGAGATGCCCTGGCTGTCGTAGTTGAGGCGCGCGAGTAGAGCCATCCGCACCGGCTGATTGTTCTGGGTCACCTTGCCGGTGTGCATGAGATAAGGCAGCGGCGAGAGGATATGCGCGCCATCGATGCCGTTCGCAGCACCGCCAAGGACGAGATTGTCGCGCGTGGCACCCCATGACGCCTGCTTGGCGACATCAACATCGGGCATTCCGTGCTTTTCGAAGAGACCCTTTTCCTTGGCCACGATCAAGGGAGCTGCATCCGTCAGCGCGATGAAGCCGAGCTTAGCGCCGGATGCTTCCGGTCCTGCCGATGCAGCGAAAGCGCCCGATGGGAAGGCGGAACGGACTGCGCCGATGAGGGCAGCGGTGGCGGTTATCTTCAGGACGTTGCGGCGGCCGATGCTGCCGGAGAAGATCTTGGTCATGCGCAGTCCCCTTGCTGTCGAGTGGTTGCCGGATTTTGGGCATAAAAAAACGCCGCTCGGAGATTGCGTCTGCGGGAAGGAAGGGTCCCGGACTGCAAAAACCTTGCGACGTCGATGTCTGTTGCGAACGCCTATCGCGCGCTCGTCTGCCTGGATCGCCGTTGATCCGGGCGCTATTAGCCTTGCAAAGGGCGTGCCAGTTTCAGAAGAGGCTATTCAAGCATCTGGAAAGGTTGCGCCTTTTAGCCAAAAAGGGCGATCTGCCTCAAATAGAGCAGCGCTGAGAACTGCGTATCTTTTATGCGAATGCTCTCAACAAGGCGCGCCCGGCTGCCATCGATTTGTGCAGCGCAGTAGAGCTTACGCCTCTGTGGGCTCGCGGATAAAGATGGATGCGCTCTTGACCGGAAAGCCGTTGATGTAGCCCGCGAAGTCGCCCGGATCGAAGATCCGGCCGTCCATGAAGCGGTCGCCATCGCGCTCACCCTCGATTCGGACATCGGCGTCTTCAGGTGTGCAGTCATCACCGAGTGCAGCACGGTAGAGGTCGGGCCGGTAGGCGGAAGCGGCGGCGCGTGCCAGCGTCAGGCTTGGTTCCGCCTGGCCCCAGCGCACCATCTGGCTATAGATCCAGAGCGCCTGGCTGGGCCGCGGATAATTGGCGTGACCGGCGTGGAATTGGAAGTAGTTTTCGATGACCCGGCGGTTGCCCTTGGCGTCGAGGCTGAATTCGCCGGCGAGAACGTGACGGATGATCTCGACCGGGGCAGCGATATAGCGAGCGTCGGCCAGCGCTTCCGCCAGCGCATCGTGATTGGCGGGGTCGTCGCACCAGCGGGCCGCGCCATCCAGCGCCACGATCAGCCGTGACACGGTTTCCGGGTGGCTCTCGGCCCAATCAGGCCGCATGCCGATCACCTTTTCCGGCGCCGAAGGCCAGATATCCTGCTTGGCGGCGACGATGCGGCCGACGCCGCGTTCGGAGGCCACCATGTTCCACGGTGCGCCAACGCAGAAACCGTCGATGCCGCCGGCCGCCAGCGCGTCTGAGGTCAGCGGCGGCGGAACGACTACCAGCTTCACGTCCCTGTCCGGATCGATGCCGCCAGCTGCGAGCCAGTAGCGGAATTCGTAATTGTGCGACGAGAAGGGATAGGTCATCCCAAGAGTCGGCATGGCTTCGCCGCGCGCGCGCATATCGGCGAGAACGGCCGCAAGCGCCTTGGCATTGTCGAGCGCGCCGGCGGTCTCGGAAATGCCTGCCGTCTGCTGCATGCGCTCGAACAGGCGAGTGGAGAGTGTGATCGCATTGCCGCCGCGGCCGAGCGAAAAGGGCGTGATTGCGGGGGACGGATTGGAGCCGAGGCCGAGCATGGCTGCGACCGGCATCGGCGACAGCATATGGGCGATGTCGAATTGGCGGAACGCTAGCCGGTCGCGCACATTGGCCCAGGAGACATCCTTGACCAGGTCGAGCGTCAGCCCTTCCTTCTTGGCAAAGCCGAATTCCGCAGCAGCGATCAAGACCGAAGCGTCGACCAACGGAATGAATCCGGCGCGCAGGACTTTTGGTCCTTCACCGGTCAAGAGTGCGGGAGATGCGGCGCGGCCATCGCCGCTGCTGATTTTGGTCAAGACATTCACTCCAGCGTCCTCCGGGCACCCATCGCGTCGAAGAGAGGGCTCACATCAAAAGCCCGGCCGCAGTCACGACGCTCTGCGCGATTTCAGACATTTTCTTCTTTTCGTTCATCGCCGTTTGGCGCAGCAACGCGAAGGCTTCCTCTTCCGACAGGCCACGCATCCGCATCATGATGCCCTTGGCCCGCTCGACGACCTTGCGCTCCTCAAGGGCTGATTTGGCATCGGCAAGCTCGCGTTGCAAGCGGCTGAAGGCATTGAAGCGACTGACGGCCATATCGAGGATCGGCTTGACGCGCTCCTTCTTCAGTCCGTCGACCACATAGGCCGAGACGCCGGCATCGACGGCAGCCTCGATCGAGGCGCTATCGGAGCGATCGACGAACATGGCGATCGGGCGGCTGACCGAGCGCGTCAGCTGAAACAGATGTTCCATCATGTCGCGGTTCGGATTTTCGATATCGATGATGATGACATCAGGCTTTAGCGTTTCGATAATGCGCGCCACGCCCTGGACCTCGTGAATGACGGTGACGCGCAGATGCCCGGCTTCGCGCAATCCCTCTTCGATGATCGAGGCACGGATCGCGGTTTCGTCGATGACAAGGATCGTCAGGTCGAGGTGGTTCATGCGTCAGTTATGACGCAGTGCAGCAAGACTCGCAAGAGAATGGCTATAAATTTGAGCAAAGCGAATCTGTGGATAAAAAATAGGCGACCGCTGTCGAGTTAGTCCCGCCTCAATCCTTTATCATCGAACAGTCTGATATCCTCCGGCGAAGCCCGCAAGGCGACCTCGGCGCCGACGTCGATCGGCACGGCCGAACGGTATTCCACCGTCAGCGGCTGGCCATCCGGCAGCTGGCAGTAGAGATATTGCGTCCCGCCGAGATATTCGGAGAAATCGACGGTGGCTCGCAAGGTGCCCGCGGTTTCGCCGGTTGCAAGGGTCAGATGCTCTGGGCGAATGCCGAGCGTCACCTTGGTACCTGTCGAAAGACCGTCGCCGGAGATCGGCGACTGTATCGTCTGTCCACCGGCCGCGATAAGGCCAACGCCGCGCCATTCGGCGTTCAGCAGGTTCATGCGCGGCGAGCCGATGAAACCAGCGACGAAGACATTTGCCGGCCTTTCGTAGACTTCGCGCGGCGTGCCGGTCTGCTCGACGCGGCCATCGCGCAGCACGACGATCTTGTCGGCCAGCGTCATCGCCTCGGTCTGATCATGCGTCACATAGATCATCGTGTTGCCGAGCTCGCGGTGCAGCCTGGCGATCTCGATGCGCATGGAGACACGCAGCTCTGCATCCAGGTTCGACAAGGGCTCGTCAAACAGGAAGACGTCGGGCTTGCGGACGATGGCCCGCCCGATCGCGACGCGCTGCCGCTGGCCGCCGGAAAGCTGGCCGGGGCGGCGGTCGAGAAGATGGTCGATCTTCAGGATCGCCGACGCCGCCTTGACGCGGGCATCTATCTCCGGAGTTTGTGTCCGCGCCATCTTCAGCCCGAAAGCGAGGTTATCGCGCACGCTCATATGCGGATAGAGCGCATAGGACTGAAAGACCATGGCGATGCCGCGGTCGGAGGGATCGAGATCGGTGACATTGCGTCCCTTGATTTCGATCTCGCCATCGGTGACATCTTCCAACCCGGCAATCATCCGTAGTAGCGTGGACTTGCCACAGCCGGACGGGCCGACGAAGACCACGAAGGATCCCTCCCCGATCGTCAGGTCGACGCCATGGATGACGTCGAGACTGCCGAAGCTCTTGCGAATGCCTGAGAGCACCACTCCTGTATCAGGCATCTTATTCACCACGGGCCTCGCCAGCGCGAACCCAGACCAGCATCTCACCCGGTTCGCGGTTATCCCACAGAGGATAAGGAACGAAGCGCGCCGTTGCGGGCTTCGCTGAAGGCGGTGATGTCCGGTAGAGATCTGCACCCCAGTCCGACGTGTCGCGGCTCACCGGCAGATCGAGCGCGACGGCGCCGCGCAATCCGGCGACTTCCGAGACCTTCGCCTTCGACGGATCGGCGGAAAGCGAAATGCCGTTCAGTCCTGCGCCGTTATCCGTCTCCTCGACGCAATAGACCAGCGGCCCACGCATCAGCGCGGTGCGTCCGGCATCCTGGCGCACGCGCGGATTGGCGAAGAGCTTTCGGGCTGCAAGCGGAATGACGAGATCCACCTTGTCGCCGCTCTTCCATTCCCGCTCGATGCGAGCATAACCGTCCACGACGACGGATTCGAGGGCGATGCTTTCTCCATTGACGGAAAGCGTCGAGCCATCAGCCCATTCCGGGATACGCAACGAGATGGCAAAGCGGGCAGGGCGGTCGAGATCGAGGTCGAAATGGATCGCGCCGTCCCATGGGTAACGCGTCGTCTGCGCCAACTCGACCTTGGCACCTGAGACCTCGAAGCGAGCCTTGCTTTCCCCATAGAGATGGACGGCAATCTCGTCTTCGGCGACCGCATACATGTAGGAGCCGACGGATGCCAGAAGCCGGGCAATGTTCGGCGGGCAGCAGGGGCAATGGTGCCAGATCCAGCGATGATGCTTGCCGGAGCTTTCCAGCGGGTTTTCGTAGAAGAAGGTCTTGCCGTCGAGCGACAGACCCGCCATCGCGCCGTTGTAGAGCGCCTGCTCCATGATATCGGCATAGCGGCGGTTGGGGCCGCGGCCGAGCATGCGGTTGGCCCAGAAGACGAGGCCGACGGAGGCGCAGGTCTCGGCATAGGCGCTCTCGTTCGGCAGGTCGTAATAGTCGGTGAAGCCTTCGTTGGAAGCCGCCGGGCCAATACCGCCGGTGACATACATCTGCTTGGTCGTCAGGTCGTCCCAGAGCGTCTCGAGCGCCGCGGTCAGCGTATCGTCGTTATACTCGGTGGCGATATCGGCCATGCCCGCATAGAGATACATGGCGCGTACGGCATGGCCGACGACCTTCTTCTGCTCGCGCACCGGCAGATGTGCCTGGCCATATTCATAGGTCTTCTGATGGAAATCGGCAGCACTGCGGCCATCGCGGGTCGCTTCCTCGGTGAAGAAATGCGGTTCAGTGCCGCGCTCGTCGATGAAGAACTTCGAGAGGTCGAGATATTTCTTCTCGCCGGTCACGCGGGCGAGCTTCACCAGCGCAAGCTCCACTTCCTCATGGCCGCAATAGCCGGGAAGTTTGCCGGGGCCATGGCCGAAGACAGTGATCAGGTAATCGGCATAGCGGCACATGATGTCGAGCAGCTTGCGCTTGCCTGTTGCCTGGTAGTAGGCGACGGCACCCTCGATCAGGTGCCCGGCGCAATAGAGTTCGTGATGGTCGCGCAGGTTCGTCCAGCGGCGGCCGGGCTGCACGCGCTGGAACCAGGCGTTCAGGTAGCCGTCCTTGTCCTGCAGCTTCTCGTACATGTCGATGATCTCGTCGACGCGGGCCTCAAGCTTCGGATTGGTGCGGCGGTAGAGCGAATAGGCCACTGTTTCGATCGACTTGCCGAGATCGCTGTCCCAGAACATCTGCGTCGAGCCGCCCCATGGGCCGATCGGGATGACGACGCCGGGGCTTGGCTGGTTGACGTCAATCGCCTGGATCAGCCCCGCCTCGACGCAGCGGTCGAGCAGCGTTTCGGCCGTCGAATCGCAGATCGCATCCTGGCGGTCGCCGAACAGGCCGGCGAGCTCGACGCTCGGCACGGGCAGGGGACGGAACTGGCGGTCTCTCTTCAGCTTGTTCATGGCTTCATCCATTTCGTTGAAAGATCATCATTTCACCGCGCCGGCCATCAGCCCGCGCATGTAGTAGCGTTGCAGAAGCAGGAAGACGATCAGACAGGGGATCGTCATGACGACGACACCGGCCTGGACCGCACCCCAGTTGATGGCGCCAAGGCGCCCGGCGCGCACCGCCGTCATCAGGACGGGCAGCGTGTATTTCTCGTTGCTGGAGAGCAGCACGAGAGCGGCAAGGAACTCGTTCCAGGCGTTCAGGAAGGCAAAGATCGCGACAGTCGCGACGCCCGGCAGGACGAGAGGCAGGAGCACGCGGATCAGCAGCTTCATATCGCGCGCACCATCGATCTGCGCCGCTTCCTCGATCTCCTTCGGCACGGCGTCGAAGGCATTGCGCATCATGAAGACCGAGAAGGGCAGCTGCAGCGTCACATAGACGAGCGTCAGCCCGAGCAGCGAGTTGTTGAGGCCGAGCTTTGCGAGGATGATGAAGAGCGGCGTCAGGATCGACTGGAACGGGATCATCAGCGTGGCGATGATCAACACGAAGAGCGCGTTCTTCAAGGGAAAGCGGTAGCGCGAGAAGCCATATCCGGCGAGCAGGCTGACGGCGACCGTCAGCACCACCGTTGCCAGCGACACGAACAACGAATTGATCATGTGCTGCCAGATACCGGCGCCGAACGTATCGAGCAGCGCATACGCATCGAAGCTGACGCCTGTCGTCGGCCATGGCGGCAAGGGCGGTAGGCTGGCTTCCGTGCCATGCCGGAAAGACGAGAGCAGGGCGATGACGAAGGGCGCCAGGAAGAACACCGAAATGGCGATGCCTGCGACATGATAGGCCGATTGCGAGCGGAAGCGCTTGCGGGCGCGGCGCTGACTGGAGGAAGTCATCAGCGTTCCTCCCCGACACGCAGCAGCCAGAGCTGGACGATGGAGATCGCCACCAGGATCGCCAGCAGCGCGATCGACAAAGCGGCGCCATAGCCGAGATTGAAGGACACGAAGGACTGGTTGAAGATGTAGTAGACCACCGAGATCATTTTGTTCTGAGGCCCGCCCGAGGTCATGATGTAGAACTGGTCGAAGGCGAGGATCGAGCCTGTAACCGAGACGATCAGCGCCAGCGCAATGGTCTTGCGCATCAGCGGCAGGGTGAGATGGCGGAAGCGCTGCCAGCGCCCGGCGCCGTCGATGCGGGCGGCTTCGGTGAGTTCCGTGGGAATGGCCTGCAGTCCGGTCAGCAGGATAATCATCGTGAAACCGGCAATCTTCCAGACGACCATGACGACGATGGTTGCAAAGGCGGTGTCGAAGCTCGCCATGATATTGGGGCTGCGCTCGACGAGACCGAGGGCGCCCAGCGCCGGGCCGAAGAAGCCGCTGTCGACATTGGCCAGCCACACCCAGAGCAGCGAGGCCGTGGCGAGACCGACGACCACGGGCAGGAAGATGATCGTTCTGTAGGTGCTGACGAAGCGCCGCTCCTTCTCGACAAAGATTGCCAGCGGAAAGGCAACGGCGAAAATCGCGATGGTGACGATGACGGTGTAATAGGCGGTGAAATTCAGCGCCGCCATGAAGCGGCTGTCATTGAACATGCGGGTATAATTGGCAAAGCCGATCCAGCGCTGCGCGCCCATCAGCGGCCAGTTGTGCAGGCTCATCCAGCCGGTAAACAGCACCGGCATCACGAAGAAGACGATGACCAGCGCCATGGCCGGCGCGATGTAGAAAAGTCCGCGCCATTGCGATCTGCGCCGCCGCTTGCGACCGGCGAGCTGGCGCTGGGGACCTGAAACGGTCATCGAAACGCTCCGCATCTTTCATTGCTGCATAAGGGATGGATCGGCCGGAGAGCTGCCACCGCTCCCCGGCCGCGGCCGGGAGAGACTTATTGGCCGCTGTCTATGATCGACTGCATTTCGGACTGGGCGTTCGAGAACGCACCATCGACATCGTCGCCGAAGATCGCTGCGTTGGTGAACGTTGCCCAGGGGCCGTTGGCGCTGTTGATCAGGTCGTTGAACTGCAGCGTGTAGGGCGTCTTGGCGACGGCGATCGCCTTCAGGCCGACTTCCATGCGCGGGTCGAGCCCGGCGAGGACCTCACTGGCGATATCGCCGCGGGTCGGCAGGCTGCCATACTTGGCCATCACTTTCTGGCCGTCCATCGAGTAGATATATTCGATGAACTCCTTCACCGCGTCGATCTTCTTCGTGCCCTTGGTGATGACGAAGTTGTCGCCACCGGCGAAGGATGACGGCTTGCCATCGACGCCGGGGATCAGCGTCACGCCGAAGTTGATATCCGGATGGCTGGTGACCAGCGTGCCGATGGCAAAGGCGCCCAGCGACTGCTGGCCGATCTTGCCGTTGGTGAAGCTCAGGAAGTTCGAGCCGTTATCGCTGGCAGCGCCTGCCGGAACTAGATCCTTCTTGACCATGTCACGGTAGAAGCCGACAGCCTTGCGCATCTGCGGCGTATCGAGCGTCGCAGTCTTGCCATCGGCCGACAGGATATCCGCACCACCGCCCCAGACGAGCGGCGTGAAGGTGAAGATCATGCAGCCGCCGCAACCGCCGCCCGAGAAATAGAAGCCATAGGTATCGTCACCGAGCTTGCGGATCTTCTCGGCATTTGCCTCGATTTCTTCCCAGGTCGCGGGCGCCTTTTCAGGGTCGAGCCCGGCCTTCTTGTAGAGGTCTTTGTTCCAGGCGAAGACCGAGGTCTCGACCGAAAGCGGCAGGCCGTAGATCTTGTCCTGATAGGTGCCGAGCCGGACATGCGACGGCGACAGCGAGTTGAAATAGGGCAGTTTCTTCGCCCAATCCGTCAGGTCCTCCAGCTGCCCTGCTGCGGCGAAGGCCGGCGTGTAGATCAGGTCCATCGACAGCGCATCGGGCGCCTGGCCGCCGGCGATTGCCGTCGCATATTTCTGCACCAACTCGCTGAACGGCACTTCGGTCGCGACGACCTGGTTTTCGTGGCTGGAATTATAGGCTTCGACGACCTTCTTGAAGGCGTCGCCGATACCTGAGCGAACCCACATTTCAATCTTTTCGGCAGCCGAGGCTGTCGATACGAGGCTAAGGGTGGCAAGGCTCGTTGCCACCAACAGACGCTTCATCATGGCACTCCTCCCAATAGGGCGCGTCTCCTTCGCGCCGTTTCTAAATCCCGAGGGCGTCGCCCCCGCATGTCTGCCGCACCACGAGGCGGCACGGCAATTTCCGGATGCCGGGCTCCACCGGCCGCCCTTCGGCAAGCGCCAGAACCGTCAATCCGGCCTGGCGCCCCAGTTCCCGCAGCTCCATGTCCACCGTTGTCAGCGGCGGACGGGTCTGGGCGGCGACAATCTCCCAATTGTCGAAGCCGACCACCGAAACATCCTGCGGCACCTTGATGCCGCGCTCGCGCAACGCGTCGATGACGCCGCGGGCAATCTGGTCGTTGCCGCAGAAGATGCCGTCGGGTCTTTCGCCCCCGGCACTCCAGAGCCTTGCGACCGCATCGTGCCCCCAGCTTTCCGACCAGACGCCGAACATCACGGGCCGCTCGCTGTCGGCAGCCTCGCGAAATGCGTTGGCCCGTTCGCGCACCGAGAAGAAATCCTCCGGCCCGGTGATATGCACGAGCCGCCGCCGCCCAAGCTTCGCCAGCCATTCCGCGGCAAGCTTTGCGCCATGTGCGTCGTCGGAACGGAAAGTGACGCTGTCAGGCGCCCCTTCGGTGAAGGCGTAGACGACAGGCACATGCAAATTCGACAGATCGACCGGCAACCGTCTATCCAGACGCTTTCCTGTCGCGATGATGCCGTCCACCTGCTTGTCGAGCATCGCATCGACATGGATCTGCGCGAGGGCCGGATCATCCTCGATGGCGCAGAGGAAGACCGAGACGCCATGATCGACCAGCGCCTCGGAAATCCCCGCCATGACAGGCAGGGTGAAACGGCCGTATGTGTCGTTGGTCAGAAGCCCGATCGTGAAGCTGCGCTTGCTGAGCAGACCGCGCGCCAGAGCATTCGGCCGGAAGCCGATCTCGGCTGCGATGCGCTTGACCCGCTCTCGGGTATCGATGCCCATGCGGCCCGTGTCGTTCAGCGCCTTCGATGCCGTCGAGATACTGACGCCGGCGGCCGCCGCCACGTCGTGAATGGTAATCCGCCCGCGCTTTCCTCCCGCGATATCCAGTGTCGTCCTCCCGCAGTTCGACGGTGAGAAAACCTTTTACCAAGTCGGCTGTCAAGTGAGAAAAGGTTTTCTCACAGCTGATAGCTGTCTTGCTTCGATCGCGGTTGTGAATAGCGGTGAGCGAGGATGGCTATCGCGCCCTCGATGGGAGAGGTGAAATACTGAAACGTCATTGGAAGCAGCGCTTCCATTCACGTGAGACTTGCAGAATGCTCGGGCGGTAGTAATATTTACCACCGATGTTGGAGAAACAGCCGATGGCCAATGTTGAAAAGATCAGTGTTTCCATGACGCCGCAGCAGGCCGATCTGCTTCGCGATGCAGTAAGCAGCGGCGCCTACGCGAGCAATAGCGAAGTGATCCGCGAGGCTCTGCGGGACTGGACCGCCAAATGGGAGAACCGCAAAGGCGACATCGAGCGCCTACGCCGCGCGTGGGAAGAAGGCAAGGCGAGCGGAGAGCCGGTTGCCGCTGATTTCGAGAGCATTCGAATGGAGGCGCGCAAAGCATTGGACACAGCGCGCAACAATGGCCGCTAAGCTACTCTGGCTACCGAAGGCTCTGACGGATGTGCACGACATCTACGTGCAAATCGGCCTCGACAATCCTGCCTCTGCCGAGCGCTTCTTCGATCGGTTTGAGCAAAAGGCACAGTTACTGGCAGGCCAGCCACGCATGGGAGTGCGCCGCCCTGAGATCAGCGCAACCACGCGAATGCTTGTCGAAGCGCCATTTGTAATTCTTTACGAGACCATTCCTGACGATGATGAGGCACCGATCGAAACCGTTCAGATCGTCCGTGTCATAGACGGTCGTCGCGATCTCGAAAATCTGCCGATTTGACCCAGGCAAGATCACACTAGCTCGCCGGCACCTGCTTGGCATCTCGCTTGTTTGGCTAATAAAGCATCGGTTTACGAAGTTTCGGCAGCGATCCTTAATATCTGAGGGGTACAGCATATCGGATGATGGTGCTGTGCGGGGATCCGTCGTCTGCGATGAGAGAGAGACTTTACTATGTGGATCGTCTGAGGGTTTTCGCCTTTGGCCTGCTGATCCTCTATCATTCCGCGGCCGCATTCTTCCCTGACATGGGCTGGCTGCTGCATAGCGAGAATACCAGTCGCGGCCTGTCGCTCATCATGGATTTTCCGCGCGCCTGGCGTCTTGCGCTGCTGTTCTTCATATCCGGCATGGGCGTCGCCTTTACTTTCAAGCCAGAGCACGGGCTGACATTCATTTACCGGCGCACCCTGCGCCTGCTCATCCCGCTGCTCTTTGCCATGGCTGTCATCGTCGTGCCGCAGGTCTGGTACGAGCGGATGTATGAGAACGGCTATACCGGTTTGTTCCTGGAATTCTGGCTGACGCGCTATTTCACCGAGGGAAAATATCCGACCGGCAATTTCACCTGGGCGCATATGTGGTTCGTCGCCTACCTGCTGGTGATGTCCGTCATCTGCTACCCGATCTTTCAGTATCTGCTGCGGCCGGGAAACCCGGTCTTTGCCTGGTTCGAGCGCACGGCCAGGACAGGCGCTATCTATCTTTTCTTCCTTCTGCCCCTTGGCCTCAACCTGGCGCTTTCGCCGATCTACCCGCGCGAGACCAACGCGCTCTATAATGACGGCGCCTGGTTTGCCGTCTGGGCCAGCTGGTTCGGCCTCGGCTTCCTGATTTCCCGCCATCACCGGGCGCTGATCGGTACGCTGATTGCGCGCCGCTATGTCAGCGGCGGGATCGCGCTGGCGACCACCATCTGGCTCTATCTGGCATCCTGGACGGTCGCGCCGGAACAAGCGATCGGCAGCTACGATATCAACGAGACGCTACTCTTCAAGACCAGCGTCTTCCTGCTTGCCTGGAGCATGATCCTCACCCTGATCGGATTTGCGGCGCGCTATCTCAATCAGCCGAGCGAACGTCTGGTGACGATGAACCGGCTGGTTTTCCCGCTCTATATCGTCCACCAGACGGTAACGGTCGGAGCGCTCTATTATATCCTGCCGCTCGATTTGCCGGCGATCCCGAGCTTTGCACTTGTCGCTGCGGCAACGGCTGTTATCTCGATTGCCTTTGCGTTTGCCGTCGATCAGTTGCCGAGCCCGTTGCGCCAATTGGTGGGGCTGACGGACAAGCCGCGGCCGGCGCGCGAAAACGACGCACTGGAGCGCTCGGCGCGGCGTGGATAATCGCCCTTCTGGCGGGTTCCGGCGCGGGGATGGCGTCAACGCGCTTGCCTAATATTTGCGGCAAATCCTATCCTGTGTGATATCGCCGAACCGCACGGATTGTACCATGACCGCTACGCGCCCGATGCCCGAAGAAAAGGGTATTCTTGAGTTCCTGGAGATCTGCGCCAGCGTCTATTCGGACGATGCGATATCGCAATCGATTGAGGCGCAACGGGCGCAATATGATGCGCTTTGCGCCCGCTTCAGCCCGCCGATTCCAGAGGGACTGACATTTGCCGACAGCATCATTCGGGGCGTCCCGACGCGGCGCTATCGGCCGGCGAAGGTGACGACACCGACGCTGCTTCTTTATCTGCATGGCGGCGGCTTCGTCGTTGGCTCGCTGGAAAGCCACCATGCCATTTGCGCCGAGATTATCGAGTTTACCGGCGCCGAACTCGTCGCTGTCGATTACCGGCTGGCGCCTGAGCACCTTTGGCCGGCACAGACCGACGATGGTTTCACGGTGCTTTCGGCGCTTGCAGAAAGCGGACAGCGGATCGTGCTGATCGGCGATAGTGCGGGCGGCAATCTGGCCGCGGGTCTGGCCGTTCGCGCAGCGCAGACGGGCATCTCCAGCATTGCAGGTCAGGTGCTGATCTATCCGGCTCTCGGCGGCGATCTTTCCAAGGGATCGTATATCGAGATGGCCGAGGCACCGGGGCTGACCACCACCGATGTCGCCTACTACCGCGAGGTTCTGCAGGCGCCGCAGGATGATCCCGTTGCCGCGCCGCTGAACAGCGCCTCGGTAAAGGGCCTGCCGCCCGCTTTCATCACTGCCGCTGCTTTCGATCCGGTACGCGATGACGCGCGGAACTATGCGGCACGGCTGGCAGAAGCCGGCGTCGAGGTCTGGTTCCGCGAAGAACCACAGATGGTGCATGCCTGGCTGCGCGCGCGCCACATGAGCGACGGAGCGCTAGCCGGATTTCGCGCCGTTTGCGAAGCAGTACGCCGCTTCGCTTGTGGCTGAGGCTCACATCAGGTCGCGCGGAATGCGCTTTTCCGCAAATACCTTCTCGAAGACCTGAACATCTCCTTCATAGGCGGTCACCACGGCGCTGATGACCCATTCGCTGGCGGTGCAGCCAATCTTTGCGGTCGAGACCGTCCGCACGAACCAGCCTAGGCGGCGCATGTCACAGGTCCAGGTGGATGTGCCGGCCATCGATAGCGGATCGCCCGGCGTGATCGACCAGGTTTCTTCGCGCAACTGCCGCGTCGAGAGCCCGGCATCCGGATGTTCGAAGAGGCCAGTATCCTCATGTATCCGGTAATCGGTGCGATTGGCCGAGAGATCGCGCAGAACCTGCCGCTTTGTCACCGATGGCGCGTGCTCGATATATTTCGGCAGCGGATCGGGATTTTCGGGCTCGGGAATGCTGATTTTCCTGTGATCGCCAAGCAAAGGCAGCCCCAAGCCAAGCGAAGCGATATCGATCTCGACACCGAGATCGTCGGGTGGCGGCAGGATCATCGGCCAATAGGCCGTCGAGATCGCCAAGCGGATGCGGTGGCCCTTGCGGAAGCGATAGCCGCAGGCATCCAGCTGCAGCCGGATGGACACCGTTTCACCCGGGACCAGCGGCTGCGGATCCGCATTGCTGTCCTTATGGGTGAGATTGATGACGCCGAAGGCGACGCGTGTTGCCGTTCCGTCGGGATGAACGTCGACGAGACGGGCGCAGAGATTGCCGGTCTTCGCCGGCGAGCGCAGGGACAGCGTCAGCACCGGGCGGCCGAGATAGTCGTGATCCGATCCGAGCGGCATCGTGTCGAAAATCAGCGAACCGGCATCGTCGGAGCGCTGATCCAGCGCCATTTCGGCGTCCGGTTTCAGCGTGAAGTATTCACCCGAAGACGTCCCAGTATCGAGTGGCGAGCGAAGATAGGCGCTATGTTCCGGGGCCTGCGGGATCGGCATGCCCTCGGTGAGCTTGCCGAACTGCTCGACATAGAAGCACTGCATTTCGGGTGCGGTCCAGACATCCTTCGCCACCCAGAACCCGGGATCGAAATCGCGCCGCGGGGCAGGGCGGATGGCGTCGAGAATGTAGGCGCGGGTCTGCGGCAGCTTGTCGATGCCGTTGTCCTCGCCGCGCAACCACTTGTTCCACCAGGCGATCGCCTCGCTGTGGAAATCCGTGCGTGGTTTTGGCCAGGCGAAATGTGGATATTTGTGCACCCAGGGGCCGACAAGCGCCTTGGCCTTTTCACCGAGGCCTTCGACTGCCATCAGCGGTGTGTTGCGATACCCGTCTGCCCATCCGGCAAGCACGAGGGCCGGGATTTCGACGTCCCCGAAATTCTCCGAGATCGAGCCATGCTGCCAGAATTCATCGCGGCGCTGGTGCGTCAGCCACTCTTCCATGAAAAACGGCTCGTGTTCGAGACGCTCCAGCCACATTTCTCTCCAGCGATCGCCGACCAATTCAGGGTCGGGCGAGCGGGACTGATAGCCGAGCATTGTCGCCGCCCAGGAAAGCTGCGCCGAGAGATGGCAGCCGTTCTTGTAGTGGATGTCGTCATTGTAGCGATCGACCGTCGAGGCGATCGAGATAACCGCCTTCAGCGCCGGCGGGCGAAGGGCTGCGACTTGGAGGCTGTTGAACCCGCCCCAGGAGATGCCCATCATGCCGACCGAGCCGTTCGACCATGGTTGCGCGGCGATCCAGGCGATCAGCTCGCAGGCATTGGCCAGTTCGAGCTCGGTATATTCGCCATCGATAACGCCATCGGATTCGCCGGACCCGCGGATATCGACGCGCACGCCGGCGATGCCTGCGGCGGCAAAGACCGGATAGGTCGACTCGTCGCGCAGGCAGGTTCCGTCGCGTTTGCGGTAGGGCAGGAATTCGAAGACAGCGGGAACCGGATCGCTCTCGGCGCCATCAGGCATCCAGATGCGGGCGGCAAGCCGGGTGCCGTCGTCAAGCGTGATCCATTGATTTTCGATGGTGGTGAAGCCGCGGTCGGTCATGCCTTTTCCTCGATGCACTTTTGCAAGACGAGGCGGCTTGCGCCGCCCCGCGCCTATTCAGTTGCCCGCACTTTCCATCCGCCGCGTGGCAAGAACCCGCTCCAGCCAGCCGATCTCCATCTCCGGCACGGATTTGAGCAGCAGGTCGGTATAGTCGTCGAAGGGCGGCGAGAGCGCCTTCGATTTCGGCCCGAATCTGACAAGCTTGCCACGATGCATCACCGCCACGCTATCGGCGATCGCCCGGACGATGGCGATATCGTGGGTGATGAAGATATAGGAGAGCTGCTCCTCCTCCTGCAGCCGCAGCAGCAGCTTCAGGATCCCCTCCGCCACCAGCGGGTCGAGCGCCGAGGTCGGTTCGTCGCAGAGAATGAGCTCGGGCTTCGCCGCCAGCGCCCGGGCGATCGCCACACGTTGCTTCTGCCCGCCGGAGAGTTCCGCCGGATAACGGTCGATGAAGCCGTTGCCCATTTCGATCTGGTCGAGCAGCTCCTTCACCCGCGCCGTCTTCTTGGCGCCGCGCAGCCCATAGTAGAAGGTGAGGGGACGGCCGATGATATCACGAACGGTCTGGCGCGGGTTCATTGCTGTGTCGGCCATCTGATAGATCAGCTGGATGCGACGGAGATCGTCATTCGAGCGCTTCTTCAGATCCGGCGTCAGCGGCTTGCCGTCGAAGATCACGCGGCCCTGGTTCGGCGGCAGCAGGCCGGTGATGACGCGCGCGAGCGTCGATTTTCCGGAACCGGATTCGCCGACGACCGCCAGTGTCTGGCCCTTCGGCACGTGTAGAGAAACGTCGTGCAGCACCTTGAAGCCGTTGGAATATTCGGCGCTGACATTCTCGACCTTCAGGAGTGTCCCCGATTGATCCGGCGCCTCCGCGCGCGCGGCCTGCCGGACATTGACCAGCGCCCGCGTATAGTCCTGCTGCGGTTGCTCGATGATCTGCTGCACGCTGCCATATTCCACCGTCTTGCCGTGCCGGAGAACCATGATGTCATCGGAGATCTGCGCAACGACGGCGAGGTCGTGGGTGATGTAGAGGGCCGCCGTATGCGTCTCCTCGATCGCATGCTTGATGGCGGCGAGCACGTCAATCTGCGTTGTGACGTCGAGCGCCGTGGTCGGTTCGTCGAAAACGATCAGCGACGGGTTGGAGCAAAGCGCCATGGCGGTCATGGCGCGCTGCAGCTGGCCACCGGAGACCTGATGCGGGAAGCGGTCGCCGAAGGTTTCCGGGTTCGGCAGACCAAGCACCTGGAAGAGATAAAGCGCCCGCTTGCGTGCCTCGTCCTTGGTCATCAACCCGTGCTTGACCGAAGCCTCGATCACCTGGTCACCGAGCTTGTGCGCCGGGTTGAAGGCGGCGGCCGCCGACTGCGCCACGTAGCAGACACGGGCGCCGCGGATCTGCCTTATGCCGCCCTTGCCGAGCGGCAGGATGTCCTTGCCCTCGAGCAGCACCTCGCCGCCGGTGATCTCGGCGCCGCCGCGGCCATAGGCGAGCGCCGACAGACCGATGGTCGATTTGCCGGCGCCGGATTCGCCGATCAGGCCGAGCACCTTGCCCTTTTGCAGGTCGAAGGAAACGCCATCGACGATCGTCACCCGTTTCGGCGGCTCGCCGGGCGGATAGCTGGTGGCCTCGATCTTCAGATTGCGAACGGAAAGAAGCTCAGGCATCGCCGCGCCCTCCCTTGAGGCTGGATGTGCGTTTCAAAAGCCAGTCGACGACGAGATTGACGCAGACGGCAAGAGCAGCGATCGCCGTTCCCGGAACGAGTGCTGCCGAAATGCCGAAGATGATGCCGTCCTTGTTGTCCTTCACCATGCCACCCCAGTCTGCTGCTGGCGGCTGGATGCCGAGGCCGAGGAAGGAGAGGGTGGAGAGAAACAGGATCGAGAAGGCGAAGCGCAGGCCGAATTCGGCCAAAAGCGGGGTCAGCGTATTCGGCAGGATTTCCCGGAAGATGATCCAGGCCTTGCCCTCGCCACGCAGCTTTGCGGCCTCGACGAATTCCATGACGGCCACATCGAGCGCCACGGCGCGGCCGAGGCGGTAGACGCGGGTGGAATCGAGGACCGCCATGACGAGGATCAGGATGATGATGTTCTGCGGCAGGACCGCCAGAACGACGAGCGCGAAGATCAGCGTAGGGATCGACATCATCAGGTCGTTGAAACGCGAGAACACGGTATCGATAATGCCGCGTGACACAGCTGCCGTGAAGCTCAGCAGGATGCCGAGCGAAAATGAGATCAGCGTTGCGCCGAGCGCCACGAAGAGCGTGGTGCGGGCGCCGTAGATCAGCCGCGAAAGAATATCGCGGCCGAGATTGTCGAGGCCGAAGAAATACTGGCTGTCGGCCATCTGCCAGACATTGCCGACCACTTCGGTCTCGCCATAAGGGGCAATCCAGGGGGCAAAGATCGCGAAGATGAAGGCGATGACGATACCGGTCATGCCGACCCAAGCGGTGATGGGGATATCTCTCAATCTCATCGCGGGTGCCTCAATCTTGGATTGGCGACGATGGCCAGGATGTCGGCGATCATGTTGAGGAAGATGTAGACGGCGGCGAAGATCAGACCGCAGGCCTGCACCACGGGCATGTCGCGCACCGTCACCGCATCCACCATGTACTGGCCCATGCCGGGATAGACGAAGACCACCTCGACCACGACGACGCCGACCACGAGATAGGCGAGGTTGAGCGCCACGACATTGATGATCGGGGCCAGCGCGTTGGGCGCCGCATGCTTGACGATGGAGCGGAAGGCGCTGAGGCCCTTGAGTTCCGCCGTCTCCATATAGGCCGACGACATGACCGAAAGGATCGCCGCCCGCGTCATACGCATCATGTGGGCGAGGACGACGAGAACCAGTGTTGCCGTCGGCAGTGCGATCGCCTGCAGCCGCTCGGCAAAGCCCATGCTGTCATAGACGGTTGCCGGAAAGGTCGCGACGCCGAGTTTGACGGCGAAGACGAGGATAAGCAGGTATCCGATGAAGAATTCCGGCAGCGAGATCGCCGCCAGCGAAATCACGTTGATGATCTTGTCGGGCAGCCGGTTTCGGAAATGCACAGAGAACATGCCGAGCGCCACGGCCAGCGGCACAGAGATCAATGCGGCAAAACCGGCAAGAAACAGCGAGTTCCCGAGACGTTTGCCGATCTGCTCGCTGACCGAGTTCTTGCTGGCCCAGGACGTACCGAAGTCACCCTGAACGGCATTGCCGAGCCATTCGAAATAACGCGTCGTCACCGGCCGGTCGAGGCCGAGATCCTGGCGGATATTGGCGACCGCCTGCGGCGTTGCCGACTGGCCGAGATAGGTGGTGGCGAAATCGCCGGGCAGGGCTTCCAGCCCGCCGAAGATCAGAACCGACACCGCAAGCAGCAGGATGAGCGAGAGCACGAAGCGCTCGATGATGAGGGCAAGCAGCGGAAAACGCTGCCTGAACCTCAGGCCCGGCAGTGGACTGCCGGTCGATGGACTGGACATGGCGAAAGCCTCGCGCTGAAACGTCAGGGGGACCGCAAGGGACATCCTTGCGGTCCTGGTTCAGTCAGAGATGGCGGGGAAGCCCCCGGCCGTCAGGCATCAAGCCAGACGCGAGTGGCGACGTAGCCGTTCGACATGTCGTTGCCGATATCGTGGACATAGCCCTTCACCTGCTTGGAGCAGGCGTTCACGAAGTCGTTGAACATCGGCAGGATCAGTCCGCCTTCGTCGCGCACCATCATTGCCATGGTGCGGTACATGTCCTTGCGCTTGGTCTCGTCGAGTTCCGAGCGTGCTTCGAGCAGCAGCTTGTCGAAGTCGGGACGCTTGAAGCGGGTGTCGTTCCAGTCGGCCGTCGAGAGATAGGCCGTGGAATACATCTGGTCCTGCGTCGGGCGCCCACCCCAGTAGGAGGTCGAGAAGGGCTGTACGTTCCAGACGTTGGTCCAGTAGCCGTCACCCGGCTCGCGTTTGACCTCGATCTCGATGCCGGCCTTCTTGCAGCTTTCCTGATAGAGAACCGCCGCATCGACGCCGCCCGGGAAGGCGACTTCGGAGGTGCGCAGCAGCACAGAACCGCTGTGGCCGGACTTCTTGTAATGGAAGGCCGCCTTGTCGGGATCGTAGGCGCGCTGCTCGATGCCTTCGGGGAAGAGGGCATAGGTGTTGTTGATCGGGAAGTCGTTGCCGACCTTGCCGTAGCCGCCGAGGATCTTCTTGACCATGGTTTCGCGGTCCATGGCGTATTTCAGCGCGAGGCGAAGGTCGTTGTTGTCGAACGGCGCCTTGTCGCAATGCATGATGAAGACATAGTGGCCACGGCCCGAGGTCGAGAGAATCTCGACGGTCGGCGCGCGCTTCAGAAGGTCGACGGTCTTCGGATCGACACGGTTGATATAGTGCACCTGGCCGGACGAAAGCGCCGCGATGCGGGCGGTGGCGTCGTTCATGCCGATGATTTCGATGGAATCGACATAGCCGCGATCCGAGCGCCAGTCGTCGGCGTTCTTTTCGAAGGTGGCGCGGACGCCCGGCTCGAAGCTCGCCAGCTTATAGGGACCGGTACCGATCGAGGCGAGCGGATCGTCATTGCCGCCATTCGGCTGGATGACCAGGTGATAGTCCGTCAGTAGCAGCGGCATATCCGCATTGCCTTCGGTCAGCGTCAGCACGAGGTTGCCGCCGTCGGCCTTGATATCCTTGATCGAACCGAGAACGCCGAGCGCGCCCGATTCCGACTTCTTGTCGGTATGACGCTTCAGGGTGGCGACGACGTCGTCGATCGTCAGTTCCTTGCCGTTGTGGAATTTCACGCCCTTGCGGATCTTGAAGGTCCAGGTGGCGGCGTCCTTCGACGGCTCCCAGGATTCGGCCAGCGACGGAACGGCGGCACCCGTCAGCGGATCGGATTCCACCAGCATGTCGCCCCAGCAGCGGCCGACGCAGAACATGAATTGCGAGAGAAACTTCGCCGGGTCCTTCGAGTCGGTGGCAGCGCCGCCTTCGAGGCCAAGCTTCAGGTGGCCGCCGCGCTTTGGTTCGGCGGCTTCAGCGCTTTCGGTGAAGAGCTTGTCGGCGACGGCGAGCGTGAGGCCGGCAGCCATGGCGCGTCCCAGAAATTCGCGGCGGTTCAACCCGCCGGCGGTGACGCGGCTTGCAAGATATTTCGTGTAGTCGTTCATTCCCCTGTTCCTTCTTGTCATGATTTAAGAATTGGCAAGTGGACCGCAGAACCGGTTTCCTCTCCGGTGCCAGGTCCATATTCGTTCGGGAAAACGTCGCGGTTGGTGCCGCCCTATCTTCCTTTCTCGGTTCGACGATTGCGCGTGAGCGGAGGCGCCAGCTTGATGGCGCGGCGATCGGGAATGCCGGGATTTCTTATTGTCCGGCTTGTTTCCTGAAGATCGGAATGATGGGTGAGAATGGCGCCTGCGATGGCGAGACGACAGCGTGCCGCATGCGTCTTCGCCGCGGCGGAAGGCGGGGAGGTCAGCAGCTCAAAGGCGGTAAAGCTACGTCCGTTCAACCTACGCTACCTCCGCTCTTGCGGCGACACGGCCCGTCAGGACTGCCTCTGCCTCTGATATGAGTGAGATTGAATTAAGGGCTGTTTTGGACAGTAGGGGGGCGGGTGTAGCGACATGATCTGCATCGTATGCGACATAACGAGCATATGCCCACACCAAGGGCGGTTTCGCATTGATGGGGGCGGAAAACATTTCGTGCCTCCGCTGGAAAAGCCACCCAGCAGAAAGAGATGCAGTCCCATCCCTCTGGTTGTATTGGTTGATTTCTGCGCTGCCATGCACACCCCATCCCGCTAGCCCGCGCAGTGATGCCTCGCGGTATCTGCTTTCGGGAAGGGGAGTTGGCAGACAGCTCATTGCTCACCCCTGTTTCTTCTGCCCGACATGGCGTCCAACGCCATCCGGGGCAGGGAGGAAGGAATGGCGCTCGGCAATCGCTTTCGCCTCGGCCAGGATTTCCGGCGGCGCCGAAACCGCCTTTCCGGCCTTGGAATCCACATGCAGCAGCATCTGCTCGGCGGTCGCCAATAACTCGCCACTCGCCGCATCGCAGATGCTGTGGAAGACGTGCAGCCGCTTGTCATCGACCAAGAGCAGCTGGCAGGTCGAATAGATCGCCTGGCCAAGCTTGGCTTCGCCGAGATGCCGGATATGGGTCTCCACGGTGTAGTAGCTGTGTCCGGCCTCGACATAGGCGAGACCGGCGCCGATCAGCCGTAGCAGCGCGTCCGTGGTATCGCCGAAGACCTGCAGGTAGCGATGCTCGGTCATGTGGCCGTTGTAATCGACCCAGGCCGGGCTGACCTTGGTATCGACAAGCCGAAGCGGAGCCGAAGTCTTCGCCTGTTCGGCCGGCTTTGCAGCAGCCCAGAGCGAATGCTCGAAATCCTTGAGCAGCTTGCCCGCACCCCAGCCCTTGCCGCCATCACCGACCTTCAGAGCCTGGAAGATACCGGCCAGGTTTTCATCGCGGATCCGTTCGAGCTCGCGGATCGACAGATCGCCCGCTTGCTCGTCCGACTGCTGACCGATCTTTTCGACAAGCGCATCGTCGAGATCGACGACATCCGTCAGCTTGGTCCAGGGCCACTGCAGGCAGGGGCCGAACTGCGCCAGGAAATGGCGCATCCCTGCTTCACCACCGGCGATCCGATAGGTCTGGAATAGACCCATCTGCGCCCAGCGCAGGCCGAAGGAATAGCGGATCACGTCGTCGAGCGTCTCGACGGTGCAGATATCGTCCTGGATCAGCCACAGCGCCTCGCGCCACAGCGCCTCCAGAAGGCGATCGCCGACGAAGGCCTCGATCTCCTTGGCGATATGAACGCCCTTCATGCCGATCGGCGGCAGCTTTTCCAATGCCGCCTTGATCGTTGCATGGCTGGTCTTCTCGCCGCCGACGATCTCTACCAGCGGCAGCAGGTAGACCGGGTTGTAGGGATGGGCGACGAACAGGCGATCGGGGAACTGCATGTCTCGCTGCAGATCGGTCGGCAAAAGGCCCGAGGTCGAGGAGCCGATCAGCGCATCGGGGCGGCAGGCGGCATCGATATGGGTCAGGACGCCGCGCTTCAGATCGAGCCGTTCGGGGACGCTTTCCTGGATCCAGTCGGCATCGACAACGGCTTCTTCAAGCGTCTTGCAGAAGGTCAGCTTGCCGCGCGGGGGCAGGGGGGCGCCTGTCAGCATCGCATAGGCGCGCTCGGCATTGGCGATCACCTCACCGACGATGCGCTGCGCTTCCGGATGCGGGTCGAAGACATCGACATCGATCCCGGCCAGCAGGAACCTTGCGATCCATCCGCCACCGATGACGCCGCCGCCGACACAGGCTGCCTTGTTGATCTTGATCATGCAGCCCTCAACGCTTCTTCAGCTTCAGTTTTTCACGCACGGCCGCAGGCCCGATGATGCGCGCACCCATGCCCTCGACCACCTGCACGGCCTTTTCGACCAGTTGCGCATTGGTGGCGAGCATGCCTTTCCCGGCATAGAGATTGTCTTCGAGGCCGACGCGGACATTGCCGCCCGCGAGCACCGCCGCAGCCGGATAGGCCATGGCGTTGCGGCCGATCGAGAAGGCCGAAAAGGTCCAGCTCTTGGGCACGTTATTGACCATCGCCATGAAGGTGTTGAGATCGTCAGGCGCGCCCCAGGGAATGCCCATGCAGAGCTGGATCAGCACCGGATCCTCGATCAGGCCTTCTTCGGCGAGCTGCTTGGCAAACCAGAGATGGCCGGTGTCGAAGGCCTCGATCTCGGGGCGCACTCCGAGATCGGTCATCTTCTTCGCCATCGCCCGCAGCATCGCCGGCGTGTTGGTCATGACGTAATCGCCGAGGCTGAAATTCATCGTGCCGCAGTCGAGCGTGCAGATCTCCGGCAGGCATTCGGCGATATGGCTGACGCGCTCGGTGGCGCCGGCCATGTCGGTGCCTTCGGGATTGAGCGGCAGCGGGCGTTCGACATCGCCGAAAATCAGGTCACCGCCCATGCCGGCAGTCAAGTTCAGCACGACGTCGATATCGGCGGAGCGGATGCGGTCCGTCACTTCGCGGTAGAGATCGTTGCGGCGGCTTGCAGCCCCCGTCTCGGGATCGCGGACGTGACAGTGAACAACGGCCGCCCCCGCCTTGGCGGCGTCGATCGCGGAATCCGCGATCTGCTTGGGAGTAATGGGAACGTGGCTGGATTTCGAAACCGTGTCACCGGCGCCGGTGACGGCACAGGTGATGAAGACATCGCGGTTCATCGCAAGAGGCATCGTGTTCTCCCTCGTATTGACCCCATTACGCTGCAAGATGCGGCCGCATGCTTTGCAGAAACGGAATTGATTGATACAGTTTCGGCAATCTGGAGAGACCATGCTCAGCCGCTCGAACGACCGCCTCGATCTCGATCTTCTCGTTCTGCCGGAGACGAACCTGATCCTGCTCGCCTCGGTGATTGAGCCGATGCGCGGGGCAAACCGTATCGCCGGCAGCGAGCTCTACCGCTGGCGGCTTTTGACGCCTGATGGCGCGCCTGTCTTGACGACGAGCGGCATTCCGGTGCCTGCGGCCGGGGCATTCAGCACTGCACGGGAGGATGCGCCACTCTTCGTTCTGGCGAGCTACAACTGGCGCCGCAGCGCGACAGCAGCGCTGAAAATGCAGCTCTCGCAGGCGGCGCGCCATCGCAGCGTCATTGCCGGAATCGAATCCGGCACCTGGCTGCTGGCCGAATCCAGCCTTCTCGACCGCCTGACGGCAACGATTCACTGGGAGGATTTCGAGGATTTTTCGCTGGCCTATCCGCAGGTCAAAGCGGTCAAGGACCGCTTCGTCATCGACGGAAAGCGCCTCACCACGGCGGGGCCGCTCCCGACCGTCGATCTGATGCTGGAGATCATCCGCCAGCGGCAGGGCTATTCGCTGGCGCTCGAAGTCAGCCGCCTTTTCAGCTACGAGCAGATCTCGTTCCACAACCAAAGCCAGCTTTCACCCTCCGCCGCGGGCTTGAGCATGCGCGATCCGCGCGTGGCGGCGGCCGTGCGTCTGATGGAGGAGCATATCGAGCAGCCGGTCATGCTGAGCCGTATCGCCAAACGCGTCGGCGTCAGCGCCCGCCACTTGCAGGGATTGTTTCAGGAGAGCATCGGCGCGCCGCCACATGTGCATTATCTGGCATTGCGGCTGAATGCGGCGCGGCGGAAAGTCATCGAGACCAAGGCATCTTTCGCTGATATCGCCGCCGCTACCGGGTTCAACTCCGCCTCCGCCTTTGCCCGCAGCTACCGCGCGAGCTTCTCCGAAAGCCCCTCAGACACCCGGCGGAGGCTGCGCCGCCCCGTTACGCCAGTGCCTGATACCCAATCGGCTTGAACGCCTCGCGAACCATTTCCGCGAGCTCGCGGACAGCTTCGGTTGAATGATAAGGATTGCGGCGCAGAACGACACGCGAGGAATCGACCGGCGGAAAGCCGTCATCTGCCGTCAGCTCCCGGCAACCGGGCGGGATATTGCTCCGCGACAGCGTGGTCACTGCGAGGCCCGCGGATGCTGCGTTCTTCAACCCGGAGCTTGTGTCTGCGACAAAAGCGACCCGGTATTTCCGTCCCTGGAGATCGAGCGAACGGAAGGCGAAGTCGCGCGACCATGTGGAATTCCGGTAGGTCGCAATCGGCAGGGGATCGAGATCCTGCAGCCGGTGCACCATGGAGGTGACCCACACCGTCGGATCGACGCAGAGAACCTCACCCGGCGACTGGTTGTTCCAGTCGAAGACCACAGCGAGATCGAGCTCGTCGCGCTCGAGCGCGGCAAGATTCCGCGCCGTGTAATCGCAGGACACCGTAACCTCGACAGCCGGATGCCGGACGGCAAAGGCGGAAAGTGCTGCCGGCAGCACCGTCTGGCTGTATTCCTCGGGAATGCCGATGCGGACCGGCCCATCCAGCGGCTTGGTACGGATCGTCGCCGCAGCTTCGTCCAGCAGGTCGATGACGCGGCGCGCATAGGGCAGGAGCTGCAGGCCCCAGCGGGTCGGCACAACGCCGCGGGCTCCGCGCTCGAAGAGACTTTCGCCTATGGTTTCCTCAAGTTTCTTGATCTGCGCGCTGACCGCAGACTGCGTCCGCCCGATCGCCTGCGCCGCTGCCGAAAAATTCGACGTCTCGACGACGACGAGGAAGGTCCGGAGCAGATCGCTTTCGATGGGTTGCCGCATGGTCCAGCCACAAAAAATTCAGATGGCAGCCATCTCAACTATTCGTTTGCCTGATGTCAAGAATGAGAGCAAACAGGGCAAATCAGACCTCTGGTTCGGGAAAACCAATGTCACTCAATACGGACGTCCGCCCGCTCGGATTGAGCGAGCACGAGAAGGGCGTCATTCTGGTGGTTGCCGCAACGCTGGCTTGGAGCGCGAGCGGCATCTACTCACGCATGCTCAGCATCGATGCCTGGACGACGATCGCCTGGCGGTCGCTGTTCGGCGGCCTGTTTCTGCTGATACCGAGCTTCTTCCTCGAAGGCGGCTTGTCGAGAAAGCAATGGGCTTCGATCTTCCATCCGTCGGGCATGGCGATGATCGCCTGCCAGACCTTTTGCCAGGCCTGTTTCATCGGCGCGCTCTATACGACCAGCGTGGCAAATGTCGCGGTGATCTATGCGACGGCCCCGTTCATCGCCGCGCTGCTCGGCTGGTTGCTGCTCCGGGAACGCGTTGCACGGCGAACCATGATGGCGGGCGGCGCCTGTCTGCTCGGCGTCGTCATCATCGTCGCCTCGTCGATCGGGGGAGGGACGGGCCTCGGCGATCTTCTCGCCCTCGGCATGACGGCATCCTTCGCCCTGATCATCGTCATTCCGCGTATCAGCCCCGGCGTGCCAAGCCTGCCGCCGACCATCGTCAGCGCTTTCCTGACACTGGCGATCTTCTCGCCCTTCGGTTCAGTCGGATCGATCGACCTCTATAACTGGGTCGTCCTTGCAGCTTTCGGCGCCACCAACTTCTCGATCGCGCTTGTGCTGTTCCTCGCCGGCGCGAAGCGCATGCCGCCGGCCGAGGCGGCGCTCATCGGCACGATGGAAATCGTCCTGACGCCATTTTGGGTTTGGCTGTTTCTCAGCGAGAGGCCTCCCCTGGCAACCGTGCTCGGTGGGGTCGTCATCGTCGCAGCCGTCGTCTGGCACACGGCTGCCGATTTCCTGCGGGGGCGCACGGAAGCACGCTCGCGCGGCAAAACTGCCGCGTGAACATGCGTCCTCAATGCCGGCTTTTGAGAAAACAGGCGTTGCCAGAATATTTTTCCTGTACGAACACCAAAATCGAAACGATCTGATCTGTCGAAACAATTGCCGCGCCGTAAGTTGACGGCCTGCGGGTGACACGGCGCATCGCCGGAACGACGCTCAAAGAAGAAATATATAAGGAGATCAAAATGTTGCTGCAGTCTTGCCGCGCCGCGCTGCTCGGTGCCGTTTTCAGCTTTGCTTTAAGCCCGCTCGCCGCCTACGCCGAAACCCCTGCCGATACGCTGGTCGTTGCGCAGTCGATCGATGACGCCGTCAGCTTCGACCCGGCCGAAGGTTTCGAACTCACCACCGTTCAGTCATTCAACAATCTCTATCAGCGTCTCGTACAGTCGAACCGCGACGACGGCACCAAGATCGAGCCGGCGCTCGCCGCGTCCTGGGAAGCTGGCAGTGACGGCAAGAACCTGACCTTCGCGCTCGCCGATGCCAAGTTCGCATCCGGCAATCCGGTTCGTCCTGAAGACGTGATCTTCTCGCTGACACGCGCCGTGAAGCTCAACAAATCCCCGGCCTTCATCCTCAATGAACTCGGCTGGAAGGCCGACAACGTCGATGCCGCCGTCACCAAGGTAGACGACAAGCACGTGAAGCTCACATGGACCGCCGATGTCGGTGCCGGCTTTGCGCTGTCGCTGCTGACCGCGCCGATCGCTTCGGTTGTCGATGAGCAGACGGTTTCGGCAGAGGCCAAGGACAATGATTTCGGCAATGGCTGGTTGAAGACCAATTCCGCAGGCAGCGGCGCCTTCACGATCGCCACCTACACGCCGCATGAGGCGCTGGTGCTGCAGGCGAACGCCAATTCGTCCGACAAGCCGAAGCTCGAGAATGTCATCATCCGCAACGTGCCCGACGTCGGCGCCCGCCGCCTGCTCGTCGAGCAGGGCGATGCCGATATCGCCCGCGGCCTCGCTGCCGACCAGATCGACGCACTGAAGGACAAGAGTGGCGTCAAGGTTCTCTCGGTTCCCTCGGCACGCACCGATTACATCCTCTTGAACACCAAGGCCAACCCGACGCTCGGCAACCCGGCCTTCTGGGAAGCAGCCCGCTATCTCGTCGACTACGATGGTATCGCCAAGAACCTGCTGCGCGGCCAGAGCACTGTTCACCAGTCCTTCCTGCCGGTCGGCTTCCCGGGCGCTCTGACGGACACCCCGTTCAAGCTCGACGTCGAGAAGGCGAAGAAGGTACTTGCGGATGCAGGCATCAAGACGCCGTTCAAGGTCGAGTTCATCGTCTTCAACGACCAGCCGTTCCTCTCGATCGCCCAGTCGCTGCAGTCGACCTTCGCTCAGGCCGGTATCACCCTCGATATCCAGCCGGGCGTCGCCAGCGACATCTATGCCCGCGGCCGCTCCGGCAAGTTCGAAATGACGCTGCGTTACTGGATCCCGGACTATTTCGATCCGCATTCCAACGCGAGCGCCTTTGCAATCAACAAGGACAACTCGACCAACACGGCCGCGAAATATGCCGGCTGGGTGATCCCCGAGCTGACCGACGAGACGCTCGCCGCCGTCAAGGAACAGGACGCCGCCAAGCGCGCCGCGCTCTATCAGGACCTGCAGAAGAAGATCCAGGCGAGTTCGCCCTTCATCTTTACGCTTCAGGGCAACGATCAGGTCGTGATAAGCGACAAGGTCAAGAACTATGCCCAGGGCCTGAATGCAGATCAGGTCTATTACGACAAGGTAGAGAAATAAGTGCCGCAAACGGCAACCGATAATAGCGCCGACATGAACAACTCCCGCCAGCACAACAGCTGGCGGGAGTTGTCTTTCGTCTGGCCGCTCATCAAGTGGACATGGTCTTTCGCGCTGACGCTGTTCGGGTTAGCGGTGGTGACCTTTGCGATGACGCGGCTCTCGCCGATCGATCCGGCGCTGCAGCTGGTCGGCGATCATGCCAGCCAATCGACCTATCAGCAGGCGCGGGTGGAGCTGGGGCTCGATCAGCCCTTGCCACTTCAGTTCGTCCGCTATGTCGAGACGGCGCTGTCGGGCAATTTCGGCCAGTCGATCTCCACAGGCCAGCCGGTCGCCAAGGATATCGCCCGCACCTTCCCGGCAACGATCGAGCTGGCGACCGCGGCCATCATTCTGGGAGCCGTGATCGGCCTTGCGCTCGGCATCGCCGCCGCCATGCGGCAAGGCACCTGGGTGGATAGTCTTGCCCGCTTCGTCTCGCTCTTTGGCTACTCGGTGCCGATCTTCTGGCTTGGCCTGCTGATGCTGCTCCTGTTTTACGCCCGGCTGCACTGGGCGCCGGGACCGGGCAGGGCGGATGTGGTTTTTCAATACACCGTCAAGCCGGTCACCGGCTTTGCCCTGATCGATACATGGATGTCCGGCAAGGCGGGCGCCTTTCGCGATGCACTCGCCCATCTGGCATTGCCGGCCACCGTTCTGGCCCTGAATGCGCTGGCTGCCATCTCCCGGCTGACGCGTGCCGCCATCCTCACCGAACTCGGCCAGGAATATGTGACGACAGCGCGCGCCAAAGGGGCAGGTCTCGGCCGCATCGTCTTCGTCCACATTCTTCCCAATATTTCAGGAACGCTACTGACCGTGATTGCTCTTTCCTACGCCAGTCTGCTCGAAGGCGCGGTGTTGACGGAAACCGTCTTTGCCTGGCCCGGTATCGGCCGCTATCTGACGACGGCGATGTTTGCGGGGGACATGCCTGCCATCCTCGGCGCCACACTGATCGTCGGCGCCTGCTTCGTGCTTCTGAATGCGCTGACCGATCTCGGTGTCGCCCGGCTGGAAGCGGGGAAGACGCGATGAGTGCGATCGTCCAAGCGCCGCTCGGCGGTCCGTCCTTCGTCCGGCGTGTCCTGCGCTCGCCATCGGCCGCCGCCGGCAGCGCCGTTGTGCTTCTCATTCTCACCTTCGCGCTGCTGGCGCCGCTGATTGCGCCCTATGACCCAAACCTGCAGGAGACCGCAAACCGGCTGATGCCGCCGAGCGCCCTGCACTGGCTCGGCACCGACGCCTTCGGAAGAGATATCCTGTCGCGCATGATTTACGGCGCGCGGCCGACCTTGCTCCTCGTTCTCGTCGTCGTGCTGCTGATGGCGCCGCTCGGCATTCTCGTCGGCATCTTCGCGGGCTTCTTCGGCGGCATGACCGAGCGCCTGCTGATGCGGATCACCGATATCGTCATGTCCTTTCCGCGTCTGCTGCTCGCCTTCGCCTTTGTCGCGATCATGGGGCCGGGCCTCATCAACGGTGCATTGGCGCTGGCGCTGACCAGCTGGCCAGCCTATGCGCGGCAAGCCCGCGTGGAGACCGCTGCTCTGAGGCGCAGCGATTATCTGGCGGCCGCCGAAATGGTCGGTATCCGGGGAGCGCGATTGCTTTGGGGCCATATCCTGCCGTTGGTGCTGCCATCCGCCATCATCCGTCTGGCGCTCGATCTCTCGGGAATCATTCTCGCGGCCGCGGGGCTGGGGTTCCTCGGCCTCGGCGTTCGTCCGCCGACGGCGGAATGGGGTTCGATGGTCTCCGAAGGCACGCAGGTGATCTTCGATCAATGGTGGGTGGCCGCGGTTCCCGGTGTTGCCATTCTCGTCACCTCCTTTTCCTTCAATCTGCTGGCCGACGGCCTGCGCGACATTCTGGATCCGCGTCATGACTGAGCCGCTGCTCTCCGCCGAGGATCTATCTGTTACCTTTCCCTCGGAGGCCGGCCCGATCCGGGTTGTCGATGGAATTTCCTTTTCGGTCGGACGCGAAGTGGTCGCACTCGTCGGTGAATCCGGTTCTGGCAAGTCGATGACGGGCAGGGCGGTCATGGGCCTTCTGCCGAGGCGCGCTGAGGTCGCGGCGAAACGCTTGTCCTTCGATGAAAAGGACCTCACTGCGCTTTCAGCGTCCGGCTGGAACAGCCTGCGCGGCAGCGGCCTTGGCCTGATTTTGCAGGATCCAAAATATTCGCTGAACCCGGCCCGTAAAATCGGCCGGCAGGTCGAGGAAACCCTGCTGCTGCACACCAAGCTTTCATCCGCTGAACGGCGCGAGTGCGCACTCGACATGCTCGGCAAGGTCGGCCTGCCTGACCCCGGGCGGATCTATTCCAGTTATCCTGCCGCCTTGTCGGGCGGAATGGGCCAGCGCGTGATGATCGCTGCCATGCTGATCAACCGGCCGAAGCTGCTGATAGCCGACGAACCGACATCGGCGCTCGATCGCGAGCTACAGGACCAGATCCTGACCTTGCTGCGCTCGCTGACCGAAGAGCTCGGCATGGGGCTGCTGCTGATCAGCCACGACCTGCAACAGGTTTCCCGCTATGCCGACCGCGTCATGGTCATGCGCCAGGGAAGGATCGAGGAGCAGATGGCCTCCGCCGATCTTGCCAATGCCAGCTCCGCCTATACCCGTGCACTCTGGGCCGCCCGCCCGTCGGCGGCGACCTATGGGACACGGCTTCCCGTCTATGGAGACGAGGCATGAGCGCGCTGACGATCGCCGATCTCTCCGTCACTTTCCAGGGCGGTGGCAAGGGCTTCACCGCCGTGCGCGGGGTGAGTTTCGATGTCGCGCCGGGCGAGACCTTCGGACTTATCGGCCCGTCGGGATGCGGCAAGACCACCGTTCTGCGCGCAGTCGCCGGCTTGAACACCAATTGGCAGGGCTCGATCTCGGTGTTTGGCGAACCTCTGCACCCCGGCCGGAAAATCACCGGCGCCTTACGCGCCGGTATCCAGATGGTGTTCCAGGATCCCTATTCGTCGCTGCATCCGCGCCATCGCATCTCCCGCATTCTCGGCGAGCCGCTTTCGCTGCGCGGCATTCGCAATGTCGAGGAAGAGGTGCGTATCGCGCTCGATCAGGTTGGGCTGCCCTCAGCCGTTGCCGGCCGCTATCCGCACCAGCTTTCTGGCGGCCAGCGCCAGCGTGTGGCGATTGCCCGTGCGCTCTTGCTCAAACCCAAGCTGTTGTTGCTCGACGAGCCGACCTCGGCGCTCGATGTCTCGGTGCAGGCCGAAATCCTGAACCTGCTCAACGATCTCAAGGCCTCGCACGGCTTGACCTTCATTCTGGTCACCCACGACACCGGCGTCGTCGCCCATATGTGTGACCGCGCCGTCGTCATGGAAGCCGGGAGGGTTGCGCAAGTCCTGGATCGAGAGGCGCTTTCCGGCAGCACCGTGCCCGATTGAATTCCAGGCTGTAAACTGGCCGGCAGTGAACATGCGGCATAGGTACACCGGTTCGAACTTCTCCTTTTCGCCACGGCAAACATCCGCTATCAACCGCGTCGACATACCGAAACTGCAAACGGTCTTATCTGGCTACCCCATGACCCCTCCCAGTCCGCAGCGCTTTTCCGATAAAAACTCGCTTGCGTCCCGCCTGTTTCACCCGATCCTTGCCGGCGCCACGCTGCGGGACCGGCTGCTCGCCTGTTTGGGCGCGCTCGTCGCCATCGCGATGACGGGCATGTTGTGTGGATTCCTGTTCGGTGAGGGATCGCATCTGCCGCTGATCGTAGCCCCCATGGGAGCTTCCGCTGTTCTATTGTTCGCTGTCCCCGCAAGCCCGCTCGCGCAGCCATGGTCGATCATCGGCGGCAATACCATCTCGGCTTTGATGGGCGTCGCGGCAGCGAGCCTGATCAGGGATCCGATCGTTGCCACAGGCGTCGGCGTATCGCTCGCCATTGCGGCCATGTCCCTGACACGATGCCTGCACCCGCCCGGCGGCGCTGCGGCGCTGACCGCTGTTCTCGGCGGACCCGTCGTCGCCAGCTGGGGCCTGCTTTTCCCCTTCGTGCCGGTGGCTCTCAATTCCTGCTTGCTGGTGGCGATCGGGCTGCTGTTCCACAAGCTCTCGCGGCACAACTATCCGCATGTCGTCATCGCGCCCGCAAATACCCATCGGACCGCCGATCCACGTCCGGAAGAGCGGACGGGATTTCGGGAGGAAGATATCGACGCGGCACTTGCGGCACTGAACGAGACCTTCGACATCGACCGTGCCGACCTTGGCCGTTTGCTGCGCCGGGTTGAATTCGAGGCCGTCGCGCGCTCCAATGCCGAGATCAGCTGCGCCGACATCATGTCGCGTGATGTGATCGCCATCGACGCCGATGCGACAGTCGAACAGGCCCGCTGGCTGCTGCTCAACCACAACGTCCGCACCCTGCCGGTGAGGGATGCCCGGCGGCGGCTGATCGGCACCGTTGGACTGCGCGAACTGGCGCTTTTTTCGGGTGCCCTGGAAGGGCGCATTTCGGAAGCGACGACAGCGCGCGCCAGTGACCGCGCCTTCGATCTTCTGCCTCTGCTGACCAACGGCCGGACGCATGCCGTCATCATCATCGACGAGAACGATCAAATTCTTGGCTTGGTTTCGCAGACGGACCTCCTGAGCTCCGTCTCACGCTCGCTGCCGAAAAAACCCGGCGAAGAGGGTGCAGCGGCCTGAACAGCTCAGCGCAGCGCCAGATAGCAGAGCAGGCAGGCTGCCGATAAGACGGCCGCCAGCCTCGGGCTTTGCTGATCGAAAATCAGTGCAACCACGATGCCACCCGCGACCGTCAGGCTTGCGTGCCAGAGGTCCTTGTCCGATACGGTCAAGGCGAGGGCTGCCAGAAAAACCGCGCTCGCAACCATGGTGACCGGTTCCGACTGTTCGGCGATGTCGCGCCGGGCAAGATAGGGAAGGGCAAAGCGGCGCAGGCTGAGGCCGAGCGCCGCCGCAAGCAGAAGACAGGTCATCAGAAGGTTGAACATCGGCCGCCGATCGATTGTTGGTCGATCAATCGACGCAAATCCCGTGCCATTTGAAAACAGCCTGTATTGCCGTAGCCTCCGGCGGTCACTGACTATTTCTTCCGCACCCAGCGCGTTTTTTCGTCAGATTGGCTGTGCAATCTCGTTATGCCGAGCAACGCTGTAAGGCCTATACGTCGACCCGTTGCATGGCTGTTGGCACGCTTCGGATCCAACGGCTTAGCGCCGGCCGAGATCGATGCCGAGTGAGACAAGGGCGGGATTGTCGGTTGCGGCCGCGCCGGCAGCGTTACTGGCAAAGCCAGAGACGTTGGGTTGAAGCGCGATTGCGATCGGCAATGCTGCCGCGCCAAGCGCTGGAAGCTCCGAGCTGTGCTCGGCCCTCATCAAGCGGGGTAGGGTGCTTGAATGCCGGTGGATCATCGCCGGCGGCAGCGGCGTCGTCGCATCCATGAGACGTTCGAGAAGCTCTGCCGGCAACCCGCCGCCGATGACGACGGTGTCCGGGTCGAACATTGCCTCGATATTGCGGATCGCGATGCGCAGATACTGCGCCGCCTCACGCAGCCACGCTGTCAGGCGTGGATCGTCCTCAACCAAGCGCTCGACAAGCTCTTCGGCCGAAACCTCGTCCGGCGTGCGTGCCGGGCCGCAGATGGTTTCTGCCGCCGCATAGAAGGAGACATATTGCTCCAGGCAGCCGCGGCTGCCGCAGGCACAGAACCGTCCGCCCGGCTTGACGATCAGGTGGCCGATTTCGCCGGCGCCGCCGAACGCCCCTCGAAAGTGCTGGCCATCCAGTACCAGACCGCCGCCAATGCCGAGATTGAAGTGCAGATAGAAGAACGAGCGGACCGTGCGCCCGATACCATAGAGCCGCTCGCCGATCGCCGCGACCGTCGCGTCATTCTCGACAAATGTCTTGATCCCCGTCAGTTCCTCGAGACGCGATGTCAGCGGAAACTTCGTCCAATCGTCGCCTTCCTGCACCTTGTCGTACCAGAAGGTGCCGTTCTCGACGGTGCCCGGAACGCTGCAGCCCACACCCCAGATCTCCTCGCGCCGCACTTGCCCCGCCACCAGCAGCCCGGAGGCGATGTCCGCCAGCACGCCGGCGGTAGTCTTCGGGTCGCGCTCGCCAAGGATCCGGGTTTCGGTGGCGACAACTG
Source organism: Rhizobium sp. 10N427 (assembly GCF_056394605.1). Taxonomy (NCBI): domain Bacteria; kingdom Pseudomonadati; phylum Pseudomonadota; class Alphaproteobacteria; order Hyphomicrobiales; family Rhizobiaceae; genus Rhizobium; species Rhizobium sp. 10N427. The sequence goes on along the minus strand of NZ_JBFTID010000016.1, from coordinate 15,052 downwards.
CGCCGGTCAGATCGACAAGCAGGCCGGTGACGCGCTGATAGGCGAGGCTGAGGCCGATCGTGTAGCCGCCGCTCGGATTGAGAGACAGCTCCACAGCCGGCTGCCCACGCTGTCCTGCACGTTTGCCCTGCTGGCGGATCAGGCCTGCTTCCTCGAGATCCGCCGCGATGTTCGAGATTGCCTGAACCGTCAGGCCGATCGTTTGCGCCAGCTCGGTACGGGTGATCGGTCCACTGCGCCGGACGGCATCGAACACGGCTCTCCTGTTGAGCGTTCGGGTCTGTAGCAGGTTTGTGCCGGGCAGCGCACCGTCACGATCGAGGCGAAGATTCATGCCGCCATTCATACCATCACGGCCTGCTTTATCAAAAGCCTTTTAATTAAAAAGTGTTGTGTTATCTTTTCCGCATCTACTGTTCGAATGACAGTGGCAACGGGTGAACGCGAAGCTATGAAAGAGCCGGATAACCGGCCGTTGGCAGCTGGCATTTGAATGCCGGAAAGGTGAGTGCAGAACTGGGATGACATTGATAGAAACTGCCCGAAGCCGGCGCTAGCAGCTGCTACGCGGTAGGGGCAGGCGTTCACAACGGTGCTTCCGACGGAAGCTGCCGACGGTTTATCTTTGGTTGCATTTTTCCAATGCCGCTGACGCAGGTAAATCTTACCGGTTTCTTCGAAAACTACGCTAAAACAGTCGGTTGAGTCATGTTGTTAACCTCTATTTGTTGACGCGATCGCATCAGAGGGCGGTAAAAAATAAAATTCTGATGTTCAACTTGACAATGTAAATTCGCCACTGCTAGCTAATAACTAAATAGTTACATAGCGGCTTGGGAGACTGGTTTGCGAGCGATGATCACCATCGAGAATGTCTCAAAATCGTTTCCTACGAAGGGCGCTGGCGCGTCCACGGCTCTGGACGGGGTGAGCCTACAAATCCAGGACCGCGAGTTCTTCACGCTGCTTGGCCCCTCCGGCTGCGGTAAGACAACACTTTTGCGCATTATTGCCGGTTTCGAACTTCCGACCGTCGGAACAGTCCGGATAGAGGGGGCGGACTCCTCTTTCTTGCCGCCGCAGAAGCGGCCGGTGAATACGGTTTTCCAGAGCTATGCCCTCTTTCCGCACATGACCGTCGCCGAAAACGTTGGTTTTGGACTGCAGATGCAAAAGGTGCCCAAGGCTGAACGGGATCTTCGCGTTGCGGAGGTGCTGCGGCTGGTGCGGCTCGAAACCATGGCGGCGAGATTGCCTCGCCAGCTCTCCGGGGGGCAGCAGCAGCGTGTGGCCCTGGCGAGGGCGCTTGCACCGCGGCCCAAAGTGTTGCTGCTCGACGAGCCGCTGAGCGCCCTTGACCTGAAATTGCGCAAGGAAATGCAGAGCGAGTTGAAGCGGCTGCAGCGGGAAACCGGCATTACCTTCGTCCTCGTCACCCATGACCAGGAAGAAGCGTTGGCGATGTCCGACCATATCGCCGTGATGTCGGCCGGCCGCGTGCTGCAGATCGGCGAGCCGCGCGAGATCTACGACAATCCGAAGAGCCGCTTCGTGGCTGATTTCATCGGCGAATCTAATGTCTTGCCCGGCGCCATGATCGGCCGCGGCAACGACATTCTGATCGCGGTGCGGCCGGAAAGGATCGCGGTCTCGGCGCCGGCTAGCGGCTCGGCGGGGCGGATCCGTGGCACGGTCACCGCAGTGACCTATCTCGGGCTCGATACGCTCTACGAAATCGTCATCGAGAACGGTGATCGGCTGCGCAGCCGCACCCGCCAGTCGGTGGATGGCCTGGCCGCCGGGCAGGCCGTGGTGCTGGACTGGTCGAGCGATGCCGAACGGCATCTGACGAACTAGGGAGAGGGCGGATGAACACACAGCGCACATTGACGCTCGCTGCCCCGGCCGTCCTGGTCATCGGCATCTTCATGGTGCTGCCGTTGCTGGTGGCCGTCGCCTATTCCTTCATGACTGCCAACCCCTATGGCGGCGTCGACATGCCGTTGACGCTGGATGCCTATGTGCAGTTCCTCTTCCAGCGCGATTTCGATGATACGCTGCTGTTTTCCTGGAGCTATGTGATCATCAGCCTGCGGTCGGTCTATCTGGCGGGCCTGACGACGGCGATCTGTATGCTGCTCGGCTTTCCGGTTGCCTGGTACCTGGTTTGCCAGTCTGAGAACCGCCGCCGGACGCTGCTTTTTCTCGTCACCTTGCCATTCTGGATCAACACGCTGATCAGGACCTATTGCTGGGTGTTGATCCTGCGGGACGAGGGTTTGGCAAATGGCCTTCTCAAGGCTGCCGGGGTGATCTCGACGCCCTTGCCGCTGCTCTACAACGACGGCTCGATCCTGCTCGGGCTCGTCTATACCTTTCTGCCCTTCATGGTTCTGCCGGTCTATTCGACGCTGGAGCGGATCGACCCGCGGCTGATCGAGGCAGCCTATGATCTCTACGCCAGCCGGATCGCCGTTTTTCACCGGGTTGTCTGGCCGCTGGCAAAGCCCGGTGTTCTCGTCGGCGCCAGCCTTGTCTTTGCACCATCACTCGGCTCGTTCCTGGCCCCTGATCTTCTCGGCGGCGGGAAGAAGCTCCTTGTCGGCAGCCTGGTGCAGATGCAGTTCACCTCATCGCGCAACTGGCCATTCGGCGCTGCCCTTTCGATCCTGGTGACGATCGCTGTTCTGGCAATCTTCCTAGTCCGGTCCAGAAAGGCCGAGGAGGCGCGGCTATGAAGACGCAGCGTCCATTCGACTGGCGTCATACGCCGGGTTTCGGCCCTTTCACGGCCGCCATTCTGATCTTTCTCTATCTGCCGCTGGCCATTCTGGTCGTCTACGCATTCAACGCCAATCAGCTGGTGACCATTTGGTCCGGCTTCAGCCTGCGCTGGTTTGGCGAAGTGGCGGCCAACGAGGATATCCGGCGGGCGGCTTTCAACAGCATTGTCATCGCCATTGTCGCGACAATCTCCTCCACAGTGATTGCCACGGCCGGGGCCATCGCTCTCGAGCGCGGTGACTTGAAGGGGGGGCGCGGGGCACTCACCTCCTTGATCGCGCTCCCCCTGATCGTTCCGGAAATCATCGTTGCGATCATGACGCTGATCTTCTTTTCGGCGCTCGGGATGACCAACGGGCTGGTCAACCTGATGATTGCTCACACGGTATTCTGCATCCCCTTCGCGCTCTTGCCTATCCAGGCCAGATTGCGCGATCTCGGCACCAATCTGGAAGAAGCAGCCCGCGATCTTTACGCCAGCGAATGGCAGCTGTTCCGCTGCGTAACGTTTCCTCTGCTGCTGCCTGCGATCTTTGCCGGTGCGCTGATGGCTTTCGTCGTCTCGCTGGACGATTTCCTGATCAGCCTGATGGTCTCAGGTGCAGGATCGACCACCTTGCCCGTCTATGTCTACGGCATGATGCGCCTCGGCGTCACGCCGGAGGTCAATGCCATTTCCACCATCCTGCTCGGTATCTCGCTTGTGCTCGTCACCGGCGCGCTGCTGCTCGGGCGCAAGAGCCAAGGCAACGAATAACCAAAAAAGAAGAGGGTGAACATGAAGACCGCAAAGAGGATGCTGGCAACCGCCAGTCTGCTTGCCATCGTCGCTCCATGCATCGCGCATGCCGACGCTGGCGTCCTGCATATCTACAACTGGACCGACTATACCTCGGAGGAGATGGTCAAGAAATTCGAGGCCGAAACTGGCATCAAGGTGACGATCGACACCTATGACTCCAATGAAACGGCACTGGCGAAGATTAGCTCGGGCGCCGCCGGCTACGACGTCATGATCATCAGCAACGATTTCGTACCGATCTTCATCAAGCAGGGATTGCTCGAGAAGGTCGGCGTGGCCTCCATGCCGAACTTCAAGAACCTGGATCCGAAATGGCAGAAGCGCAGCTGGGACCCGAAGGCCGAATATACGGTTCCATGGGTCTGGGGGACGACCTCCTATTCGGTCGATACCGCTGTCTATAAGGGAGCGACCGACAGCCTGAAGGCGCTGTTTGAGCCGTCCGATGATCTCAAGGGCAAGATCGGCATGTTCGGCTCGCCGTCTGAGGTGATGTCACTTGGTCTCCTCTATCTCGGCAAGGACCAGTGCAACAGCAATCCGGCTGATCTAAAGGCGCTGAACGCGCTGCTCGAAGCCCAGAAGCCTTTCGTCAAGGTCTACAATTCGGACGGCACGACAGAGCGCCAGGTCTCCGGCGAAACCGTGATGCACGAGCAGTGGTCGGGCAAGGCGCTCGCCTCACGCCTGCAGAAGCCGACGATCAAGTATGTCTTCCCGAAGGAAGGGGCGGTCGGCTGGATGGACAATGTCGCGGTTCCGAAAGGCGCTCCAAATCCCGAGAACGCCAAGAAGTTCCTGAACTTCCTGATGGATCCTGAGAACATTGCCCTGCAGCAGAAATCAACCGGCTATCAGAGCGCAGTCACCGGTTCCGACAAGTTCCTGCCAAAGGAAACGGGTGAATCGCCCGAATTCAATCCGCCGAAAGATATGAAGATCGTCTTTGCGCCTGCCTGCGAAGAAAAGGCAACCCGCGCCTACGACCGCATCTGGACATCGCTCCGCCAGTGATCAGCCAAAAATAGGCGGGCGCGAATGCCCTGCCATTCCACGCATAAGACGGCAGGCGGCGCGTAGCTTCCGGCCATGAATTTGAGGACAGAACCATGAATGAAGCCGTCAAACCTGCCACCCTCAAACCTGCTGCGGCACCTCCGCCGCCGAAGCATTTGCAGGCACTGGCGCCACTCACCCCGGACGAGATCAATATCGCCGTCGCGGTCGTCAAGGCGGATCCTGAACTTGGCCCAGGCGTTCTGTTCGAGAATATCGACCTTCGCGAGCCATCGCCTGCCGAATACCGTGCTTATCTTGACGGCGGAAAACTGCCGCGCGAGGCGCGTATCAACGTCAACCATCTCGATGTCCCAGGCGTCTGGCAGCTCATTGTTTCTGTTGCCGACAAGGCAATCATCCGTCGCACGCATTTCCCGGCCGCGCGTGCCGGCTTCATGGTCGAGCAGATGATAAGCGTCGAGGTCAACGTCAAGAACGACCCGCGCTTCATCGAGGCCTGCCGCAAGCGCGGCATCTCCGACATGACGGGTGTGATCGTCGATTCCTGGTCGGGCGGCAATTTCGGCCATGAAGATGAGGAGGGAAGGCTGATCTCGCACACCTTTTCCTGGCTGCGCGTTCATGAGTTCGGCAACTACTATGCCCACCCAATCGAGGGGCTGAATGCAGTGATCGACGTGAAGACCGGCGAAGTGCTGCGGGTCGACGATTATACCGATCATCCGCCAATCCCGATGACGCGCTACGATTACGATCCGGAGTTCCTGCCGCCGCCGGACGCGCCGCTGAAGCCGCTCGATGTCGTTCAGCCGGATGGCGTCAGCTTCACGATCAAGGACCATGCGATTTCCTGGGACAAGTGGACGCTCGCGATCGGCTTTACGCCACGCGAAGGTCTCGTGCTTCACGATATCCGGTTTGACGGCCGCTCCGTCGTGCGGCGTGCGGCTATTGCCGAGCTCGTCGTTCCCTACGGATCACCACTCTACGGCCACGCCCGCCAGAACATTTTCGATGTCGGCGAGTACGGCTTCGGCAAGCTGACCAATTCGCTGAAGCTCGGCTGCGATTGCCTCGGCCAGATCCAGTATCTCGACGCACATGTGAACGGATTGAAAGGCGAGGTCGTCACTATCGAAAAGGCGGTCTGCATCCATGAGGAAGACGCCGGAATCCTCTGGAAACACTGGGATTTCCGAACAGGGCGGACGGTGCTGCACCGCGGCCGCAAGCTTGTCATTTCGAGCATCTGCACTGTCGGAAACTACGAATATGCCCAGTACTGGTATCTCGATCAGGCCGGTGAAATCGAATTCGAGATGAAGGCGACCGGCATCGTCAATACCAATGCATGCCATCCCGGACAGCCGGACAAATACTCGACGGAAATTCAGCCGGGCCTCGGCGCTCCGATCCATCAGCACATCTTCTGCGCGCGCCTCGATATGGCGGTGGATGGCGGCGGCAACAGCGTTGTCGAAACCAACTCCTACATGGAGCCCTTCAGCGACAGCAATCCGTATGGCAACGCCTTCCATGCTGTCGATACGGTGCTGAAGACCGAGCTTGCGGCGGCGCGGCGCGCCGATCTCTCCACCCATCGCAGCTGGAAGGTCGTCAATCCGAACAAGCTGAGCCAGGTCGGCAAACCGGTCGCCTACAAGCTCCATGCCCCGAACTGCGTCACACCGATGATCCAGGACGACGGTCCTTCAGGTATCCGCTCCAACTTCATCCGCAATCACATCTGGGTCACGCCGTTCAATGAGAATGAACGCTATCCTGCAGGAGAATTCGTTGCCAATTCCGATGGCAGAGATGGTCTCGCAGAGCTCGTCAAACAGGACCGCAATGTCGAGAACACCGACATCGTGCTCTGGCATTCCTTTGGTCTCCACCATGTCGTGCGCGCCGAAGACTTTCCGGTTCAGCCTTGCATTTCCTGCGGCTTCTCGCTCGCGCCGGCCGGTTTCTTCGAGGTCAATCCGTCGAACAATCTGCCGCCGGTGATCAACAGGGCAAGCGTTCTCGCTGGAGAGAACAAGGCAAGCTGCTGCAGCTGATCTGAGGACAGTGACCGGTGGCGAACCGCCACCGGTCACTTGATGATGAAGCTTTGGGACAAGGGCATGGTCACGGCGATAGCACGACGGAATATCAGCAGCGGTGCCACCGATTGCGGCATGCTGGCGGTCGGTCTCGCGGCGTGGCTTGCGCTCTACTGCGCTCCACAGGCGGTCGGCGATGTTATCTGCCGGTCAGCTGGCGTGTCCACCACGGCGCCCCTCGGATTAGTGCAGGCAATCGCATCCTGGCTCGTCATGATGACGGCGATGGCCGCTCCGTCGCTGCTCCTGTCGCGCGGGCTGTTTCGTCTGAGCTGCAAGGCAGCGTCACAACCGGTATCGATGCTTCTTGCCGCAGCCATTACCGGCGCCCTGGCCGAGTGGCTGATGCGCCCGGTCGGGCTCGTCGATAGCGATGGCCGTTTCGCTGCGCCGCTTTTTGCCCCCGCCATGTTTGCCGCCGCCGTCCTGGTGTTGATCCGAGGCCGGAATGAACAGGGCAGGGAGGTGCTCTGCCGTGCCGCCTGCTGCGCCAGCATGGTTCTGCTGCAATTCGCTGGAGGGGTCTCCAACATGATCTGGATGGCGGTAATTTCCGGTTGGATGGTGCTGGAGAGCCTCGTTCCGTGGCGGCGCGAATTTGCCGTTCTTGGTGGCCTGACGCTCGGTCTCGCCGCCAGTTTTTCTCTGCTGCAGGGAAGCAGCTGACGCTTCCTGCACTTCGATGCCTGCCTGCTAAAACAAGAGGAGATTTAGATGGGCTTCCTTTCCTACAATCCAACCGATGGACAATTGATCGGCCGCTACGAAGAACACACCGGAGCCGAGGTCGAACGGATCCTCGATCAGTCGCACAAGACCTGGAAGACCTGGTCCGCCGCACCGCTCAGCGAGCGCGCTGCTTTTCTGAACCGCCTTGCGGATCTGCTGGAGGCGCGTGTCGACGAATATGCCGCGCTGATCGTTTCGGAGATGGGCAAGCCATTCGCCGAAGCACAGGGCGAAATCAAGAAATCGGCTTTCGGCGCCCGGCACTTCGCCGGTGACGGATTGGCCTATATCGCCGACGAGCCGATCCCCGGAACGCCCGCCAAGATCGTCTATCAATCGATCGGGCCGATTTTCGGGATCATGCCGTGGAATCTTCCCTTCTGGCAGGTGCTGCGCTTCTTCATCCCGGCCGCCCTCATCGGCAACACCGTGATCGTCAAGCATGCCGAAACGGTCCAGGGATCGGCGGCGGCGATCGAGAAGCTGATCCTCGATGCCGGCGCGCCGCAGGGGCTCTATTCCAATCTCGTGATCGATCGCAAACGTGCTCCTGCCGTCATTGCCGATCCACGCATCGCCGCCGTCACGGTGACGGGCAGCACGGCTGCGGGCCGCACGGTTGCGGAGCAGGCGGGTTCTCTCGGCAAGAAAGTGGTGCTGGAACTCGGCGGCTCGGATCCCTTCGTCGTCTTCGACGATGCCGATTTCGATAAAGCGGTGCAGATGGCAGTGGTCTCGCGCTATTCGAACAACGCGCAGAGCTGCATCGCCGCCAAGCGGATTTTCGTCCACGCGCCGATTGCCGAGCGCTTCGCCGCAGCCTTTGTCGATGCCGTCAAGCGCATTCCGGTCGGTGATCCGATGAAGGCGGAAACAAAGCTCGGTCCGCTGGCCCGAGCCGATATCCGAGACAATGTCCAGCGTCAGGTCGATGACGCCGTGAAGGCAGGCGCGCGCGTTCTGACCGGTGGCAAATCGATCCCCGGCGACGGCTATTTCTACGAGCCGACGGTGATTGCCGGATTGCCCCGCGATGCGGCGGTGGCACGCGAGGAGTTTTTCGGCCCCGTCGCAATGCTCTTCACTTTCAAGGATGAAGACGAGGCCGTGGCACTGGCAAATGATACGGAATACGGCCTCGGCGCTGCCGTGTGGAGCAGCAATCCGGAACGCGCCGAACGCGTCGCCTCCCGCATCGAGGCTGGAGCCGTCTTTATCAACGATTTCGTCCGTTCCGATCCCCGCGCGCCCTTCGGCGGCATCAAGGGCTCGGGCTTCGGCCGGGAGCTTGGCGGTCTCGGCGCGCGTGAGCTCGCCAATGCCAAACTCGTCTGGAAAGGTGCTTGATCAAAGAACAAAGCCAACCGGGTCCTCCGGTTGGCTTCTCGGCTCAACGCCCGTTTGATTATCTAGCGCCGCACTGTTCAGTGCGCCCTCGCGAACTGAAACGGTAAAAGATCGTCGCTCTGCGCTTCCGCATCGATGGCAGCAATGCCACCGATGATGGCTCGGGCCAAGGCTTCGCTCAACTTGGCAAAGAGAGAAATCGTCTAGCGAGGGGGGAAACTTTAGACCAAAAATGTGCGGAGGTGATGCCACACTCGGTACTTAAGGGCATGTTGCGCCGGGTTGCGCGACATGAAACCCTTTGATCAGAGTACATGTAGGTGAGGGGCAAGAATGATCGAGCTGCCGTTTGACAGACGCGAATACCAGGAGCGTCTCGGCCGGATACGTGCGGAGATGGGCAGGCGCGATCTCCAGCTTCTTGTGATCAACGACGTCGCCAACCAGCACTATATTACGGGCTACGACGGCTGGTCCTTCTATACCCCACAGACCGTCTTGCTGCCGATCGAGGAAAGCGCGGAGCCGGTCTGGCTCGGCCGTGCCATGGATGCGGCCGGCGGCTTGCTGACGGCGTGGATGCGCCCGGACAACATCGTCGGATTTCCCGAGGGCTACGTACAGCAATCCGATCGTCACCCGATGGATTGGATCGCGCAGTGGATCACTGCGAAGGGATGGGGCAGCCGGCGGATCGGCATCGAGCTCGAAGCCTACTATTACTCACCCAAGGCACATGCCCGCCTGACCGCAGGACTCCCGAATGCAACATTCGTTGACGCTGATCTGTTGGTCAATTGGATAAGGTCGGTGAAGAGCCCGGCCGAGATCGACTATCTCCGCAAGGCATCCCGGCTCGCAGAGGCAGCGGTTTCAACCGCCTATGACATTATCGCGCCAGGCGTTCGTGAATGCGATGCCATCGCGAAGATCCAGGCCGCGCAGATCGCTGGAAGTCCCGACTTTGCCGGAGACATCACCGCATTGCCGCCCACCATTCTCGCGGGTGAAAACGCCTCGGCCCCTCACATCATGTGGAGCAACCGCCGCTTTGGCGCAAACGAGACGATCGCTCTCGAACTCGCCGGCGTCTGCCGCCGGTACACGTCCGGTTTGGCGCGGACGATGCAGTTGGGGAAAGCACCGCAACAAGTCACCAACACCGCCAACGCCGTTCTTGAGGGAATGGAGGCTGTGCTCTCGGCGATCAGGCCGGGTGTGCTTGCCGAGGGTGTGGAACTCGCATGGCGCAAAGTGATCGAGCGCCATGGGCTCAAGAAGGAATCCCGGATCGGATACTCGATCGGCGTTGCCTATCCGCCCGACTGGGGTGAGCACACGATCAGCCTGCGTCCTGGAGACAAGTCGGTCCTGCAGCCGGGCAATGTCCTGCATTCGATCCTGGGCATGTGGATGGACGGGTGGGGCATAGAGGTGAGCGAAACCATTCTGGTGACGGAGACCGGTTGTGAAACCCTCACCAATTTTCCTAGAGAGATCCATGCCAAGACCTGACACTCTGTCGCCGGGCCAGATCAAGCACATGCTGGAGGTGCGAAGACACCTGCATGCCCATCCCGAGCTGTCAAATAAGGAGAGCCGGACGCAAGCCTATCTGCGCGGCCAGCTGGAGACCGGAGGATTGACAGCAGTCCGCGATGTTGCGGGCTTCGGGCTTGCGGTCGATATCGAGGGAACAGCCGGCTTTTCCAACCGGAAGGTTGCCGTTCGCGCTGATATCGACGCCTTGCCGATCGAGGAACACTCCGGCGTTGCATTCTCTTCGACCGTGAAGGGCGTCATGCATGCATGCGGCCATGATGCGCATGCGGCTATGGTGTTGGCTGCGGCAACGCATCTTCACCGGCATCGCGACACCTTTGCCGGAACGGTCCGCTTCATATTCCAGCCCGCAGAGGAGGCCGAGCCTCTCGGCGGCCGCCGCATCGTAGAAGAAGGGCTCCTCGACGATATTGACGCGGCGATCGGTATTCATGTCGATCCCTACACGCAGGCAGGCAAGATTGCCGTCGCCGGCGGCCCCTTTACGCTTGCCAGCGACATTTTCGATGCCGTGATCCGCGGCTCGTCGGCACATGCGGCCAAGCCGGAGGAAGGCGTTGATGCCATTGCCGTGGCATGCGCCATGGTCTCGGAACTGCAAAAAATCGTTTCGAGGGAGCGGGATGCCTACGATCCTTTGGTCATCTCCGTGACCAGCATCGAAGGCGGCGGTTCCTACAATGTCGTTGCCGATACCGTCCGCTTGAAGGGAACCATCCGCAGCGGCAGCCCGGCGACGCGTCTCCGCGCCCGCGAACGTGTCCAGGACATATTGAAGGGTCTTGCGCTCGCGCATAGGGCAACGGTCGAATTCAGCCTTGTCGAGGGCGAGCCACCTGTCGTCAACGATCCGGCACTGGCCCGCGTTGTCGCATTGGCGGCGGACACCCTGTTCGGTGCCGGAACTGCGGTTGCGGCGGCCGGATGGACAGCCGCCGATGACTTCGGCTTCTACAGCGAGAAACGGCCCTCAGTCTACTTCAGGCTTGGCATCCGCAATGAGGCGGAGGGCTGTATCTATCCCCTTCATCACCCGCAGTTCAAGATTGATGAGACTGCCTTGAGAGTCGGCGCCGAACTCGTCGTAAAAATCGCGTGTGACGCCCTAGGCGAGGGGCTATGAGGCTGCCCGACCGCTAGTCATTGCCGAAGTCTGGATGGATCCGGTTTTGAAGCCGCATAGCGGCATCAAGAAAAAATCACACCCTCCGAACCAGTTCCTGCTTTCCCGCCATTGCGTGGCGGCAGCATCGATCCGATCTGTATCTTCAGCGGCCACATCGGAGAAGAGACATGTCGACCATTCCCTATCGCAGCGCGCTCATCATCGGAGCGGGCCCAGGCATCAGCGCCTCACTGACGAGAAGCTTTCGCTTGGCAGGCCTCTCCGTTGCCATCGCTGCTCGCGACACCGGCAAACTCAAATCGCTGGCAGAGCAGACCGGTGCCATCGCTCTTGAGGTCGACGCCAGCGACCCGAGCCAGGTCGAGAGACTTTTCGCGCAAACGGACGCGCATATCGGACCGCCTGAGGTCGTCATCTATAACGCTAGCGGCCGCGTGCGCGGACCACTCACCGATCTTGATCCCTCGGAGGTCGAAAGGGCAGTGGCCGTTTCCGCGTTGGGTGCATTCTACTCGGTACAGCAAGCCGCCAGGCGCATGCTTGCGGCCGGCAAGGGCGCGATCCTGCTGACGGGTGCTACGGCCGGCGTAAAGGGCTTCGCCAACTCGGCACCGTTCGCCATGGGGAAATTCGCGCTGCGCGGGCTGGCACAAAGTGCTGCGAGAGAACTGGCTCCGAAGGGAATTCATGTCGCCCATGTGGTGGTTGACGGGGGTGTCCGGAGCGAGCTTCGCGGCGATCCCGCGGAAGCGCCGGATAGCACGCTCGACCCTGACGCAATCGCACAAACCTACATCGATCTCTTGCGCCAGCATCGAAGCGCCTGGTCATGGGAGATCGAAGTCAGGCCATGGGTCGAGCGGTTCTGACGGTCACAGTTCGGCATGCGCGAAGGCGTCCTTAGGGGATTGCTGAAACCAGCAGAAACACCGCAAATATCACCAGATGGATCGCGCCCTGCAGCACCGTCGTCCTGCCGGTGCCCAAAGTCAGGGTGCTGACGAAGAGGGTCAGCACCAACAGCGTCGTGTTTGCTGCTGAGATCCCCAGCGACAGTTGCTGATCGAGAACGAGCGAGACGACGGCGACGGCCGGGATGGTGAGGCCGATACTCGCAATCGCCGATCCGAGAGCGAGGTTGATGCTGTTTTGAAGCTGGTTCTTCAGCGCGGACTTCGCCGCCGCAATGCCTTCCGGCAAAAGCACGATCGCGGCGATCACCACGCCGACGAAGGTGTGGGGCAGGCCTGCCAGATCGATCGCCCTGTCGAGAGAGGGGGAAAGGGTCTTGGCAAGCAGGACGACGGCGGCGAGAGATACCAGCAGGAGACCGAGGCATGCCAGCGATTCCCGGTCGGATGGCTTCGCGTGGTGCTCTGCCACCGCGCTATCGCTTTCCACATTGTCAGCTGGCGCATCCAGGAAATAGGCGCGATGCTTGACGGTCTGCACGAAGACGAAGACGGCCCAAAGCATCAGGGAAACCAACCCGACGAACATTGCTTGCAGCGGCGAGTATGACGGCCCAAGGACTGTCAGCGTGTGGTTCGGCAGGATCAGCGCCAGCGCGGCGAGGGTGCCGAGCACGGCCAGGGCAGACGACGCGCCCTGAAGCTGGAACGTCTGCTCGAAGTGCCGCCGGCCGCCCACGATCAGGCAAAGCCCGACAACGCCGTTGAGCACGATCATCACGGCCGCAAATACCGTATCACGCGCAACCGAACCACTGCCTTCTGCTCCTGAGGCCATGATGGAGACGATCAGCGCAACTTCAATGACAGTCACGGCGATCGCCAGCAGGATCGAGCCGAAAGGTTCGCCGAGCTTGAGTGCCAGGACCTCGGCGTGATGGACGGCGCTGAAGACGGAAGCACCAAGGAAGACGGCCGCAAAAACCAGCACCAGTGCCGCGTCCGATGGCACGACATGGAGAAACTTCAGCGCCAATAGGACCGAGGCAAGAAGCGGAGCCACCCAGGTCCAGGCCGGAATTGCCGCGTGATGTGTTTCGGTGGCGGCAATCGAAGCTTGCTTCATAGCTGTTCCTGACTTCCGGCGGTGTTTGATCAGACGTGTAGCGACAGAGGCAATCTATAATCGAGGAGATCATCAAATGCACGCCGAACGTTCTGGAGCCGACCGTCGGCCACGGCAGTCTAGTTCATCATCTTTTGTGCTTCGAGGGAACTCCTCGCGAGAGGCGCAGCACGTCCGGCGTGGGGAAGCTAACCCAAGTGCATCATGGCCGCCTTGGAGGGTAGGGCATCAGCCACCTTCGCGCAAATAGGCAGCAAAGGCTTCGGCGGGGGTCCGGTATCTGAGGCATTTGCGAGGCTGTGAGTTTAGATGATGCGCCAACTCAGTCAGCTGTTGCTGGGTGACATTGGCAAGATCCGTGTCAACAGGCATGAAGCGTCGGATACGTTTGTTGGTGTTCTCAACGGCGCCTTTCTGCCATGGCGCGCTGGGATCGCAGAACCAGCTCCTTGCGCCGATGCCTTCCTCCAAAGCCCTGAAGCCGCTGAACTCCGTGCCGCGATCGAAGGTAAAGCTCCGCCGCGCCATCGCTGGCAACGGCGAGAAAGCATGAACGATCTTATCCATGATCGGTCGCGAATGACGACTGTTGTTCTTGAGCATGACCGTATAGCGGCTCTCGCGTTCAATCAGTGAGGTGACATTGGTCGGCCCAAGCTCCCGCTTGAAGATCAGCAGATCGCCTTCCCAATGTCCGAACTCGGTCCGATTGCCAATAAAATCAGGCCTTTGAGATATCCTGCAATCGGCCGGGAAGACGTTGCCGCGCGGTCGGCGAGAGCCTCGAGGTCGACGCTTGCGGCGTGCCTCCGGCAGATAGCGATAGAGGCCCAGACCATAATCCTCCTTGCAGTAGACAAAGCGATAAATGGTCTCAGGGCAAATGCGAACCGGGTTGGCGGCATCTTCGGCAAGACGGCCGGCAATCTGCTCCGGGGACCAATAGGCCTTCAGGCGGTCAATTACCAGCTCGCGCAATCTTGGGTGCCGCCTGAGCTTGCGCAGCCTTCGACGCCGCTCCTTGGCGATGTCATCGGCGATCGTATCAAAGTAGCCGGTGTACTCGGGAAACTCGCGATCGTGAAAAGTGTTGCGCTTGAGCTCACGATAGATCGTTGAGCGATGACGTCCGAGCTGGCGGGCGATCTCGCCAACTGGCACCTTTCGCTCTCTGAGATGATAAAGACGGCGACGATAGGCGATGGTGAACTGCTGATAGCAAAGCGACATGCCAAAATCTCCAAAGTGAAGCCATTGAAATTACTAGCATGTCGGACTTGGAAATAGAATGTACCGCGACGCACATCATGTCACAGCTATTTAAAGATGAGACAAAATAAGCAATTTAGAAACGCGACGTAATTCTATTAACTATTACTGGAATTGCAAGATTCTATATTGATGTGTGCTCGGGAATTAGCCGCCGTCCGGGCGGAGATGGCCAGGGTTGCGCAGCTCGGTCGGCGGCGGATGACTCAAGCGCAATCATATACTGCGCTTTCTCAGCTACTGCGCTTTCTCAGCCGGATCGCTTAC
>NZ_JBFTID010000015.1:0-146525 GCF_056394605.1 Rhizobium sp. 10N427 | reverse complement strand
TAAATGGCCTCGACCACGATGCACGTCGCTTGTCTTGCTTCCCAATGCTGACGTTCAGCTAGCATCCCAAGAGGCGACGACTGTCGCATCTCTAACTAGCCTATATGTCGCATCTCTAAAATGCCGCTACACATCAAAATCGCATAATCAACATTATGGAACTCACTGCAGCAGGAGCCGGCGGTGGCACGTCGGGAGATGACGGATGGCCATAACGTTATCTAGGATTGCAGCGATACCGGGCTGCCCCTGCGGCAGCATCCGATTGCCTTCCTCCGCGAGGATCTTTCGGCGCGCAACATCATCACCTGCGCCGATGCGGTGAGCGCTCGCGACGTGCGATGGGTCTATACGACCGGCCTTGTCCTCGTGCGCCAAAAGCCGGGATCCGCAAAAGGCTTCATGTTCATCACCATCGAGGACGAAACCGGCCCGCCAACCCTGTCGTCTGGCCGACGCTGTTCGAGAAGCGCTGGCAGGTCGGTCATCTCGTTGCCCATCAGCTGTTCGACCTGTCTGGCGATCTCGACCTCGCCGATCGCGACGAGGCCTTCAGATTGCCGGCCGGCCGCGGCGACGCTTTTGCTGAGGGCCGGATCCGCGGGATACACCGAAGCCGGTCATCGCTCCGCGCGATATGTTCGTTCCGGACCTTCATATCGACACACTGAAGATCAAGGCGCGGAATTTTCACTGATAGCGGTGCGGTTGCGTGAATTAAGGACCCCTGCTGTTTTTCACGATTGCTGAACGTTGAAGTCGATGGTTCTGTTTCTTCGACGACAACAGCAGCGCTGCCGGAACAGCCGATCAAAAGAATCATGGACGCAGTTCGATCGTCATTGTACGTATGTATGACGTACAATGATCCATCTGCTAACTTGACGTGTACGTCGTTTAGACGTACATACATAATGACACTATTATCCTGACCAGGAGGCGATGATGGTTGCTTTCAAAGATATGACCGCAGAGATCGATGAGCCAAGCGACGCACGTATGGGCTTTCGTACGAAGGCGCGGATCAAGACAGCAATCCAACGTGCTGCTGCGCTGTCCGGTGTGGACGATTCGGCTTTTACCATCAACGCGGCTTATCAAGCGGCTATGACCACGATTGCCGCTCATGAACGGACCCTTTTGCAGCCGGCCGATCATGCTGCCTTTTTTGCGGCGCTGGACAATCCGCCAGAGCCGACAGATAGCCTTAAGGCAGCTTTCAAGCGCCATAGCGCGACTGTCGTCTCAAAATAATGCCGCAGAGTGAGGCACCAAAGCCGATCATCGAGCCGTTCGATCCTTCGAAGCACGATCGGGCGGCGTTTTCTTGCGGGATTGAGCAGGTCGATAACTTTTTCCAGAAGACGGCAAACAAGCTTCAAAAGAGCGACAATCTTCGTGTTTTCGTGATGACTCGAGACGGAGGCCTAGTGATGGGCTTCTACGCCATCAACAACCATGCCGTAGACTATACCGAGCTTCCGAAGAAGTTTGCCCGTGACCGCCCCGGACACGGCTCAATTCCGGCCGCCTACATCTCGATGATCGGTCGCGACCTGAAATTCGCGGGCAGCGGTTACGGCGGCGATTTGCTGATCGACTGTCTCATGAGAATAGCGCGGATCTCCGATGAGATAGGGACGGCTATCGTCATGCTCGATGTCCTTGATTGCGGTGATGCAGCGCGAACCGAGAGGCGGGTGAAGCTTTACAAGCGATACGGCTTTCAGCCCTTGGCCACCAACGCGATGCGGATGTTCCTCGCCGTCGCAACGATCAAGAAGATGTTCGACTAACGCCCTGCCGCTCAGACGTCCTTCGACGATTTTCCCGTAAAGATTCAATGCCAGTTTATAATGTGAGGCAGGGCGCCCGAACCGCCGCGTCGTAACCCGGAGCACCATGCCACGCTAGTGCTACCTGATTTCGTTGCGCTCATTCTCCATGCTGGCAAAAGCTGCTGTCGCCGTAGCGTCGGCTGACCGAAAAGCTGGTTTGCACCGCTATCGATTGCCTGTGAGTGCCTCTACTTCCTGAAGGTATTCCTCAGCCTGTCTGGCCAGATCGGCAAAGAAATCCTTGGCGACGGCGGAAGCCGAATAAACGGCCGGTTCGGCGCCCAGCCGGATAGGCGATCTCACGTTCGAGCGTGAGGATCGTCTCGTCGCGCAGGTGGTGAAGAATGCCGAAGGTCTCAATATCGTTCCAAAGCGTCGAACACCAACAAACGCATCCGACGCTTCATGCCCGGGGACACGGATCTTGCCAATGTCACCCAGCAACGGTTGACCGACTTGGGGCGAAGCCTTTGCTTCCTATTTGCGGGAAAGTGGCTGATGCCCTACCCTCAAGGCGGCCATAATGCGCTCGGGTTAGCTTCTCTAGAGAAACGCCTCATCGACCGGAATTTGCATCGCGGTGACAAGATGATTTGTTTGCCCTGCGAGCCCTATCACCGCCAGCAGTTCCGCATGCTGAGCTTCAGTCATGCCACGCGCCTTCGCTGCGGCCGTGTGCGAATGGACGCAATAGGAACAGCCATTTGCGGTAGAGACCGCTATGTAGATCATCTCGCGCGTCAGCGGATCGAGGACGCCTTCGACAGCCATGACGGCCTTGAGGCTTTCCCAAGTGCGCTTCAGCAAGGGCGGATCATTGGCGAGGCCACGCCAGAAGTTGTTGATGAAATCCGACTTCCGCGTTGCCCGGATATCTTCGAAAATGGCCTTCGCAGCCGGAATCGCGTCGATCTCGGCATCGGTCAGGAGTTTCACGGTCGCCATTGTCGTTCCTTTCGCTCTTCAGTGCACGGCAGCGTACATGATCTTTGCCTCGGTGGAATCGCCTGGCGAAAATTCCTCGACGATCCGGCCCTGCCTGCAGACAAGGATGCGGTCCGACAGGTTCATGATCTCTGGCAGATAGGATGAAATCACCACGACGGCCAATCCGCGATCGGCGAGCTCATTAATGATCTGATGGATTTCAGCGATGGCGCCGACATCGACGCCGCGGGTCGGCTCGTCAAAGATCACCACCCGCGGCTCCTGAACGAGACCCTTGCCAATCACGACTTTCTGCTGGTTGCCGCCTGAGAGTTCAACGACGCGCGCGTTGTCGTTGATCGCGCGGATGTTCAGCTTGCTCGTCCACTCGACGGCAAGCTTGTGCATCTCGCTCATGCTGATGATGCTGCTCTTCTCACGGTCGGCGGACAGAAGACCGCCGAAGATATTCTCGGCAATCGACATCGTTTCGAAAAAGCCCTCGCTCTTGCGATCCTCTGTGACATAGACGATGCCGTCCTTCACCGCCTCGCGGGGAACGTAATAGCGGACGGGCTTGTCATCGAGCTCGACAGAGCCGCCGCGCTTGAAGTCGCGCTTGTAGATGCCGGAGACGACCTTGAAGGTTTCGGTCCGGCCCGATCCGATAAGCCCGAAGACGCCGGTGATCTGTCCTTCGAAAATCGAGAACGAGTTATTGCGCACAACATTGCTCATCGACAGGTCCTGGACCGAGAGCACCTTCTTGCCGGGCTTGCGGATGGTCGATGAATCACGCTTGCGATAGAGTTCTCCGGTGAGCGTTCTGCCGACCATCGCCGCGATGATCTTTTCCCGGTCGAACTCCGACGTGTCTCCCGATGCGACGAGTTCACCATCACGAAGGATGGTGATGCGATCGGCAATTGCCAACGCTTCCTCGAGCGCATGGCTGATGAAGACGATCGACACTCCCCTCGCCTTCAACCGCCTCACGAGTGCAAAGAAGTGGCGCTTCTCTTCAGGGGTCAGGGTTGCAGTCGGCTCGTCGAAAATGATGATCTCGGCATTGTGGTGAACCGCACGGGCAATCTCAACCATCTGCTTCTTGGCGGCACCTAGGGTTTCAACCATAGCCGTCGGATCGACAGGAAAGTTGAGTGACTGCAAAAACTGCTGAGCGGAGATGTAGATGCCCCGCAGGCGGTTCAGAAAGCCTTCCGTCCCCAGATATAGATTTTGTGCCACCGTCATGGACGGCACGAGACTGGTCTCCTGGAAGACCATTGCGATGCCCGCATCCAGCGCCTGGTACGGCGAGCCGTAGCTGACCTCCTTGCCATGGTGGGTCATGGTACCGGACGTCCGTTCGACGACACCGGCGATGATCTTCGTCAGCGTCGACTTGCCGGCGCCGTTTTCGCCGAGCAGCGCGTGGACTTCGCCCTTGCGCAAATCGAAGCTGACATTCTTGACCGCGGGAACGCCGCGATACTCCTTGGTGACGTTCTCCAGGTGGACGATGATCTCGTTTGTTGCCGCCATTTTATCTGACCTCCTCCACATCCGTGGATACGAGCATGCCGGCGCCCTTGCAGGTGATGAACAGCCTGCCCTCGTGTTCGGCAACGCTGGTGGTGCCGTGCCTGATGCCATCGGCGCGGCTGTGCAGGCTCGATAGCGGTTGCAGCCGAGCATCGAGCTTGACGACCAGACCATAGGAGCGGCTCGGAGACCAAGGCTTGTGTATTCCCATGGTCTTGATGCCGCCGCACTGCAGCGGCTCGAGAAAGCTTGTTCCCGATGAAAGCGATGGCGCGATCCAGAATTCCGGCGGGACGCTTGCCATCATGTCTTTGCGGTACCGCTGCTCCTGAAGAACGAATTCGATCAGGCGGTTACGCGGAGCAAAGATCGAGAGCCATGCACCACCATCGGCGGCACGAGAAAGCCGAGCCGGGTATCCGGGAAGATTGTCGGCGACCGTGCCGACGCGGCCGGATGCCGAGATACTGACGATCCGGTGATGCCAGGCTTCGCTGACGGCAACGCCATCGGAATTCGCAAGAAGCCCATAGGGGAACGCCAGGCCGCCGGCGGTCTTGCGCGGCACCCGGCTGCCGGGTTCTATCCTCCAGACACTTCCCGAACGCCCTTTCGACATCAGATCACGCGCCCACTGATCCGGCGAAATGCCGTCTGCACCATTGGCCAGCCACAATGCCCCGTCGGCGGCGAAGGCAAGCGCGGTGATGCAGCTGATCTCACCGGGAAGCGGCAGCGCTTCGCGATCGAGAACGAGTGCGCCGGATACGAGCGCGATCGCCAGTGTTCCCGAAGTTGATGCCGCCATTGCGCAGATTTCCGCGTCGAACGTCTGCAGCAGCTGTTGCTGCCCGGTGGACGAGATGGAAAGCAGTTTGCGTCCAGACGAGACGACAATTTGGCCATCATGCACGACCGCGTTGTCGACGTCATGCAATGTCGCGATGAGCGGCGCGTCGTCGAGCGCCTGATTCGGACGGAATGCGCCGTCGAGCGGCGGGATGGTCACTGCCTTACCGCGAAACAGATCGAGGATCGGATCGAAGATCATTGGGCGCTCCCCCAATAAGAGGACGGCCCGGTCCATGTCTGACTGGCGGTCGGGAGCTTGTAGCGGCCGACGCGGTTGTTGAGGATGCCCCCGACATAGAGATAGCCCCTGTGCTCGCGCATCGACGTGACCATCGGGTGCGAGACGCCGGAAAGATCAGCCATGGCATCGCGGATGGTTCCGGTTTCGTCGAATTTGACGATGCCGCCGGTGTTGATGTTCGGAAACAGCCAGTCATCCTGCGGAAGGCGCCGGGTCATGCGCTTGCGCATGCCTGGGTGGCGAAGCGACAAGTCGAAGCTTGGTGTCCGCATGCCGAGCCAGGCCATCCAATAGGTGCCATCCGAGGCGCGATTGATATTGTCGGGATAGCCGGGCATATCGGCGATCACGCATTCGGCGGTGCCGGCCTTCGGTCCTTCTAGCCAGTAGCGGTGAACACGGCAGGCCCAGCTTTCGGCAAAGAAGATTGATTTGCCGTCATGGGCGACGCAAACGCCGTTGGTGTAGCGATACCCATCCAGCAGGGTCTTGGTCTTGCCAGTCTTTGGATCGTAGACCAGCAGGCGGCCCGTCGCGCGGTTTTCGATCGAGTCCAGCGCCCAGTCATGCGCGTCGTAGCGCTTCGTCGAGTCGGTGAAGTAAATCCGGCCGTCGGGCGCGATGTCGCAGTCGTTCGGGTCGCGCAGCCGCGCGTCATCGACGACGGAAGTCCAGGACCTCGATGTCTCGGCCGTCAGCTTGGTTACCGTGCGGTCCGGCGCGATCGAATAGAGACCCATCGCACCGACACAGCTGATCAGGTTGCGGCCCTTGTCGAAGGCGAGGCCCAGCGGGAAGCCGCCGACATGGGCAAAGACTTCCGAGCGCTGGTAATCAGGGGCGAAGAAGCGGACGATCTCGCCGTGACGCGTGCCGCAATAGAGATTGTCGTCATCATCAAGGATGAC
Source organism: Rhizobium sp. 10N427 (assembly GCF_056394605.1). NCBI lineage: Bacteria > Pseudomonadati > Pseudomonadota > Alphaproteobacteria > Hyphomicrobiales > Rhizobiaceae > Rhizobium > Rhizobium sp. 10N427. Next base: position 140,214 of record NZ_JBFTID010000015.1, on the reverse strand, counting down.
ATCCTCGGGACCTTCGAGCTCGCCAAGGCCGATATATTGCGTCTGCGACAACCGGTCGTCCAGCGCATAGGGCGTGCCCGAACCGGGGACGGCGGATTGCGCTTCCCCCATGCGCAGGTAGACGGGAGCGACATAGACTTCGTTCAAGACCTTGTGACGGTTCTTCAGCCATCTGATATCGATCGTGACGGCGACTGCCAGCATCAGGCCGAGTACCATCTGGTTGGTGCCGGTTCCGTAACCCAGCCGGATAAGACCGTTGGTCATGACGAGGACGATGATTGCGCCCATCAGGCCCTTGATGACCGACCCTCTTCCGCCGCCAAGACTATTGCCGCCGACGACCGCCGCCGTAAGCGCCAGAATCTCGAGGTTGAGGCCCGTGCCGGGCCCTGCCCCGCTCAGCCGGCAGGCAATCAGGAAGCCTGCGAGCGAGGAGCAAAGCCCAGAGAATACATAGGTCAGGAACACGGTCCGCTTGACCTTGATGCCGGCATTATGCGCCGAGCGGCGCGAGCCGCCGACGGCGAGAATATGCCAGCCTGGGCGCGACCGCGTCAGGGCAATATGCGTCAGGACGATGAAGACGATCGCCGTCAGGACGGACACAGATATGCCGAGCACCGTGCCATCGCCGACGAAATCCCAGACGTCGGACATGGCCGAGGACATCTGGATCTGGGCGGCGAAATTGACGACGAGGATGTCGTAGACCGCTCTGCCGATGATGAAGGTCACCAGCGTCGTCAGAAATGCCCGGAGCCTGAGAAAACCGACCAGATAGCCGTTGATCGCACCGAAAGCGACACCGGTCGCGATTGAGGCCAGCAGGGCGACCCAGACGGGCTGCTCGAATATGAAGAAGGTGGAGACGGCCGCAAAGCAGGACAGCGCAAAAATTGAACCGACCGAAAGATCGATCCCGCCTCCCAGCATGACGACGGTCAACCCGGTGACGACGATCGAGAACTCGCCGAGCTGGCGGGTCGAATCCTGGAGCGAATTGATCTTGAAGAAACCAGGGATTGCCGAGCCAAATCCGGCGACGACGATCACCAGGGCAAGGAATGGTATTGCATTGTCGGTCCAGCGCTTGGTCAGGATCTCGCCGGCGAGGTGATCCGGGATCAAATTGTATCGCCACGCCTGCAAGCGTTCTCTGAATGTCATGTGTATGGACCGGATGAGATGGGAAAGAAGTGCGAAGCCCCTCGGCCGAGGGGCTCCATTTGCAGACGGGAGCCTACTTCGCGGCCGTCTTCAGTGCCTTGAGGTCCCAGCAGCTGTCAGGCTTCAGGTCTGCCTTGGTCGTCGCCTTTTCCAGCGTGTAGATATAGGCCTTGGAGGTGCCGGCAGGCTGGCCGCTCTGCAGCAGGAACTTGATGATGGCGTTGATGTCGCGCGATTGGTGATGAAGTTCGGTCATCACGACTGCGCCGTAGGTGCCGTTTTCTAGATTATCGCAGTCGGCAGCCTTTTCACCGCCGCCGGTGGTGACGAGGAACACCTTGTCCTGCAGCTTCGCGTCGCGAATGGCTGCAGCTGCACCCGAGGCGTCGCCATCCCAGAAATCGATGATGCCACAAATATCGGGGTGCTGCTGAAGCATCGTCGTGGTGACGTTGCGGGAGGTCGTCGCATCCCAGTTGGAATCGGGTTTCGCAACCACCTGGAAATCCGGGTTCTTCGCCAGAACCTTGGTGATGCCGGCATATTGGTAGAGGCTGGAGGCATTGACCTGGTCGCCTTGAACGAGGCCAATCTTCTTCGAGGAATTGGGCCCGCAGCCCTTGATCACCGCTTCGGCTTCCAGCTGGCCAAGGCGGTCCCAATCACTTCCGACGAAAGCGTCAGCGGCGAAGTTTGCAGGATTGTCGATCAGGATGACGTATGTACCGGCGGCTTGCGCCTTCTTGAGCAGACGCGCGTAGGAGTTCAGGTCCGGCGAATGGACGATGAGGACATCCGGCCGGGTGTCCGAGGAGATCGCCTCGGTGATCGCCTGAGCGCCGGCCTCGACGCTCCAGTTGGGGTCGCGGGTCTCGAACACGCCGCCGAAGGCCTCAACTTCAGTCTGGATATAATGCGCCCAGCCCTGCGCGAGGTCGAAGCCCATGGCCATCGGAACGAGCATCACCCGCTTGCCTTTGAGGGTCTGGGAATAAGCTGCCGGACCCGGATCTTCCTGCGCTGGAGCGGCGGTTACGAAAACCGACAGCGACAAAGTCGCTGCGGCAAAGAGTGCCTTCACGTATTTCATGGGGTCCCCCGATGAGTTGACGGATGAATTCGTTCGTCACGCGACACGTTCAGATGTCCCCCTGCTGGGCCGTCTGCTCGTCACGCGGATTGAGAAGCCCGTCGATTACGATGGCGACGAGCAGGATCGTGGATTTGATCAGGTTCTGGTAGATCAGCGGGATGTCGATGATGGTCATCGCGTTCAGCATGATGCCGATCAGCGCCGACCCGAACAGCACGTTGCGAACGCTCCCCTTTCCCCCCGACAGGCCAATCCCGCCAATCACCGCGACCAGCACGATGTCATAGAGGAGCGTCGAGTTGACCACGCGCGTATTGATCGAGTGAAGGCTGGCGGCCGTCAGCAGGCCGGCAAGAAACGCGACGAGCGCGGAGAGGACGTAACGAAAGACCAGCATCGGCCTGACGGGCATTCCCGCGTTGCGGGCGGCGACCGGATTGTCCCCGGCATAATACACGTAGCGTCCCCATTTGGTGTAGCGAAGGAACAGGAAGATAACGAACGCGAGAGCGGCGAAAATGAAGACCTCGATCGGGATGTCGAGAAAGCGCAGGCCACCGAACAGCTGCAGCCAATTGTCAGGCGGAACCGGCACGGCATCCTGGGCGATCAGCTGCGAGCGCACGAAGCCGAAGACGAACGACCCGCTGGCAAGGGTGACGAAGATCGCCGGCACATCGGCATAAGCGACCAGAAAGCCGTTGAGCAGGCCGATACCGATGACCCCTGCGAGCACAAGGGCGAGCGCTTGCCAGCCGGAGCTTCCATCGTTGAGCAGCTGGAGATACCACGCGACAGACATCGCCATGACGGCGACGGCCGACAGATCGATGCCACGCCCGATGATGACGATGGCCATGCCGAGCGCCAGGATGCCGAGCACGGATACCGAGCGGATGATCGAGACGACATTTTCGGCCGTGAAGAAACCAGGCAGAGCAGCCGACGCCACGATAAAGATGATGACGGCGATCGCGGCCACGATCGTCTCCTGGCTCAACGCCGTCAGATGCAGTCCGCTACGTTTCATTCCACGTCCCCAAATCACGCGAAGCCTGCCGGTGCGCGGGAAGATCGTCAAAGTTTGAGGCCCCTAAATACAGCCGGAGTTGGAGAAGGAATTTCGACGCAAAGAGGCTTTCGCGCGAAATCAAATTCTCGGCGCTCTTTCACGCGAATGCGCGAAGCGGTGCATGCTGTACGGTGCTATTCGACTTGTTCCCACGCAGTCTGTTGCTGCGTTGCGAGAACGTTAGGCCTCTGCCTGCCGCGATGTCAATATCATTTCATGATGCGATGAAGCGCAAAGGCTTGAAATGAGATCGACAAGAAACGGGGACGACGCCACAGAAAGGGCGATCTGAAAAATTCCTTTCACATTTTGCCATTTTATTGTATTTCGCAGATTGAACTTCAGAGGGGAGCAGCCGTGACGGACGTCAGGACATTGCTGTTGGATCAAAAGCTGGTGCTGACGCCTTCTGAAGAACGGATCGTGCAGATTCTTCTGGCCGACTATCCGGCGTCCGGCCTCGGTACGGCTGGAAATCTCGCCAAAAAGGCAGGCGTCAGCGATGCGACTGTCGTTCGTCTTGCGGTCAAGCTCGGCTTTGAGGGTTTTCCCGATTTGCAGAAGCGGTTGCTGTCGGAAGTCGAGGCCCGTCTCCATTCTCCGTTGCTGATGATGGAGGCAAAGAGGCAGGATGGCGCGGTCCAGGGCATTGCAGAGGCCTATCTTCACGCTGTCTCCGAGACCATCGACAAGACGATCGGCGCGACGCCCAGCAATACCTATGATAAGGTCGCCAAGATCATCATGGCGGCCAAGGGACGCGTCGGCCTGGTCGGCGGCCGCTTCAGCCGCCACATCGCCGGAATGCTCTCCGGATATCTGTCGCAGTTCCGGCCGAACGTGCAGGATATCGGCACGCTTTCCGCACAGTCGTTCGACATTCTGGTCGACTATGGCAAGCGAGATGTGCTGATCGCCTTCGACTACAGGCGATATCAGAACGACGTCATCGCGTTTGCCTCGCAGGCCGCCGATCGTGGAACCTCGGTCATCCTGTTTACAGATCAGTGGCTCTCGCCGATTGCGGAACATGCCGAAGTCACGATCATCTGTCCTCTGGACGTCCCTTCGCCCTACGACACTCTGGCACCGGCGGTGGCCCAGATCGAGGCGCTGGTAGCACAAATTCTTGCCTCGCTCGACGATGCGACGCGCAGGCGCGTTGAAAGCCTCGAAGCCGTGCGCGCCCGCAATGCCGTCACGCTCGATGGCGGCGAGGATGAAAGCATCACACAACCCGGCCCCAAGCGCACGAAAGGTACCATAAAAAATGCCTAGCCTACTTCTGAGCCGGGATGCTCCTTACGTCCCCGGCGAAACGGCAATCCTGCTCGTCGACATGCAGCGCATCTGGCTGGAGCCGGGGCTCGACCCCGACCATCCGGAGCGTGGTCCCGATCACTATTTCTACCGTCAGACGGCTTCGGTCACCATTCCGAACAACGAGCGCCTGCTTGCAGCAGCAAGAGCGAACGGCATCGAGGTGTTGCACACGATCATCCAGAGCTTGACGGAGGATGGCCGTGACAGATCGCTCGATCACAAGCTGACGCCAATCCACATCCCGCCAAGCAGCCCTGAGGGCTTTCCTCCTGAAAATCTCGGCCCCAGGAATGACGAGATCCTCATCCCGAAGACGTCGTCCGGCGTCTTCAACTCGACCAACATCGACTACGTTCTCAAGAATCTCGGCATCCGCTACCTGATCATCACCGGCATCATGACCGATCAATGCGTCGATATGGCGGTCAGAGACGCGGCAGATCGCGGTTACTACGTGACCTGCGTATCCGACGCCTGCGCCGCCGCGTCCCAGGAACGCCATGACATCGCCTTAAAGGCATTCGGCGGCTATTGCTGGGTCACCGACACCGATACGGTCGTCAACCGCCTGGCTGCGGGGTCAGCGGCATGACGGGCGCCGGGGCTCTGACCGGCATCGTCACGACCGACATTGCTGCGGTGACCCGGGGCCGCTTTGTCGCCAGCGGCGCGTTTGAAAAGATGCTTACGGGCGGCGTCGGCTGGCTGCAGGCGAACCTTTCGCTGACGCCTTTCAACGTCATTGCGCATCCCAATCCGTGGGGCTCTTCGGGCGATCTGCGATTGCTGCCGGACGCGACAGCCCGATTCCGCACCGCAAAGACCGGCTCGGACACGCCATTCGACATGGTGCCGGGCAACCTTGTGGAATTGGACGGCCAGCCCTGGGCATGCTGCACCAGAACCATCCTGGCCAATGCTCTCGATGACTTGAAGGCACAGACCGGACTGACGATCGTTGCCGCTTTCGAACACGAGTTCAAACTGCTGGACGCTGGCCTGCCACGCGAACATGTGATGTCCTTTGCCGGCTTGCGGCGCGTGGATGGCTTCGCCTCGCAGGTGATGGAGGCGCTCGATGAAGCCGGTCTCAAACCTGAAGTCATCATCTCGGAATATGGGGAAGACCAGTTCGAGGTGACGAATGCGCCATCAACCGGACTTGCAGCCGCCGACCGTGCCGTCGCGCTGCGAGAGATCATCCGCGAAATCGCGCGCAACCGCGGCTGGAAGGCGTCATTTGCGCCGAAGACATCACCGTCATCGGTCGGAAACGGTGTCCATATTCATTTCAGTCTCGTCGGGGCCGATGGACAACCGGCCTCCTATGACGCGTCAGGGCCATCGGGACTGTCGGAAGCGGCTGGCGCCTTCTGCGCCGGCATCCTCAAGCATCTTCCAGCAATCACCGCATTAACGGCATCGAGCGTCTCCTCCTACTATCGTCTGAAGCCGCACAACTGGAGCTCTTCCTACACTTGGCTCGGGGACAAGGACCGGGAAGCGACCCTCAGGATATGCCCGACGGTGACGATCGGCGGCAACGATCCGGCGAAAAGCTTCAACGTCGAATATCGTGCTGCCGACGCGACGGCAAATCCCTATCTGGCGCTGGCGGCCATTGTTCGCGCCGGTCTGGAAGGCCTGAAGGCGCGGCTGCCCTGTCCGCCCGTTCACTCCGGCGACCCCGACGAACTGACGGAAGCAGACCGCGCAGAGCTGGGTCTTCGACGGCTCCCGGAAACGCTTCAGGACGCCCTCGAGGCACTGCAAGGCGATCCGGTCGTCGCATCATGGTTCCCGAAGGTATTCCTGGACACCTTCAACGGAATGAAGGCGTTCGAAATCAAGTCGCTTGAAGGCCTCGACGAGGAGGCGACCTGCGCCAGCTACAGGGCGGTCTATTGAGCAGCCGGACATCAGATTTTCACGCGTGGCCAGATCCCGTCGAGCTGCTCAACGCGGAAGGCCGGTCGGAGATCGTGCTGATCTGCGAGCACGCCTCGAATTACATTCCGGAGACGTTTGGCGGCCTCGGGTTATCGCCCGAAGACCTGGTTCGCCATATCGCCTGGGATATCGGAGCGGACGCTGTAAGCCGCGCGCTCTCGCAACATCTCGACGCCCCGTGTTTCATCGGCAAATACTCGCGGCTTCTCATCGATCTCAACAGGCCACCCGGAAGTCCGACGAGCATTCCCGAACGGTCCGAAGCAACCGATATCCCCGGCAATGTCCAGCTTGGGGCCGAAGACAGGCAACTCAGAACAGACAGAATATTCACGCCGTTCCAGGCTGCAATCTCGCAGCATCTCGACCTGCGTCAGCAGCAAGGACGGCCAACCAAAATCATTGCGATCCATTCGTTCACACCGGTGTTCCTGGGAGAGCAGCGCCCCTGGCATGCAGGCATCCTGTTCAACAAGTCGTTCGGATTGGGCAGGCAGATGATCGAGCGTCTGACGGAGAACACCAAGTTGAATATCGGCGCGAACGTGCCCTATGTCATCGAACGGATCAGCGACTACGCCATTCCTGTCCATGGCGAAGACCGAGGGCTGGATGCCGTGCTGGTCGAGATCCGCCAAGACCTGATCGGATCCGCCGATGGTCAGTTGCGCTGGGCGCGTTATCTTGCCGAGGCCTTCAGCTGAAGGCCGCATGTTCGCGGTGTCTTCCTGCGCGCCGGCGGGAAATGCGCATCGTTATTGCCTCGTTGATTGATCGCATTTTGTGTTAGCAAGTGGTAGATGACAGCCGATTGCGCATGAGCCGCCGAGCATCACTCTCAAAACTGCGAAACGTGGACCGGTACTGGAGAACTTTTTGGGTTGGAAAACACCGAAGTTTGAATACGTGAACGGCTATAAGATCGTTGAAATTGATGGGCCTGCCTTCAGGGTCTATGACGGTGACCGTCAACTCGGGGAAGATTTCCCCTATCCCGGCGAGGCTGCAGCCTACGCGACCTCTTTGGCAAAGCGGGAACAGCCACGCCGTTAGGCGCTACCCCCCGAAACAGCATTGAGACCCGTTATGACAACTTATCCGGATGCGGTGCAGGATTGACCCGCTTACCCATTTCTTCACCGCTCGAACTGCTTGGGTGGTCTGAATTCTTCGCGAAACAGGTCCAGCCGAGCGAGGTGGACTTGGTTCCCAGACGTATCGCTTCGGTTCACCGGGCACGCATCGAGGCAATCGATGTCACCGGACCAGTCGGACTGGAACTTCCAGCCCACGCCAACACTGCTGACTATGCGGTGGGCGATTGGGTTCTTGCCGATCCCCTGACCGATATGCTTGTCAGCCGTCTCGATCGGAAAAGTGTCTTTCAAAGGCGCCCGGAAGGTGGGCGTGGCCAGCAGCTTGTTGCCGCCAATATCGACACCCTATTCATCGTGACCTCGTGCAATGCCGATTTCAATCTTGCCCGGCTGGAACGCTACCTCATCATGGCCATTCAGGCCGGTAGCAATCCGGTGATTGTGCTGACAAAGGCCGACATTACTGAAGATGCCGGCCGGTTCATGGCAGAAGCCGGGGCGTTGCAACGGGATTTGCCTGTCGTTGCCTTGAACGGGCGCTCTACCGATGCCGTGTCGCAGTTGAGGCCTTGGTGCGGCGCGGGTCAGACGATTGCGCTGGTGGGATCCTCCGGCGTCGGAAAATCGACGCTTGTGAACACGATGACGGGATCCGAACCCGACGCACAGCAAAAGACAGGCGCGATCCGCGAGTATGACTCGCAGGGCCGGCACACGACCACGGCGCGATCCCTGCACGCGATTTCAGGCGGCGGCTGGGTCATTGATACACCAGGAATAAGAACGCTCTACGTGAGCGATGTTGCCGACGGCATAGACACTCTCTTTGCTGAAATAACCGAGCTGGCGCCGCTTTGTCGCTTTCGCGACTGCACCCATGCCCATGAACCGGGATGCGCCGTGCAGGCAGCTATCGCAAGCGGTGACCTGTCCGCCGATCGCTTGGAACGCTGGCGCAGCCTGCTTGCGGAAAACCGTGAGCGAACACCTGTCTTGAGCGGACCACGCGGCAACAAGATCGTTCGCAAGAAGAAATATTGAACGCCTGTGGCGGGCGTCGCGTAAGCGGCGTTGGCAGGACCCGGCCTCGATTCGTATTCCGGCGGCTGCAGGGCAAAAGTTTATCAGCGCATCTTTCCTACCGTCATGCCCCGCCGGCACGGCTTATTTCTCGGCAGGGCCACGCAAGATCGGCAGCAGCAGATAATCGTTCCGGTTGGGATCGAAGGCAACGATCTCCAGACCGCACGAAAATGCCTCCTGCAGACCCCCGCGTAGCGAAAGGAGATCGGAATCGTCAAACGTGCTGTTAACGGCAGGTGGCACGCGAACTCGCGTGCATTGGTCCCATGGCTGTCCCGCGGCGCGACCCTGCATCGCTGAAATTCCTGGTGTTGAAGTCGATGCAGCATTTCCGCGCCGCCCTTCGAGCCACTCGCCGGCCAGGTCGTCGTCTGCGACAGTGGCGCTCTGGCCACGCTGCGCGCGGAGTTGCGGCCCTACGTCCATGTAAAGCGGCCGATCTGGCCGGTGGATCGCACCGGAAGCCTCATCGCTCTCGAAGCAATGCGAAGCCATAGCGCGACAATTGCTGCAGTTTCCTCTACGTTCCCGCCGGAGATGAAGCGGGCAGAGAGTTGAGATGGGCCGATTTGAAGATACCGAAGCCGCAATAACCGAACGGCTCCGTGCGATGAAAGGAAATCCGGATGTGACAATCAACCTTTTCGAACTCGGGGTTCCCTTGAATGCAGCGGGGTTTACGCAGGATGAGATCACGGCGGTGCTCGAAGCCCTGGAGCAGGACCGTATCGTTGAGTTTGCACCTGGCAACAGGCTTCGGCTGATTAGGCCGCTGCCCTGACATCGTGCTGGTGCGTCCGAACCGGCGACAATCTCGCTCTGGCCCGCTTTCCTCTTCAATCGGTCATTTGGCGTATGTTCTCGCGCAAGCCCGTCGCACAAAGCCCTTTGCCTCCAGCCGCTGAAGCTGTGTTCCCGGTGCAATCGGATGGAGCATTGCTATGGGATGTCACGCGACAAATGCCGCTCTGATCAACTCAATCCGCGAATACTTCCATCATCGCTTTCAAAACCAGAACCGCAGAAGCCGCGCCCGGGTCGACATGGCCGAGGGATCGCTCGCCAAGCCGCGCCGCTCGTCCGCGCACCGCCACCATTGAACGTGTGGCCTCCGCCCCACCCTCGCCTGCCACCACCACGTCACGCCACAGTTCCCTTACCCCGCTTTTGCGCACGAGTGCTGCACGAGCCGCCTCGGCGGCCGGAATCCAGGCGTCAAGCATCGTCTTGTCGCCACGCTGGCCCTTCCCGCGTTCCTGTATGCCAAGCGTTATCGCCTCCAACATGGCGACTTGGCCCGCAGCGTCCAGAGACTGCCGGCCTTCCAGTGCCTTTGCGGCACGTAAAAACGCTGTCGCATAAAGAGGGCCTGTCGAGGCGCCGACGGCGTTGAGAAACACCGATGCTGCGGTTGTCATCACAACCGACGGCGGCATCTCGTCGAGATCGGACCGTGCCAATTCACCAGCGACGGCGCCAAAGCCAAGAGACATCGTTATCCCATGGTCGGCATCGCCAATCGCGCCGTCAAGCTCGGTGAGGTAGTCTTTTTCTGCCGCGATCAAGCTGGATATCCGATTGAACATCCGGTTGAGCCTGCGCGCATCATTCTCTGCCATTGTTTCCCTCCCATGTGCACAAGACGCCCGATGATGAGGCCGGTGCATGCCGATCTTACGTTATCTTCAGCACCGCGGTGTCGCAGGGATGGTGCAAGAGTTCCGTCAGTTCCTGATCCAGCTCCATGATCGAGATGGACGCCCCGACCATGTCGAGAGACGTACAGTAGTGCCCGACCCAATTGGCTTCGATCGCAATGCCCTTGGCACTCAACCGCTGCTCGACACGTCTGAACAGGATATAGAGCTCCATCATCGGCGTCCCGCCAAACGAGTTGACGAGCACGGCGACGCGGCTGCCTTTGGCCGCCCTCATCTCCAGGAATATCCGATCCATCACCCTGTCGACGATCTCATCGGCGCTGATCATCTTTTCGCGAATGACGCCCGGCTCCCCATGGATGCCCATGCCGAACTCGATATCTTCGGCGCCGATCTCGAAATTGGGCCGTTGCGTCTGCGGCATGGAGCAGGGCTCAAGCGCCACGCCGACCGTATAGGTCTGTAAATTCGCCTTGCGGGTCACGGCTTCGCAGGCATTGAGCGGCAGACCGCGATCGCAGGCCGCACCAGCTATCTTGAAGGTGAAAAAATTGCCCGCCACGCCGCGCCGCCCATCCCGGTCTTCGATCGGCGAAGAGGTGATGTCGTCGGTGGTAAGAACCGTTCGCACGGGAATTCCCGCAGCCTCTGCCATCTCCGCCGCCATTTCGAAATTCATCACATCGCCGGCGTAGTTGCCATAAACGAAAAGAACGCCGGCGCCGCCGGATGCAGCTTTCGCGCAATGCAGGATGGGTATGGGAGGCGGTGACGAGAAGATGTTGCCGATCGCGACAGCGTCCGCCAAACCTTTGCCGACATAGCCGAGGAATCCCGGCTCATGTCCGGATCCACCACCGATGACCAGCCCCACCTTGCCCGGTCTTGGTCCGTCGCGCGCAACCAGCGCGCGGTGCGATTTTTCGATCGGCGACAGATACTTGCGATGGGCGCGTACCACGCCATCCAGCATCTCTTCGACGACATTGTCGGGATCGTTGAGAAATTTCTTCACGCGCGTTCGCGCGGCCGGCGGTAGAGGCGTCTGGCTTTCCGGCCGCAGGCGCTGGGGCGATCGCTGATCGATATCGGTCACGCCATCGGCGTTGAGAATGCCGCGGCCGGTCGCCGCGTCGGTAATCAGCACGTTGACATAGCCGCCGCGCAACGCCGCAAGAATGGACGGCACCTTGTCGAAGCCGCCGGCGGCGGCAATGCGGAGATCGATGTTCTTCAGCATCTCAAGGGAAATGCCGATCGTTCTGTCGTCGAGCGGCCCTGCGATCGCGCGGCCCTGCCCATCGATGAAACGTCCGGCCACCACGCCGACGGCGCCCTTGGCTAGATAGTCCTGCAGTGGAACAGATTCGAAGAAGCCGCTGGTATGAATGGTGGAATTGGGGCGCAGCGACGAAATGCCAAAAAGCGCCTTGTTGGCACCGGCAAGAGCACCGAATTGGCTCTCGATCAGCGGCTCTTGCATAAACGACTCACGCACGGCGTTCGCCGAGACGATGGCGGGTGCGGAGATGTTGATCAGCTTGCCGTTGACGGCGGTGGCCAGCGCCGCGGCGCAGAGTTCAGGCGTATAGGCGAAGCTTGCGCGCGTGCCGCCCGTTGCCTGCACAACGGTGACATCCTGCAATCCTGGAACCTCGGCGCGCTCGCTGATCGCCAGCACCGTGCGGCCCCACGACACTGCGACGGTATCGCCCGATTTGATCAATCGATGTAGCGCTTGGCCGCCGGCAACGCCGATCCTGTCGATCAGCGGCCTGGCGGTGTCCTCGCTCGGAACGACGAGGCAGTCGGCAAGGCCAAAATGCCGCTTGAGCGCTTGCGCAACGGTGAGAGATGCAAGCCGTGCCGGTTCGATAGCAATGTTGACGATGCCGCGATCACGTGCGTCGGCGAGATAGCTGTTCACCGTTGCGCGGGATATGCCCATCACCTCGGCGATATCGCCTTGAGTTAATCCGTCTTCGTAGTAGAGCCAGCATGCCCAGACATAGGGGTCGTCGCCGTAGCGCAACGGCATGGCGTCCGGCGCCTGTGCGAGGTCGTTCTTGCCTGCGCCTGCTTTTCGCGCCTGCTGGGTCTTAACCGCTGCCACTCTGGAATGAACTCCCGCTTAGATCTGCCGGGAAGATGCCGCCAATACCAACGCATTGCAACCGCGCGGCGCGCGGCCCGCCGCCATAGGGCGAGGCCGCGCTGTCTTGGGAGACAAGCCGTCTGATCAGCCGCCCTCAAGCCGGCTGGCAACACCGATTGAAATTTCACTGAGAATGAGGGCACAGGAGGTCGCGCCCGCATCCAGAACACCGCGAGAGCGTTCGCCCAGGCGGCTGGCGCGGCCGATCTTGGCGACCAGATCGATCGTCGAATCGCGCCCCTTTTCGGCTGCTTCCGCCAAAGCCGCGAGCGCATCGGCGAAAGACTTTCCGGATGCTGTCGCCTCGTCGAAAGCATTGACCGCCGGGACAAAGGCATCAATCAGCGTCTTGTCCCCGACTTTGGCCGAGCCGATCGACTGAATGCCATCCAGGCCAGCATGCAGCATCTGGCTGAACAGCTTGGCATCGACGATATCCCTGCCCTCGATCGTCTCACCGAATTCGGTGAACATGACGCCATAGAGCGGGCCCATTGAGCCGCCGATTTCGGTCATCAGCAACGTGCCCAGCGTCTCGAACGCGCCACTGAGCGATGAGTCCTGCCCTTTCAGACGCTCGGCCGCCATGCCGAACCCCTTGGCCATGTTGACCCCATGGTCGCCGTCGCCAATTTTGCCATCGATCTCGCTGAGATAGGCCCGGTTTTCAACGATACGGCCGGCCACTGAAAGAACGATGGCGCCCGCCGAGGGATTCTTGAAACTTTGCATGTCACCGTTCCCTAGAGCAAGATTGTGCAGGACGTTTCGAGGTCGAGCAGCGGCTTCGTCTCGTCATCGAGCGCAAAGACCGTCAGCGTCGCGCCGACCATCTCAAGCGACGTGAAGTAATTGCCGACATAGGTTTTGTAGACAACGAGACCTCGGCCGCTGATCTCGCTCTCGATCGTGTCGTTGAGAATGTAGAGTTCATTGAGCGGCGTGGCGCCCAGGCCAGAGACAAGAACAGCAACCTCGGTGCCTTCCGGAAGATTGTGATCGTCGAGCACGATCTTGCACATCTCCTTGGCCACCTCGACCGCAGTCTTGAGCGGCTCGACGCGCACGCCAGGCTCGCCGTGGTGGCCGATGCCGACTTCCATCGTACCCGGCTCGATCTGGAAATTCGGATGACCGACGGCCGGCAGGGTGCAAGGACCGAGACCGACGCCGATCGAGCGGCAATTGTCGATCGCCTTCTGCGCCGCGGCGCGAACCTCTTCGAGACTGCCGCCCTTGGTGGCCTTGGCACTGCCGATCTTCCACATGAAGATCTCGCCCGCAACGCCCCGGCGCTTTTCGCGTTCCGACAGCGGTGCCGAGCAGACGTCGTCATTGGCAACGACGGTCGCGACCTCGATGCCGCCCTTGGCGGCAAGTTTGGTCGCCATCTTCACGTTCATATTGTCGCCAGCATAGTTTCCATAGAGGCAGACGACGCCCGCGCCGCCATTGGCTTCGCGAATTGCATCGTGGAAGCTCTTGGCGGTCGGCGACGAGAACAGCTCGCCCACGGCGACGGCGTCCAGCATGTTCTTGCCAGTGTAGCCCATGAACCCGGGCTCGTGGCCAGAACCGCCACCCGTGATCACGCCAACCTTGCCTTTCACAGGCGCGTTCTTGGCGACGACAACACGCGGGTTTTCGGCAAGCCGCACGATATCGGAGTGGGCCTTGATGAAGCCCTTGACTGTATCCTCGACGACGAGATCGGGATTGTTGACGAACCGCTGCATGGGATCTCCTTAAAAATGTCCTGGCGCTCCGGCTCAGAGAATGGTGTAGCCGCCGTCGATCAGAAGATCGGCGCCGTTGATCATGTTCGCGCCATCCGAAACCAGAAAGACAGCAGCGGCAGCGATTTCCTCGGGATAAGCGAAGCGGCCGGTGGGGATCCGCTTCTTGGCGGCCTCCCCCTTTTCGCCCGCCCAGGCCTTCTTGCCGAGTTCGGTCAGGACCACAGTTGGCGAGATAGTGTTGACGGTTATGCCGTACTTGCCCCATTCGGCGGCAAAGGTCTTCGACATACCGATGACGCCGAATTTCGAGGCGCAATAAGCCACGTGCTCTTCAATGGCCACGGTGCCAGCCTGCGACGCAAGATTGATGATCTTGCCGCCTTTACCGGCGGCGATCATGGCGCGGCCGGCAGCCTGCGTGACAAGAAAGCTGCCCTTGAGATTGATGTTGATCGTCTTGTCCCAATAGTCGAGCGACAGGTCTTCTGCAGGCGCCAGGAACACGACGCCGGCGCTGTTGACGGCAATGTCTATCTGGCCGAAAGCGGCGACCACGTCGGATATGGCGCGATTGACGGAATCAGGCTGCGAGACGTCACAGACGAAGAATTTAGCCCCATGACCAAGCGAAGCCGCCTTGGCGCTTGCGATATCGGCATTGACATCCAGGACAGCGACCGTGGCGCCCTTTGCAGTCAATGCATCGGATATCGCCGAGCCGATCCCGGACGCGGCACCCGTGACGACAGCGATCTTGCCGGTCAGGGGGAAATTGAGGTCAATCTGGGGAGAAGTGTCTGTCATCTCTTCAAGCCTTTGCGATGTGGATGCCGGGGCGGCGCGACGCCGCCCCGGCGGTGCATTTTTTACTTGCGGGATTCGAGCAGCTTGTCGGCATTTTCCTTGGTGACCGGCGTCCACGGGACGAGGTAGTCCTTGGATGCGCCCTCTTCCCACTTCATGTCAGGATACTGGGTCCAGATCGCCGATTCCGGCTTGGCGTCCTTGTTCGCAGCCTTGATGGCCACGTCGAGAGCACCCTGTGCCTGTGCGTTGGCGTCCTGCAGGATCGATGCCATCTCGCCACGCTTGACGGCATTGATCGCATCGGTAACGCCATCGACGCCAGCGATCGCGAAGTCTTCGACCTTCAGGTTGGCGGCCTTGATCGCTTCAATAGCGCCGAGCGCCATTTCGTCGTTCTGGCCGATGACGCCGTTGATCTGGCCAGGATGCGATGTCAGCCAGTTCTCCATCAGGGTCTGGGCTTCCGCACGCGACCAATTGGCTGTCTGCTTTTCGAGAACCTTGACGTCAGGGCACGCCTTCAGCGCCTTCTCGTTGCCTTCGAGGCGCTGGATCTGACCGGACTGGCCGATCGGGCCCTCGAGGATGACGAGGTTACCCTTGCAACCCATCTTGTCGAGAACGGCCTTGGCTTCCAGTTCACCGGCCTCGACGTCGTTCGATCCGACGTAGGAGGTCAGGAGATCGGAGTTGACGCGGGCGTTGGACCCGACAACCGGGATGCCGGCATCGTGGGCGGCCTGAACAGCTGCGGCACCCGCCTCGACGTCCATCGGCACAAAGATGATCGCGTCGAACTTCTGGGTGATCATGGTGTTGAACTGTTCCTGCTGGACCAGCGCATCATAGCGGCCGTCGAATACCGTCAGCTCAACCTGGCCGCTCTTGACCGCCGGATGCTGCTTCAGCGCGGCCGACCAGATCTGCATGAATTCGGCATTGAGGCCGTAGGTCGTTGCACCGATCTTCAGCTTCTTGTCCTGCGCCATCGCTGGCGCGGCAAGGATCGCAGCGCTGGCGACGAGGGCGAGCATCAGTTTCTTCATGTTTTTCTCCTCCATAGAGATATCCGGTCGCCGTTATGACGCGCGGTTGGTCGACGGACCGCGGATGCGATCCGAATGATGAGGTCAGAGACCTTGATTTCGCTTCTGATCCAGCATGACGGCGCCGACGATAAGCGCGCCCTTGAGCACCTGCTGGTAGTAGGATTGGATACCGAGCAGATCGAGACCGTTGTTCATGACGCCGATGATCAGCGCCCCGATCAGCGTTCCCGTCACCCGGCCAACACCGCCCGAGAGGCTGGTGCCGCCAATGACGACGGCCGCGATGGCATCGAGCTCGTAGGCGATACCGGCTTGCGGCAGCGCAGATCCCGTGCGGGCCGAGAGCATCATTCCGGCGAGACCGGCGAGCGAGCCCGAGATGCAGTAGACCGTGAAACGGATGCGGGTGACGTTGATCCCGGAGGTAATCGCCGCATGCGGATTGCCGCCGACCGCGTAGATGTAGCGGCCAAAGCGTGTGCGAGTCAGAACCCACCAGGACACGATGAAGACGACGGCCAGGATTACCACCGGCATCGGCACGCCGAGAATGTTTCCGGTACCTATCCAGCGGAACTCGGGGATCAGCGCCGGGACAGGCTTGCCGCCACCATAGATCAGCGTCATGCCGCGTGCTGCCGACAACATGCCGAGCGTGGCGACGAAGGCCGGGACGGCAAAGCGCGAGACGATGAAGCCGACGACAGCGCCACAGGCCAGACCGACCGCGATACCGGCAATCAATGCGACGATGGCAGGGTACGGGGCACCCGCAATGCCGGCCGTTGCCGACGTCGTGACGAAGCTGGCGCTGATGATGCCGGCAAGCGCCACCACCGAACCGACCGACAGATCGATACCACGCGTCAGGATGACGAAGGTCATGCCGATCGCCAGCACGCCGTTGATGGATGTCTGCAGCAGCACGTTCGAGATGTTGCCGGCCGTCAGGAAATACTCGTTCGACACCGACAGGATCACGGACAAGAGCAGGAAGGCGAGGAAGATGCCATATTCCTGGATGAGCAGCCTGCGGCGATCCGAGTTGAACCAGCCCGTCGTTGGTTTGTTATCTGTAAGGGACACTGTTTCTAACCTCTTCCCATGCCGATCCGTATTGAGAAATTCGCGGCGCACCTGTTACGTCGACAGATGCACCAGCGCTTGCGCGTCGGTTTCCACCCGCGGGTAGACGCCCGCCGAGCGGCCGTTGCGCATCACGAGAATGCGGTCGGACATGCCGAGCACCTCGTCTATCTCCGATGAAATCATCACCACCGTGCCTCCCGTGGCTGCGAATTCGCAGATGATCCGGTAGATTTCGCGCTTGGCGCCGACATCGACGCCGCGCGTCGGTTCGTCGAGCAGAAGCACCTTCGGGTTGCGCAGGAACCACTTGCCCAGCACGACCTTCTGCTGGTTGCCGCCTGATAGTCCCGAGACCGCCATGGTGTCGCGTGCAGTCTTGATGCCGAAACGCTCGATCATCTGCTGGCTGGCCGCCTGCTCGCGGCCGCGGCGCATGACGAAAGCCGGGCTGAACTCCGGCAGGCTGGCAAGCGCGATGTTGCCCCTGACGCTATCGACGAGATTGAGCCCTGTCAGCTTGCGATCCTCGGTGACGAGGGCAAGCCCTTGCTCCATGGCCTCGACAGGCTTGCTGACGGTGATCGCCTTGCCATCGAGCCTGATCTCGCCCCTATCCATCCGGTCGAGACCGAAGAGGCAGTTGAAGATCTCCGATCTGCCGGACCCCATCAGCCCATAGATGCCGAAAATCTCGCCCTTCTTCACGGAGAACGATACGTCCTCGACCTTGCCGCTCGCCGTCAACCCTACGACCTCGAACCCCGTGACATCGGTGGGCGTGTTGGTCTTGATATATTCCTCGCCGAGTTCACGGCCGACGATCATCCGGATCAGTCCCGCGCGATCAATATCGGCAAGGTCACCCGCACCGATATACGAACCGTCACGGAACACGGTGTAGGCGTCGGCGATCTGGAAAATCTCCGACAGACGGTGCGAGACGTAGACCACGCCCTTGCCCGCGGCCTTCAACCGTTCGATCGTCTTGAAGAGTTGCTGTGCTTCCTTTTCGCCGATCGCTGAGGTCGGCTCGTCCATGAAGATCACTTCAGCGTCATGGCTCAACGCCTTGGCGATTTCGACCAGCTGCATCTGCGCAACAGAGAGATTCATCATGAACTGCGTCGGGCGGATGTTGAACTCGAGTTGCTCCAGCAGCCGCTGCGCATTCTGGTTCATGGTCTTGAAGTCGATGCCGCCGAAACGTCCTGACGGCTCACGGCCGAGATAGATGTTTTCGGCGACCGTCATGTGCGGCACCGGACTGAGCTCCTGCTCAATGATCGCGATGCCTGATGCCAAAGCCGCCGCCGGACCGGAGAATTCCACGTCCACACCCCGTCGCCGGATAGATCCCGCGTCGCGCTTGTGGATACCCATCAAAATCTTGAGGAAGGTGGATTTTCCGGCGCCATTGCCACCGCATAGCGCATGCACGGATCCAGCCTTGAGCTGAAACCGGCCGTCGCGAAGCGCCGCGACGCCATTGAAGGACTTTGCCAGCCCTTCGACTTCCAGAAGATGTTCCACCCAAGTTCCTCCCGCGATCGGGCCATCTCACGATGGACCAATCATGCATCACGCTCCATCTCCAATGGAGCGATTTTTACAAGTGTCAAATACATTTAGACAAATGTCAATCAAGCAATTTACCTTGTGCATATCCCTTGAAGACGAGCGGAGGCGGCGTCCTCCCCTTTCAGGTAAGGCCGGCTGAGAGAACCGCATTTGCTGACGAGTTGCCGTAATTTCACGGCTGCCGACTACATGATGAGTGCAATCACATACGCTTGCGGAGAAGCTAGCGTCGTCTGACTGAGATCAAACATCGATCGGTGAATACAAAGATCAGAACAGCCGCCTTCAGCCTTTTCGTGGGCGCCCGCTCTCCAAACTGCGCGCGATAGAACTCTGGGCCGGCGTGGAACGCGCCTGCCGTGGCGACAGGCCGCACAGGGTCTTGAACGCCCGGCTGAAGGCGGCCCCGGAATCGTAGCCGACGTGGCAGCCGATACTGCCGATGCGCAGGTTCGATTTACGCAACAGGTTGGAAGCGACAGCCAGCCTCCAGCCGTGCACGTATCGCAACGGAGACTCGCCAACAGAAGCGCATTCGACGCGCCTGATCCGTGCATAGGTCAGGGCTGCTGGCGCCGTCCAGCCGTCTATTGTCACCCTGACACGGACGGTAGGCCCATCATACCGGAAACCGATGTCATCGGCTGGCTTCCATGGTCTCGCGCAGCGCCGCGTTGATGCGGTCCTGCCAGCCGGGGCCATCTTCCTGGAAGAAGGCGAGCACGTCGGTGTCGATCCTGATCGATACCGGTTCCCGGGTGGAGGGGATTGCCTGCCGTTCTACAGGTGCAGCCGGGGCCTTGGTGGCGGGCTTAAACAGGGCTTCAGCAGCATCGAGCGGATTGGCCGGCCTGCGGGGTGTGCGGTTCATGGATTTCCTTTAAATTTGTTGCGTAGAAGGGCTCGCTCACCGAGACACTCGGTCATGAGCATGAAATATCAGACGATACGTCTAGGCGCAGTCGCGAAGCGCACGATAGGACGGATGTAGCATGGATCGGTTGGGTTCCGCCGTGTTTTCCGTGCGGGCAGGGAAGAAAACCGGAGAGATTGTAGGCGGCCCCGCAGCAGAAAACGAGACAACTCGTCGAAGAAGACGGGAACAGCCGCTCCGTGCATCCTGAGGAGCCGTCTGCTGGCCAAGGACGCCAGTTTCTGCGCGGATTTTGCGCAGGCTTATGGCATGGACGCTCTCGAGTGCGAGATGCGATTGCCGATCAATGATTGTCCGGCGCTTTCGACCGGATAGCGGCGCGCTCGCGTCGGGAGTGGTCACTGAAACAGGCGGTCGCGTGCAGACAATATCGCCGTCGCGAAAGTTCGAACATTCATACTCCTGTTGATTGGAAGTCGGGTAGTTAATAGGATACGAGCGCCGCTCATCCGCCAGTCGCGCGACGAAACATCCCTCTGGAGCAATTGTAAGCTGAACGCTTCCCCACGCTCAATGTGGTGATCGCCAATGCCGGAATCTCGCGGACCGAAGACATGACGTCCGACACATGGAATGTCTCATCGTCGGTGGACATGATCCAGACTAACATTGTCGGCGTGATTAGCACTGTTGCGGCTTTCCTGCCTGTTCTGAAGGCCCAGCGGAATGCCACCATCATGGCAACCAGCTCTGCTCTCGCCTTCCTGCCGCGGGCAGATTTTGCCACCTGCTGCGCCAGCAAGTCCTTCCTGCATTCATGGCTGACGTCGTTGCGTCATCAGCTGCGGAAGTTGCCGATCGAGGTTCTCGAACTTTCCCCGCCCTATGTGCGGACGGAGTTGACCGGCCTTTCTCAAGCAGCCGATCCGCGCGCCATGCCGCTCGCCTCTTACATCTGCGAGGTCATGTCCATGCTTGAAAACGGACAGCACCCGCGTGGCGAGCTCCTGGAGCGGGATCAAGCCCGCCGCTGGGCCGAGCGTGTCGGGACGTTCGACAGCATCTTCGCGCCATGAATCCAGCCTGAGCTTGTCCGGGCGAGGCATATCCAAATGTAACAAGGCGCACAGTCACAACGCGCGTCTTGTGCACGCCATCGCAGGTTGTACGCGGGCAAGTTATAATGTTCCTGCCGAATCATTATAACCCCCTCCGTTGACTTCTCGTATCGGCGCTATAATGTTTTTGTCAGAAAATTATAACGCCGGTTCGGTGCTAAGCTACAAGCAGGAACGGCCATGTCGAAAATCAAACAAGTCGATATTAGCTACCGGACAATGTTCGCAGAGCTCGTCGAGCGCTCGCTCGATGCCCAATTCCAGGCAGACTTTCCCTTGGAGGGCCGGTTCGTGACCGTACCGGTCAAGGATCGCAATTACTGGTACTTCGACCTGCCCACTCCTGGCGGCAAAGACAAGCGAAGCTATGTCGGCCCGCACCACGATGAAGCGATCACCGCCCGAGTGAATGCCCACATGGAACTAAAGGGTTCGATTCGTGACCGGAGGCGAATGGTAAGCACATTGCGCCGCGCTGGTCTTCCAGGCCCCGATCCGTTTGCCGGAGATGTCACGCAGGCGCTTGCAAATGCAGGGTTATTCCGCCTGCGCGCAGTTCTGATAGGGTCCGTCGCTTTCAGCGCCTATGCAGGCATTCTCGGCGTTCGCTTACCATCCTCGGCCGTGCAGACCGGCGATGCTGACTTTGCACAGGACTTCGCGATTTCGGCGGAGGTGGGCGACAGCCTGCCTCCCGTCCTGGAAATCCTCCGGTCAATCGATAGCGGCTTTCGCCCGGTTCCCCACCAGGGGGACAAGGCCAAGATCGCCTTCCAGAATGCGAGGGGATACCGGGTGGAATTTCTCACCGGCAATCGCGGATCAGCCGAA
Organism: Rhizobium sp. 10N427; assembly: GCF_056394605.1. Classification (NCBI taxonomy): domain Bacteria; kingdom Pseudomonadati; phylum Pseudomonadota; class Alphaproteobacteria; order Hyphomicrobiales; family Rhizobiaceae; genus Rhizobium; species Rhizobium sp. 10N427. The sequence continues at coordinate 118,525 of NZ_JBFTID010000015.1, read as the reverse complement.
CACACGGGCAAGCCCTCGCCGATGCCCGCTCTTGGCGGCGCTTCCGCAGAAAATCTAAGGTTTCTCGACTACCTCATCTACGAACCGGTGCGCACCGTTCTCCTGCATCGAGAGGGTGTGAATGTGCTGGTTCCTGCTCCGGAGCGTTTTGCTGTCCATAAGCTCATCGTCGCTTCGCGGAGGCTCGGAGATGCGCTGGGGCGAGCAAAGGCCTTCAAGGACCTGTCTCAGGCGGCCCTGCTGTTTGAGGCACTCGTTGAAACGCGACAGGGCGACGTTGTTGCAGATGCCTGGCAAGAGGCGTGGGATCGCGGCGCAGCCTGGAAAGAAGGCATCTCCAAAGGCTTTCTCAGGCTACCTGAAAACGGCGTCGCCGCTTTAAGAGCCGCGCTCGGCCCGCAGCAGCTCGAAGGCGTCATGAGTGGTGATAGTCCCTCCCCGTGACATACGATCGCATCGAAGGCCCGGTCGAACGCACGCATGTCGCCGTTGGTCGACAATGGCTGCGCGAGCCCAAACTCCGCTGATACCTCTCGCTGGATTGTGGAACCAAGCCCTATCCGGTCCGTTCTCTCACCTAAAGGAGAGGACACAACCATGCCGGAAACCAATCGCCCAATACCGCCGCAACCTGAGCAGCAGCAACCGCCGCCTGGGCTGACAAGATTGATGAAGCCCGCGCCGGATCACGGCGAGGAGAGCTACAAAGGCAACGGCAGGCTCAAGGGAAAGGTAGCGCTGATTACGGGCGCAGATTCCGGCATCGGTCGTGCCGTGGCGATCGCCTTTGCGCGTGAAGGCGCCGATGTCCTGATCTCATATCTCAGCGAAGACGAAGATGCCGTGGAAACGGCGAGATGGGTCGAAGAAGCTGGTAGCCGTGCCTTGGCCGTTGCCGGCGACATCACCTCAGAAAGTCACTGCATTGCTCTCGTCGAACGAACCGTCAGGGAGTTCGGAGGAATCGATATTCTTGTCAACAACGCAGCCTTCCAGCGCACCTACGCTGCAATCGGCGACATCACCGAGGAAGAATGGGACGAGACTTTTCGCACGAACACATATGCCCCTTTCTTCCTCGCCAAGGCTGCCGTGCCTCACATGAAGCCTGGCGCCAGCATCATCAACACCACGTCCATCCAATCGCGCCAACCCTCCTCCCATCTTCTGGCCTATGCCTCCACCAAAGGCGCGGTTTCGAACTTCACCGCGGGCCTTGCCGAAATGTTGGCGGGAAAAGGCATACGCGTAAACGCGGTCGCCCCCGGCCCGATCTGGACGCCACTTATCCCTTCGACTATGCCGCCGGATAAGACCAAAGATTTCGGCAAAAAGACGCTGATTGGCCGCGCTGGTCAACCGGCCGAACTCGCCGGGGCATATGTGTTGCTGGCCTCGGCTGAGGGTAGCTATATGACCGGCGCCATTATTCCGGTCACGGGCGGCGAGATCATGATTTGAGCGCGGCACCGTCGTCAGAAAAGCTCAGGGGCAAAACCCAGCCGAAATTCGACAGTCTAGAGTTCGCCGCTGGAATAGCGCGCGGTTTTGCAGGCGCACTGCTTTTTGCCCTGCCGATGCTGATGACTATGGAGATGTGGGAACTCGGGTTCTACATGGACCGCACGAGACTCCTGCTTCTCCTCGTCATCAATATCCCGCTGCTCATCTTTCTGTCTGACCGCATTGGCTTCGAGACAACGTCTACCTGGAGCGAAGCGGTCCGAGACGCGAGCATCGCCTACGGCCTTGGCATCGTCTGCAGTGCTCTTATCTTGTCCGCAATGGGCATCCTCCGGAATGACCAGTCTGCGCACGAGGTCATCGGCATGATTGCCATCCAGGCAGTGCCGTCGAGCATCGGAGCAATGCTGGGGCGCAGCCAGCTTGGCGGGCAGTCCGATGAGATTGATGATCACGGTGACGGAGATGACCCGGTGGATAGCCGGGAGACGAGCTATGCAGGCGAACTGTTCTTGATGGCTGTCGGCGCCCTTTTCCTCGCGCTTAACGTGGCGCCGACCGAGGAAATGATCCTCCTCTCCTACAAAATGTCGCCCTGGCACGCATTGGCTATCATCGTGGCGTCTCTGGCGATAATGCATGGCTTCGTCTACACCCTGTCGTTCCACGGAAGCCATGACCTTGCCGAGGGGACGCCTGGGTGGCACGCCTTTGTCCGCTTCACCCTGCCAGGCTATGTCATCGCTCTCGCTATCAGCGGCTTTTGTCTGTGGACGTTTCACCGGATCGACGACACTTCTACGACTCAGGCGTTGATGACAACTGTGATCTTGAGTTTCCCGGGCGCTATTGGCGCGGCTGCTGCGCGGCTGATTTTATGAGGCAGGCATGACCAAGATATCGAGATCTTCAAACATCGAAAATGCCGAACCGCATTGGATTGAATGGTTGACCGGCCTCGTCTCGGCAGCCCTCGTGATCTTGCTCATTACCTGGATCGGCAAGGACGCGCTGATGGATAGTGACAGCTCTCCTGACCTTGAGGCGGCTGTCGTCCGGACGGAACAACGCAGCACCGGCTATCAGGTTTTGTTCGAAATGAGCAACAAGGCGAGCGCAACCGCCGCCGACGTGACGGTACGAGGTGAACTACAGGACGGAAAAGCCATCATCGAGAGTGTCGAAACCGTACTCGCCTATGTTCCAGGCCGGTCTAAAACGAGGGGCGGTTTGATTTTCGAGAATAACCCTGCCGGAAAGACGGTGGTTGTCAAAGCCTCGGCCTACAACGAGCCGTAAAGCTGGTCACGCGGCGAGTTCGATTGCTTTCAGTTGAGTCCCAGGGCTGAACGCGGGACTGATGTTTGCGGGGTTCGGGGCATTGACGCGTGCGATAATCGAACCGATCGATATCACTCACGGATGCCGGCATCAGCTGGTCGCGCCAACGCCTTTACGAATCAATCTTGCTTGCCAGCGCTACGCCGTTGCGCCAACCACAAGCGGTGGGTAATCTAAAAGGATAGCGCCCCCGCACGATCAGGTCGATCAACGCTCTAAAGACGTGGCACGAAGGGATCGACTGGCCCCCCGGTCCGGTCGAAAGCTGGTCGGAAGCAGACTTCGACAAGTCGTTCGCAACGAACGTAAAGGGTCCTTACTTCCTGATCCAGGCGCTTCTGCCGATCTTCTCGAAAGGCGACCTCGGTCGTGTTAAATACTTCGATCAACGCCCATATCGGCATGCCGAACTCGAGCGTTTACTCGCTAACCAAGGGCGCGCTTCTGATGTTGGCAAAGACGCTGTCGGGCGAGCTGGTCGGCCGCGGCATTCGGCTTAACGCCGTCAGGCCCGGCCCTATCGCGACACCGCTTTACGCAAAGCTCGGCATGTCGGAAGCGGAAATGAAGACAATGGCCGAAGGCGTGCAGAAGCAGATCCCGGTCGGTCTTTTCGGAGACGTGTCGGAGGTTGCAAAGACCGTGGTCTTCTTCGCATCCGACGAAGCCTCCTATATCGTCGGCAGCGAGCTCGTCATCGACGGCGGCATGAGCAATCTTTAACCGGCATCCAACTTCACAGGAGCAGAACATGCTAATCGATCTCAAAGGCAAGACCGCCCTGGTGACGGGGTCCACGGAGGGCATAGGCTACGCCGTCGCCCGTCAGCTCGCCAGAGCCGGCGCGGACGTGGTTGTCAACGGCAGGTCCGAAGACAAGACCGAGAAAGCGGCAGGACGGCTGAGAAGCGAAGGCGCCAAGGGCATTGTCACGGGGGTGGCGGCTGATCTCGCCACCGCCGAAGGGTGCGCAAAACTCGTGGTAAAGGTGCCGCTGGTCGACATCCTCGTCAACAATGCCGGCATCTTCCAGCCAAGCGATTTCTTCGACACCACGGACGAGGTCTGGGACCGTCACTGGCAGGTGAACGTCATGTCTGCTGTCCGACTGTCCCGCGCCTATCTACCCGGCATGCAAGAAGCAAACTGGGGCCGCGTCGTCTTCATCGCATCGGAATCCGGCTTCAACATTCCGGTGGAAATGATCCACTACGGCGTCAGCAAGACGGCCGACATCGCTGTCGCGCGCGGGCTTGCCAAACGAATGGCAGGCACTGGAGTTACCGTAAACTCGGTTCTCCCTGGTCCAACTCTTTCAGAAGGCGTCGAAGCAATGCTTGCCGCTGAGCGCGAAAAGACCGGAAAGTCGATTGAGGAAGTCGCTGCTGACTTCGTCAAGCAGCACCGGAGCAGCTCCCTCATTCAGCGCGCGGCCAGCGTCGAGGAGATCGCAAATATCGTGACGTATCTGTCCTCGCCATTGGCATCAGCCACGACTGGGGCTTCGGTGCGCGTGGACGGCGGCCTTATCGACACGCTCTGAAGATCAGACAAGCCGAAGCCAACCAGGGCCTCTGCGAACAGCACAGGCTTCCTCTCGTCATGAAATCGCCACGTCCCTACCGTGGAACTCGTCGCGAAAATCCTGTGCTCGCTTTTCGTCGGGCGCGGTGACTATGACGAACCGGCGGCCGGCCTCCGGCGTCTCCTGGTGCGCAAGATCGATCATCCAGATCGTGTTCGCCGACCTTTGGGTCATTTCGATGAGTTTCTCCATGACGGGGTCGTCTTCGTCCTCGATACCGAAGGTTGTCTCATAGGCGAAGGTTTCCTGCGCGGGAGAACCCCTAATCTGCTCCCGCAGCCAGTCCCAAAGGTTTTCGAAGTCAACTGGGAACGGAGAAAACTCCATGTTCACCTGGACAACATCTCGGGCAAAGACGACCTCGCCATTGTAGAAGGCATGCATTCCCAGGAAATATTCGGAAAGCTCCATATGGTCTGAAAGGGCCTCGCGCAGCGTCTTGAGGTTAGAGGTTGTCTGGAACATTCAGGACTCCCTGGCAAAGGTCTAGGATTGGCCGCGGCGAAATGCCGAGTGGCTTGCATAATCTATCCTCGCGTGATGTCGTACGGCCTGGGATAGGAAGCCTCGTGGCGGGAAGGCAGCAAATTGGCGGCAAGGACTGCCAGCATGAGCACGATGATCGAAGTGGCGATCAGAACGACCTTCATCAGGAATCTCCTATACCAATAGAACCGTCGTAAGGCTCGCTGGTTCCAACACCCCGCGCGCCGTGTCGCCTTTGCCTGTCTGATCGAGGAACTTGGTCTTGGTGCCGGAGTTCTCCCTTCAGAATTCAGAAGGAGATCTGCAATGATCACGAAATCGATCCCCAATTCCGACGAGCTCCTCCCGAGGACCTTGAACAAAGACAGGCAGGACGAAGCAATTCCTCACTCAAGCATAGACGACCGCCGGGCTCCGCCCGTGAACATGGGCACCAGCCGCGTAGCCGGAGACGGCTTGACCGAGGCCGATTCGAAGACTGGCCGCGCAGATCCCAAGAGTCGTATCCCCGCCCCGCAGACGGCCAACCGGGAGTGAAACAATCACGGACTGAAGCCGTTGCTTGAACACCGACGAGCTGCAGTCCGACGACGAGATTTCGCCGTAGCCGGACGGTGGGAGCGCGGTCGAGACAAGAAGAAAGAGCGGAAGTTCGAAATCGCCAGAGCCACACATCTTCCACTGCGACCGGCGACATCCAAATAGAAGATTTAACGCTATCCCAACACCGGCCGAAAAATTTTCGCTCTCCAGAGCGGCCACGGCCTTCCTGACCGCTCTGCTCCACCTGTAGTGGTGATGGAAGAGCAGGCCCCACGGATCTGCGCGTACTTGGGACGGCGACCAGGAACGCAAGGACGACGCCGACTTTCTCGAGAGGCAGCTCGCGCGGCCGAAACACGGTTAAGCCTGATGCCCTGTACGTTCTCCTCGTCAGCGTATTCGCCTTCGAACTCGCGCAGCGCGGTTAACCGTGCAAACGAGGGAAACCATACACGGAGCAGGCAAAAAACCGCTTTCCGAAGCGCAGGGAAGGAGCGCGCTCAGAGCGCCAGCTATGCTGACGAAGCTCGACAAACAGGGCGTACGCGCCGACGAACGATGGCCTCCAACAGTGGAGTGGGAAAGATCGGCAGTTTAACCGTTTGGCCGAATGACAATCTTAACGCAGCCGTCTTGCTTATCACGAAAGGTTTTGTAGGCATCCGGCCCCTCTTCAAGACCGATGCGATGCGTAATCAGGAAGGACGGGTCGATTTTTCCGTCGATGATCAGCTTCATTAGCGGTTCGAGATAGCGTTGCACATGGGTCTGGCCGGTCTTCAGTGTCAGGCCCTTAGCAACGAGTGCGCCGAGCGGTGCGGGCACGGCCGGTCCTACGAAGACACCCGGGAGCGACACGGTGCCGCCTGGACGACACGCGAGGATCGCTTGGCTCAAGGCGTAAGGCCGCTCCGTTGATGTCAGTTTGGTCTGCAGGCTCTCCATCATTCCACCGGCGCCCTGGCTCTCCAGCCCGACTGCCTCGATCACGGCGTCCGGCCCCTGCCCACCCGTTATCTCGACGATTTTTTGCTGAAGGTCGTCGTCCGTGTAATCGAGCGTTTCGGCACCCGCCTGACGCGCCAGCGCCAGACGCTCGGGCACGGTGTCGACCGCAATGACGCGTTCGGCGCCCAGGAGGAACGCCGATTTGATTGCAAAGAGGCCGACGGGACCGCATCCGAAAACGGCGACAGTCTGCCCCGGTTGAATGTCGCAATTTTCCGCCGCCATGTAGCCGGTCGGGAAGATATCGGAGAGGAAGAGAACCTGCTCATCACTTAAACCGTCTGGCACCTTGATAGGGCCGACATCGGCAAAGGGCACGCGCAGATATTGCGCCTGCCCGCCGGGGAACCGGCCGTACATGTCGGAATAGCCGAAAAGCCCTGCAGTCGGATAACCGATCTGCTCGGCCTGTTTAGCGCCGGACGGATTCGACCGCTGGCACAACGAAAACAGGCTGCGTTGGCACATCGAGCACTCGCCGCAGGAAATCGTGAAGGGAACGACGACGCGGTCGCCAACCTTGAGTTTGGAATTGCCGCGACCGACCTCGACGACCTCGCCCATCGTCTCGTGGCCCATAACGTCGCCTGCATGCATGCCTGGAACGAAACCGCCGTACAGGTGCAGGTCGGAGCCGCAGATGGCGCAGCTCGTCACCTTGATGATCGCATCGCGCTCGTTCTGGATAATCGGATCGTCGACTTCTTCACAACGGATGTCTCCGCTACCGTGCCAGGTTAAAGCCTTCATGTCGTTCTCCTCTGCGCGTTTTTCTTGGATCATCGTTTAGGATTTAGGGCTGGCCGCCACCGCCGGCCGCGCCATACACCTGCCCTGTTGCGTAACTGGCCGAGGGATCGGCAAGCTGAACGTAAATCGAGGCGAGTTCGGCCGGCTGGCCTGGACGACCCATCGGCGTCTTGCCGCCGAACTGTTCCAGTTTTTCCATCGTCGCGCCGCCGGCCACTTGCAGCGGTGTCCAGATCGGTCCCGGCGCCACGCCGTTGACCCGGATGCCCTTCGGCCCGAGCTGCTTGGCCATCGACTTTGTGAAGTTCATGCCGGCAGCCTTAGTCATCGCGTAGTCGACCAAGTCCTCGGAGGGGTCGTATGCCTGCTCAGACGTCGTGATAATGATGGCCGAACCAGGCTGCAAATGCTTGAGTGCGGCCTTCGTCAGCCAGAACATCGCGTAGATGTTGGTCTTGATCGTCGCGTCGAAGGCATCGGAAGTGATCTCCGACAACATTCCCGCCTGCTGCTGGCGTCCCGCGTTGCTGACGAAGATATCAAGACCGCCCAGCCCCTTCACCGCATCCTCGATAAGCTTCTCGCAGAAAGCCTGATCGCGAAGGTCGCCAGGCAATGCCACGCCCTTTCGTCCTTCTTTTTCAATGAGCGCGATAACTTCCTTGGCGTCGAACTCTTCGTCAGGAAGATAGTTGATGGCAACATCCGCGCCTTCGCGGGCATAAGCAATCGCAGCCGCCCGGCCCATTCCGGAATCGCCGCCGGTGATCAACGCCTTGCGCCCGGCGAGCCTACCCGAGCCTTTATAACTTGTCTCGCCGTGATCCGGTTTTGGGTCCATCTTGCCGGCAAGGCCCGGAAAAGGCTGCGACTGGCGCTGGAAAGGCGGCTTAGGATATTTCGTGGTCGGGTCTTCCATGGATGTTGATTCCTTCGATCGGGCTTGCGATTGCGCCGGGAGCGCGGCGGCGGCAAAAGTAGCGGTCGTCGCCGCAGAACTGACCGGCGCGTCAAATGGAGAATGCTCTTCATTGTTTTCCCATGCAGACCACAGACAATGGATTGCCGCCCGCGGTCTGGGAACGTTCAGTGCGCGGCCACGAGCTTCATTACGTGCATCTTGTGCATCTCGAGCTTAGGCAGCGTCTCTGCCGCAAATTGCTTGACGGCAGCATCGTCCCCGCCCTTCGCGTAGGTCGCGAAGAGTGTCACCGCATCCATGTGCGCGGACGCCTGCATCTCTATGTAAAGCGCCTGGAAATCCTCGCCCGAGGCACCCTTTAGGGTGTCAAGCATGGCCTGGTGTTTCGGCGCGAGCACCGGCGGCTCGTCACCGAGCTTGGCGGCTTTCTTCAGACCTTCGGCCGCTTTTGTATGATCTGCGATCATCTGCTTGGCGAAGTCTTTGACGTCGCCATCCCTCGCCTTTTCCTCGGCGAGCTTGCTGGATTCGATCTCGAAGGCATTGGCACTCGTGACGACCTTCACGAAGGAGCCCTTGTCGACGTTCATCGGAGCAGCGACGGTGTCGGCGCTTTTTGGCATGGCAGCGAAACTCGCGGTGGAGATCAGCAGGGAGAACGCAACGAGCGAGGCAGAAATCATCTTTTTCATGTCGGCTTTCCTTACTTGGCCTTGTCAAATGCGGCGGTCAGATCGGCAACGGCCATGTCCATGGCCTGCTTTGCCTGCGGCACCACCTTGGCCATGCCGAAGAACTCGTGGGTGACGCCATCGAACGTCTTGATGTCGACCGAGACGCCAGCGTCCTTGAGCTTTGCGGCATAGGTTTCGCCGTCGGACCGCAGCGGATCGATCTGCGCCAGGATCACGGTCGCCGGCGCGACGCCGGCAAGGTCCGAGCGTCCGTTGAGATTGATGCGGGGATCCCTGGCGTCGTCCATCGACGTGACGGTGTTCTTGACGAACCACTCCATGTCGGCCTTGCCGAGCGGCTTGGCGTTGGCGTTTTCCTTGTAGGAGGGCGTGTCCATGTCGTTGCCCGCCACCGGATAGACCAGAAGTTGGTGGACCGGGTTCTTGGTCTTCATCTCCTTCGCCATCAGCGCAACGTTGGCGGCAAGATTGCCGCCAGCGCTTTCGCCAGCGACTGCGATCTTGTCGGCGTTACCATTCAGTTCATGAATGTTCTCGACAACCCATTTGTAGGCGGTCCAAGCGTCTTTATGGGCTGCCGGAAACTTGTATTCCGGTGCATGGCGATATTCGACCGATACGACGATCGCGTGGGCGCCGAGCGAAAGCGCACGTGGCGCGCCGTCATAGACATTGACGTCGGCGACGACCCAGCCGCCCCCGTGATAGTAAACCACAACCGGAAACGGCCCTTCCCCGCCTGGAATATAGACGCGCGCGGCCAAGCCGCCTTGCTCCGACGGTATCGCGATATCCTTGGTGGTCACCTGCGCTTCGGGATTGGATGGTACGCGCTTGTCCCACTGGACGGCGCGGGCGGCGTCGGCCGGGCTCGCCTGCATACGAGCTTCCGGCACGGTTAAGGTCGAAAACGGCTTTGAGCCGAGGGCAGCCAGCTTATCTAGCACGGCCTGCATCTCCGGCGCAGGCTTCGGAGCATCCTGCGCAAATACGGGGGCGGCGGTTGCCAGCAGCGTGCCAAAAAGCAGCGCCGTCTTTCGGGCGGTACGAGGGGTCATTGATTGGTTTCCGATTAAAAGACGTCACCCAACCTCGGCGAAAGCCCATTGTTCCCTTCAGCCTGAATAAAGGATCGGGTGGTCCATGATGAACCGGGTCCGTCCACCTTCATACGCCCGCGATCTATCCCCAAGACCGGGAGACCATGCCACCTCGCCGCGGAGTTCAGGAGAAGTCCGCGAGACGCTCGCCGTCCGTCTCCGTCGACCGTCAAAAGCTCTGCTTCTCCAGATTTCTTTCCACCTGCCGAAGGGGACGTATCCGGAAACAGCGCGCCATCGAGCGGACGACGTTTTTCAAAGGATGTCAGGCATTGGTGGAACATCTCGCCGTTCCCGAACTTTAGCACTCTCGCGCCCGCAAGGAGTTCCCATGCCTTTCAACCCGCCAATCCTTTATACGCCAGAGGTCCAAACCTTTGACGGCGACGAGCAGCAAACCGTCTCGGAGCTCAACGAGACGTTCGATATCATTTTGAACAAGACCGCCGCGGATTACGGACATGCCGTGCGGTCTGTGCATGCGAAGGCTCATGGCATCCTTGAAGGCACGATGACGGTCAAGGGGGGCCTGCCGCCGGAGCTAGCGCAGGGCCTGTTTGCGAACCCTGGTGCCTACAAGACCTACATGCGCATCTCAACGAATGCCGGCGACATCCTCCCAGATGACATCTCGCTGCCGCGCGGACTTGCTCTGAAGGTCGTCGAGGTTACAGGCGCACGACTGCCAGATGCGGAGGGAGCGACCCAGGACTTCGTCATGGTCAACGGGCCGGTCTTCCAGGCAAAGAATGCAAAGAAGTTCCTCAGCAGTCTGAAAATACTCGCCAAGACGACAGACCGCATGGAAGGCACGAAGGAGGTCCTGTCCAACGTATTGCAGGGCGTGAATGCGACTTTGCAGGCCGCGGGCCTCTCGAGCCCGACAGTGCAATCGATGGGTGGGGCGCCCGACGTCGATCCTCTTGGCGAGACCTACTATAGCGTGACACCGTTCCGCTATGGGGACTATATCGCCAAGTTCAGCATTCGCCCGGTCTCGAAGGACCTGACCGAATTGACCGGCAAGGAGATCGACACGAAAGACCAGCCGGATGCTATTCGCGAGACGGTACAAGGAGAGATGCGGCATCTGTCCGGAGAGTGGGAGTTTTGTGTCCAGCTCTGTCGCGATCTTGAAAAGCAACCCGTCGAGGATCCGACGGTTCAGTGGGACGAGGACGAAGCCCCATTCGTGGCGGTAGCGACCATATATGCAGTGCCGCAGGACAGCTGGTCTAAAACCAATGTGCAGAAGGTCGACGAAGAAATGAGGTTCAGTGTCTGGACGGGCCTTGCTGCACACGAGCCGCTTGGAAACATCAACCGGGCCCGCAAGGCGACCTATGAGCATTCGGCGAAGTTCCGCGCGGGCTTCAACAGGTGCCCAATCCACGAACCTGCCTCCTGATCGTGCATCCCGCCGTCGGCCGGCGCCGCTTTTCAGGCGGTGCCTTTTCGCATTGAGACGCACCAAGGATAAGCTTCATGGCCGACAACATTCCAAACCCCAACTCAGAAGGTCCGTCCGGTGGCTGGGGCTCGCTGAAAGGTATAGCCAGTACCTATGGCGAAAGCTCGCCCACGCCCGCCGCGCTTGAGACCCTTGCACGCCAGAACAAGCCGGGCGGTTTCATGTGCGTCTCCTGCGCCTGGCCGAAGCCCGTCAACTATCATCCCTTCGAGTTTTGCGAAAACGGAGCGAAGGCGACACTATGGGAGCTGACGTCGCATCGCTGCACGCCCGATTTCTGGAACGACCACACGGTTGGCGAGCTTCGGCAGTGGAAAGATCACGATCTGGAGATGACGGGTCGCTTGACGCATCCCCTTCGCTACGATGCCGGCACCGACCGCTATGTCGAAGTGACATGGGATGAAGCCTTCGTAGGCATCGCGACCATTCTCAACCGGCTGGAGAAGGAGAGTGTCGTATTCTACTCGTCCGGCCATGCCGGGCTGGAGGCTTCTTATCTCTACGCGCTGCTTGCCCGTTTATATGGCAACAACAATCTGCCGCAGAGTTCCAACATGTGCCATGAGACGACATCCGTCGGCCTGAACAAGGTTATCGGATCTCCTGTGGGTACCGTCGTCTGGGAAGATCTCGAGAAGGCCGATGCTTTCTTCTTCTTCGGGCAGAATCCAGGATCAAACAGTCCGCGCTTCTTGCATCCGCTCCAGGACGCAAAACGGCGAGGCGCCCGAATCGTCACGTTCAATCCGGTTCTGGAACAGGGCCTGATCTCCTTCGTCAACCCGCAGAACCCCATCGACATGCTGACAGGAAACGAGACGCAGATCTCCGATCAGTATCATCAGGTCAAGGCGGGCGGCGACATCGCCGCCATCCTCGGCGTTTGCAAGCATATTATCGAAGCCGATGACCTCGCTGTAGCGGACCACAAGCCGCGTATTGTCGACTTCGAATTCATCGAGGAGCACACGACGGGCTTCGATCAGTTCGTCGAAATGGTGCGGGAAACACCGTGGCCAGACATCGAACGCGAGAGCGGGCTTACCGAGGTCGCGCTGCGCGATGCCGGCGACGTCTATATCGGCGCTAAAAGCGTAATTGGCGTCTACGGGATGGGTCTTACCCAGCATGCGCAGGGCGCCTTGAACGTTGCGATGGTCGTGAACCTTCTGCTGCTTCGCGGAAACATTGGCCGTGAAGGCGCCGGCTGTTGTCCGGTGCGCGGCCATTCGAACGTCCAGGGCCAGCGCACTGTCGGCATCGCCGAAAAAACCAAGCTGATCCCGATGGACAAGCTCAAGGAGCTGTTCGATTTCGATCCCCCGATGAAGGACGGAATGACGATCGTCGACGCAGTGAAGGGCCTCATGGGTGGCACCGTCAAGGCCTTCGTCAGTCTTGGGGGAAACCTCGTTCGCGCCGTTCCCGACCAGTTGGAAATGGAACGGGTATGGGCCGCTCAGGAACTGACGGTCATGGTTTCCACGAAGCTCAATCGCAGCCATCTCTTCCCGGCGAAGACAGCCTATATTCTCCCCTGCCTGTCTCGTACTGAAATCGACAGGCAAGTATCGGGAAACCAATCTGTCACCACCGAGGACAGCTTTTCCCATATCAGCGGCAGTACGGGCAAGCGCACACCGGCGTCAAAATGCCTGCGAAGCGAGCTTGCCATTGTCGCCGGCATCGCCAAGGCGACGCTCGAACCCGGTCCAAGGCTGCGCTGGGACGACTGGATAGCGGACTACAGCCTCGTTCGTGACCTTATCGAGAAGACATATCCAGAAGACTTCAGGGACTATAATGCCCGCATGTTTCAGGCGGGCGGCTTCTATCGTGGAAACGACGCCCATGAACGAGTTTGGAACACACCGGAGCAAAAGGCCGTCTTCACGAAACCGGATCGATTGAACGCGCTGTCATTCGCGCCCGCCGAAGGTCGCTTCCGGCTCGTAACGCTCCGGTCAAACGACCAGTTTAACACGACGATCTACGGTTACTCTGATCGGTTCCGCGGCATTGAGGGCACCCGCGATGTCGTCCTCATGTGCAAGGCAGACATAGCGTCGGCAGGCCTCTTCGAAGGGCAGCGGGTCACGCTGGTGAGCGATTTTTCAGACGGCAAACATCGGGAGTTGGCCGGCCTCGAAGTGCGGGCGCATGCCCTACCGATCGGAACGATCGCCTCATATTACCCCGAGAGCAACGTGCTCAACGCGATCGATCACCATGACGAACTGTCCAAGACCCCGGCATCGAAAGCTATTCCCGTCCGGATCGTGTTGGGGCACCGTAACGCTTTCGGGTCTCGGGAAATCGAGACTACGATGGAGCGGCCAGTATTTGTGTCTGGTGACCGGGAGCTCAAGAGGGAAGCTTTTCAACGAGAGGGAAGCGTTGATTGAATGCTTATGTCGTCACTCTCCTGATTTTCGGCGCCGTCGTGCTGTTGACCGTCTGGCTACCAATGGCCTTGAGCCGGCTGCCGTTGTCACTGCCGATCTGCTGCCTCGCCATCGGCATGCTGCTGGCCTGGTCGCCCTTTACGCCTCGTCCCGCGATTAACCCTCTCGAAAATATAAAATGGGCCGAGCACCTCACGGAATTCGTGCTGATCGTCGCTCTGATGGGTGCCGGYCTCAAGATTGATCGACCGCTGGGCCTGCTTCGGTGGTCGGCGACGTGGCGGCTTCTCGGTATCGCGATGCCGCTCTCGATCGGAGCGATCGCTCTTGTCGGCTGGAGCGTACTTGGCCTGGGTTTGGCTTCCTCCATTCTTCTCGGTGCCGCCCTCGCCCCGACCGATCCCGTTCTCGCCTCCGACGTACAGGTGGGGCCGCCGCAGACCGGCGAGGAGGATTCCATCCGCTTCTCGCTAACATCTGAGGCCGGTCTTAACGACGGCCTCAGCTTTCCTTTCGTCATGGCCGCAATCGCCATCGCCGGTGAGCAGCCGGGCGGCGGGTTCGGGTGGCTCCCGCATTGGTTTGCCTTTGATGTCGTCTGGAAACTAGCTGCCGGTGTGGCAATGGGATGGGTGGTCGGGAGTCTTCTCGGTTATCTGACCTTCCGGATGCCGGAGGCTGGCCGCATTGCAAGAACGGGGGACGGGCTGGCGGCATTGGGCTTCACCTGTATCGCCTATGGCGCGACCGAAATCGTACATGGTTATGGGTTCGTGGGAGTCTTTGTGGCCGCCCTGACCCTTCGCAGCGTCGAGCGCAAGAGCGAGTATCACGGGCATCTGCACGATTTCGGCGAGCAGATCGAGCGATTGCTGATGATGGGGCTGCTTGTGTGCTTCGGCTCGATACTCGCTGAGGGTTCGCTTCTGTCGCATACCGACTGGCGTATTGTCGTGGTCGCAGTTCTCGTGCTCGCCGTCGTCAGACCGGTCGCTGCATGGGTGAGCTTGATCGGCTGCCGGCTGCCATGGGCGGACAAGTTGATCGTTTCCGTCTTCGGCATCCGAGGCCTTGGTTCGATCTATTATCTCGCCTACGCGTCCGGCAAGGCGAAGTTCGAAAACGTGGAGACGGTCTGGGCGACAGTGTTCGTCATCATCCTTCTGTCAGTCGTCATGCATGGCGCGACGGTAACTCCGGTCATGCGCTGGATTGATCGCCGCCGCGGCCTAGATCCTTCGAAATCGACAACGATCTCCAGTTAGCACCAGGAGCGAAGCTATGCCGCACGTTCGAACGCAAGACCTCGATATCACCTTCTTCGAGACGGGAGCACAGCACGGAAAACCTGTACTCCTTCTTCATGGTTGGCCGGACGA
The DNA here is from genome assembly GCF_056394605.1 of Rhizobium sp. 10N427. NCBI lineage: Bacteria > Pseudomonadati > Pseudomonadota > Alphaproteobacteria > Hyphomicrobiales > Rhizobiaceae > Rhizobium > Rhizobium sp. 10N427. Next base: position 103,373 of record NZ_JBFTID010000015.1, on the reverse strand, counting down.
CCCCACAACATGGAACGGTGTCGCAGAGCGCTTGAAGGATCGAAATCTAAGGTTTGTCATTCCGTATCTGCGCGGCTTCGGCCCCACGACCTTCCGCAGCGACAGCGCGCTCAGGACCGCGAACGGCGGCATCCTCGCCATGGATGCGATTGCACTGATGGACGGGCTCGGCATCGAGCGGTTCTCGGTGGTCGGGCACGACTGGGGATCGCATATCGCCGAATGCCTGGCGATCGGCTGGCCCGACCGTGTCGAGAGGATTGCCCAGCTTTCGTCGACGCCGCGCATGGGCGGTCTGCGGACGCCGCCGTTCCGGCAGTCCCAGCTCTACTGGTATCAATGGTTCATGGCGACGAAGCGAGGGGCCGAAGCTATCGCCAAAGATCCTAAGGGGTTCGCCCGCATCCAGTGGGAAAACTGGGCGCCCCAAGGCTGGTTCGACGAGGCGACTTTCGGGGCAGTCGCGAAATCGTTCGAGAACTTAGACTGGGTGGCGATCACGCTTCACAGCTATCGGGTTCGCTGGGAAGAGGCAGAACCCGATCCGCGCAGCCTGTGGCTCGAGCAGAGAGTGAAGGAGACAGAGTCCCTGTCGCTTCCGGCGATCTTCATTCAGGGCAAAGAAGATGGTGTCACCCCAGCTGTGATGTCGGAAGCCGTCCACCAGAAATTCTCAGGACCTTTCCAGCGCATTCTCCTTCAGAACGTCGGACACTTTCCGCAGCGCGAGGATCCGGAAACGGTCGCGCGAGAACTCGTGGTCTTTCTGGAAGGTTAGCGCCGCCTGCTGCGTGGTCGCTTGCGGAACTTTGCTTCACGCGCTCATTGGGGCAATTGGAGAAATCATATGTTTGCTAACTGCCCTCATCGCATCCATGTTTGTGGGGGCTCGTCGCAATGACTTTGAGAGAGCTAGACACGAAACGGTCGAACTGAAGGCGAGAGCGTTTCGCAGGTCCGCCAGCAGTCGATGACGAAGAGTTCTATCTCGCTTTACAGCCCTCAGCGCTTCGAGACGTCGAGAGCATCCGCCACGGAGAAGCGTGCTGAACTCATTGAGTAGGCGGTGAAAGCGGGGTGGGACATGATGAGGTCCGGTCTATAGTCGCGGACGCAGCTGATCTTCGCACCCAAGACGTCGGATTTCTAGCACCCACGCTTGGGGTCGTTCCGCCGTCTTCCGTGTAGCGCATCCGGCTCGCCTCCGGACCGCAAGTTGAAAGCTCGTACGCTCAACACATCATCGTTGGACTGAGCGATGACGGCTACAGACTGCGCAACAAGACTCCATCAAATTTGGCGACTGCTCACGGCCGCTCCTTCTTTGTCCGATATTGGACGGGGAACAAACCAGCTGCGCGGAGGTTAGCTTCGCGTCTCTCACCTAGGATCAGAACGCAAACGAGATCGGCTGAGAGCGAGTAAAACAACGGAGAATATCATGGCAACGACCAAGACACTCGACGACCTATTTCTCGACACGCTCAAGGATATCTATTTTGCAGAAAAGCAGGTTTTGAAGGCTCTGCCGAAGATGGCCCGCGCCGCGCAATCGGAAGAAGGCAAGGCTGGATTTCTGCAGCATCGTGACGAGACACAGGGCCAGATCGAGCGGCTCGAACAAGTATTCGAAATTCTCGGCAAGCCGGCCCGCGGCAAGACCTGCGAAGCGATCCAAGGCATTCTTGCCGAGGGTGAGGAGATCATGGAGGAGTTCAAGGGCTCTCCTGCTCTCGACGCCGGACTTATCTCGTCGGCGCAGGCGGTCGAGCATTATGAGATCGCGCGTTACGGCACGCTCATTGCCTGGGCGAAACAGCTGGGCTTGACGGACGCCGTTCCACTCCTCGAAGCCACGCTTTCCGAGGAAGAAGCCACCGACCAGAAGCTGACACAGCTAGCCGAAAAGCAGGCCAACGCCGCCGGTAAAACCAAGGCCGCATAAGATCGCGACCTGTCAAGCAAAAGGCCGCCCGGAGGGCGGCCTTTTCGCAGTTATCCGAATTAAGATCAAGTTCAAGGGGACACTAACATGGCGAAACGCCCAGCGAAACCCACATCCCTTCCTTCGTCTGACGAAGTCGTCAAGATCCACGACCAGCAGCTTCATCGAGGCACTGGAGGCGAACTTCACCAGTTTGCCGAGGATGGCCAGGACATCCTAACCACGTCGCAGGGCGCGCCCGTCGCCGACGATCAGAATTCACTACGCGTCGGTCCACGCGGGCCGCTTCTCGTTGACGACTTCCATTTCCGCGAGAAGATTTTCCACTTCGACCACGAACGGATCCCCGAGCGTGTTGTACACGCTCGGGGCTACGGCGCCCACGGCTTCTTCGAGACGTACGAATCCTTGGCGGACGTCACACGCGCGGACGTATTCCAGCGTGCTGGCGAAAAGACGCCCGTCTTCGTGCGATTTTCAACAGTCGCCGGCAACAAAGGATCCGCTGATCTTGCGCGCGACGTTCGGGGCTTTGCGGTGAAGATGTATACGAAGGAGGGCAATTGGGACCTAGTCGGCAATAACATCCCGGTCTTCTTCATCCAGGATGCGATCAAGTTCCCAGACCTCATCCATGCCGCCAAGCAGGAGCCGGACCGCGCCTTCCCCCAGGCCCAAACCGCGCACGGCAATTTTTGGGATTTCATCAGTTTGACGCCCGAAAGTATGAACATGGTCATGTGGATCATGTCGGACCGAACCATCCCCCGGTCGCTCCGCTTCATGGAGGGGTTCGGCGTCCATACCTTCAGGTTCGTCAACGCCGAGGACAAATCGACCTTCGTCAAGTTTCATTGGAAGCCGAAGCTCGGCCTGCAGTCCGTTGCGTGGAACGAGGCTGTCAAGATCAACGGCGCTGACCCGGACTTCCATCGACGCGATCTTTGGAATGCAATCCAGTCTGGCAACTTCCCGGAATGGGAACTCGCGGTTCAGCTCTTCGATCAGGACTTCGCGGACAACTTCGATTTCGATGTGCTTGACCCGACGAAGATCATTCCTGAGGAAATCCTGCCGGTTAGGCCGATCGGGCGGATGGTTCTCGACCGGATGCCGGACAACTTTTTCGCCGAGACCGAGCAGGTCGCGTTCATGACGCAGAACGTGCCACCGGGCATCGACTTCAGCAACGACCCGCTGCTGCAAGGCCGGAACTTCTCCTACCTCGACACTCAGTTGAAGCGTCTGGGCGGTCCAAACTTTACACATCTGCCAATTAATGCGCCGAAATGTCCCATGCACAACTTTCAGCAGGACGGCCACATGGCGATGCGCAATCCCGTCGGCAGGGCGAACTACCAACCGAACTCGCATGGGGAAGGCCCCCGTGAATCGCCGTCCCGCGGATATCGGCACTTTCCTGCTGACGAACAGGGTCAGAAGGCGCGGCTACGTCCTGAGAGCTTTGCGGACCACTATAGCCAGGCCCGGCAATTCTTCATCAGCCAGACTGGGGCGGAACAGCGCCATATTGCGTCGGCGTTGACATTCGAACTGAGCAAGGTCGAATCGTTGGCGATCCGTGAGAGAATGGTGTCGCACCTTTTGAACATCGACGAGACGCTGGCGACGACGGTCGCGCAGAAGCTTGGCTTTCAATCGATGCCGAAACCGGCGGATGCCGCCATGCCGACAAGGCAGGATCTTGAAGCTTCCCCTGCGCTGAGCATCGTCGAACGCGGACCGATGCGGTTCGAAGGGCGCAAACTCGGAATTATGATTGCCGACGGCGTCGATGCGAAGCTGCTGAAAGCGTTGACGAAGGCAGTCGCAGCCCAAAAAGCCGTCATCGAGTTGATCGCTCCAAAGGTGGGCGGCGTCACGGCCGACGACGGGAGCTCCATAGAGGCGAACCATATGATCGACGGGGGGCCGTCGGTACTTTTCGATGCAGTCGTGCTTTTAACGTCGCATCAGGCAATCGACGACCTTGTCAAAGAAGCGGCCGCCCGCGACTTCGTCGCAGACGCCTTCCAGCACTGCAAGTACATCGGCTACGACCAATCTGCCATGCCGCTCCTTGAAAAAGCTGGAATTTCCGGTCAGCTTGACGAGGGAACGATTCAGTTATCAGATAGCAAGGACATAGAAGCGTTTGTTGAGAAACTCGGCAAGCTGCGTGTTTGGGGCCGCGAGCCTTCAGTGAAGCTCGGCAAGGCATCGCCGCCAATCGCCTGATTCAGTTCGGGCGCGGAGTGTTCCGCGCCCGTTAATCTTCTCGGATAAAGGGTTTGATGTCACTTCGAGTTCTTGTGGCTCTGTGCGCCGGCTTTGACGTGCTGCTCATGCGAGCCGCCCTGTTTGCCAGACGAGCTTGCGCTTTTCGTCGTCGATGATGCGCTCTTACCCGAGCTCGATTTGGACCCGCTCTTGGAATGCGAAGTGTCGGTGCCAGTGGATGCCATTATCATTTTCCTCCTTAAGAGATCCTCATGATCTCGAAAGCTTAACTCCCACTTTCCGATCGTGTTCCGAATGGTTTTCAAAAAGCGTGATTTCCTTCGTATCAACCAACCCGGACCTTGAGGTCGGGCGGAGCAGGCGGATCGAATAATGGGCCTTTTATTTTCCAAGTAGCGTTGCGACCTGCGCCAGACCGCTGCCGAACAGGTCGGTGATAGGTCGAATATCGGGCGGACGGCTGCAGCCTCGCCTTGCGCTGTTTTCAAAGGTATCCTGCCCGGATCATTCAGCAATGATAGGACCTGTCATCGTCGCAGCCGCAGGAGACAACAATGGAGACGAGCTTTCCAAAGTTTCGGTGGCGCTTTGGGTGACCACAGGCGGCCAGTTGGAAAGCGCGCGGCTCTCAGAATGTTGCAGACGGTCGTCAAATGTACGGCATCGCACGCAACGAGCCGCACGAGTGACAAATCGGCGGCTTTCGGGTAGCGATTGAGACTGCCCAAGAGGGAAAATCATGGCTACAATAATGCTGCTCGAGGACCAGCCCTTCATCGCGCTCGACATTGAAATGCTGCTTGGCGAGTATGGCCACGATCACGTGACCTTTTCCACATGTGCAGATGCGAAGAAATGGCTGAACGACAACACTCCATCGACCGCGATCGTTGATCCACGGCTGTCGGACGGGCTGTGCGCAGAGGTTGTCAGAATCCTTGTTGAGAGAGGCACACCGTTCATCGTCTATTCTGGCGAGGCGGAGTCCCTACCGGAGATCGAACCGGCCTTTGCCGAGGGGGAACAACTTTCGAAACCGTGCGAACCCGAGCTCCTTGTGGCTGCGGTTGCCCGCGCCTTGAAAGATCGGCCTGGCCAGGTCTAAACGCCGTCCCACCCGTCAACAGATGTCGTCGCGATACCGGCGGCAAGACTGTTCAAAAGAGCCGCTCGGATGTTGGTGCGGGTGCATGCGAAGGAGAGAGCAATCGTTAGCTATAGGCTTGGCACTTCGCGATTCCTTTAAAAGAAATGCCCTCGGTTCGAGAGGGAGGGAACCGAGGGCTGAGTCTCGACAGGCTATCGTGAGGGGTTTCGATCGTGGCCCCGATTGGGAACGAGGTTTCCGTGTCGCCATAAAAACCTTGATCAAACAAGTTGGTTCCGCACACGTTGCGCGAAACCGTCTATCGTCGTGAGACGGTACCGGACGAACGAAGTGGTGCGAAGTCTGGAGCTCGCCGGAGGGGACGTGCTCAGCATACAACTGCCCGCTCGAATGCATGATCGCCGACCGTCTCCTCACGACCGCCGACCTGTAATATTGTTAAAAGGGGCCGAACACCGGCTTAACCGTATCAAGGCCACAAGTTGCTGTTATTTTTGGAACGCATGCGGTTTCTCTTGGTTCTAAGCAAATGCGCTACTTTTTCCATATCCACGAAGATGCAGTCTATATCGAAGACGTGGAAGGCATCGACTTACCGGGCGGTGGGGAAGCCCGCAATGAAGCCGTCAAGGCTGCAAGGGAGATGGTTGCCGAGCTTGTTTTAAGCGGCGAACCTATCGACGGAAAGACATTTGAGGTCCGCGACGAAGGCGGCACCCTCATCGCGACAGTACCCTTTTTGTCGGTCATAAAGTGAGAACCTGAAACTCAGCTTCGATCGGATGGGCTGATCAAGGTCGGCCCACCGGTCACTGGCTGTGGGGCGGATCCGCTTTATTGATCCTGCGGTTCCGTGCGCATGCCATCTGAAGTCCGTAAAGTGTCGGTCGCGACCACCGAGCCACAGGGTTCACAACGACTGGTCACAGCCTCTTAACCCATGCTCCAAGACTTCCGCAGATCGAAAATCGCTCCGGCGCCGCAGGGGTCGCGCGCCGGCCGCCAAGCACTCGCGAACCCAGTCCCGGCTGCCCCGAGTTTCGTGGCTCCGCCCATATCATGCGTCAGTCATTCAACGGATGACGCGTCGTTGGTGCAGGGTGCCTGCGTAGATGCAATTCCTGATCCGCCGGCGTGCTGTTTCTAAGGCGATCGCGCTGTGCCGACTGTAATTTTCCACGGTGCATGGAGGATTGACCTGGCAGTTCGATCCTTCGCGATGACCCGCGCGACAGAATTGTGGCTTTGGCAGGTTGAGCGACACTCGCCTCGTTGACGAAGAGCGCGCGGCAACCCATTTCATCACCATGCGGAAAGAACAGAAGAATGATGTCGAACTCCTGAAGACATGGCGACTCGTGCCGGCAGCGACGATGGGATCGACGGTTCGTGCGAAAGGCATTCTCATGGAGCTTCGCGCCAGGGTGCCAGCGCCGGCGAAGAAGTCGCTTGACCTTGATGGAGGCGAAATCACTCTGGTGATGCCTGCCAGCCAGAAGGCCGAGTTTCATGCGATATCGGCGATCGTCGCCAATCTACTCGATGGCATTGAGCGATTGCCGGTGATCCCGCGCGAGATCCAGGACATCCTGACGATCACAACCAGCGAACGCCATCGCTGGCTGGCGGACGGCCGCCTGCCGAGCGCAGGTACGCGAACCGTCCGGCTGAATGGCAGGGCACGCCGGATCACCTTCCACGTGTTCGATCCCAAGGTGGTCGAGGACATTCTGGACCGGGGTGTGGTGGACGAATGGCGCGATGAAGACGCGATTGCCAAAGCCGAAAACCGGCGGCGCGCCGCATATCAGGCGAAGCTGACGCGATCGCTCAAAAAGAGTAAGCCCGCTAAGGTCCGGACCATGGCTGACGCCGACGCTTCAAAATTGGATGGCTGGGACGAGTTCGGACGCGACGGTTTCTTGAAATAGGTTTGGCTATACGCCAGCTTCTAAGAAAAATAGGCCCGGGCAAAAAACAGCGCCGTTGTCGCCACCGCGAGCGCAATCGTGAGGGCACGGACCGCGGAGGCTGGCAATTTCAAGCCAACATGCGCACCTGCCCAGCCGCCGAGAAGCGCGCCCGTCAACATGGGAAGGCATTGGAACCAGGCAATCGCCCCAGCTGCGACGAAAACAATGACAGCCACTGCGTTTGCAGCAGTCACCATCAACATCCGCATCGGGTTTAGTTCCTTGATCTCGCCTCCGCCGAAAATGCTCCAGGTGGCCAGCATCATCAGGCCGACCGCTCCACCAAAATAGCCGCCATAGACGCCAAGAAGGAATTGGATTGGGACGATGGTCGCGGTTCGGGCTGAAGCGCGGCTCCGGAAGGCCGCACTGATGCGCCGACCGAAGACAAGCATGCCCGTAGCAATCAGAAGCAGCCATGGCAGTATGGCGTCGAAGACACGGGAAGGCGTCAATAACAGCAGCATGCTGCCGCAGAGTCCGCCAAGGACGGTTGCAAGCGAAATCGGCAAAACCGGCACGCCGCAGACTTTACCGAAACCATCGCGATACACCCAGGAGCTCGCCAACCCACCCGGGAAAAGAGAAAATGTGCTCGTCGCGTTGGCCGCGACAGACGGCACGCCGACGGAGATCAACGCCGGCAGGGACACGAAGGACCCGCCGCCCGCCAAGGCGTTCATGCTGCCTGCCAGCATCCCTGCGAGCAACAGGAGCAACATATCATTCATTGGGACTGCCAGGGTTCGCATATGACCGCATCACTGACGATCTAACATTGTCAGCGCGTCGAAGCGAGGCCGCGTGGGTGTTATTGGCTGGAGAGCGCTAGCCGACGCTATAACCGCCATCGACGGGCAACGTCACACCCGTGACAAGGCCGCAGCCGGCGAGCACAAAACAAGATTGGACCCACCAGATCGTCGGCTGTGCCCCAGCGTTTGAGAGTTGAGCGGCTGGCAATCGCGGCATGCGCGTCAACGTGTTGCCCCTGGCTACCACCAAACCGACATGACGAGACCGCTCTGGTCCGTTCCGGACAGCGAGGAGAGGTCCCGGCCCTGTTCCAGTGCTTTCGTGAGCCAGAGACGATGCCGTCCTGGCCGCGTGTGACGACGCCCTCGCGGGCAATGTAGCTGCACCGTGTATCACTGCCGGCTGAGCCGAAATGGTTGAACGCGAGCAAACGGAGGTTTCCCTATTCGGCTACTCTCAATGCTTCGCCGAACTTCGCAGCGAGACGGCGGCAGTCCTTGCAATTGAGTACGATGCCTGCCAGTGCGACCGAAGCCTCGTGCTCGTCGCATTTCAAAGTTTCGAGGCCAGCGAGATGATGGATAGCATTGCCGAGGAGCATATTGCGGGGTGCGCCTTCAACGTTTGATCCGGTGGCCTTATGTGTCAAGACGCCGCTGACAGTAGCGAGCCAGTCACGCCGCGAAAATATGAGTTCATCATCCATTTCAGTCTCCGAAACTAATGAAGCATACCGTGCCCTTTTCGAAAAACGCGGCGGATCGCCCAACAGTTCCAGGGGCTGCATATGTTCCCAGTCAAACCATTGCGTTCGCAATTGGCGCCCAGGAACGTGGATGAAGACTGAGCCCTCCGCATCAGTGGACAGATCCTCAGGCAAGAAAACATGTGACGGACAAAAACTCACTGGGAGCAGGCCTCTTCCTGATGACAGCGTTCCCGCTGGGGATCAATTTGAAGGTCCTGCCCGCCGAGTGCGACAGGAAGGTTGCGGACTGGTTGGCAGCTGCTTAAGGTGGGCAGCGGTAGTTAAGGCCGCAATTCTCACGAGGATAAACATGGCAACTGGCACAGTGAAATTCTTCAATCAGGAAAAAGGTTTCGGCTTCATCACCCCCGATGCCGGCGGACCTGATGTCTTCGTTCATGTCAGCGCGCTCGGTGGTCAGGGATCACTGCGCGACGGCGACAAGGTCAGCTATGACGTTGGCCAGGATCGCAAGACTGGAAAATCCAAGGCTGAGAATGTCAGACCTGCCTAAGCTTTTGCGCCCCGGCCTCTGTGGCCGGGGTGTTTCGGCTGCTGCGGGCACCGAATCGCAGTAACAAGCGACGATAATCTCCCCTCCAGACTGACCGATCATCCATCGCCCGGTGAAACCGCGCATCAGCACGGAACCGTTAGGACCTCCCGTCGTTACGACTGACACACCAGCACGATGGAGATCATTAATGTCGAATGTATCGAGAGCAGGCGGAGAAGATCCCAACAATGCGACCAGTCAGGTCCGCTTCGGAAGGTCTGTCGAGAGCAAAGCTCAGATTGATGATGCGGCTGCGGCCGGTGCCGACTTTGGTGGCGAAACCCTGAATCTTTACAGGCTGGAGCCAATCGCGGCGCCGACCGATCCCAGATGGGTCAATTCGCCTGGGCATGGGACTGTTGTTGTTGCTGCGCGCAGCTCAGGAGACGCCCGTATCGTTGCGACCAGCCGCGAGCTCGACTTCATGGAGATCGACTCAGCTCCGGCCGAGGGCGTGACCACGACGAATGCCAGCTCATTTCGCGACGACAAGCTTTATTCGGTGACCGAGATCGACCACGGACGCACTGATCTTGAGCGTGGCTTGGTCGATGGCAAGATTTCGGTCGATACGATACGGCCAACGCAGGACGACTAAGGCCGAACGGCTAAAACCGCCGTAGCCGTCTTTACCGGAGAAGTCCCTGACCTCCGTCGATAAATAGCGGCGGGCCGGTTATGTTCCTCGCGCTAGCGGTCAGCAGAAAATGGATAGCGTCAGCTGCATCAGCGCTGTTCCTGGCTCGCCTTTCGTGAGAGCAACGCTACCTTCCGGACACACGACGGGGACCTCCACATCCTCGCGATGCCTGATATGCGTCGAGGCTGTATTTCGGTAGCGATCGCGCCCGGACAAAGAACGTTGATCGGATTGAATGACGGCCAAGTTCGAGTGCCAGCTGCTGAGCCATCGCGACCTGGGTGCCTTTTGTCGCGCTGTAAAGCAATCGCACCGGGTGAGGTGAAAGTGCGAACGCCAGCGTGAGGTACGTGCCGCGCAGGTTGACGCGAACGATCCTGTCCCACTCGTTCGGCATCAGATCGTCAATTGGGGCCCACACCCCATTAATGCTGGCGTTGTCGACAATGGCATCCAGGCGGCCGACCCTGGCCAAAAGGGCCGCGCGAGCACCTCCAATCTCTTCGTCCGACGACGATATCCGCACAGAAAGTGAGGCAACGGTCACTGGAAAATTTCGAGCGGACCGGTTCCCTAACTATCGGAATCGACCAGTGCGAGATCGAAGTCGGTCGCCATCCTGAACGCCGTCGCCAATCCTATTCCAGATGCGGCGCCTGTAACCAAAGCGACAGGCCTGGCAATGATCTTCAGACCCCACCTATAGAGACAGGTGTGCGATGGCGACCTTAGTTCGACGATATGCCTTTCGTCAGCCTCGTCGACCGACAATGCGCCGCTGACGATCCTTGTTCCCGTGCAGCTTGCGACAGTTGTCCGAGATAACATCTTCGATCACTGTGCAAACCTGTAAGGCCCGCCCTTTTCGAGCGCCCGGATATAGGCCGGGCGAGCATGAATGCGTTTGAGCCACTCGGCGATTGCAGGCCGGGAACCGCTCAGGCGGGCATTCTTGGCTGCAGCCTCAAGAGGAAAGCTCATCATGACGTCGGCGGCCGAAATGCTCTCGCCAGCGAACCAGGGGCGCGTCGAGAGCTCAGTTTCGATATAGTCGAGGTGCACGTCGAGCATAGGGCGAAGCCTTTTGAAGGCGACCTTTCCCAGAAGCGGTACACGGGACACTGCAAGGAGCGCAAACAGCACCGGCATGACAGAACCCTCGGCATAGTGGAGAAACATGCGGTAGCGAAGCAGGCCGGAGGGGCCTTCCGGCGGGCCCATCTGGCCGTCAGCTTTTGCGACCAGGTATTCGCAGATCGCCGCGGTCTCGGTCAGTATGGGTTGTGTGTCCCCGTGGCCGGCATCTTCAATCACGGGCGACTTTCCGAGCGGATGAACGCGCTTCAGTTCATCCGGAGCACTCATGTCGGCATTGCGCCTGTAGTGACGGACGTCGTATTCGAGGCCGAGCTCCTCCAACAGCCAGATCACACGTTGAGATCGGCTGTTATTGAGATGATGTAAAATGATCATTGAACCTCCGGCGGGCCGCGTCCATATGCGGTCTCGCGCTGTTACGAACAGTACAGGTGTACGGATCAGTGCAAGACCGATTAGCTTAACAGCATGGCGCCATCGCCGCCCGCGTTGTCGTTAAACGGCAAGCCGCGAATACGCCACGCTTGGCGCAAAATGTCCTGCAGTTCTTCAACGGAAAACTCATCGAAATTTGCCCAGAGCTGAACAGCAAGCGACCTAAGATCTACGGTCGTTTCAGGCTCGGCTTCCGCGGCCACGGCGAGAGCTTCCACCTCGAGCTGGAGGTCGGCATTCTCGGTCATAGTGCAACGCCGGTAACCGGATCAATGCTTGGACGTTCGCTCTCGTCCTCGCTGCCTGCAGGCTGCACCGTGGCAGGCGCCAGTGATTCCTTGTCGGCAATGTGGGGCTTCTTGCGAACCGGCTTTACATCGCGCGGGCGTCGTTGCTCGGGTGTAGCATTGGTGTCATTCGTGGCCATCATATCCTCCTAAAAAGGGCCGTTATGCCCGCTTTACCTGCCAGATTCATTTCTCTTGATTACCTTAAGGGGGGCAGCTTCACCACTTTTCTAAAGCTTTGCCAATCCGATCTCCAGCACCTGATTCATTTCACGTTTGAGGCCGGGTCAATGGTTACCTGACGTTTAACGGTGGCGACATCGCGATAAGGGTGCTGCAGCGGCGTTATGCGCCCATGGCTACACCCGCGATGAAGACAGATGGATCTCGACGTCGTACCGCTGCTTAACCGCGTCCTGATCTCGCTATCGTCGAGCTTTGCGAGCCGATGGCCGGCGAGCGTCATGTCCGCAGCTGCGAACTTTGTAGGTTGAGTTGCCATTGATTTCCTTTTGCAAGGTGCTAATTCCCGCACCGCATTGGGAACCTTACCGACAGGCGAGGTTCGGGAACCTTCGGCCGCGCTGGGCGCTTCTTTCGCACAATTATAGGCAGAGAAGAAAAATGTCGACCATGACACTTTAGGATCTATCCAATCATCTGAGAAAGATAGACTTTTGCCTGCTATGCACTACTGGGTCGAGGGCGATGGCCCCTCGCCCCATGAGCAAAAATAACGGCGATATTGATGAGACGTCCCTGCGCAGAAGTGACACCGGCCTATCGCTACAACCGCCGCATACAAATCGGAGGAGGCCCTTAAAACCGCCTCTCCTGCGGCCTTTAGCATTTCGCTTGGACCGGCGAGCATCATGAGAGCTCTCTGCCTATCCGCGGCCACCGGATCGTGAGTGCTGTAAAAGCGTGGAAACGATCATAGTGAGCGCAAATACCGAAATCGTTTTCAGCACGCGATAGGAGGCCCTCGGGCCGCTTGCGCTGCTGCTTGTGCTTCGGCCTTGGATGATCGCCAAACGTGAGCGAAGGTTCGTCGCTTCACTTTTCAGCCATGCGAGCTCCTTTTCCGCTGCAGTTTTGGCTTCCGCAATATGCTCCGTGCCCGATATTTCAGATTCTGCGCGAGCTTCCTCCATTTCGAGCGCGTAGCGATCGAGCTCAGACTTGACGACGCGCGCATTCGTCCGTGTATGTGTTCCTGCCATAGGATCCTCCTGTCGTTCCAATAACAACGCACAGGATCTCCAAAAGATGCCTTCTTACGGAGGTCTTCGTCTGCAATGACGGGCCAAGGCATTTCCTGTCATTTTTTTGTCCGCCGATGCGCGCCTCAACGTGTTAACTGCTGGTAACGGTTGCGCGCCGTGGCCTGTAAACGTCGGGGTTGAACGAAGCATGGCCGGCGCGGGAAGCGGCTCGCGGACGTATAATACCAATGCGGTAAGAGCCCGGTCTGCGAGGTCATTCAGACAAGATCTGGAGCGTTCAGGCGCCGGGCTTGTCAAGGTCGCCGACAACAGCAACGATTGCTGCGGCGGCGCGGATGCAGCAATCGTTTCCAGTAGATGGCGCAGTAAATCACCCCGTGATCGAACGGGAGAAGCTCGTCAGCTGCCAACTGATCCAATCTTTACTATCACTCGCTAATTCGTTTCACGCCGCTCGCCGAAACACCAATCTGCAACCCAACTGGGTAAAACAAGGGAGCCGTTAGCGGCAGCCTGCCCGATCGGCGATGGGCACTTCGCCGCCTAGGAAACATTCGTTCAGAGGAGCTTGTCTAATGTGATCGGCAGGTCACGGATCCTCTTGCCCGTCGCGTTATAGACAGCATTGGCGATGGCCGCCCCTACCCCAGTTATTCCGATCTCGCCTATACCGCGCGCTCCCATTGGTGCTTGAGGGTCGGCCTCGTCGAGGTAAATGACGTCGATCTGAGGAACGTCCATTTGCACTGGAACATGGTATTCAGCCAGCGAAGCATTCACAATGCGACCTGTACGCTCGTCAAAATTAGTCTCCTCCGTCAGGGCAAGCCCTATTCCCATGATGATGCCGCCCTTGAACTGGCTGGTCGCCATCTTGCCATTGAGTATATGGCCAGCGTCGAACGAGCCCAGAAACCGCCGGACCCTGGTCTCGCCGGTAATCTGATTGACACCGACCTCACAGAACTGCGCCCCATAGGAATGCATGGAAAAGGCTTCCATTTCGGCAGGCGGCGGTGCTTCGGCCTGACAGACAAGCTCTGTGCGTCCCGCCCGGAGCAGGATCGACTGATAGGTTTCAAAGCGGCTCTGATCCTGCACGTGACCAAGGCCGGAATTGCGTGCTTCCACGTCTGCAAACGACAGGCCTGCAAGGGGAGAGTCGTTGCCGGCGAGTTTAAGCAGCTCCTCGATGAACACTTCGGAGGCGGCAATGATCGCGCCTCCTATCGATGCCGTCTGCGTCGAGCCTCCCGCGATGACGCCGCGCGGAAGATGGCTGTCTCCGTATTCGAAGCTCACCTTGTCGAGTGGCACGCCCAGACGCGCCGAGATGTGTTGAGCCTGGGCGGTCGCGGTGCCCATGCCCATGTCGTGAACGGCTGTCGAGACCGCAACGGAACCATCTTCTGTCAGTTTGATGCGCGCTGCCCCCCCTGGAAAGCGGTGATACGGGTAGGTCGCAGTCGCGCATCCCAAGCCGATAAGCCACTCGCCATCGCGCACCTGTCCCGGTTTCCGGTTACGGTGGCGCCAGCCGAACCTCTCGGCGCCCCGCTCGTAAGCTTCGACCAACATGCGCGAGGAGAACGGCTTCCCGCTCGTCGGGTCAGTTTCTGGCTCAATCCTCCGCCGCAACTCGATTGGGTCGATCCCCAATTTGTCGGCGAGCTCATCCAGTGCACATTCGAGGGCGAAGGTTCCAACGGATTCGCCGGGCGCTCGCATGAAGGTATTGGCGAGCATGTCCATATCCGCCACCTCCTGGGCAAGCCGGAAGCTTCCCGCAGCATAAAGGTGGCGTGCCGGAAAGGTAAATTGTTCCGGGCAGGAATTGTGCGGTGTCATGGCGACGATGCCAGTGTGGATGAGAGCGCCAAGCTTCCCCGTTTCGTCGGCCCCGAGGGCGACGCGCTGCTCAGTCACCGTGCGTCCGCCCACGACACGGAAAACACCTTCGCGCGATAGCATAATACGCACCGGGCGGCTGGCGAGCTTTGCAGCCGCGCAGGCGAGGATCTGATGATCCCAAAGGCATTTGCCCCCGAATCCGCCACCGACGAAGGGCGAAGTAAGATGGACGTTTGCCGGATCGATCCCGAAGATCTCTGCAAGCTGGCCGGTCGTGAGGTCGATAAGCTGGCTGGCGTCATGGACACGGAGGTTATCGCCGCTCCAGGCCACTGTTGCCGCATGAAGCTCGATGGCGTTATGATTGTGACGCGGCGTCCGGTAGAGGTTGTCGACCTGGACTGCGGCGGCTCGCAATGCGCTCTCGGCATCGCCGATCTCAAGAACGGGCGGCTGGCCAAGGAGGGTTTCGAGCTGACGCGGATTTGCCTTGGCCTCGGCGAAGGATGTCACGGCCGGTAAGAGATCATAGTCGGCGTCGATCAGCGAAGCGGCATAATCTGCCGCTTCTTGCGTTTCGGCCAGAACTAACGCAATCGGCTGGCCGTTCCAGTGGATCTCGTCAGTCTGCATTACCGGCAGGTCGCTGGCGCCAGCCGCATTGGGTGACGACATCATCAATGACGGCGCTTTCATGCGCGGTGCATTGCGATAGGTCATGACCAGGATGACGCCGGGCGCTTTTTCCGCATCGCCGACATGGAGCTGCGATATGCGTGCGCGGGCCACCGTGCTGAAAGCCAGGGCCGCGTAGCAGATATTGTCATAGGGAAACTCGGCAGCAAAGCGTGCCGCGCCCTGCACCTTCAGCGGTCCATCGATACGCGATACGGGTTGGCCAAGGGCGCCGTGTTTTCGAAGGAGCGGATCGCGGGTAACGGCGGGTTGCCAGTATCCGGGCTTCTGCGGTTTTGTATCCTGACCAGCGCTCATTTTTCCTCTCCCATCAATTCTTCAAGCACGACGGTGATCAGGCGCTTCGCCAGTTCGATCTTGAAACCGTTGTCCCTGAGCCCGACCGCTGCGGCGAGTTCGGCTTCCGCGGCGCGGCGAAAAGCGTCGGATCCGGCCGGATTACCTTTCAGGCTCGCCTCGGCGATGGCGGCGCGCCAGGGCTTGTGAGCAACGCCCCCGAGAGCAAGACGCACATCGCGCACGACACCGGCGTTATCGACATCGAGGGCGGCAGCAACGGAAACCAGCGCGAAGGCGTAACTTGCCCGGTCCCGAACCTTTCTGTAGGTCGAACGTCGACCAAAACCGAGCGGCGGTATTTCGACTGCCGTAATCAATTCGCCCGGAAGCAGTTCGGTTTCCACCTCAGGGTGGTCACCTGGCAGCCGATGCAGCGACTCCAGAGGCAGCATTCGTGTACCGAGAGGTCCGCCGAGATGAACGGTCGCATCCAGTGCAGCAAGCGCGACACACATGTCGGACGGATGGGTCGCCACGCAGGCAGGCGAAGCGCCCAGTATCGCATGATAGCGATTGAAGCCATCGCGCGCATCGCAGCCGGCACCCGGGACGCGCTTGTTGCAGCTTGCCGCGTTGTCGTAGAAATACCGGCAGCGCGTCCGCTGCAGAATGTTGCCCCCGACGGTCGCCATATTGCGGATTTGGGCGCTGGCGCCGGAAAGGATCGAGCGCGCCAAGAACGGATATCTGTCGCGAACGTGCGCGTTGGCCGCGAGCGCCGAGTTTTTGGCCGCCGCCCCGACGAAGAGACTGCCGTCAGCACGCATCTCGATCCGGTCATCAAGCCCGGTCACGTCGATCAGCACATCAGGTTGCTCGACGGTTTCGCGCATGAGATCAATGAGGTTCGTGCCGCCGCCGAGGTACTTTGCCCGACCGTTCGTCTTGGCGAGCGCAATGGCGCTCGCAGTATTGCCAGGCTGCTCGTAGGTGAAGATGTTCATGCGCGGACCCCCTCTCCGATTGTAGGGTGATTGCCGGCGGAAAGGGTCTCGGAAATCGCCTCGACGATCCCGTTGTAGGCGCCGCATCGACAGAGGTTGCCACTCATCCGCTCACGAATTTCCGTCTGATCGAGAGCGATGCGCGGCGACGTCAGATCCTTTGTAACGGCACTCGGCATGCCCCGCTCAATCTCGCTTGCCATGCCGATGGCGGAACAGAGCTGACCGGGAGTGCAATAGCCGCATTGAAACCCGTCATGATCGACGAATGCCTGCTGCAGCGGATTGAGATGTCCGTCTTGAGCCAACCCCTCGACAGTGACGATCTTGCGGCCCTGATACTGCACCGCCAAGGCAAGGCAGGAGTTAATGCGCTCGCCTTCAACAAGCACGGTGCATGCGCCGCAGGCGCCCTGGTCGCATCCCTTTTTCGTGCCTGTACGTCCGAGGCAGTTTCTGAGCAGATCGAGGAGCGACGTCCGGATGTCTGCCTCGACATCGATCTGTTCTCCGTTGACAATGAAATGCATAGGCTCATCTCCCTTGTGCCGGATTCGGTCGACCCCCGCTGGTACAAGCTAGGGGGAACGCTGCCCGTTTCAAACGCCATCAGCCAATCTTCGTTCAATTTCAGCCGCAGCCTCAAAAAAATCCTAGGTAAAGCAATTCCATCCTCGAGGGAGGAGAACAGACCTCAACAGCCTTGTTTCGATTAGCTCCGCGCTGCTGATCTCACAAACTGTGGAAATCTGAAGCTTGAGCCTGATCGTGCCGCAGCACGTCAATGACAGCGGGAAAGACGGACGGCAGGAATTTGAAGGGGGATCTATGGGGAGAAAATAACAACGATAAGATTACGGCAGATCATGGCCTGACGAAGGCTCAGAGCAAGGCAATAGTCAAGGCCGCCAGGGCATGGTGCGCCGACGGCTTTAGCGTAAGACGAACACCGACCTGCCCGAAAGACAACACGTTCGTCCCAAAATCGAGTGGATTAGCGACTGGGCACGGTTGCACCTAGCGGGCCAAGCCGTCGATGCCAAGACGTTGGAACTCTGCGAGCGTGGCCCCTACGAGGTGTGGCCAGCGCGCCAGACCTCGGGGCAAGGAGGACATTGAAGGGCGGAGGCCTGAACACGGGTGAACGGCGGTGTCGCATTTCCTGCACAGCGTTCCCGCCGCCAGAGAATGTTGCGCGCTCACTGTTAAAATTGCTGATCGGCTGATTAAAATCATAAAGTTCGCGTTCACGGTTGCTATGAATCCCGGCATCCGAAATTACGCCGAAGCGGAATGCGTGGCGATCGCGCACGGGCTAAGCGCGGAACTATCCAAGCGACCAGGGATTTAATCAGGCCGATGAAAGGGATTGCGAGATGAATAAGGACACGAAGGCCCAGCAGGCAATAGAGGAGACTGGAAAGAAGCCGGTCAATGGGGTGGATAATCCGCCAGCCGGACCCCATGACAAACCGCATCTTCAGGATGAAACCAAGACGCCTGGAGCAGGTTCGTTACCCGATAAGGGGGATGAGAGCGTGTCACCGGGTAGTGGGTGAACTAGCRTACGAACTTATGCCGCTGGTCGTACTCGCCTCGGCCTGTTGACGTGGCCCTTAGACGCCGACCGGCAACTATCTTACGGCTATCCACTACCGATTAATCAACTGTACGGTATAGGACGCTTGCCGACCCGCGGCTTGCCGCTTTCTGACGGCGGCCTAGCTCGATGGCATGTCCAAACAAGATCCAGAACACATCCGACGCCGGAACACCTTAACGGCACAGGAACGCCGCGATCGCTTCGATACCACGAACGATCTGGCGATGGCGACCATCGGGGCGGAAATCGACGCGCGCCGCGAGAAAACCGAACGGCTGAAAGCTCAGCGTGAGGCTGCGGGCCGATCGTCTTCCGGCTGACAGTCTCGACTTCTTCTCGGTAACGGTTGGGGCAGCGAAACATTTCGCGGCTTCGATCAATATTGGAAGATGAGTGCAGGCGACGAGTAAGACACCCCGCAGTCCAGCGTCTCGGACAGCCGATCGATGCCGGCATGATCTTTGCTATGATAGGTGGTCGGTATGCAATTATAGGTCGGAGCAGGAACTGTTGATGCGCACGTGTGTTTCCTTGTGAAGGAGAAAGTTAATGACAAGCACATCACGGAAACTTGCAGAGGAATATGTGCGCTTAGGCGGACGCAGACTTGCGAATATCGACGACAACATCATTAGTGTCCGTTCCTGGGACAAGGACACTCCGGAGGCGGAGGCGTTCTGGAAGGAAAAGATATTAACGCTTAGCGAAATAGATCGGCACCAAGTTGAAGTACACCTGCCGTCCATCAGCGATCGTTGACGCTAGCCGTTCAAAATTTGAACTCAAGACAATTTACGTCGACGTATGACGCACGATGCCGGTCGCGGACTCACTGGATAGATCAACCTTCGACGGCCGGGCCGACCATCCCCACGGTTTAGATATTCAGGGCGGTCCATAATGTCGCCGGAGGAAATCCCACCGATCTAGCGGAAACCCGTACAGCATTGGTGCGATATCGGGAACCTTCAGGCAACGACTAGCTTAGGACATAGCGCCTTCCGATGTGGTGGCCGCGAAATTCCAGCTCGCTCGAAGGATTTCAGAATGACGAGAAACGATGGCGACCAAAGAGATGTGACGGAAACCGCCACGCAAGCAAGGCAGGGAAACCGCGGCAGGCCAGTCCTGATCGTGCTGATCAGTGGTCTTGTGCTTGCGCTGATCGCCTGGGCTGGCCTCGGTATATGGGGCGAAAGCATTGACACGGATGCCAAACCAACGGCCTCGACATCGAACGATCCTATAAACACACAGCCATCCGGAGCAGGCACATTCGATAATAACGCGGCCGATGGCAGTGCACGTCCGCCGGAAAAAACAGACCGATCGCCGTCGCCTAGCGGCAGTGGGGGCGGGCCAACCCAGGTCACATCGCCATCGGGTACAGAGAAGATCCAGTAGGTCAAGGGATAGCGTCAGTGTGGTCCGTCTCATCGAATGGCGAGTGTCGCCTCACGGCATCTAGTTCTACCATCATTCTAGCTCCACCGAACATCGGATGGCTGCTTGATCGGGCTCTTAGTTGTCATGAACGAAGGCAGCGTCAGATCGCGCCGAGCGTCTTCCCACCGCGACAAGCATCACAAGCATATGGTTCATTGCTTTGAGGTCCCCAATGGTGGCAGTGCGAAGGTTGACGCCGTTCACTATCCCTGGCCTGTAAACGCAGGTGTGTTCTCTGACGTCTGCGTTGTAATCGCCTCAACACACTCCAATACGCACACCCGCCCCGCCTTAGAGCGGGCCTTTTTCTCGATCTTCAAGGCCGAAGCTAAAAGGGGCGGCTTAACGGGAGCGCTCGGAATTGTTTTCGACGCTGGTCTCTCATTTGGGTCTGATGGGTGGCCCCGAAGCGTATAGTAAGCGCCCCTCGCTCACGAGGCGTGGCGGAAACGTTTCCTTATGGCCTCAGTGAGGCTTCCCGCGCCCGCCTAGTCCCTACCAACCATTGAAAGATTCATTTTGCGCACTACTTATAGGTGATGAACAAGCCAGCGACCAAAGCACAAGCCACCCATACGGAATCCATGTCGATCATCGCTGCACAGGATGCCGCTCGCGATAAGAAGACATCGCAGCTGCGGGAGTTGCGCTTAGCCCGCGACGCGGAGAGAGCCGCTACGGTCCTGCTTGAGCCCGTCAAGCCCGTTAAGCCTAGACGAAAGCGAACCGCCTAGTAGGTCGGTTGGTGCACCATCGCGGCAATGTGCTTGACCGGCCCGAGAGCTACCATCTAGCGCCGTAGCACTTCTGTGATTATGCCGCCCGAAGCTTGGCTTTTTAATGATATTGCCAACCTTCAGTTTACCCGGAGCTCAACTTTTCCTTGCGTTCCCGCATGGTCGCGGCATCCTTCTGGAATGCCGACACACCGCTCATTTCCGGCCCCACGATACCGAGTGAAGCAGGCGCCACCGCTCTTCTCGATGAAGGCGTTCTATCTGGCTGTCATCGGCGCAGGCGTGATTGGTTACGGTGCCGTCGATGCGGTCAATCTTCTCACCCCCACATCAGCGCTCAGTGGTGCTTGCAACATCAAGGGCAACATCAGCATCCAAAGCCGAGAACACATTTACCATGTGCCAGGCCAGGAATATTACGAAGAGACCAAGATTTATCCCCAGTATGGAGAACGGGGGTTCTGCTCAGAGGCCGAGGCGCGCGCGGCGGGCTGGAGACGCGCGCGCAGTTAGACGCAAACCTAGGATCCCTTCGCGCAAATCACCGCCATGTCCACTACATAAAGCCTAGTGCGCCGTCCACGCTGCGATGAGGCCGCTATCGTTGCGTCCATATCCTATGACGAAGCTAGGCATCTCCTGATGTGAAAAGCCGCCACCGGAATGAAAGGGCGGCGGGCGTGGAATTTGCGCTGTGTCTATGAAGGCGCCTACGAGCCGATGTTCCGATCGCTCTGGCGCTTGGCAACAACGGGCACCTCTTCAATGTTTGCGAGCATGTGGTGCTTTATCAGGAACCGACGAAGGTTTTCCCTGAACGCTGGCAAAGGAAAGATACCTTGGGCCGCCATGCGGCAAGCCTTTTCAATAACCTCATAGGTGGCATCTCTTTGCTCTTCCGCCCATTCGTCGAGGAAGTCAAAGACATCTTCGAGGCTAGCGAGTTCCTGAATATAATGCCGCTTCCTCAGGAACAACGGAGCGTCAAACGAGGTGTTCGCCATGGCCATCTCCTTCCTCGTTGCGTGTTTGACGGCGCAAGATTTAGGAGAAGGCGGCGGAAAATCAAGACCTGTTTTAACGCACCTAATGGGTGGTGGGCCGCAGCGTTCTCGCTGGTCACAAGCGAGTTTGGCCATCAGGCTCATCTTCGCAAGACCGTATTTTTGCAACGGAAGGCGGCCCGATCTCTGAAACGAAAAAGACAACCCGAAGGCGGCCTGATTTGGTGGTCGCTTCGTGCAAATCACCACAATATCCACTACGCACTGTAGAATGTTCACCGGGACAACACCCCGGATGAAAGCCCCGATGCACAGCCAAATCCTCTAAGGCGTCTTTCAGGTAATCCGCCAAGGTATGGCGAGCGTGTTTGGATATGCCAATCTCAGCTATCCGGCCCTCGCCTCCACATTGTCACCAGATCCTAGTGTCGGCGGCCGAAAAGATCGCGGCAGTTCTTGAGTAAGACATCCCGCGGCGGCCTGCAGTACGATGCCTTCCTTGCTAGCGCTGGAGCGTTCGGCACTTCCTGCAATCAATGGGGAGCACGCGAATGACTGATCGTCTTTCGAAATGCTTGGCTTGTAACGGTCGCGGCTACTTCCGCTGCGACTGCTGGCCGGGTGACTGCATCTGCGATAGGCGGTACACAATCGCACGACAGAGTAAAAGGGACATCGTTTTGGCAACAAAACGCTGTCGATCCTGAAGCCGCTGATGGACTGCGCGGAGGAAGCCGGATGGATCTCTGAACACCGGATCAAGGGCATACTTTAACCGCAGCGATGTCCCCCGGCGTGTCAAGGGTATTATCGTGACGCTGGCATAAGGAAATTACGATGATCGAAATTTGCCGATAGTCCACCTTCTTCGCGTTGGGCGGAGATTGCAACGCCGCGAAACTGGAACATTTGTCGCAGCCTGCTGTTTACTCGTTGAATATCTGCTGTGTTCAAGCAGAACAGTGGAAATATTAGGATGTTCGTTGATTGCGAAGCACGTCAGATGCAACCCGTATCGATCGCCGCCGGAAAAGAGGACCTCGCTGGTTGCGCCGTCGCGCTCTTAAAGGTCAACGGGCCGTTTTCCGGGTCACTGGCGGAAGAAGCGGTGGCTTTTTGAGACAATGCGTCTTGCTAACATTAAGCCGCGTTCGTTCGTCGATAACGCCTTGAGGAGTTTGAATTGACCTTTCGCCAGGACGAAGTCGGCAACCGGATGCTCGCCGCATTGATGCCCGCGGACTTCACGCTTCTGCAACCGTATCTTGAGAAGGTTAAGCTGCCTGCACATTTCGAGATCGCCCGGCCGCGCAGCAGACTTGAGTATCTTTACTTTCCGGAGTCGGGCATCGGCGCGGTGATGACCGTTTCACCGAATGACAGGTCGGCGGAGGCAGGGATGTTCGGATCGGAAGGTTTTGTTCCAACTTCGACGATCATCGGCGATGACATCGTCCCCTACTTGATTGAGATGCATGTTGCTGGCCTGGGTTACCGTGTTCCAATCAAAGTAATGCGGGAGTTGACGGCAAGGAGTTCCTCACTGCAGATCCCGTTCATCAAGTACATGCATGTGTTCGCAACACAGGTCGCCTATACGGCGCTCGCAAATGCCCGCTATAGGATCGAGCAGCGCCTAGCGAGGTGGATCTTGATGTGTCACGACCGTCTCCGCTCAGACGAACTCGATATCACGCACGAATATATCGCTTTCATGCTTGGGACACGTCGCCCAAGTGTGACGACGGCGTTGCACGTGCTTGAGGGCGAGCGGCTGATCCGCTCAAATCGTGGCTTGATCATTGTCCTCGATCGGAAAGGCTTGGAGGAATTCGCTGCTGGATCCTATGGTATCCCTGAACAGGAATTCGAAAGGCTGATCGGCCGCGCGCATAGGGAAACCGAATAATACTCGGAACAATCTGAAGCGCACATCATTCGGAAAAGAGATATTTCCAAGAAAAGACACTGACCCGCGGAGCAGAACATGCGCTATTTTTTTAATATTCGAGATGGCGAAACATTTATTGCAGATCCGGAAGGTAGTGACCTCGGTTCGCTTGAAGCCGCGATCGATGAGGCAAAAGCAAATGCGCGGGAAATGATTGCCGAGCGCTTGAGGACCGGTGCCGCCCTTCGAGACCAGGTGTTTGAATTGACGAATGAGTCAGGTGACATTGTTGCCCGCATTGACTTCAAAGATGTTCTGCATTGATCGGTACCGCTTAAACACCGGATGGATCAGTTCTTAAATCGACCTCGCGAGGCCACAGAGCGGCTTCCCGTTCAATGGCAGTGCGTTTGCGCGGTGATGAGGCCCCGGCACATTGCTCCGTGGAACCTATCATCGGATAGTAGCAAATTGCGGCCGATCGCCAAGATCTTATTGCACCTTGAAAAATGACTTCTCGCAGCACGCGCTGCGGCCAGTGAACTATAAATTTTGCCTGATAAAGAAATGTCTGGCTTGGTTTGCGTCCTGTGAGATCCGGGCTGTAACATCCCCCACGCGAAACAGCGTGTCTATGTGGCCGTAGCTAACTTGCGTGCTGGCTTCTCGGTTCGATGACGGGCGGGAACAATTGCGACCGGTGGTGGTTTGTGAAGAACGCGAAGACGTTCCTCAGGATAGACCCATGATCCCCGTAGAAGCCTCCATCCCCATCTACAAACCATCCCTTCGCTCAATCCCGCTTCATTTTTCAGCGGCGTGCTTCATTGGTGCGTTGTTCACTGACACTGCGTATTGGCAGACGGCAGAAATGACCTGGGCGAATTTCTCTGCATGGCTTCTGGCAGCCGGGCTGGTCACCGGCGGTGTTGCCCTCCTTGCCGGTCTTGTTGATCTCGCGCGTGGTCGGTTTCGCTTCGCCGGGCTCGCCTCAGCGCTCTACGTTCTTGGTGGCATCGCGATTTTCGCTATTTCATTTGTAAACGCGCTGATCCATAGCCGCGATGCCTGGACGTCGGTCGTTCCCCTCGGTCTAGCTTTGTCGATCGTGGCGTTTGTGCTCATCGTGGTGGTTTCGATTTGCGGCTCCATCACCGAGCGGCGGTTCGCCAGAGGATATTGATATGATGGCGCGCCAACGTTCCCGCCTTTTTGTTATGGCAACACTTTTCGCCTCGACTGCCCTTTTGGTTTCCGCCTGCAGCGACAATGAGCCCGATCCAAACGCAGAGATCGGGCCAGATCCAAAGCTTCCCGATCAATCCCAATATCTGATTCCGCCAATGCATATAGCCAAGGTCGTAGGATGGAAGGACGGCAAAGTGCCGACTGTCGCGAGCGGTCTTGAAGTAAAGGCGCTTGCCTCCGGATTACAGCATCCGCGCTCAGTGTATACGTTGCCCAACGGTGATATATTGGCGGTGGAGTCAGTGGCGCCTCCCGAGGTGTCAGCGAAGCGTCCAAAAGACTTGATCATGGGTATAGTTCAGTCGTTCGCGACTGGAGGAACCGGAAGCAGCGGCAAAAGCAACCGCATCACGCTGCTGAGAGACGCCGATGGCGATGGGACGGCCGAAATTCAAGACGTTTTCCTCGATCATTTGAACTCGCCCTTCGGCGTAGTTCTTGTCGGAAACGATCTATATGTCGCCAATACCGACGCGGTTGTGCGCTATGCCTATACGCCGGGCGAGACAAAAATTACCGAGCCTGGCACGGTACTAACAGATCTTCCTGGAGGGCCAATCGACCATCACTGGACAAAAAGCATGACGGCGAGCGCGGACGGTTCGCTGCTTTACGTGGGTGTCGGCTCAAACAGTAACATTACGGAAAACGGCATCCAGGCGGAGAAAGACCGGGCAGCGATCTGGGAAATCGATCGGCAGACGGGAATGCACCGCGTTTTCGCAAGCGGTTTGCGCAATCCAAATGGGCTGAGCATCGAACCGCAGACAAAGGCTCTCTGGACGGTGGTCAACGAGCGTGACGAGCTCGGACCAAACTTGGTGCCTGATTACATGACTTCCGTCAGAGAGGGCGGCTTTTATGGCTGGCCCTACAGTTACTACGGCCAGCACGTCGATCCGCGCGTCATGCCGCAACGGCCTGACCTCGTCGCCAAAGCGATTGTCCCCGATTATGCGCTCAGTTCCCACGTCGCCCCACTCGGCATGGCGTTTTCTAACGGCACGAGCTTGCCTGAAGAATATCGAAGCGGCGCCTTTGTCGGCGAGCATGGCAGCTGGAACCGCAATGCGTTCAACGGCTACAAGGTGATATTCGTGCCATTTTCAGAGGGAAGGCCCAGTGGCGCGCCGAAGGATGTGGTGTCCGGGTTCTTGAACGATCAGGAACAGGCGCAAGGCCGGCCGGTCGGCGTGACGCTCGATAAAACCGGCGCTTTACTCATTGCCGACGATGTCGGAAACAAGGTGTGGCGAGTGACGGCCAAGCCTTGAAGCGCGTCACTGGTTTGCGAGGGCAAGAGTTGCCCACATTGGCGTTTCGCTGCGACCAAAGGAGAACCACATAACAATGAGGGCCGCTGGCAACGCTAACCCTGGTCGATGGACATCTCAATGAAGGCGAGAAAATCTGGCCGGGCCTGGCTCCGTGACAAGGACGCGGAAAAGTCGAAAGCAAGCTTCCCAGAGCTGTTTTTCGATCTCGTCTTTGTATTCGGGCTGATCCAGTTGTCCCACACTCTTGCGGAGGATTTCACCTCAGCGACCGCAGGAGAAGCCCTACTGCTCATCCTGGCGATCTGGTGGCTTTGGATCAATACGACCTGGGTCACAAACCTTCTAAATACCGACAGCGAGCCTGTCCGCTTACTTTTGTTCGCGCTCATGTTTGCGGGTATTCTCTTGGCTATCGCCCTTCCTGAAGCTTTCGGTGACCATCCTCTGCCATTTGCCGTCATTTACGTTGGCATGCAGATCGGAAGGTCACTTTTTGCATGGTTCGCATTTCGCCGTCATGATCCCAAGTCGGCTTCCACCTTCCTTCGCATCACCGTTTGGGCATGCGCTGCCGGAACGCTCTGGATCGGAGGCGGGCTGGCTTCATTCGAATGGCGGCTGTCCATCTGGAGCATTGCTCTGGGGCTGGAATATAGTGCGCCATTGTTGCGGTTTCGCTTTCCAGGCCTGGGAGGATCCGAAAAGGAAACGCTGCACCTGAACGGTGAGCACCTTGCTGAGCGCTGCGCTTTGTTCGTCATCATCTGCCTCGGCGAGACCATTTTGACAACCGGGCGTAACGCTGCCGAACACATGGGCACAGATTTAACTTTTTTGGTATTTTGTGGGGCCTTTCTAACCACAGTCGCCATGTGGTGGATTTATTTTCACCAGGGCCAAGAAGAGGCCGCGGAAAAGGCCGAGGTGACATCCAAGCCGGAAGCTGTGGCGCACAATCTTTTCACCTACGGTCATCTGCCGATCGTCGCCGGCATCATATTGACAGCGGTTGGCGAAGACTTTGCGCTCTCGCACCCTCACGAGCAAGCTGACCTGAGGGCCACTGCAGCAATCGCCGGGGGGCCATTCCTGTTCCTATGTGGAAACATTTGGCTAAAACTGGCCGCGGCGGAGCGGATACCGTTTTCGCATGCCGCAGGCCTCGTTGGACTTCTGGCAATCGCAATCGCTACGCCGCTGCTGCCGCTCTACGGTATGAACATCGCCGCCACGGCGGCACTGCTCGCCACAGGCGCTTGGGAGTATGCTGCGCTTCGCCGGCCATCTGCGCAATCGGCATAAAAACCGCCTCGCGCTGCGCAACACCCGTGCGATGAGCAAAGAGATCCGTGGCGTTAGAGCGGAAGCCGCGATCGCTTGTCCGCGGGCTTGGTGACTTCCGGTGGGCAGGCTCCCGAGCGTCGGTAGGGCAATGGCTGCCACAATGGCGCGATGAAATTGCGGCACCTTGCAATGGGGCAGGATCTTGTTCAACCTTGCATTTTAAATCCCGCAAAAGTGGTTCTGCGCTCAGAACTAACTGTATGTCCCGCAAGCTAAGGTCATCTTCTGCAGGCCTTTAAGTCGCCCTTCAGGGCACGAAATAGCGCACTATAGTGCGGCTTGTGACAGTTGTTTGATTGCGTTTTTGGCTTTCCAGGTTTGAATTGACACTTTGACCATCAGACGTGGGCAGCAAAATCAACAAATGATGCAACAGCAGCCTAGAGCGACCTTACGCGCTCTCGCAAGACATATCGGGGACCACAGCAAGTCGGGCACTCAAGGACAGCCAGAGCTGAACGCGGAGATCATCGATCAAAACGCGCTGCTGAAAAGACTTGGTTATCGGCCCAGCACGTGCGATGTCCAACCTTCGCACGGGTCGATCGCAGTCAATGGCGTGGACGCCAACTTGCGCCCGCACTTCGTTTGAAGTTCTCCGCGATGGCGATCTCTTTGCTACGAAAGGAGCTTCCACGTCAGGCGAGGACGTTCAGGCGAAAAAATCCGCATCCTCTTCCATAAGATATTTCTTAGCACGCTCAGCATCTATATCGACGCCCAGGCCCGGAGCCTCTAACACGTCCACCATGCTGTCCTTTACGATCTTCGGCGGCAGGCCAATGACCAGATCCTCCCACCAGGCGTCGGAGGCGCTTGGATATTCGAATGCGACATAATTTGCCGGCAAGGTGGCGCAGACATTGATCAGCGCTCCTAGGCCCAAAAGGCCGTTGGCAGTGCCATGCGGCGCCATCAGGATCGAGTGCATGTACGCATGCTCGGCAACCCATTTGAGTTCGGCAATGCCGCCAATGTCAGCTGGATCCGGCCCGATGACGCGCACTGCCTGCGTCTCGATCAATTCCTTGAAATTGTGCCGCAGGTAAATTTGCTCACCGGTATGGATCGGTGTCGAGGTGGAGGTGGTCAGTTCGCGATAGGCCTGGGGATTGACCCAGGGAACATAGTCCCCGGTCAACATATCCTCGAGCCACATCAAATTGTACTTCTCCACCGCTCGCGCGAACTTAATCGCATCCGGCAGCATCCAGCCCGGCCCGCAGTCGAGCGCTAGACTGACCTTATCGCCCAGCACCTCCTTCATCGCGATCACGCAGTCGAGCATGTGGTTGAAGCCGCGCTCGCTGATTACGCCCTGATCCATTGCGCCGTGATAGCCAGCCTTCTTCTGCGTTACGCCGTAGTGGAAGCCCTCGATGCTGTCTTTCATATTCGAATGGAACGAGATCCCTTGCTTCACCATAAAGAAGTTCTGCGGCTGCTCCATCATCCATTTGACGTCGGCAGCGTAATCCTCCGGCCGATCGCCGGTGCGCTTCTGGCGGATAGAGCCATTGTAGACGCGCACCTTGTCGCGTACCTTGCCACCGAGCAGCTTGTAAACGGGGACGCTCGCCGCCTTGCCGGCAATATCCCACAACGCATGCTCTATTGCGCTGACCGCAGCCCCATATGGCTTGAAAGACCCGCGTTGGCGGATTTTCAGCATCACTCTTTCGACGTCGGTCGGGTCTTCGCCAATCAGCGCATCGCGGAAATGCAGCACAAACGGTTTTAGGTAGGACTTCGTGAATTCGACTTCGCCAAGCCCATAGAGGCCCTCATCCGTCACGACACGGACGATAGGATGTTTGCCGATAACGGCGCAGCGCAGATCGGTGATCTTCATCTTCGTTCCTCCTCGCTTCAGCTCCAGGTACGATCCCAGGAATACTCGTTGTCCCAGCGGTCGGTAGGCTCCCAAATCCCGGCAACGCCCGGCTGCAGATGACGTGAGATGACTTCATCGACGACGTCGTCTATCCCCAGGCCCGGCTTGTCCAGTACGGTGATGAAGCCATCTTTGACGAGAGGCTTTGGGAGGCCGGTGACGATGTCGTCCCACCAGTCGACATCGGCCGAATGATATTCGAGCGCCATGAAATTCTCGGTCGCGGTCGCAACATGGGCAGCCGCCATCGCGGCGATGGGGCTCTCCGCCATGTGGATTGCCATCGCGACACCGTATTCCTGTGCCATGTCGCCGATTTTCTTGGTTTCCAGTATCCCCCCACTGGTCAGCAGATCCGGATGGATAACGGAGACGCCGCCGCCGTCGAGAAGCGGCTTGAACCCCTCCTTCAGGTAGATGTCCTCGCCGGTACAGATCGGGACGGTGGTCGAATCCTGCAGCTGACGATATTGCTGCGCATATTGCCAGGGGATCACGTCTTCGAGCCAGGCCGGGACATATTTCTCGATCCGCCTGGCGAGGCGAATGCCGTTCTGCATCGAAATATGGCCAATATGGTCGATTGCCAGCGGGATATTCATGCCGATGACTTCACGAACTTCGGCGATGTACTTCTCAAGCAGGTCAAGGCCCTTGTCTGTAAAGTGGAGGCCGGTGAACGGGTGCTGAACGTTGTGCAGATCGTAGGCGGCATTGCGCAGACGGCGCTCATCCATGGTTTTCAGCGGCCCACGCACCGGGCTTTTGCGGTATCCCTCGAGCGATCCTGCGGGAAACACGACAGCTCCTGGCACATCAGCAATCTGCATCAGCCCGAGATCCATCTTCAGGAACGTGAAACCGAGTTCCATGCGCTGCTTCAGGCGCTTTCCGGTCTCCGTGCCGCTCGGCACGGTGGCGTCGGTATCGCAATAGACGCGCACCTGCTCGCGAAATCGTCCGCCAAGCATCTGGTAGACCGGAACGCCATAGGCCTTGCCGGCAAGATCCCACAAAGCAATTTCAACCGCCGACACGCCACCGCCCTGGCGCCCGTGTCCACCAAACTGCTTGATACGCCGGAACAGGCGATCGATGTCGCAGGGGTTCTCCCCCAGCAAGCGGCTTTTCAGCATAAGAGCGTAGGTCGCGCTAGCCCCGTCTCTAACCTCGCCGAACCCGACAATTCCCTGGTTCGTATAGATCTTGAGAAGCGCAGAGGTGAACGGGGCACCGTTGATCTCGGCGACCCGCATATCCGTGATGCGAAGTTCGGACGGTTTTGAATTCAAGTTTATCCGATTGAGCGCTTCTTCCGCTCCATCTACC
The DNA here is from genome assembly GCF_056394605.1 of Rhizobium sp. 10N427. Classification (NCBI taxonomy): domain Bacteria; kingdom Pseudomonadati; phylum Pseudomonadota; class Alphaproteobacteria; order Hyphomicrobiales; family Rhizobiaceae; genus Rhizobium; species Rhizobium sp. 10N427. Next base: position 72,757 of record NZ_JBFTID010000015.1, on the reverse strand, counting down.
TCTCGCATGATTTGATTCCTCGCTAGTCGATAGGGCTTGTCGCCGCACGGCCGACACAGCCGAAAACGTCGGTCAGTCCAATTCAATCTCGTGGTCTTGAAGGTAGTCGCGGTTCATCTCGACGCCGAGGCCCGGCTTTTGGGCAAGCCTGAGATTGCCGTTCGAGACATCCAGCGGCCGGTCGATAAGGTGATCATATTTGCCGAGGTTCCATTCCGACGTCTCAAGCTTGTAGAAGTTCGGGACGGTCATCATCACCTGCGCGCCCGCAACCACGTTGATCGGGCCGGCGGCGTCATGCGGGGAGACCGGGATATAATAGGCCTCGCACAGCGCCGAGATCTTTTTGAGCTCGGTAATGCCGCCGGTCCAGGTGACATCCGGCATGATGTAGTCGGCGAGCTTGTTTTCGAGCATGGGAACGAAGTCCCACTTGGTATGACCACGTTCCCCCCATGAAATTGCAGCATTTACCTTTTCCCGGACCTGTTTGAGCGCGTTTAGACTCTCGGGTGGGCAAGGCTCTTCGAACCAGTCGATCTGGCCTGCTTCTTCAAGGCTGCGGCAAAGACGGATGGCGGTTGGGACATCGAACCGGCCGTGGGCGTCAATGAGAATGTCGACGTCCGGGCCTGCTGTCTCGCGGATCAGTTCCGTCAGCTCGGCGGCTTCGCGTTCGTCCCTGCGGGTCATGCTGCCGTCGAGATAACCGTCCCGCTGTTCACGCGCGATTCCATCGGCACCGCGGCCTTGATGAGGGAACGGATCGAACTTCAGTCCTGTGTGGCCGGAATCGACAATATCCCGAATTTCGCGGATGACAGCCTCTTTGCTGGTGAATTTCGCCTGGTTGGGATGGGTATAGAGGGCGATCTCGTCGCGCACAGGCCCGCCAAGTAACTCGTAGATCGGCTTGCCGAGGACCTTGCCGCGGATATCCCACAGAGCGATGTCGATGGCGCTTACGCATTCGACCGCAGCACCCCTGCTGCCCATGTATGTGAAGCTGCGGAATATTTTGTGCCACAGATATTCGATACGGGCGGGATCTTCGCCTCTGAGAGCCTGACCGATCTGGCGAAGGATTGTGCAGAGCGCGCGATTGGCGAGCTTCGTCGTGGTTGTTATTTCGCCCCAGCCACTCACCCCCTCGTCTGTCGTTACCTCCACGAAAAGGAATTCTCCCCAGTAAGACGCATCGGACTTGATGAGCCACGGCCGTACGCTTGTGATTTTCATCTGGGCTACCTTTTGAACTGAGCAGATGTTTGCCGGCTTGTCCTATCCCGCGCGGGCCGCGCTACGTGCCCTCATATGTTCCAGGAGATGTCGGCCCGAACCCTCGACGTGGCGCGCAATGAGTTCGGCTGCCGCATCAGCATTTCCGGCCTTCACGAGCGCAATAAGTTCACGGTGTTCGCTGAGGATGGCTGCGCGCCGGGCGAGCGTGAAGTTGAAACGCCGGCCGACCGCCCTCAGAACTTCACGATGCTTCCACCAAAGCTCGGCGGCGTGACGGTTATAGTGTTTCTGATACATCACCGTGTGGAAAGCGGTATCCAGCTCACTATGCTTGAATGGGTCGCTGAAGTTGTTCTGCTCGATCAAATCCTGAATGCGCTCGAGTTCTGCGATGTCTTCCACGGTCGCCATGGTGACGAACCATCGCGTCAGTGCCGGCTCGATCAACACGCCAATCTCGTAGACATCCCGAACGAAGTCCTGATCGATAGGCCGCACACGCGCACCGCGGTTTGGCACGAAGGTAACGAAACCTTCGCCACGCAACAGCTGCAAGGCCTCGCGAACCGGATTGGTCGATGTGCCGTGGCGTCGGGCGAGATCGGTCGCAACCAGCCGCTCGTTTGCTGCAAGCCGACCCTCGATGATGTCATCTCTGATCAGTTTGTAGAGGGTGGCTCCCTCGCTCGATGCGCCATCTGCGTCGATGCCTTCGGGTGGCATGGCTCTGAACTCAGTCGTCTCGGTCAAAATGTTCCCCATGAATACTGTATTTTCCCAATTATCATGCAAATCTCAGCCAAACAATGTACGATTTTGTCGATTGACATACATTCCTTGATCTGAAAACGTATAATCTGCGTCATGGGATACACTGGCTTGAGGAGGTCAGTCCCACGAGCGTGGACCGCCTGCCCTGAGCAGAGCGGCTTGGGAGAACCTGGAGGATACCTATGACGAGGATTTCACTCGGAGGTGCCGTCCTGCGCAGCACCGTCTCGACTGCTATGCTGGTGTCTATGCTGTCTACTTCCGCTTTTGGCGCGTCGGTGGACCTGAGCAAGTGGTCACCGGACTACGTTCGTTCTATTGCTGGCACACAGGACTTCGATACCGCGGCCGATTGCAGCAAGGTTACGCCCCTGGACTACAAAGGACGTCTGACGTTCTGGTACCAGGGTATCTTCGAAGGCGATCCAGACTCGCTGCGGCAATATTACAAGGATTTCTTTGCGACCTTCCGCAAGACCTACCCGAATATTCAGCTCGAGGAACAGGGGCTGACTTACAACGACCTGCTCGATAAATTCCGCACCGCACTGCTCGGCAATGCCGCTCCGATGGCGGTTCGCCTGCAGATCCTGGGAGGCGTCGAGTTTGCTGCCAAGGGCTATCTTCAGCCTCTGAAGCCAGAGGATGTTGGTTATTCAACGGATGATTTCTGGCCTGGCGCCATGAAGGCCGTCAGCTGGGACGGTGTGCCCTACGGCATTCCGACCAATAACGAAACGATGGCCTTCATCTGGAATGCCGACATATTCAAAAGAGCTGGCCTCGACCCCGACAAGGCTCCAGCAACCTGGGACGATGTTGTCAAGTATTCCAAGCAGATCCACGACAAGCTTGGAATCTCGGGCTACGGCCTCGTGGCTCGCAAGAACGCCGGCAATACGCCTTACCGCTTTATGCCGCAGCTTTGGGCCTATGGCGGAGGTGTCTTTGACGAGGCATCCAAGGATCCGACCTACAAAGAGGTTGAACTTGCCAGCCCTCAAAGCAAGGCCGCATTGCAGGCTTCCTATGACATGTATGTTCGTGACAAATCCGTACCTGTCTCAGCTCTTACAAACCAGCAGGCAGACAATCAGCCGCTTTTCCTGGCTGGCCAGCTTGGTATGATGGTTTCTCATCCGTCTGACTACGACGTCATGCTGGATCTGCAAAAGAAGGCGACCGCTACGGATAAGGAGAAGGCGCAGACGGTCATCGACAATATGCGTTACGGACTCATTCCGACCGGCCCCGACGGCAAGCGTGCCGTTGTCTTTGGCGGTTCAAACATTCATATCCTCAAACCCGAATACGTGGAAGGAGGCAAGGTGGACGAACCAGCCGCGAAGGCTATCGTCTGCATGTGGTCCAGCCCTGAATGGTCCTTGAAGTTGGCCTATGTCGGCTCGAACCCAGGCAACCTCAACGGCTTCAAGACCAAGTGGATGAAGGACCGTCTGGACAAGATCAAATTCCTTGACGTCACCACATCGATGCTGCCGTTTGGCATTCCGTTCCCCGCACTACCGCAGTCTCCCGAGATCATGAACATCATCGTACCGGACATGCTGCAGAACGCTTTGACTGGTGCGATGACGGTCGACCAGGCAGCCGACGATGCCGCCAAGAAAGTTAAAGAAATAATGGACGGTGGGCTCTAGCCCAGATCCGACGATCTAACCGGCTGCTGAGAAACCCGCAGCCGGCTTTGTCTCAAAGGATGAGGGCCTAGCGTAGTGGCGATCTTGACTGGAAAGGCAGACGTTTCCCGGCCGCTTGAACAATACAGGCCCGGTTTGTTGCGAAAGATCTGGGACCATCGTGCTGACTACGCATACGTTCTGCCGTCGATCGCAGTGATGCTCATCGTGATAGCATACCCGATCTACTATACGATCGAGCTGTCTTTCTTTAACACGCCGCCCGGCCTACAGCTCAAAGACAAGATTTTCGTCGGCCTCGACAACTACACTGCCATCCTTAAAAGTTCGGTGTTTTGGACTGTGACCAAAAACACCCTCATCTGGACCCTCGGGTCAACTTTCATCTCCTTCGTTCTTGGGTTCGCCTGTGCTTTGGCGCTCCATCGTGACTTCGCCGGCCGTGCAATCCTGCGAGCCATCCTGATCATCCCCTGGGTTATCAGTGCAGTCGCCGCATCCTACATCTGGAAGTGGATCTACCATTCGGACTTTGGTGTGATCGGCGCGGTATTGGTCGGCGTAGGCCTTGCCGACCGGCCACCGAATTTCATCGACAGTGTCGATACGGTGCTGCCCTCGCTTATCGTCGTCAACATCTGGAGAGAGTTCCCGTTTGCCATGATCATGATGATGGCTGGCCTACAAACAGTGCCCGATCAACTGCTGCGTGCGGCGAAAGTTGACGGCGCCAATGCCTGGCAGCGGTTCTGGCACGTCACCTTCCCGCATGTCAGAAATGTCTCCACGGTAACGATCCTGCTCTTGGCGGTGGCCAACTTCAATTCCTTCATCATCCCATGGATCATGACGGGCGGGGGACCATCGAACGCATCGCACATCTGGATCACGCATATCTATGAACTCGCGTTCGGACGCCAGCGGTGGGGTGTGGCATCGGCCTACTCGGTCCTGCTGTTCTTGATCCTGATGTCTTTCGGCTACTTCTATGTTCGCGCGCTAAGCGCCAATGGGCAAAAGGAAGGAAGCGAATGAGCACAATTCCCGGGACCGCGCAGACCAGGCAGGCACGCGGCCGCACAACCATCGACGGATGGCGGTGGGGCGGCCGGGTGTTCCTGCTCTTCATGCTGCTCTACACAGCTTTGCCGATGGTCTGGATGCTGCTGACATCAATCAAATCTGGTTTTGCCGCAATGCAGTTCCCGCCCCAATGGTGGCCGGACCAACCCACTCTTGCCAGCTACCAAAAGCTGCTTGATCCCCAAAACAGCGTCGGCCAAGACTTCCTGCGTTTCTTTTGGAATAGCCTTTTCGTGTCCACGGCGACTACAATAATGTCGGTTGTCGTGGCGGTACCGGCTGCCTACGCGTTTTCCCGCTTCACCTTCCCGGGACGGAACTTCCTGTTTTTCGCTGTCTTGCTTCGCAATATGTTCCCGGCAGTCATCTTCCTCGTGCCGCTGTTTATTCTCATGCGCGCATTAGGGCTGGTGAACACCCATGGGTCCCTCGTCCTGACCTACCTTACATTTGGCTTGCCGCTCGCAATCTGGCTCCTCAAAGGCTTCTACGACAATATTCCCATCCAACTGGAGCAGGCCGCACGCATTGACGGGGCGACCCGTTTCCAGGCCTTCGTGCTGATTGTCGTGCCACTCTCAACGCCTGGGATCATCGCTACAGCGATCTATTCGTTTATCGGCGCATGGAACGAATACATTTATGCCTACACGTTCCTGTCGAAGAATGAACAGTTGACCCTACCCGTTGGCATCCAGCGTTTCTTCTCAGAGAACACCACCGACTTTCCCGGTCTCATGGCGGCCAGCTTCATCATGAGCGTACCGGTCGTCGTCCTGTTTCTGCTTCTGCAACGATACTTCGTACGCGCCCTCACCGAAGGCGCAGTCAAGCATTAGGGAGTTGCTCGTGGCCCATGTGGTCCTCAAAGATCTGATCAAGAATTATGGCAGCTTCAATGCTGTGAAGAGCGTCACGCTGACTGTTAACGACGGCGAGTTCGTGGCACTCGTCGGCCCGTCAGGCTGCGGCAAGACGACAACGCTCAACTTGGTGGCGGGGCTGACGTCTGTGACGTCTGGCGATATTGTCATCGGCGACCGGGTGGTCAATGATCTCGACCCCAAGGACAGGGACATCGCGATGGTGTTCCAGAACTACGCTCTCTATCCTCAGAAGTCGGTCTATAAAAACCTGGCCTTCCCGCTGCAGATGCGCAAACTGCCAAAGGACGAGATCGACAGGAAAGTCAGGGAAGCTGCACGCGTCCTGGACATGACGCAGTTGCTGGAGCGCAAGCCGCGGGAGCTTTCGGGCGGCCAACAGCAGCGCGTGGCGCTCGGCCGCGCCCTCGTACGCGATCCGGCCGTGTTCCTGATGGACGAGCCGCTCTCCAATCTCGACGCCAAGCTCCGCGTGCAGATGCGTTCGGAGATCAAGCGTTTTCACCAAGATCTGAAAGCCACAATCATCTACGTGACGCACGATCAGCTTGAAGCGGTCACGATGGCCGACCGAATGGCGGTGATGAACGGTGGCTATCTGCAGCAATACGATACGCCGGCACAAGTCTTTGCCAATCCCGTGAACATGTTCGTGGCAAGCTTCGTCGGCAGTCCGGCGATGAGCCTCGTTCCGCTGGAAGCATCCACCGCAGGAGGCAATACGGTCTTGACCAGCGCGGAAGGTTGGCGACTGGAACTTTCGCCGGAGAATGCCAGGAAGGTCGCCAAAGCGGCATCCAAGAAGGTCGTGCTCGGTGCGCGTCATTCGACCATCAAACTGCATAAGACTGCGACCCCAGGAACTGTCCCCGCCAAAGCCTACACGGTTGAACCGACAGGAGACGTCACTTTCGTACAGGCCTTCCTGTCCGGCGCTATCGTCAATATCAGCGTGCCGCCAGCCGTTGTCGTCGCTCCAGATGAACCGATCTGGCTAGAGTTCGATCAGGAGCGGATCCACTTGTTCGACGGCGAAACAGAAATGGCTCTCAAGGCAGATTGAGATGACGCGCATGCGCAACACGAGGCGTCGATGACGACGAAACTTAAAATCACGGCGATCAAGCCATATCCGATCTGGGTCGGCATCCGCAATCAGATGCTGGTCAAAGTCGAAACAGATTGCGGGATCTTCGGGTGGGGCGAGAGCGGCTTAAGCGGACGAGAGCAAGCAGTTGCGGGCGCAATCGAACATTATCGCGAATTCCTGATCGGCCGCGATCCGATGCAGATAGGGCGGATATGGCAAGAGCTTTATCGCAGCCAGTATTTCGAAGGCGGGCGCGTTTTGCAGGCAGCGATTTCCGCGATCGATATTGCCCTCCATGACATCAAGGGTAAGGCGCTGGGCGTACCGGTCTACGACCTTCTGGGTGGCAAACAGCGCGAGCGCATACCGACCTTTGCCTCTACCGGCGATGAGGCGGAGGGCGATGCTGCGATTGACCGTGCGAGCGAGCTGCGCGAACAGGGTTGGCAGGCGATCCGCTTCTTTCCGGCCGGACAAAGCAACCGCGAGGTCTTCGAACCACGAGAGTCGATTGGCGCGACTGCGGCGGTGCTGAACAAGGCCCGCGAGGTTCTGGGCGACAACGTCGTCCTCGGCATCGACTATCATCACCGGCTATCGGTTGCGGAAGCTGCAAGCTTCTGCAGCAAGCTCGGGAGTGGCGTACTGGATTTTCTTGAGGAGCCAATCAGGGATGAGACCCCAAGCGCATATGAATCCTTACGCAAGATGACCAACATTCCATTTGCCATAGGGGAAGAGTTCGCCAGCAAATGGCAGTTTCTACCCTTCATCGAGCAAGATCTTCACCAGTTCAACCGGATCGACGTCTGCAATGTCGGCGGCCTTACCGAAGCTATGAAGGTCGCCGGTTGGAGTGAGGCGCATTATGTCGATCTGATGCCGCACAATCCGCTTGGTCCTGTATGCACGGCCGCGACGATCCATTTTGCGGCTGCTGTAGCCAACTTTGCTTGGTTGGAGACCAGAGCTCCTGAGACGAAACTTGGCTTTGATAACTCTGACTTCTTTCCCGTGCAGCCGAGGCTCGACGGGACCGACTACCCGGTCAACGCCCTGCCTGGGCTCGGCGTTGAGGTAAACGAGGATGCAATTGCGGCACAAAGCTTCCGCTTCTGGGAAGCCCCTCACCTCAGGCGCCGTGATGGTTCCGTCACCAACTGGTAATCCACTCAACATTGGAGCTTGTCATGACGCAGACGCCCGACATTACGCGACCGCCCAAGGAATTGATCGATGCATTAAAGGAGATTGGCGCGGCGACGATTGCCGGCACACTCGGGCATATGGGGTTTCGCTATCCGCACATGGTCGGTCCCACTTCACAGAGGCGAGGCAAGTCGATCGTCGGACCGGCACTGACGCTCCAGTTCATGCCCCAGCGGCCGGATCTCTTTAGCGAAGGAGAGTATGCTGATCCTGAAACGCAGCTGCATCGCCACGTCCTCTACCACGTCCAGGAAGGCGATGTCGTCGTCGTCGATGCACGTGGCGACATGAGCTCCGGCGTCTTCGGCGACATGATGTCGACCTATTTCAAAGGCCGCGGCGGTGCTGGCATCGTCATCGACGGATGCATGAGAGACAGGCCCAATGTCGAAAAGCTAGATCTTTCCCTGTGGCTTCGCGGCTGGACGCCAAATTATCACGTCCAGACGAGCATCTACCCTAACGCTGTCAATGTTCCGATTGCCTGTGGCGGTGTCACGGTAATTCCAGGTGACATCATCGTGGCTGATGATGACGGCGTGGTGGTGCTTCCCGTCGCGATGGCCCGCAAGGTTATCGAAGAATCGCAAACGCATCACGACTGGGAAGAATTTTCGCGGATGAAACTCATGCAGGGCGGATCTCTGCAACGCTATTATCCACTGCACGACGATGCCCGCAGTGAATACGAGGAATGGAGCAGGACCAATCCGCCTGGAAGAAGGTAGGCGATGGGCGGGACGGGTATCCAATGATCTGTGTGATACCTGTGCGATCTCCAAGAAACGAGATATGGGCTTTTTTTATAACTCGATGTCTAGCCTGGTGAACCGAGACCTCCAAAGGCGCAGATCTCTATTCGCTGGTCTGCGAAACGATCGTATTTTTCGGCTTGTTGACTGATCTGCGGGTGAACAGTACCTTACGAGGCAGGTCGTTAGGCTTGTCCTCATATGACAGATCAATCTCTTCAACGCCGCCTTGCTGCCATTGTCGTTGCTGACGTGGTAGGATATTCGGGCCTTATGGAAGCCAATGAAGCCGCAACCTTGGCAAACGTCAGGGAGCTGCGCTTTGGAATTATCGAGCCTGCTGCGACGCGCCACAAAGGTCGCATCTTCAAGGTTCTGGGCGACGGATTCCTGATCGAGTTCGGTAGCGCAATGGATGCGGTCAAAGCAGCGTTGGAAATTCAACGAGCCACCCTTGCTGTTGAGGATCTCGGAGACCGGCGCCTCCTCTTGCGGATAGGCGTGAACCTGGGGGATGTCATCGACGACGGTTCAGATCTGCTTGGCGACGGGGTAAATGTCGCGGCGCGCCTTCAAACGGCGGCCGCACCGGGCGGCATTTGCATTTCAGCGGACGTTCATGGCGAGATCGCCGGCAGTATCGACGAGCGGTTCTTCGACGCAGGCCAATGCCACCTGAAGAACCTTATCCGCCCGGTCCACGTCTGGCACTGGCCAGATCAGTTGCAAAGCATATTCCCGCTGCCCGATGGCCCCTCGATCGCGGTGTTGCCTTTCACCAATATAACCGGGGATGAAGCGGACGGCTATTTTGTCGACGGCTTGACAGAGGATCTGATCACCGACCTCTCTCGAAGGCCTGGACTGTTCGTCATCGCGCGCAGCTCGGTGTTCGCGTACAAGGGCAAGCAGATCGACGTGCGGGTGGTGGCCCAGGACCTCGGTGTCCGCTTTGTCCTGGAAGGGAGCGCGAGACGCTCAGCGGGCCGTGTTCGCATCAATGCGCAGCTGTTCGATGCCCGTGCCGGCCAGCACCTGTGGGCTGATCGCTTTGACAGAACGATGGAAGATGTCTTCGAGCTACAGGACGAAGTTAATGCCAAGATTGTTGAGGCGCTTGTCGGACGGCTGGCTGTGCCGATACAACGTAATCGGCCGAAGCACTTTGAGGCGTACGATCTTTGTGTCCGCGCTCGGCGCTTGACGGAAGAGTCGCCGCATACCGCGCGCGAGGCCTATATGCTGCTCCAACGTGCTGTTGAGCTTGAGCCATCATATGCCGAGGCGCTTGGGCTGCTCGCCTATAATCGGTGGCTCGCCTGGTCTCATTTTGGAGAACCGGAAGATCTCAATCGCCGGACAGCGACGACGTTCGCGCAGAGAGCAGTCAGCCTCGATCCAAACGATGCCGGGTGCCGTTATGTTCTGGGGACCATTTTAGCTTACGAGCGGCGATGGGAGGAATCAGAGGCGGCCTTCGCCAAGGCCTTGGAGCTGGATCCCAACCATGCTGATACCTGGGCTGCGATGTCGGACATGTCAGTTCTCGACGGCAGGGTCGCCGACGGACTGGCACAGATCGAGAAGGCGCTGCGGCTCAATCCGCATCCACCCTGCTGGTATCTTTGTCATCTTGGACAGGCCCAATACGCTACCCGCAATTATGACGGGGCGAAGGCCACTCTCCGCCGGGATGAAACCTACCGAACCAACTCACGTAAATTTCTTGCTGCCTCGCTTGCACAATTGGACGACCTAGAAGAGGCTCGTCGCGAGGCAGAGCTGTTCTTGATCGCCCACCCCCATTTCACGATCAACCATTGGCTCAGTTCCCAACCGCTGCGTGATCCATCTGTTGGAGACCATTTTGTCGACGGTTTCCGCAAGGCGGGCCTTCCGGAGGGATGACAGAAGAGTTGAGCAACTCCACTAACAATGCGATCTTGTCGCCACGGACACCGAGTTAACGTGCCCAGGCGGCATACTTGCGGAGTCCGCGGAGGCCGTCCGCTGTTTCGAATTGAACAAGTCCGGCGAACTTCCTGAGCGCCGGTCCGTTCGCACCCAAGAACGTTGCGGCAACACATCACTGTGACGGCTTGAGCAGGCCAGAGGATGCCGGAAATTCAACGGTCGCTGCCAGTCCCCCACCTTCCCTCTGCTTGAGATGAAGCGGTCCGCCGAAGAGCCCGACAAGCTCCCGTGCTATCGAAAGGCCGAAACCGTGTCCGGGGAAGTCTCATCCAGCCGCACGCCAGGTGAGACCGCCCCGGGGTCAAAGCCAGCGTCGATGCCCGGCCCATCATCCGTCGTCTTCGACCAGCAATATGCGCATCGTGAACCCAGTTTCTCTGATGTCTTCATGAGAACTAGGGCGCGTTTGCTTAACTGAAACTGAACCGCGACGTTCAGCCTGCGTCGATCCGGACACGCCTATCATCCTCCAGTCAAAACGAACTGGAGACAGCATCATGTCCATGGAAAACGACGCTCCCGGCACCTCGCCTGAGCGGCCGGTCCGCAGGGGCGGCTCGCGCCGGCCGGCAACGCATCTGGCGGCTTTTGGAATTGCGGCCTTTGCGGTCCTTGCAATCGGTGCGGCCGGCGGTGCCGCGGCAATGAAATTCACCCGGCCCGGCATCGAGCTTGCACCCTTGACACCCACCTCGATCTCCAGCCTCAAGGACGATTGGGGCGTGGTGACGCTCAAAGGCAAGGTCACGGAGATCTACGGTAACAAGTTCATCGTTCAAGACGAAACCGGCAAGGCCTTGATCGAGACCGGTCCGGCCGGCGATGACGGCAAGCTCGTTGCTGTCGGCGAACCCATCAGTGTCCAAGGCCGCTTCGACGACGGGTTCCTGCATGCGAGCTACGTTGTTCATCAGGATGGCAAGACCGACGCCCTTCGCCCGCCGCCTGGACCTCCCCCGCATGGCGGACCGCTCGGCAATATGTCGCACGAGATGAAGCCCTGAAGCTTCCAAAAACGATGCCTGGCGCGCCGTTGAACCAAAATCAACGGCGCGCGTTATCTGGCGGATTTCCGGGAGTGGCACGCATGATCAAACCTATTGTTCAATTGCTTGCCTCTCCTGGCAAGTCCGTCTTCTTCACGGCATGCGTCGTCACCGCGGCCTTTCAAGGCAGTTCAACAATCGCAGCGGATGCCGCCGCAGTGCCGGTAACCGCAATCGCTGCGCGGACGGGAACGATCGACCGCGTCATCAATGGCATCGGAACCGTTGCACCCCTGCAGTCTGTGACGGTCAGGCCCAGGATCGACGGGCAAGTCGTCGACATCTCCTTTGCTGAAGGGCAGATGGTGCAAAAAGGCAGTGTTCTTCTCAAGCTGGACGATCGCGAATTGATTTCCGCTCTCGCGTCTGCAAAGGCGAAAAAGGCCCAGGACGAGGCGCAGCTAAACAGTGCCCGGACAGACGCACAGCGGTATGCGGCACTCGCCGAGAAGGGCGTTGCGTCGGCTTCGACGCTTGAGCAAAAGACCGCGTCGAGTCAACAATATGCGGCGGCCGTCCAATATGACGACGCGCTTATCAAAAGCGCGGAAACCCAGCTCGGGTTTGCCACGATCACCGCCCCCTTTGAAGGACGCACCGGATTCAAGCAGGTCGATGTCGGCAGCGTCGTAAACGCGAGCTCCACGACTGGCATCGTGACGATCACGCAGATGGATCCGATCGGGGTATCGTTCGTGGCGCCGGGCGACAAGTTTGGCGAGATCAGGGACGCTCTGAATCAGGGTATAGCAGAGGTCAAACTGACGAGCACCGACGGCAGCCGCACACTTGCCACCGGGAAACTGACCACTCTCGACAACTCCGTCGATGCCTCGAACGGCTCCATCCATCTCAAGGCGACATTCGACAATGCCAAGGCGGTGCTCTGGCCCGGTCTGCCCGTCGCAACAACGCTGACGGTCGAGAAACGCACTGGTGTCATCGTTCCTGACAAGGCGCTCGCCCGCGGTCGCGACGGACTCTACGCCTACGTCGTCGGCGCCGGCGGAAAAGCGGTCCGCCGCGCGGTCAAGACCGCCTTCGTCACCGATGCGATGGCGCTGGTTACAGAAGGTATCAGTGACGGCGATCAGGTCGTCATGGACGGTCAGTCACGCATCGGCGACGGCGCGTTGGTTTCGGTCACCCCATGGACCGGCTCCCCGGCAGGTGAGCTCGCAGACAAGGCAACGCCATAATGATCGATCGCGAGCGTAAGCCCGGAGAACCAGCAGGATTTTTCGATTTCTTTATCGTTCATCCGGTCGCGACCGGGCTGATCATGTGCGGCATCTTCCTTCTCGGGGCCATCTGTTATCGGTTTATGCCGGTCTCGGCTTTGCCGCAGATCGACTTCCCGACGATCCAGATCGCAGCAAACCTTCCCGGCGCCTCGCCTGAGACCATGGCTGCCAGCGTCGCCCAGCCGATCGAAGACGCGTTGTCGCGCGTCAGCGGCATATCCGAAATGACCTCGAACAGTTCGCTCGGTACGACCTCGATCACGGTGCAGTTTGGACTCGACCAGGATATCCAGACGGCCGCAAGCGACGTTCAGACGGCAATTAGCGAAGCGGCTGGTCAGCTTCCGAAGGACATGACGTCTCTGCCCACGGTGCATAAGGCGAACCCCGCCGACGCACCCATCATGCAACTGTCGGCAAGCTCCGATGTTCTAACCTTGCCTGAACTGGATGAGTTTATCGAACGCAATGTGGCATCCAAGATCGGTCAGGTATCGGGTGTCGCTTTCGTAAACATCGGCGGCAAGCAGAAGCCCGCGATCCGGATCGCGGTCGATCCCGGGCGGCTGGCGCAGGCGGATATCACACTCGAGGACGTGCGAACGGCGATCGGCAATCTCAGCCTCAGCGCGCCCAAGGGAAATATCGACGATCCGACCAGGACCTTTCCGATCTACACGAATGACCAGATCGGCAGCAGCGCGCAGTGGAACGACGCAGTCATCGCGTATAGCAGCGGCGGTCCGGTTCGTATCCGCGATATCGGTCAGGCGGTCGATGGCGCCGAAGACAACAAGATGGCGCATTGGACCAATGGCGAGCGCGGTATTGCACTCGACGTCTTCCGTCAGCCGGGCGCAAACGTCATTGCTGTCGTAAACGCCGTGAAGGAACAGCTCCCGGCGCTTCAGGCGTCACTGCCCAAGTCGATCAAGCTCGAACTCGTCACTGATCGCACGACAACGATCAGGGCATCAGTCAATGATGTTCAGTTCACGCTGATGCTGACGAACGGACTGGTCGTGGTGGTGATTTTCCTTTTCCTGCGAAACCTCCGCGCGACTGTCATTCCGGTGCTTACTCTGCCGATTGCGCTCGTCGGTGCGTTGGCGCCGATGTGGGTGCTCGGTTTCAGTCTCGACAACCTGTCTCTCATGGCGCTCGTCGTGGCTGTCGGATTTGTCGTCGATGATGCGATCGTCATGCTGGAAAACATCACCCGCCATATCGAAGACGGCGTCGATCCCGGTGATGCCGCCCGCCGAGGGGCACGTGAGATCGGTTTTACCATCGTCTCGATCAGCCTGTCGCTGATCGCTGTTCTCATCCCGGTCCTGTTGATGGGCGGCATCGTCGGCCGCCTGTTCCGCGAATTTGCGATCACCTTGACGGTCGCGATCGTCATTTCCGCCATCGTGTCGCTGACGTTGACCCCGATGCTGGCTTCCAAGCTGATCCGCCCGATCGATGAACGCCAACGGGGGCGGTTCTATCGCCTTGGAGAAGCGTTCTTCGATCGCCTCACCTCGCTTTATATCGCGAGCCTGAGACCGGTGATTCGCCACAGGATATTGACGCTTGGCGTATTGATCGCCACGATCGCAGGAACAGCCTATCTGTTCATTGTTATCCCCAAGGGCTTCTTTCCGGAGCAAGATACAGGTTTCATTGGCGGGCTATCGCAAGCCTCTCCGGATATCTCATTCACGGAGATGTCAAAACTGCAGGAGCGGGTCAGCGCCATCATCCTGAAGGATCCGGCGGTCTACAGCGTGTTCATGGACATCGGCGGCGGCAATGGTGGCAACGCACTCAACCAGGGCCACGTGAACATTACACTGAAGCCATTGGAGAGCCGGGACGTGAGTGCCAGGCAAGTCATCGAACGGCTCGGCCGGGCTTTGAATGCGCAGCAAGGCATCAAGCTTTTCATGCAGTCCGCGCAGGATATCAATATCGGCGCGCGGCCTGCCAAGACCCAGTATCAGTTTACCCTTCAGGACGCCGATATCGAGGAGCTTGGTACCTGGGCATCGAAGGTTACCAGCTGCCTTCAAGGCGTCCCGCAACTGCGGGATGTTGGCAGCGACCAGCAAGCCGAAGCGCCCAATCTGTCGATCAAGATCGATCGCGCCGCAGCGACGCTTTACGGGGTCTTGCCCTCCGCCATCGACGACACGCTTTACGATGCCTTCGGTCAGCGGCAGGTCGCGTCCTACTCAACGCAAACGGATACGTTCCGGGTGATCCTCGAAGTTCTTCCCAACCTGCAGCGCGACATTGCAACGCTGGACCGGCTTTCCATTCGTGCCAGCAACGGCACCTTGGTTCCGCTTTCGGTGGTGGCGAAGTGGTCGACGGACGGCGTCTCACCCGTCTCCATATCGCACCAGGGTCAGTCGCCCGCGGTCACGATCTCGTTCAACCTTGCCCCGAATGTCGCGCTTGGCGAAGCAACACAGGCAATCGAGTCAACAGTGGCCGACATGCATCCGCCGGCTTCGCTGCAGACAAGTTTCTCCGGAAGCGCCAAGGCGTTCAAGGATTCGCTCGGAACTGTCCCCTTGCTGATCCTCGCGTCGCTCGTCGTCGTCTACATTATTCTCGGCGTCTTGTATGAGAGCCTCATCCATCCATTGACGATCCTGTCGACGCTGCCATCAGCGGGCCTTGGGGCATTGCTTGCACTCAAACTGGCAGGTTTCGACTTCGGCCTCGTCGCAATGATCGGGGTCATCCTGCTGATCGGCATCGTCAAGAAGAATGGCATCATGCTGGTGGATTTCGCGATCCAGGCAGAGCGCGAAGAAGGTCTCGGAAGCGAGGACTCGATCGTCAAGGCAGCACAGATGCGGTTTCGCCCGATCCTGATGACCACGATGGCGGCATTGCTTGGAGGGCTGCCTCTCGCCATCGGTCACGGATCTGGCTCCGAATTGCGGCAGCCGCTCGGCTACGCGATTGTCGGGGGTCTCCTCGTGAGCCAGTTGCTCACCCTCTATACGACGCCCGTCATCTATCTGCTGCTCGACAAGCTACGCAAAAATCGTACAGAGACGGCGGGCAGTCAGAGCAGCGCCTCAGCCGCATAGCTTCCAAGCACGGGGACAGATATGAACACATCCTTCTACACCTGTGCCATCGCGAGCGTCACAGCCGCCGGTGTTGTTGTCCGGCCGTTTCGTCTGCCTGAGGCAATCTGGGCCGTTGGCGGAGCTTTGCTCATCCTTCTATCCGGCATCCTCAACCCTATGGAAGTCTGGGCCGGGGTGGCAAAGGGTACCGACGTCTATCTGTTTCTGATCGGCATGATGCTCCTATCCGAGCTTGCCCGGAAAGAAGGGCTGTTTGACTGGCTTGCAGCCATTGCCACGTCCTATGCAAGAGGATCGCCAACGCGGCTCTTCGCTCTTGTTTATGGTGTCGGCATTCTCGTCACCGCATTCCTGTCCAACGACGCGACGGCTGTTGTTCTCACGCCCGCTGTCTACGCCGCATGCCGCGCGGCAAAGGTCAGGGATCCGTTACCTTACCTGCTGATCTGTGCCTTTGTTGCCAATGCCGCAAGTTTCGTCTTGCCGATATCCAATCCTGCAAATCTCGTGATTTTCGCAGGCGGCGAGATTCCATCGCTGTCTCGCTGGATGAGTACCTTTGTGCTGCCATCCATCTCTTCTATCGTCGTGACTTATTTGACGCTCTATTGGTCGCAACGCCAGACGCTCGTCGTTGACACCGTGGACACCGCGATCGCGCATCCGCATCTCGGCATCTCTGCGCAGCTTGCCGGAGCCGGGCTGGTCGTGACCGCTGCCGTTCTCCTGTGGGCCTCAGCGATGCATGTCAGTCTTGGCCTGCCTACGTTTCTCGCCGGCACGATAACGACGCTGGCCGTGCTCGCCGTCGTTCGGCAAAACCCAATCAACGTCTTGCGCGATGTCAGTTGGGGCGTCATCCCTTTGGTCGGCGGATTGTTCGTCGTCGTCGAGGCGATAAATCAAACGGGCGTCGCAACCATACTTGCGGACCATCTCAGGACGCTCGGCGCACATTCCGAAGCGCAAGCAACCGCAGTTGCAGGGACCGGTGTCGCCCTGCTTTCGAATCTCATCAATAATCTGCCCGCCGGTCTTTTCGCCGGAAGCGCGGTCCAGGCTGCGGAGGTCTCCGATCGCATAGCTGGGGCCGTGCTGATCGGCGTGGATCTCGGCCCAAACCTTTCGGTGACTGGTTCCCTTGCGACAATCCTTTGGCTGACGTCATTGCGCCGGGAGGGCATCGAAGTCAGCGCGCTATCGTTTCTAAAAATTGGCGGCGTCGTGATGTTTCCCGCACTGTTGCTGTCGCTTGCCGTTCTCTTGGCCTGATCGGGAGGGGTCGAAAACACCGTGCTGCGGTTGTATCTGTTAAAAAAGAATTTGAGTTCAGAGACTTGAGGAATGAGTTCTCCGCTGGTCGCCAATCTTCAACCGATGCCGGAACATTTGGTCACCGATTTGATTATCCCTGCTCCACAAAGGAGGAAATAATCATGGATCATACAAACCACGTACGGCTGACGGCATCCGAGTTGACGCCCGCCGTTCTCGAAGGTGCCACGATCTACGGCGTCGATGATCATAAGGTCGGCAAGATCGATCATATCCATGCTGCTGGCGGCGCCGGCGGATCCGCAGTGATCGATGTTGGCGGGTTCCTCGGCATTGGCGCCAAGCCGGTCGCAGTTCCGATTTCGGACCTCGAGTTTATGCGTGACGAGGACGGCGATGTTCACGCCGTCACCAGTTGGACCAAGGATCAGCTCAAGCAAATGCCTGAGCACCGAGACTGAGATCGTCTCGAACTGTTCTCCAGCACCGCAATTGGCGGTGCTGGAGAGATCGCACCCGATCTACAGTATCTCGGTCCATGCTCGACAGTTCGGCGACTAGCCTCCAGCTTAGTGAGTTTGTATTTTCTTAACCGGCAAGTGACGGAGGTAGGCGCGAACGGTACGTCGACTGGGTCTTATAGGCCGGGCGGGAGCCTGCCCCTATTGACAACTCTATAGCCAAGGAACCGCAAACCACGGACAAGCGACAGTGGTCCCTCTTTTTCATCCACTCTAATCTCTCCGACACCGTCCCAGTGTCGGCGCTGCCAGCTTTTGAACAAGGTCTCGAACGCTGCATAGTCAGCATCGGACATGGGAAATGGCTCCGGAAAATGCGCGACATAAATTTCGCCGGCGTTCAATGGTTCCCATTCGATGACTATCGCTCTCAACGCGTTAATTTCCCGATTTTTGGTTAGGCGGCTAGCCAAGCTCACGCCGCAGATCTTCCAGAATCGGCCGCTCCCCGCTCAAGTTTGCACTTTGTCCTCTCGAGCGAATCCACCCGGTTAACTTCTGGAAAACTAGCCATCGTCCGAGACTTGTGTGGCTAACCAATCTCGCACTTTACACTGTCTATATAGCAAGCTCGAGGGGCCAGTCTGCCTCGATCGTCCACGCCACTGCGCTTGGCGCCTGGTTGCAGGTACCCGCCGAGCCAGGCGAAATCCCCCTTGATCGCTATGCCTCTACGGCCCTCCGAAACGGCGGCCTCAAGGACACCCTCGCCAGCTTCGGCAATGCCTCTGCGGATCGGCCATGCCCTCTTTCGCAACGCGTCCAAAAGGGGCCATCGGGATTAGCACGCCTCACCTGAGGTTCTTGATCTGCGGTGCGATATGAGGACCCCCCGCTCCGTACCGCCATCGTCGTCACGACTACTTTTGGCAGAGTTTGGACACGTTGCGTTGGAGACCCCGAAGCAGCGCTTGAGCGATTTCATCTTTTAAACCTTGGACGATATCGCCGAACGGGCCACTGGTGCGGATGATCTCGAACGAGCTTTCCGTGGTTTTGCAGGAAGATAGATCGAAATGCAGGCTGACATCAGCTGTTGCCGAAAACCCGCCTTGCACCAAAGTATTGTCTGATGTCTTGCAAGCCAAGGTTCCCCGGGCTTTTGCCTCGGCAAGGTCACCATTCACGGACACGTCGAGCCTCTCGATCTTCACATAATCTAGCTTGTCGACGCCAACTTCAACGCTGATGCCAAAGCTCGATGCGTTTACCTTAAGCGCCCGGCACGGCTGTGCGTCACCGATCGCTCGCTCCAGCACATTCTCTGCTGCGGCAGGACGCTGTGCAACCATCAGCGCTATTGCTGTAAACACTGCAAAGGCGCCCACCCATCCTGGCATCATTCTTTACCTTCCGCGAGGCTCGAGCCGTGAAACCCGACCCGTGAGTTAATGGCTGCTGTAGAGTTCGGAGCGGAAATCCTCATCCGCTCTTTCGGGGAACAAGTGCCGCCGGGTCTGCCGCAGGCCGTCAGCTTGGCGTCGATGCTTCTCGACCACGTGATTTGTCACGTC
The DNA here is from genome assembly GCF_056394605.1 of Rhizobium sp. 10N427. Classification (NCBI taxonomy): domain Bacteria; kingdom Pseudomonadati; phylum Pseudomonadota; class Alphaproteobacteria; order Hyphomicrobiales; family Rhizobiaceae; genus Rhizobium; species Rhizobium sp. 10N427. Next base: position 53,396 of record NZ_JBFTID010000015.1, on the reverse strand, counting down.
AATAAGCGGGCCGCCATCTCGCTCAGCAATGCGGACCGTGCCTCCTTGAGAAAGAAAATCGCAAAACGCCTCGACCGATCTGAGGTGGGCCGTGAGCTCGACGTATCGGTGATCGTATTCTTTCATGACATCCTCCAGCGGAAAAGATCACAAGAGACTTCGGCGAGAAAATGGCTGCGCGCTGAGATTTGCGGTTAGGGGTTATCCAGCCGTTCAACCGTCTATGCATCAGCCCTCGAACTTCCACCCGACTGGCTGCCAGCAACTGGAGGAGCTATCCAGCGTGATTGGCAGGTCGCGTACTTGCTTGCAAGCGCCGATTTAGACCATTCCGATTCCGTCGAAGTGATCGTGTGACGCCGGATGCGTTGGGAGCGGGTGCTCCTTGTGTAATCATCAGTTCTCTCTAGGCAGATGCTGGAGATTGGGCATGCGAGTCTCCATCCCAGCCGGGCTCTACGGTGATTGCCGCCGCCTCTCACAAAATCTTTATGGCAGTTCCTTGGGCTCGTCACGAACCGACAAATACCGTTCCCTGATCCTGAATGTTACGCGCCACAACTGCTAATCCGTGAACGAGCGCGGTGGCGACCGCGATCGCATCAGCTTCGTTGGGGCGATCAGGAATATGTAAGTGGGCCTACCGCTTAGGGATAGCGCCATCGATCGTTATAACTCGCTCTGAAAACTCCGGCCGAACGCGGCTATCCATCCATGCTCGCAAGTGCGGTCCCAGTGCGCAGTCTCGGGGTGGCATGCAGAGTATTCCACGCTCAAGTTATAACATAATTTAATAGATTATTAATTCCCACCGGTTTGCTCAATGCCAATGCTCATACTCTGACGCGCTTCAGAAAGCCCGTTTTCGCATTCCGCCTACCCTGCAATCAAGGATTGCCGTCATGTCGCCAACCATCGAGACAATGGTTTCCAGCCGATAGGGTTTTGCGATGAAGGTTGCTCCGCCAGGCAACTCGTCAGGGCGCAGGCAATGACCTCCTGAAGCGATGATCACTGGAACGGGCATGCTGGTCAACGAGATCATCCCGGCCAGATCGAGCCCGCTCAGTCCACCGGGCATATCAATGTCCGTAACGACGGCGTCGATCTTGCGCCGAGCGAGAGCCGCGATTGCCTCAAGGACATTTTCGGCTTCGACAACGTCGTAACCCTCATCCCTAAGGGTGTCTGCCAACATCATCCTGATGAGAAATTCGTCTTCAACGATGAGAACTGTGCGCTGATACATGTCAGTTTCGCTCCGTGGTCACGAGATGAACTCGCAGCGACCCGAATAGATCGTCTTTCAGACAGGAGTATTCGCAGACATATTTAATAAAATACGAATGAACCACGGCTCTATGCCGCGAACCAGATGCCGGAACGTTTATTGTCTGGTTGGTCAGCCTCGGTTGCTTCCAGAAACCTCATCGGCTGTTCAATATGCGGTCTAGTTCCTTCAACCGGGATAAAAGCAGCCCGGCTTCGGAGGCGAAGGCGGGCCAACGGCCCACGGTTGCTCGAAGCTCGTTGATGATCTCGTTCGCAATTCGTGCTGGTATCGAAGCTGCCTTGGCGATCAGCAGCGGCATGGCTAGAATGTCGGGCGCATATTCGAAATTGCTTCGCCTCTCGGTGCCGCTTCACGCCAAGGTACCGAGCTTGCGCGACCGCCCCTCCAGATCAATCATCACAGCCATTTGTTGACAGGTTCGAATTTGACGATTGCGCACCCTTTTCCTCAGTGGCCGGTCGATGACGTCATCAATGGTTGTGGGCGCCTGCGGGGGGGACAACTGGCCGAATTCGACTTCGGCACGAAGCACGAAAGCAATCTTGACCAGGGCTTCGATCGAGATCTCGCCAGCTTCCTCGAAAAGGCGCAGCGAACTATAGGATAAGCCTGCTTTGGCAGCGAGATCGCGCTGCGTCGAACCTAGGACGAGAGCGGCCTCAACGATCATAGCGTGATGGAGCGGTATGGTCCTTCGATAGCGACGGCCATGGCCGATTTTTGGCCTACCATTGAACGGATGGTACGGGACCACTTCAGGAGACGCAGGTCACATTCGGCTTTAAGCAGTACGCTGCGGGACCGTCATACGCAGACATATCAGGCCGCGATAAGCAACATCACATAGGCGACTACAGTCACCATCAGTCCGCGGAAGGCGAGCGTCACGCAGCGGTACTTGCCGCGAGCGATCGCCGAGAGAATATCAGCGTTGTCGAGATACTCGGCAAAGAGGTAACGCTGGTCGTGGCGCGCAGCCGCTTCCCAGAAAAGCTGCCGGTGCTTGCCCCAGCTTCCCCAGAACATCGAAGTCGACTTGTTCACGTGACGAGGCAACACGACGAGTATCGCCGATAGAATCGAGAAGACCGATGCCGCAGCCAGAAGCCCGGAGAACAGCAGTGTCTTTGGATCGCCACCGACATAGCGCGTCCATGTAAAGACGGCCCTGACATCCCCCGAGCTAACGAGGAACGCAAGCATGAAGGTGAAGATGTAAGCCGCCTTTTGATCAGATATCTTGATCTGGTCGTAGAAGATATCGTTTATCTTCTTGATTTGATCGAAATATTCCGATCCTATGACATTCGTCGAAGGAAAACTTTCCATCAACTCAGTAGCACCTTCAAGATCGCTCACCCAAACATCTCCACCGTCAAGTGTCTCCCTGATATTACACTTAGCCGCCAAAGCAAGATGAGCGGTACAACTTCTATTGACTTTTCGCGACGGCGAGGACAAACGCTTTGCTATGAGGGGTAGCTTTACACATTCCATGTCCGCCATGATGGTGTTGACGGTGGCCGCATCCGTTGCTGCGCTGCCGGCCGGTGCCGAGCCGCTGTCTCGTGCTGAGCCGGCTGCCGGATCGGTGATCGACCGGAAGATGGGCGAGGAAGTCCGCTTCGTCGATCTTTCCAACTGGCAGGATGTCGATCTTCACCAGGATCTGCTTGGCGGCGACGTGCTGCGCACCAATGCGACCGGCCAGCTTGCTATACTGTTCGCAGATCGCACCCAGGTGCGCCTAGGCCGCAACTCGGCGCTCCAGGTAAAGCAGATGGCCCGGCAGGGCGACACCGTTCTCAACCTGCAATCCGGAACCATGTGGGCCCGCGCCCAGCGCGGCGGCACGGGGTTGACGGTGGAAACGCCGGCGGCGGCCGCCGCCATCCGCGGCACCGACTGGACATTGACGGTCAAGGGCGACCAGACTTCGCTGATCGTGCTCGAGGGCCAGGTCGAGCTGAAGAACGACTATGGCAGCGTGCAGGTAGCCGAAGGCGAAGGCGCGGTGGCGACGATTGGCCAAGCGCCACGAAAGCTCGTCATCGTCACGCCTGACGATCGCGAGCAGATGCTGTTCTACCTGACGCTGCGCAGCGGCTTCACCTTCATGCCGGCCTCCCCCCTGCCGGTGCAAACGATGCGCCGCGAACGCAGCCGTATCGAGGACAAGGCCGAGGAGGCGCGAAACGCCGAAGACTGGCTGACGCTGGCGGAAATACAGATATCGCTCGACGGCCGGCAGAAGGCGCTGAACTCGCTTGCGAGAGCGCGTGCCTTACGCTTGTCCGCAACACAACGCGCCCGTGCCGATCTCATTGAGGCGCTGATTGCAGGCGCCGAAAAGCGCTACAGCGAGGCGGCGAAAATGTTCGTGAGAGCCGAACGCGGCCTCGATCCGCTCCGCCGCAGCATCGCCGCCTATGGCGGCTACTACGCCCGCTCGCTGCAGGATCCATCCCGCAACGAACATCCACCGGCCAATGTCACCGGCCCCTACGCCGCCGTGATGAAAGCCTATACGGCAGGCTTCCTGGAAGATATTCCGGCTGCGATCGCAACGATGAAGGCGGCCGAAGCGCGCTATCCCGATGACTCGACGCTCCCTGCCCTGCGCGCGCAGCTGGCGCTGCTGATCAACGATCGCGTCCAGATGCAGGAGGCGATCGACAGGTCGCTTTCGATCGACCCGGACGATCCGAATGCGCTGCAGGCCCGCGCCCGCATGCGCGCCGATTATCAGGGCGATCTCGAGGGAGCACTGAGCGATCTGAATGCCGCGCTCAAGGTGGCCCCCGGCTCCTCCATGGCCTGGAACGACCTCGGCCTGCTGCAGAATGCCCGTGGTGCAGCGCGCGAAGCCGAAGCGGCGCTGAAACGTGCCATCGAACTCGACCGCGACGATCCTATCGGCCACGCCAATCTAGCGATCCTTTATCTCGACCAGTCGCGGATGAAGGAAGCAAAGCTCGAAATCGATCTGGCGCTCGCCGCCGACCCGGCCTTCGACATCGCCCTCCTGGCCCGCGGCCGCTACTATCTGCAGATGGGCGCGATGGACAAGGCGATCGACGACCTGCTGGCCTCCTCGACCGCCAATCCGGCGCATTCCCAGGCGCAGCTCATGCTCGCTGCCGGTCACTACGAAAAGGGCGACCGTGTTCTATCCGAACAAGCGCTCGACAATGCCGACAGACTGGACAGGAACGACCCGGTCATTTCCTCCTTCCGCACAGCCGTTGCCATCGACGACTACGACCCCGATGGCGCGCTGGACTACGCCCAGGAGTTCCTGCGGCGGTCGAAGGCGCGCGGCGGCCATTACGGCTCGCTCGGCGCCAATCAGGATGCCGGCTCAACGCTCAATAACGCCTTCCGCCTGCGCGGATTGAATGCTTGGGGCCGATATTACGGCGACGCGGTCTTCGATCCCTTCGCCGGCAGCGGCTACGTTGACCAGTCTATCCGCGGCAATATTCGCCCCTTCGCCACTAACGAGATCTTCGACGACGAGATCGATCTCTACAAGCTGAACTCCAACAGCTTTTCGGCGCTCTTGCAGGGCCTGCTTCTTGACCCGCACATGCTGTCCGGCCGCTCGCGCTCGGCCAATCTACTACGCCGACCGTTCCTCGAAGGCTCGATCGGCGGCGGCGTGATCAACTCCTCCGGTGAAACCAAGCCGATCGGCGAGGCTGAACTGCAGGGCTTTGCCAACGAGCCGTTCCCGGTCAGCGGCTATCTGAACCTGAAATGGGAACAGACGCCTTACGGCGGTGACTATGGTTCATTCCTGACAACCCCTTTCGCTAGCCCCGGCAGCCTTGATGGGGATATCCGCAGCCTTTCCGGCAACGGCTATCTTACGGCAACGCCAAATCCGGACGACCGGTTCGTGCTTTACGCCAACCACTCCGACAGCAAGCTTGACCAGGCAATCGACTTTCCGGCTGCGGGCTATAACGAGAGCGGTGATATCGATACGAAATCCACAGCCGCGGGTATCGGCTGGAGCCATACGTTCGGCTATCGCAACGTCGTCAATGCCGCATTCTTCTACACCAGCACCGAGCAAAACGTAGAGCAGGAAGTCATCGCCCCACCGCCGCGCATCGCAGACAGTCTGCAGCGCAATTACGTCGCAGCAATCAACCATCTTTACGGCGTCGATGATCTGACCTGGCGCTACGGCATAGAGGGCGGGTTCGTCGATATTAAAGCCGACGATTCGCTGCTTGGGACATCGGTCGACGAGCGGATAGGAATCGGCAGAGCCTACGTCGATCTGCTTCACGACATCACACCAAACCTAAAGGCGGAATACGCACTCTTCGGAACGGCCATAGACGGCGGCTCGACGGATGTGAAGCGGCTTGAGCCACGCCTGGGCATTGCCTGGGCGCCGCTCGACGGCCAATGGCTGCGCGCTGCTTTCATGCGGCAAAGCTATGATATGGGCTCCCCGACCTTGTCGCCGATCGGCGTCGTTGGCATTCAACCCAATCAACCTTATTCGGGCATCGACGGATACACCGATACGATCGCGCTTCAGTGGGACGCGCAATGGACTGAACGCTTGTTCACTAGCATCGAATACCAGCATCAGGAAATTCGTGACCTCGATTTGGCCTACCCGGTCGGCGGTCCATTTCTCCCCTATCTTCCGGGTGGCTTGACCATCAGCAAAGCAAATGTCGATCGCGTTAGCGCAACCGCAAACGTCGCCCTCCTTTATGGATTCGGTGTCTCAGCAACCGTGGCCTATTCTCATTCGAAGAACGAGGATGCTGGCAGCATCGGGTTTGACGAGGCGCTGCCTTACATTCCGGAGAGAAGCGGGCAACTCGCTCTGACCTGGGTCAATGAGGCCAACGTCAAGGCAACGCTTGCAGCGAACTATACCGGAGAGCGTCAAGGTGATGGCGGCATCCTCGGCCCCGAGGTGCTCGACGACTACTGGACCCTTGATGCCAACCTGATTTGGGAGCCGATCGACAAGCGCTTTGCCCTCGAAGCTTCGGCCTTCAATCTTCTTGACGAAGATTTCGAGGTGGCGCCTGGTGTTCCAGGCTGGGGCCGCGCGGTCAAGGGCAGCCTGAAGATCCGCTTCTGATGCCGGGCAGAAAGACACAATCCACCCGCCCAACCGGCTGGCCCGTCTCCAGCCGTCCGGTCAGACTAGCCGTCCTCGTACTGGTGACACTGGTGGCGATTTCGCTGCTCTCGCGTCTGCCGGCATGGTCGCTGCTGGAGCTCAGGAGCTTCGACTATCTCTCGACCGTCGATGATCCGCTGCCACCCGAGGAAGCGCCTGTGATCGTCGCGATCGACGAGCCGGCACTGGCGCAGATCAACGAACAATGGCCGTGGCCACGCAGTCTGCACGCCCGCCTGATCACCGCCCTGCGGGCTGCGGGCGCAAAGGCTGTCGGGCTTGATATCATCATGGCTGAACCCTCGTCGCCTGATAACGACGGCGCGGTGACCGCAGCTGTCGGCCCCGATGTCGTGTTGGCCGGCGACGAGACGCTGATCCAGGCGCCGCAGGCAGACCAGCTCATTCGCACCACGCCACTGCCTCAATTTACCGCTGCCGGCGCAAGAACCGGGATCGCCTCAATTGATCTCGGCGGCGACGGCATCTTCCGCACCATTCCGTCCTATAAGGACGGATTTGCCGTAACGCTGGCTGCTGCAGCTGGCAGGACGCCAATGAAGACGTCAAAAAATGCGATGATCCAGTCCTTCGGACCGTCTCGCAGCTATCCCACCGTGTCCTATTATCAGGCGCTTGACCCGCAGAATTTTCTGCCTCCGGATTTTTTCAAGGATCGCATCGTCCTGGTCGGCCTCAGCCTACAAAATGCGCCTGAGATCGACAAAGGCGGCGCCGATACATTCGCGACGCCCTATACAGTGCACACCGGCAAGCTGGTCGCCGGAGTCGAAATCCAGGCGACGATCTACGACAACATCGTCCACGGTTTCTTCATCGAAAAAGCCGGACTACCACTCGTCGCCCTAGTGATCCTTGTGGCCGCCGTGCTTGCAGCTGCAAGCGTCCTTCGCTCGACCAGCTGGCTAGCGATGGCGGCGGCCGTTACTGCCGTCTGCCTTTTCTCGGCCGCAAGTTTCGTAGGCATCCGCTTCGGCCATATCTTCGTTTCGCCGCTCGGCCCGTCAATCGCCTATATCGCCGTCGTCTTCGGCCAGACGGCATTCGACTTCGCCGAGGAGCGGCGCAACAAGCTGCAGATCACCCGCGCCTTCTCGCAATATCTCTCGCCCGACCTCGTCAAGCGCCTCTCTGAAGACCCCTCGCAGCTTAAGCTCGGCGGCGAGCGGCGAACCCTTTCGATCCTGTTCTCCGATGTGCGCGGGTTCACGACCATCGCCGAGACGCTGAGGGACGATCCCGAACAGCTGACCGCGCTGATCAATCGGCTACTGACGCCACTATCTGAAGTGGTGATGAACCATGGCGGCACGATCGACAAATATATGGGCGACTGCATCATGGCCTTCTGGAACGCGCCGCTCGACGATCCCGATCACGCGATGCATGCCGTCGTCGCGTCGCTGGCCATGCAGGAGGAAATTGCCAAGTTGAATCTGGAGCTGGAGGCCGAATCGGAAGCCAGCGGCATGCAGCTGCATGTCCTCAAGATGGGCGTTGGCATCAACACTGGCGAATGCGTCGTCGGCAACATGGGCTCCACCCGCCGCTTCGACTATTCCTGCCTCGGCGACAGCGTCAATCTTGCCTCGCGCCTCGAAGGCGCCTCGAAGAATTATGGCGTTGCATTGCTGCTTGGCGAGACCACCGCATCCCTGGTGAGCGGCCGGTATACGATCGCAGAGCTCGACCGTGTCATCGTCAAGGGCAAGACGGTTCCCGCTCCCGTTTTCACCATCCTGCACCGTGCCGAGGAGGACGCACTGGCGGCGCACGCCCAGTTTCTCCAGGCGAAATATGCGGGCGAATTGCGGGAAGACGATCCGCGCTTCGATGCAATGGCCGGGATGATACCGGAGCTATCGGGCTATTACACGATCATGCGCCATCATGAACGCACTGCGCGCGACCGGTAGTCCCGCGCGCGCGTTTGATTTATCGGCTAACGTGCCGCAGCGCCCGCATGGTACTCCCGACAACCTAAACGATGCTGTAACGCTAGCAGCCCCGGCCCGTTTGGGCGGGCGACTCAAAGGAAAAACCCTTACGGCTGCAACCGCAAGGGTTCTGCTGCGGTTGAGGTCACAGCGCGCGGACGCGTCAGGAGGGCATTCTAACGACGTCCACTGCTTACAACCACGATTGCATTCGATGGTTCCAACAAAAAAGCGCCACCTTTTACGGTGACGCTATAGTTGAGGATACAGGAAATCACTCGACAAAGACCGAGAGGTCATCACGACTGAGTACACTTGTGTGTCGAGTGATCAGGGTGAGAACAGTCTCACCCTCTGTATGTTCCTAGGGCTTTGAAAATAAATGGGGTTCGCGCCATCATGTTTTGCTAAGCCGCCGAACACCTCCCCAGCTTCCAACATTCCCATATGATGAGGTCGGCGGGTATTGATGACGGCCAGATCACTTCTTAGCTTTGGGCGGTGGGACTTAGTCGAAGATAGGATCCAGGCAAAGCTCCACGCTTCGATCGTACCGGAGCCGCGGAGAAAATCTGCCGCACCGTTCGCATCTTCGTTTTTCTGGAGGTGGTCGATCAGCGCCTTGGGCGAGGAAAGTCCTGGCAGGGTCATCAGAGAAAGGGAATGCTCGATTTCATCAACATCACCAAGCCCGACGACTGGCGGCGAACCCGGCGTCATTAATGTCCAACTGTACTGTTTCATTCCCCGCTCCCCAAGACCGAATAAGGCCCGCCCCTGTCACAGTGGTGAGCCTATAGCCTACAGCCGACCACGTCCCTTATGAAAGTATTTACCCACCTCGAACCGTTTGGATGATTTGGCGTTTCCAATGCAAATTACCCACTTCAATCTTGGGTGCGATCTCGGCATGGCCACTGACGCAAATCTTGTGTCGGTTAGTGAGGACGAGTTCCTAATCCGCATGAACCTTATGGAAGAGCTTGGAAACGGCGACCGCGGATGAAGCACCGGCGGTTCTGAATGACTGCCCAGATATCGAAGCGATCTTAGCTGGCATCGACATGCCTGGCTCTTCAAACGGCTGGGGCTGGCCAAGGTCGTGCATGGCTCCCTTCCGGAATGGCGATCATGGTGGCGTCGGGCTTCCTCAAGGTTCCCAGCAATGGCCTTCCGGCCGGAATTCCATTTCTGCCAAATCTTGTGACGTCAGTCACGTCATAAACCATATCCGCGAGCTGGTCCGTTAGCAGGGCAAGAGAGATTGCTTTGCCAAGCCCTTTAAGCCATAAAAATCAAGTGAGTTAGCTGCCTTGTGCTTGCTCGGCGCCTTCCGTCGTGGGCGCGCATCCGAGGCCCAAAGACAACGGAAATCCTATGGCACTGGTCAAGACCTCCCAACTGGGCGCAAAGCCGGCCTCCAGCAAACTGGTAACATCCGCTCCGGCGGCAACCGCCGTTGGCGACAAATCGGCGGCCTCCCGCCGTTCTCAAGATCGCACCCGCGTTCGCCAGCAGAAGGCGGCCGAGCGCATTGGTGCTGCAACGGAAGAATTGTCGACCGGTGTCGCCGAGGCGGCAGCGGCAGCCGAGCAACTCCAGCGCGCACTCGAGCAGATTGCTACCGGCGCTGAAGAAGCAGCAGGGGCTGCCCATGAATCCCTCTCCGCAACCACGCAACTTTCATCAAGGTTCGGTGATGCCCGGTCCGAAGCCCAGGCTGCACGGGCGCGGACCGAAAGGCTGCAGGCTTCAGTGCTGGAAGCCGCCGCACAGATCGACACATCGGTCACCGCCATCGACACGAACGCTTCGCGACAGATCGCATCCGTTGCCATCATCGAAAGACTTCAATCTCAGGCTGAGAAGATTGCCGCGACCACGGTCGCTGTTACCGATATCTCGGATCGCACTAACCTCTTGGCCTTGAATGCCGCGATCGAGGCCGCCCGCGCCGGTGGAGAAGGTCGGGGATTTGCAGTCGTTGCCGACGAAGTCCGTTTGCTGGCGGAAGTCGCCGAACGCAGTTCGCGTAACGTCAACCAGCATGCCGAGACCATTGTCGACGGGGTCCGTCGTATTACCGAGCGCATGAACGCTGCGGCGGCTAAGGCGCGGGAACAAACGGTATCGGGACGGGCGGTCGCCGAAAAACTGCACGCCGTCCGCTCGGGGCTGACCTCCTTGTCGCAGAGCAGCCAGACTATCCTCATCGCCGCTGTCGAGGCGGAGATGGCCACCCGCGAGGCGCAGAAAGGTGCCGAAACGGTGGCGGCAGCCGCAGAGCAACAGTCCGCGGCGGCCAGTGAGGCGCAACGCTCCGTCCTGCAGCAGAGTTCGGCGCTGGAGGAAAGCCAAAAGACTGCCCAATCGCTAGCCATCCTTGCCGACGAGCTCATGAATGAAGGGGGCCGGGCCTCACGGGCGGAAGAACTGAGTTCGGCCGCCGAGGAACTTTCCGCGACCGTCCAAGAGCTTTCCGGCGCCGCCAGCGAGATCCTGATCGCCGTCGAGCAGATAAGCCGCGGCGCTGAGGCCCAAGCGGCCGCCACGCAGCAGGCCAACGCCGCGATGGTCCAGATCGAGAAAAGCGCCTCACAGGCCCAGGTCAGTGCGGAAAACGCAAGCGAGCGAGCTCAGGAAATCAAGGCGTTGCTGGCAAGAAACAAAACGGGCCTGACGGGTCTTGCATCCGGCATCTCCGATGCCCTGACAGAAACCCGCAACGCACTGTCAGACCTTAATTTGCTCGGCGAAATCGGCTTCCAGATCGAACGCACCGTCGACCGGATGGTGCTTGTCGCCGTCCAGACCAACATGCTGGCCGTCAGCGGCTCGGTGGAAGCGGCGAGAGCCGGCGACGCGGGCCGCGGTTTTGCCGTGGTCTCTACCGATATCCGCAAGCTCGCCCAGGACGCAGCAGAAAATATCGATGGCGTGAAGGACATTGTCCGGTCGATCCAGATCCAGATCCTCGTGGTCCAGCGCGAGCTGGAAGCGATTATGGTGGCTTCCGAGGCGGAGATCGCCAAGAGCAAGCTGACCGTCGATCTTCTGTCCGTAGCAGAAGCCGATATCGAGACGACGGTGCGCGGCAATGCCACAATCCTGGAAGCCGCGCAGGCAATTCTCATTGCGGCCAAGCAGGTTCAGGTCGGCACTCAGCAGATCGCCTCCGTCGCCGAGGAAGCAAGCGCAGCCTCGGAGCAGGCCGCCACCGCGGCACGGCAGCAGTCCCGCGGGGCAGAAGACCTGGCAGCGGCCGTCGAGGAGATCGCGTCGCTGGCCGACGAACTCCAGATGTCTGGAAGCTGACACGATGGAAAGCTCCCCCCCGAAGGCGGACCTGCGACGCCGGCTTGCGTTCAGGGTTGGACAGAGACGCCACGAGATTGACGCCGATCGGGTTCTGGAAGTGGTCAGGGCCGGCCACATCACCCGGGTGCCGAACGCTCCCGCGGCCCTGAGTGGCATTGCCAGTCTGCGCGGCCGCCCGATACCTATCCTGTCGATGGGGCGGATCCTAAGCGGCGACGATAGCGCTTCCCCTCACGACGGCAAGATCATCGTCTATGATCACGGTGGAGCGGTTGGCCTGCTCGTCGATGACGTGCTCACGCTTTCGGAAGAAACCACCGCAGCACCGCTCGAGGGCTTGAGCGGTCTTCTCGATGCCGCGTTCAAGACCACGCGGCGTGCGCAGGCGGGGCGAACGGGCTCTATCGCACCCGATGCAGGCAGCCAGGCAAGCGTGACTTTGGCGCCGATTTTGTCGTTTCACGTCGCCGGCCAGCTTTACGGACTGCCGCTCAAACACGTGAGAGAAGTGGCTATCATGCCGAACGACGTCGCGGTCCTTGCCAACGGACAGGGAGCGGTGATGGGGCTTATGTCCCTGCGCAATAGCCTCCTGCCTCTGGTCTCGCTCGCCTCGCTGATGGGCCTGGAAATCACCCGATCGACAGCGGAAAATGCACGAGTCGTGGTTGTCCAGCATGAGGGTGATCTGTTCGGTCTTGTCGTCAACGCGATGGACGTCATCTATCGCCTGCCCGAGCAGGCCATCGATCCCGTGCCGGAAGTCCTGCAGCGTGGGCGCGGCGATGGCCAGATTGCGGCGATCGGCCGGATTGCGGATGGCAGACGACTGATCTCGATCCTGTCACCGGAAAAGCTTTTCGCTCACGACGAGGTCGCGAGGGTCATCGGCCAGAAAACAGGAGCCGCACCAATGGACACAGCGCCTGAAGCGGACGATGCAGTGGAACAAGTCCTGATCTTTCAGCTGGGCGAGGAAAACTTCGGCATTCCGATCGCCTCGGTGGACGAAGTCATCAGGGTGCCACTCGATGTCACTCGCATACCAGGAGCGCCTGCCTTCGTTATCGGGGTCATCAACCTGCGCGGCAGGGCCGTTCCCCTGATCGATCAGCGAAGTCGCTTCGACAGCCCGGCCTCGATGCAGACAGCCGCCGCGCGCGCCATCGTGGTGACGATCGGCAAGCTACAGGCCGGCTTCGTCGTCGATACCGTGTCGGAGGTCAAGGCCCTGCCGGCGGCGGCCGTTTCCGTAGCTCCCGAGTTTGCTTCTCAACAGACGGATGTCTTCGACCGCATCGCCCATATCGAGGCCGATGGCCGGATGGTACTGCTGGTCGATCCCCAGGAGCTTCTGACGAAGGCAGAGCGGGACGTGGTTGCCGCCATCACCGAAGGCAAGGCCGGCACCAGGGAAAAGACGGGCGGCACCTGACTATGATCCGTCTCCTCATCGTCGAAGATTCCGCCCTTATGCGGAAGCTGCTCGGCCAGATTTTCGGCACTGAGCCTGATTTCCAAATCGGGTTCGCCCGCGATGGCGATGAGGCGCTGAAGATCATCTCGGACTTTCGCCCTGACGTCGTAACGCTCGACATCCACATGCCACGGATGAACGGCCTGGAATGTCTCGACCGCATCATGCTAGAGCACCCCTGCCCGGTGGTGATGGTCTCCTCTCTCACCGAAGAAGGAGCGGAAGAGACTTTGGCGGCACTCGAGATCGGTGCTGTCGATTTCATCGCAAAACCGAGCGGCGCCATTTCCCTTGGCATCGAGGAACTGGCGCCTCGCCTGGTCGAAAAGGTCCGCATCGCCGCTTCGGTGCGCATCCGGCGCAGCCGCCGGCTCGCAGAGCGCGTCCGTTTCGCCCGGTCCGTGCCGTCTGCACCGGTATCCTCGTCCAAGCTTCGCGACACCACCTCTAGTCCCGTGACCCAAGACGCGGCGGCCCACGGGCTGGTGCTGGTCGGCACGTCGACAGGTGGCCCGCCGGCGCTGGACGCGGTGCTTACCCGTTTGCCGTCCGACTTTAAATGGCCGGTCGTGGTCGCGCAGCACATGCCCGCCTCCTTCACCGGAGCCCTTGCCAAGCGTCTCGACAGGATATGTGCGATGACCGTCACAGAAGTCACCCGGCCGATACGTCTGGATCCGGGCAATATCTACATCGCCAGGGGTGACGCCGATATCCTCATCTCTTCCCGCGCCGGAAATCTGGTCGCCATGGCGGCACCGAACAATCCCGAGTTCCGTTGGCATCCGAGCGTCGATCGCATGGTGCGCTCGGCCATGAAGCATGTTCCGGCAAGATCCTTGATCGGCGTCCTTATGACCGGCATGGGCAATGACGGCGCGGCGGCTATGGCCGATCTCAGATCAGCCGGCGGTTATACGATTGCCGAGGCCGAAGAGACCGCCGTCGTCTGGGGAATGCCGGGCGAGCTGGTGCAGCGCGGCGGAGCGAGCGAGGTGAAGCGGCTCGACCAGATCGGGCAACATCTGATGGATCAGGTCTGCTGATGGCCATGCCACCGATCACCTCGAAAGAATACGGGCTGGAGCCTCTGTCTGCGGCTGACCTCGAGGAAATCTGCGCCCTCATCTACAAGCGCAGCGGCATGGTGTTTGGTGAGACGAAGCGCTATTATATCGAGCGCCGCATTACGGACCTGTTGCGCCAGCGGCGGGCGCGATCCGTCAGGGACTACATTTCGATACTGCGCAGCGATTTCGGTGAATCCGAACTGCTGATCAACAGCTTCACAATTAACGAGACGTATTTCTATCGCGAATTGCACCAGCTTTCGTGCCTGAGCAATTCGATCCTTCCCGACCTCATCCGCGCAAAGGGTCCGGGCGACCGGATCCGCATCTGGTCCATGCCCTGCTCCAGCGGCGAGGAACCGTATTCCATCGCGATCTGGCTGCTCGAAAACTGGCCGCTCGTGGATGCCTATAATATCGAGATCGTCGGGTCAGATATAGATACAGAGATCCTGCGCCGCGCGGTCGATGGCTATTTCGGCCAGCGGGCGCTCTCAAAGCTGTCCCCGGATCTTCTCGACCGCTATTTCGAACCAGAGCGGGATCAGCAGCGCCGGCTGATCGGCGATCTGAGGGAGTCCGTCACCTTTGCGAAGGGCAATATCATCGATCGCCAGAGCCTTGCCGCGCTCGGTCATTTTGACGTGATATTCTGCCGCAACCTGCTCATCTATTTTGACGAAGCGGCCCGCGAGACCGCAGCACGAAACATTCGCGAAATGTTGAATCCCCGCGGCTATGTTTGCCTTGGCCATACGGAGTCTATGTCGAGAATGTCGAAGTCCTTCGACACGGTGCGCTTTCCCGATGCCATCGTTTATCGCGAGACGAGAGATATATAGATGGATGAATTGATCGAACAGTTCGCCATCGAGGCGCGCGAGCTCGTCCAGCAGGCCTCAGACGACCTGATGGCGCTGGAGGCCGACGCCGGCAATCGAGAACATCTGGAAAGCGCTTTCCGGGCAATCCATACGCTCAAGGGTTCCGTGGGCCTTTTCGACCTCGGCCCGATGAAGGACGTGCTGCATCACGCCGAAAACCTCCTGTCCCACGCGCGCGCCGGCATGATCGCGGTGGATGCGACCCTTGTCGATCCACTTCTGTCGGTGGTCGAATGGGTGGAAGACAGCATCGACGCGATCGTTGAAACCGGCCATCTGTCCGACGCCCAGGACAAACAAGCCTCCCGGCTTTTCGGTCTTTTGAAAGGCGAGATGACCGCGCGCGAAACCGTTGAGGCAATCCGTTCCTCGACGACAATACCGGAATGGGCGCTCGCACTTGCCGAACGCCTACCGTCCTCTGGCACCCCAGGCACCGTGATCGCCATTCGCTACGAACCGCACCCTGAATGCTTTTTCAACGGCGACGATCCTCTGGCGACCATCTCGCGCCTGCCGGACCTTCAACATCTGTCACTCTCGCTTACAGAGCCGCCTCCGTCGCCGAAAAACTACGATCCCTTCCGCTGTAGCCTGGTGATCGAGGCCGTTTGCGGTGGGCCGCTGTCGAAGCTGGAACCAGAGTTCCGCCTGATCCCCGATCAGGTGAAGCTGGTAGAACTGCCCCGGCCGGGCGATCAACGGACATCCGCCGCAATTGATAGATCGCCGCAACGCCTCACTGATCGCCAGGCGACTATGCGGGTGGATTCGGCGCGAATCGACAGGCTCATCGAGATTGCCGGCGAGCTGGTCACTGCCAAGAACGGCCTCGTGCCACTCGCCGAGGAGGCGCAAAACCATGGTGAAGGCGCGCTTGCTAGACGCATCGGCTCCAGCCACGAGGAGATCGAACGGCTTGTGGCCTCGCTTTACAGCGCCGTCACCCAGGCCAGGATGATCCCCCTGGAGCAGACGTTCCGCCGTTTTCCGCGGCTGGTCCGCGAGACATCCACGAAGCTCGGCAAAGCACTCGATCTGGTGATCGAAGGCGAAACCGTCGAAGCCGACCGGGAAATCGTCGAAAACCTGTTCGAACCGCTGCTCCACCTCATTCGAAACGGGCTTGACCACGGTATCGAACACGACGGCGAACGCTTGCAATCGTCGAAGTCGGCGAGAGGGCGCATCCTCCTGCGCGCACGCCAGCGCGGCGACCAGGTCGAAATCGAAGTGACCGACGATGGCCGGGGTATGGACCCGGAGCGCATCCGCAAGACCGCCGTGGACAGGGGCCTGTTGACCGCAACCAGGGCGGCCTCCCTGCCCGACAGGGATGCGCTGCAGCTTGTCTTCGCGCCAGGTTTCTCGACCGCGTCGGCAGTATCCGACCTTTCGGGCCGCGGCGTCGGCCTCGACGTTGTGCAACGTTCCATCCACCGGCTCGGCGGTACACTTGACATGCAAACTGCGCTTGGATCGGGAACATCCTTTACGCTCAGGCTCCCGATCAGCTTCTCGATGACCCAACTGATGGTCGTCGAAGTGGGAGGCGAACGTTACGGCATCCCCATTTCCGACATAGTTGAGACCCAGAGACTACCGCTGCGGGCCGTTCAGCCGATCAGGGCCGGCCGCGCATTCATCCTGCGAGATCGCACCATCCCCTTGCTTTATCTCGCCGACCTGCTTCAGATCCCGCAGACCGGCGCAGCGTCCGCGGACCTGAAGGTTCTCGTGGTTCGGGCCGGGGAAGACCAAATCGGCGTGGTGGTCGATGCAATTGCAGAACGGGCCGAAACCCTGACGCGGCCGCTATCCGGTTTCCTTCAGGGAGTGACGGGGATAGCTGGTACCACCCTACTCGGCGACGGCAGGGTCCTGCTCGTGCTCGATCTGGAGGAGCTGATACAATGACTATAAGCGTCGATGACAAGGCAATTCGATTGGAAGGTCAATGTGGCGTCGAGGAAGTCGAGACACTGGTGGACTACATGGATCGCCATCCCGACCTACATATAGACCTGAGCGCCGCGACAACGATCCACACTTCCCTTTTGCAAGCATTGATGGTTTTCCGGCCAACTCTTATGAGCCCCCCTGTATCATCCTTGATATCAGATAGTGTGCTACGAGAAATTTACGCTTGTTGCAGGCAATCCGGCCAGTGATAGGCTATCCAACGAGCGAATGCTCCTGCACAAACATACGTGTTACAGGTCATAAGTATGCATAGGTTCGCAATGATATGTCGGGGAATGAAATGACTGTTACAGTCCTGGTCGTGGATGATAGCAAACTGGCTCGCATTGTCGCGGGCAAGGCGATTGCCGCCTTGCAGCCCGATTGGACGCGTGTCGAAGCCGGCAGTGCTGCGGATGCCTTGACGCTCGTGGGCTCCCAGCATATCGACGTGGCGATACTGGATTTCAATATGCCGGATAAAGATGGCCTTGAGCTGGCATCGGAGCTGCGGTCCGCCCACCCTCACATGCCGATCGCGGTGATTACCGCGAACGTCCAGGACGAAATTGTCGCTCGCGTGCGTGCCCTTAACGCCACATTCGTCGCCAAGCCGGTAACACAGGACGCGCTCAGCCCTTTTATTGCAGGGGCCGCTCTTCGGCTCAAGAAAGCCGGCACATGACGGACGATACGATCGACCTCAACGAACTCGAGCGCGACGCGCTGACCGAACTCGTGAATATCGGCGTCAGCCGCGCGGCCGCAAGCCTGCGCAAGATGGTCGAAAAAGAAGTCATCCTTTCGGTGCCATCGGTCGAGATCGTTACCAGGAAATCCGCCGCGTCCCTGATCGGCCAACGGGAGAGCGAAGCTCTCATAGCCGTGCAGCAGCAGTTCGAGGGCCCGTTCTCTGGCCGGGCGCTGCTGATCTTCCCGCAAAGCAACGGCCTGTCGCTCGTGCGCGCCATTGTTGGTGATGAAATGGAAGAGGCAGAGCTTCTCGAGATGGAAGACGAGGCGCTCGCCGAGACCGGCAACGTCATACTCAACGGCTGTCTCGGCTCCATGGCGAACATGCTGCAGCATAGCTTGAAAATGTCGCTCCCAGATGTGCTGCGCGGCGACAGCAGCCTGCTCTTCGAGGTTTACAACCGAAGCGGCGAAGGAAGTTTCGTGCTATTCCTGTACATTAACTTTTCTGTCCGGGAACGTGATATCCGCGGCTACATCGCGATGATCATGGACTTGCCGTCCATGGAGAAGCTGAAGCAGCTCATTGGCGATTTTATCGACCGTGTAATGACGGATACCGAGTAGCACAAACCCGAATTAGCATTGGCGAACTTCATGACAAATAGTGCCGATAACCCGGTGATCGACCGTGAACGTTCGCAGATGGACGCGGCACAACGACGTCTGCAGTTGGTTCTGGAAGCAGCTGGCGCGACTTGCAGCTGGGAATGGGATATTGCCGAAAAGCGCCTTGTGGCAGACGCGCGTTTTGCCTCCATAACCGACCAAGACCCAGTCGCGCTGGCCGAAGGCGTCGCGACCGACCGGTTCTTCGCCTCCATCCATCCCGACGACCTGAAGCGGGTGAAAATTGCTGTTGCGGGGATTCTGGCCGGCTCGGAGGTCTTTTCCAAGGAATATAGGCTGCTGCGCAACGATGGTGGTTATCGCTGGGTCCGTGCCAGCGGACGGGCGATCCGCAACGCAGACGACGAGCCGGTAAAGTTCGTCGGCACTCTTGTCGACATCACCGAACAGAAGCGCAGCGACGAGCAACTTCGCATCGCCCAGTCTGCAGGCGGCATCGGTACTTTCGAATATATCGTCGGCTACGGCACGATCCGCGTCTCGGAACAGTTCTGTCGACTGTTCGGCCTACATCCGACAAAAATATTACCGGTCAAGACCCTCAACGACCTCATTTATCCCGGCGACAAACCTATTATTGATCTCAGCGATCCCAATAGTCTTCAGAGCGAACATAACATCGAGTTTCGGGTCGCGCGCGCCGACGACGGAGAAGAGCGCTGGCTCGCACGCCGCGGCGAATATGTGGAGAACATCGAGACCAGCGGCCGGCGCTACGTCGGCGTCATCTTTGATATAACCGATGCCAGGAAAACGCAGGAAAGTCTGCGGCATGCCAACGAGAAGCTTGCCGAGATAGCGCGTGACAGCATTCGTGAGCGGGACCGCGTCTGGAAAAACTCGCGAGACCTTCTCGTCGTAATCGATACGAATGGGGTGTTCAGGGATGTCAGCCCGTCCTGGCGTGACATTCTCGGTCACATACCGGGTGAGGTCATCGGCAAAAGAGTACTCGACTTCGTCTGGGCGGAGGACCGTGACCAGACGCAGCCCGACCTAAAGAGGGCCTCAGAGAACACCCATACAGCGCTTGAAGTGCGACTCACCCATCACGATGGTTCGCCTCGGGTGATTTCTTGGATGACCTCCCGCGAAGACGACCGCATCTACGCATATGGTCGCGATGTCACGCTCGACAAGCAACAGAAAGCGGTCCTTGAGGAAACGGAAGCCCAATTGCGGCAAGCTCAAAAAATGGAAGCTGTTGGTCAGCTCACTGGTGGTATCGCGCACGATTTCAATAACATGCTCACGGGGGTGATCGGCGCTCTATCCATCATCAAGAGACGGATTGCTGCCAAAAAAACCGATGATCTCGACAAGTTTATCGATGCAGCGACATCGTCCGCGCATCGCGCTGCATCACTCACTCATCGCCTACTTGCCTTTTCCCGCCGCCAGTCCCTTGATCGGCAACCTGTCGACGTAACGAAACTCGTTGTTTCCATGGAGGAGTTGTTTCGTCGGACCCTTGGGGAGCGGGTAAAACTGCAGATTATTCCGGCACCCGAGACCTGGAACGCGATCACCGATGCCAACCAGCTCGAGAGCGCTATCCTCAATCTGGTCATCAATGCCCGCGATGCGATGCCGGATGGTGGTCAGTTGACCATTGAGACTGCAAATGTTGGTTTCACCAAGGCCGACCTCGCCCACGGCGAGACCTTGGAACCCGGGAATTACGTCGTGATCGCCGTGAGTGACACCGGCACGGGCATGTCGCAAGCGACGATTGATAAGGCATTTGATCCCTTTTTCACGACAAAGCCGATCGGACAGGGTACGGGTCTCGGTTTGTCGATGATTTATGGCTTTGCGCAGCAATCGGGGGGCCATGCCCGCATTTATAGCGAAATCGGCATCGGCACGACGATCAAGCTGTACCTTCCGGGAGGAACGGCAACCGAAGCAGGGGCGCCCACCCAACAGAAACCCGCAATTTCCCTGCCGCGCGGCGACGGGGAAACCGTCCTTGTTATCGAGGATGATGACTCCGTTCGCATGCTCGTCGTCGACGTACTCAAGGAGCTCGGGTACCGCGTGATTGAAACAGTTGACGGCAACCAAGCCCTGCCCGTGATCGAAGGGTCTGAACGTATCGATTTGCTGGTTTCGGACGTTGGCCTTCCGGGATTGAACGGGCGCCAAATCGCGGAAATCGCCGTCGCCGCCCGTCCCGGTCTGAAAGTTCTATTCATCACCGGCTACGCCGCAGCCGCCGCCGCCAGAGCTGAATTTCTCGGCCCTGGTATGGAGATGATCACAAAACCCTTTGCGATTGATGATCTTGCCCAGAAAGTGAGAATGATGCTGACGGTTATCGGCTGAGATGCCTACCTGACGTCCACACTCGCTTCCATCGTAATGGCTGGCAGAGTCGGATCGACGAAGTGATTCCGTGGAGGGAAAGCGTTCGCAAACCTTTCCGCCGACCAGACTGCGCCTCCGTCTGCAACAGCTCGCTCTTCGTCGGTCCCGACAGCAGGTGTCAAGGTTTGGATCTGAGACTGGCGCCGACACGGTTCAGCGACGGCAGCTCGACCCTGACGTGAAGGTCTTGGTCGCGCCACTCCCGACTTATTTTGCCACCAAGTTGCTTCTCCAGCACGGCGCCAAGCAAAACAGTGCCGAAGCCCTTCCGGGGCGTAGCGCCGTTCTTGATGCCCTGCTCGCGCCACTCAATCGTCAGCCCGTTGTCCGCCTGTCGCCAGGTGACAGTCAGGCTTCCCTCAGGATGCGAGAGCGCTCCATGCACCGCAGCGTTTGCGGCAAGCTCATGAATTGCCAGTCCGAGTGGCTGAACCGAAGGCGCGGGGATCATGACCGACGGACCGCTGATCTCGACAGCTTTAGCCCCGTAGGCACTGATCTGCAGCGATATGATGTCGTGGAGCGAGGCCTCCTGCCAGCCATTCTCGGCGAGCAGCATGTGGGTTCTGGCAAGCGCCTGAACCCGCTGCTGAACGGACGCGGCATAGGCAGCGGCGTTGTCGGATCGTGTCAGGCGCACGATGCTATCGACGATGGCCAGCACGTTCTTCGTTCTGTGGTCCACCTCCAGCAGCAAACGGTGCTCAGCCTCTTCGAGCGTCTGGACCTTCCGATATTCGGTGACGTCGATCTGGGACGCAAAATAATAGGCAAGACGACCGTCGTCGTCCCTGATGGGGCTGAGATGAAGCTGGTTCCAAAAGGCACTTCCGTCCTTCCTATAGTTGAGGATTTCGACTGTGCCCTCGCGCTCAGCGCCGATGATGGCCCGTATCTGGGCGACAGACTCTCTCGATGTGTTCTCTCCCTGCAGAAGCCGACAGTTCCGTCCCACGAGATCTTGCGCGTCATAGCCGGTGAGGTGAAGGAAAGCTTCGTTTGCAAGAACAAGTGGGTAGTCGGGCTGACGGGCATCCGCGACCACAATAGGCATCCGCGTTCGCTGAAACGCGAATGCAGCGAGCTCCTTGTGATCGACCATCCCTTGTGTGGAGGCCGCGGCCGGCTTGTCCCCATGAATGTCTGACGGCTTGGCTTCGATCACGGCTCACCCTGTGTGCTCACTGGATTAATACAACGTCGAAGCCAGACAAATGTTTCGCCGAACACGACATCGGGCAGCGTCTTGAGGTCCGAGACCGTTTGGAACATGCAAGTCTTCGGTTAAACGCTATAAGCAGGCTCTGCGGCACCGCAGGTCAGATCACTCGATCTATTTTCCGTGATGTCGTACGGCTTCGGATAGGAAGCTTCGTAACGGGGATGGCAGCAGGTTGCGGCAATGACGGCCATCATGAGCACGACGATCGAGATGGTGACCAAGACGATCCTCATCGGATTCTTCTGTTTCGTATGAACTACTGCGACGCTCGCGGGTTCCGCCATCGCGCCTTATCCGCCCATTTACGGAAAGCTTGCGTTGTCAGTGGAGCTCGAGCTTTTGAAGAAAAATTCGATCACAACGAATTCGATCAGCTCTTTAGTGTCACACACGTCCGCAGCAGCGACGTCTCGGAACTGGATCCTTCTCTGGAAGTTAAGTGGTAGTGCCGCCTCACAGACTACCGTGTCGACATCAATTAGGTATGTTTATGAAGCTGCGCCGTATCGTCATCATTAGCGACTATCAGGACGGAGCGTTGGGTGATGACGACATTCCGTCCGTAAACGCATATCGCCACCAATGGCTGAGTGGGTCGAGAGGCTGCTTCCCCAAGCCGGTTTCGGACCTTGGAGCCGTGACGGTCGATGGAGGATATCTCGAACGGTTACCGTTGGCCGCACTCAAGGACGGTCTTGTAGATTGCTGTGAAATCTGGACGCACTGGCGTGGCAATGCGCCGCCTCCAGACTGGACGACAGGTAGTCGATTTCTTACGCGCCGTGCGTTTCGCATGAACGGACCGGAAGCCCCTTTCGCATCGAACGATATGCTCGGGCATATTGCGGCATTTGGGCCACCGGACATTCTCTGCGTGTGGGGCCTTGGTGTCTGCGAAGACATCATTCTTGCCTGCCAAGACAGCTTCAAGATCTACAATTCTATCGATGCACCGGCGCTTCGGGTGCCCTCGGAGGTGAGCCGTCATTTCGATCTCGTGTTGACCGGCGCCGAATGGCAGTCGGACGTGGTGAAGGCCCGTCATCCAGCAATGCGAACGGAGGTTATGCCGGTCGGTCCTGAATTCGCCTCCGATGTGACATTCCGCCCATTAAACATCCCGAAGACGCACGACATAATCTACGTGGCAGCCGCGCAGCACTACAAACGACACGATATCCTGTTCGACGCGCTCGCGCGGCTTCCAAGGTCGCTGCGCGCATTGTGCGTATCCGGCTATGGCGAACTCGTCCCGGAATTGCGCAACCACGCACAACGGCTGGGCATCGACGTCGAGTTCGTCGGACCGCCCGGAGTTCCCTTCGACGAGGTCAATCGCCTGATGAACCGGGCACGGATCGGCGTTGTCTGTGGTATAGACGACGGAGCGCCGGCAATCCTGACGGAATACATGCTGGCAGGCATTCCGGTTCTGGCCAACAGCGAGCTCTGCTGCGGGCTCCAGTACCTGACCCCGGAAACTGGTCGCACGGCGTCCGCGATGGACTTTCACGAGGGTATTCTCGACTTGCTTGGATGTGCAGACACGTTGCGTCCTCGCGTCGTTGTGCTCGCTCGCTGGACCTGGCCGCATAGCGCACGCAAACTCAGGCAGTTGATCACAGGCACCGAAAACTGACGCCCATTTCGCCCGACGGAACTTTCGCAAGGAACCGAAGTTGGGGCTATGAAGTAACGAGGTGTTTGATGGACGTGTTGAATTCCACATTGCAGACGCCTGAACCCTGCGCTTCCCGTAACCCTCCCCTCGTTTGTTTTTCGCATCTTCGATGGGATTTCGTGCTGCAGAGACCGCAGCATCTGATGCAGAGATTTTCTCGCGAACGGGAGGTCTTCTTCTTCGAAGAATTCATCCCGACCGACCACCATCTCGCCTATCTGGAAATCCACCCTTTCGTGGATACCAACGTCAAGGCTGTCCGGCCGCGGATACCGCATTGGTGGAGCGAGGCTGAGCAGGAAAAGGCGCTCGGTGAACTTCTTGACGAGTTGATTGCGCTAGGCGGCGGACGCCGCCCGGTCCTTTGGTTTTACACGCCTATGATGTTCAGCTTCGCTGGACATGTGGATGCCGAAGCAGTGATCTACGATTGCATGGACGAACTGGCCAATTTCAAGTTCGCGCCGCCCCGGTTGAAGGAAACGGAAGATGCGCTGATCGCGCGCGCTGATGCCGTCTTCACTGGCGGCGCCAGTCTCTACGAGGCGAAGAAGCACCGGCACGACAACATCCATGCCTTCCCGTCCAGCGTCGACGCGCATCATTTCCGCAGAGCCCGCGAGGTACAGGGGGACCCGGCAGATCAGGCCGCGATCCCGCATCCCCGGCTCGGCTATTATGGCGTGATCGACGAGCGGCTCGACCTCGATCTGATCCGCGAGACGGCAAATGCCCGGCCGGATCACTCGTTCGTTTTCATCGGTCCGGTAGTCAAGATTTCGCCCGAAGATCTGCCAAAGGCAGCGAACATTTATTATCTCGGGCAGAAATCCTATAAGGATCTCCCGGCCTACCTATCCGGTTGGCAGGCGGCCATAATGCCTTTTGCGCTGAACGAGGCAACCCGCTTCATTAGTCCCACCAAGACACCCGAATATCTTGCGGCTGGACGGCCGGTGGTGAGCACCCGCATTACAGACGTAGAACGCAGCTACGGCGATGTCGAGGGCGTTTTCCTAGCCGATGGCGCTGTCGCGTTTGCGCGAGCCTGCGACGCCGCGCTGACGCTTTCGCGTTCAGGTGACGCATGGAGGAAGGCAGCGGATGTCACACTTGCCAGTTCGTCCTGGGATGCCACCTTTCGCTCGATGTCACATTTCGTCGAGCAGGCGGTTGCTGACAGAAACCCGCCTGCCGTTTCGAGAGACGCATCGTTCGCGTTTCACCGCAGTTCGGTTCGTCGGGGCTACGACTACCTGGTAGTTGGCGCCGGCTTTGCCGGATCGGTGATGGCCGAACGTCTCGCCAGCGACGGCCGTTCGGTCCTTGTCTGCGATCGGCGGCCGCATATCGCCGGAAATGCCTATGATCATCGCGATGAGGCGGGCATACTCGTGCACAAATACGGGCCGCATATTTTCCATACCAATAGCGAGGACGTGTTCGCCTATCTTTCCCGGTTCACCGCCTGGCGGGGCTATGAGCATAGAGTGCTGGCGCAGGTTGGCGATCTGAGGCTGCCCATTCCCATCAACCGCACGACGCTGAACGGGCTGTTCGGCCTCAACCTCTCGAACGAGACAGAGGCTGCGCAGTTTCTGGCAAGCCGCGCCGAACCCTGCGAGCCGATCCGCACATCGCGAGACGTCGTTGTGTCGCAGGTTGGCGGCGAGCTATACAGGACCTTCTTCGAGGGCTATACGCGCAAGCAATGGGGTCTTGACCCTTCCGAACTCGACCGTTCCGTCACGGCACGGATTTCGACCCGCACCAGC
The DNA here is from genome assembly GCF_056394605.1 of Rhizobium sp. 10N427. Lineage (NCBI taxonomy): Bacteria > Pseudomonadati > Pseudomonadota > Alphaproteobacteria > Hyphomicrobiales > Rhizobiaceae > Rhizobium > Rhizobium sp. 10N427. The sequence goes on along the minus strand of NZ_JBFTID010000015.1, from coordinate 27,841 downwards.
GACGACGACCGTTACTTCCTTGACATGTTTCAAGCGATGCCGCGCGACGGATATACGCGGATGTTCGAGCGCATGCTTGACCACCAGAACATCACGGTCTTGCTCGATACGGACTACGCCGACTTGCGTAACGACGCCTTGGCGAAACACACGATCTTTACCGGTCCGATCGACGAATACTACGATTTCTGCTTCGGGCACCTGCCCTATCGCAGCCTCGAATTTCGGCACGAAACGCATGACGCACGACGACTTTTGCCCGTCGGCGTAGTCAACTATCCTTCTGAAGACGTGCCTTACACACGCATTACCGAATACAAGCATCTGACCGGTCAGGTTCATCCCAAAACGAGCATCAGCTACGAGTTCGCATGCGCCGAAGGCGACCCCTACTATCCGATCCCCAGATTTGAGAACCAGGCACTTTACCGGCAGTACGAAGCCCTTGCGCGGGTGCAGAGCGACGTCACGTTCGTGGGCAGGCTTGGCACCTATAAATACTACAACATGGACCAGGTTGTTGGACAGGCCCTTGCGACGCACCGGCGCTTACAGAAGCGGCTGGGACATAGCGTCATGGCGGATTCGCAGCTTGACTAAAAAAGCACATATCGTTCTGGCGACGGATAGTCTCGACCCGTCGGGAATGGGCGAGCACATGCTCGCGCTTGCGCGCGGCTGCGCTCACGAGTGGGATGTGACGATTGCGCTGATCGGGGAGGATCGCAATGGTCTACTGCCCCGCGCCGCGCGTTTCGGCGTTAGGATACGGCTTGCCCGCGATGAAGAGGATTTCGCAGACTGGCTCTCTCAGGCCGGTAGCGATCTCCTTCATGTTCATGCTGGAATAGGCTGGGAAGGACTTAATCTCAGCGCAGTCGGCGTGGCAAAGGGCATTCCGGTCATCCGCACCGAACACCTGCCCTATCTTCTGACCAACCATCGGCAACAAGAGGACTATCGCCTTGCGTCGCGGAACATCTCCCATCACATCGTCGTCTCCGACGCTTCGCTAGCCAGTTACGAGGCACACATCGCAACGGACCGACTGACGGTGATCCGCAATGGCATCTATGCGCGTGAGCCAATCGCAGCAGCGATGGAACGGACACAAAACCTCGCATCCGACAATGCGCCTGTTCTGCTGACCGTAGCACGACTGACCGCGCAAAAGGATCATGCGACATTGCTGCGCGCCTTGCCGCAAGTCTTGAGGCGGCATCCCTCCACCATGCTTCTGCTGGCAGGATCGGGCGAGGAACAGGAGACCCTCAAGGCGCTTGCCCAAAGTCTCGGCGTAGCCGCCCATATCCGTTTTCTGGGCCAGCGTGCAGATGTCGCTGAGCTCGTTGCAGGCAGCGATCTCTTCGTCCTGCCGTCACTGTTCGAAGGGCTGCCGCTCGTCGTGCTGGAAGCGATGTCGCTTGGTACGCCTGTGGTCGCGACGCGTATTGGCGGTACCCTGGAAGCGCTCGGCGAAGAACACCCGTTTTTTGCAGTGCCAGGCGATGTCCAGTCGCTAGCCGATACAATCATTTTGGCGCTTGCCGATCCGATTCGGCTGGCTGGCGTCGGCGCCGCCGCGGGAGAACGCTTCCGACAGCTCTTTTCTGCCGATCGGATGGCGGCAGAAACCGGCGCGATTTACGGCCGCTTTGCAGGAAAATCAGGCCCAACGCAAAAGGATCTCTCAATGCAAAAGACACGTCTGGCCTTTATCGGCGTCGGCGGGATCGCACAACGACACCTCGACATCATCGCCGGCTTTGACGACGTCGAACTGGTCGGCTTTGCGGATCCCGATCTTGGCCGGGCAGATGCGGCCGCGATGCGTTTTGGCGCCAAAGCCTTCTCCCATCATAAGGAGATGCTCGACGCGGTCAGTCCGGACGCCGTGTATGTCTGCGTCCCGCCCTTTGCCCATGGCGAACCGGAACGCGCGCTCGTCGAGCGGGGAATTCCGTTCTTCGTCGAAAAACCGGTGGCGCTCGATTTGGCAATCGCGGAGGAGATTTCGGCGGCGGTGAGCGCTCGGGGTCTGATTACCGGCGTCGGCTATCATTGGCGCTATCTGGACATCGTCGACGAAGCGCGCGGCTTGTTGAAGGACAATCCGGCGCAACTTTTGTCCGGCTACTGGCTGGATTCCACTCCGCCGCCGAAATGGTGGTGGAAGGAAGATAAGTCGGGCGGACAGATGGTGGAGCAGACGACCCATCTTCTCGATCTTGCGCGATTTCTGGTGGGCGAAGTCACCGAAGTTTACGGGCGTGCCGGGCATCTCGACCGGACCGACTTTCCAGATCTCGACGTGCCAACGGTGACGACTGCCAACCTAACGTTCGAAACCGGTGTCGTTGCAAACATTGCCTCCACCTGCCTGCTCGGATGGAACCATCGCGTTGGTCTGCACATCTTCGCAAACCAGTTGGCGATCGAGTTGACCGACCGTGAGATCATGGTGGATGTCGGCCGAGGACGTCCGGTGCGCGGGGCCGATGGCGACCCGGTGTGGCGCGAGGACCGAGATTTCATCGACGCAGTGCGCGGCGGCGAAAACCGAATACGTTGTCCCTATGCGGAAGCGCTAACGACGCATCGGCTTGCACTTGCCGTGGTGTCCTCGGCAAAATCAGGTCAGGTCGTCAGGCTCCATCCGCCGAGCACGCAAAGACCGAACCCGGCTCCCCTGCAGTTCCAGCGACGCCCAGAACCGCCGCCGCTCGAACTGGCGCCGGGGCACAGGACAATCTGCTCGCTTGGCGTCGAGGCACCGGGCCGCCCGTATTTCTTCGAATATGATGAAGGGCCGCCAGCGAATGGCGAGGTTCGCCTCGACACTCTCTACACCGGCCTCTCAGCAGGGACCGAACTGACCTTTCTCAAAAACACCAATCCCTATTTTCGATCGCGTTTCGATGGGGAGCGCGGCGCTTTCATCGAGAACGAGGCGGACCTTCACTTCCCGGTGCCGTTTCTCGGCTATATGGAAGTTGCGCGCGTAGCGGAATCGCGCGCACACGGCTTCTCAGACGGGGATGTGGTTGCCACGACCTATGCCCACAAGTCCGGGCACACCGCCAACCCGTTCAATGACCTTCTGGTGCCGATGCCGAAGGACATAGATCCACTGCTCGGCGTGCTTGTCGCGCAGATGGGTCCAATCTGCGCCAACGGCATATTGCATGCCGACGCTGAGGCTTTCGGAGGCCAAGTGCCCTTCCTCGGCGCCAGCGTGAAGGATCGCCCGGTCATCGTCATCGGCGGCGGTACGGTGGGGCTGATAACGGCGCTGTTTGCCCGCGCGCTCGGTGCCTCGGACGTGCTCGTGACGGACCCTTCCGAGTTCCGCCGCGGCAAGGCGGAGGCGATGGGACTGATGGCTATGACGGAGGATCAGGCCTGGCAGCATGCCAAGGCGCGTTGGCATGACGGTGCGATGGGCCGGGGCGCCGACTTGGTATTCCAGACCCGGGCGCAGTCCGCGAGCCTGCATACCGCGCTAAAGGCCCTGCGACCGCAGGGCACGGTGATCGACCTCGCCTTCTACCAACGCGGCGCCGAGGCGCTCCGACTTGGGGAGGAGTTTCACCACAATGGCCTCACCATACGCTGTGCCCAGATCAACCGCGTGCCTCGTGGACTAGCACCGCTGTGGAACCGCCGACGGCTTGCGCTGGCAACTGTCGATCTTATCCGACGTGAGGGTAGCGCGATCCGCGAGCACATGATCACCCATGTCATTCCGATGACCGACGCGCCGGCCTTTTTAACCGACCTCATCGAAAACCGGCCGGATTTCCTGCAGGTCGTCTTCCAGGTAGGCGAATGACAGAGGAAACCGCGCCGATCCGCATCCTGTTCGTATTTGCCTGGTTGGTGGTCGGCGGCGAGGAAACTGAGGTGCGGCTGCTGGCCGGAAATCTCGACCCGCGGCGCTTTCGCATCGACGTGGTCACCTGCTTCCGCAAGCCGGGCATGCCGGAGCAGACGCATGAACAACTGGCCGCGCTTGGCGTCGATGTCGATACGACACCCTACAAACTGTCGTTCGAAGCTACCGTCGACTATCTGGCTGCCAAGATCCCTTGCTACGATATCGTGGTGTCATGCCAGAACGTCGCCGATATCTATCCGGCCCTGGAACGGCTGCACCTGCGCCCCCCGCTTGTCGAGCATGGCGGGCTCGTCTCGGAGGCCTTGGCCGGACCAAAACACCTGACGAACCGATATATCGGCGTCTGCCGTTCGATTCGCGACGCCGCGGCATCGCATATGCCGGGGCGTGAGCATCATGCGCTCGAGATCCCGTCCATGGTCGATCTGGCGAGTTTCGACCCGTCGTTCCGTGGGGCGACCCGGCGGGCGCTTGGGATAACCGACAACCAGATGCTGATCGGCTGGGTCGGCCGGCTCGACCCCAAGAAGAATGTCGAGGATTTTATCGAGGCTGCCGCCCTTGTCGGCCTGCGCGACAGCCGGGCCCGCTTTGTGATCGTCGGCGGCCCGGACGCCTTCATGCCGGAGTATGCTGACCGCCTTAAGGCGCTGGCTCAGCAGCGTGGACTGGCAGCGAAATTGCAGTTTCTCGGCGACCGGAAGGATGTTCCCGAGCTACTGTCTGCCTTCGACATCTTCGTCTGGCTTTCTCGCGGCGAAGGTATGCCGCATGTGATCGCCGAGGCCGGGGCCGCCTCTCTTCCAGTCATCGCAACGCCCGACAACGGCGCGCTGCAGCAGATCGAAGACGAGATTTCCGGTCTTTTTGTTTCTTACAGCGACCCTGAGGCCGTGGCGAAAAACATCGCCCGGCTGATCGATGACCCTGCACTGCGGCGGTCGCTCGGCGCTGCACTGCGGGATAGCGTCAAGGAGCGCTATGCCACGGAAGCTGTGGTCCCCCACTGGAGAAAACTGTTTTCCGACGTGCTAGCAGAAAGGGTGCCGTCGGGGCCAACCGGCCTTTTTCAATCCTTCCTGCAGGGCGGATTCGAATGCTCGAGCCACCGGCTTCGTCCCCATAAGGACGAGAAGGTCGGCCGCCGGCTCGACATGCTTGCCGCGATCGGCCACGACCGCCATGCCGCCCAGGATTATCGTCAACTGGCGGAGTTCGGCATTCGTACGGTGCGCGACGGCTTTCGCTGGCACCTGATCGACCGGGCCGGTCACTACGACTGGTCAAGCATTAGGCCCATGTTGCAAGCGGCGCAAACGACCGGTACGCAGGTGATCTGGGACCTGCTCCATTATGGCTGGCCCGACGATCTGGACATCTGGTCACCGGGCTTCGCTGACCGTTTCGCACGCTTTGCGGGCGAATGTGCCAAAATTGTTCGGGAAGAATGCGACACAGTTCCGTTTTATTGTCCCGTCAACGAGATTTCTTTCTTCTCATGGGGGGGTGGCGACGCCGGGTACCTCAATCCCTTTGCTAGCGGGCGTGGGTTCGAGCTGAAGGTGCAACTGGCACGCGCTGCGATCGCTGCCATGGAAGCGATCCTTGCCGCAGACGGCCGAGCGCGTTTCGTCCATTGCGATCCGGTGATAAACGTCATCACTGACCCATCTCGCCCATGGGAACGGGGCGTTGCCGAAAGTCATCGGCAATCACAATTTCAGGGGTGGGACCTGATCTCAGGCCGCCTCTGGCCGCAGATCGGCGGCCAGGAGCGCTATCTCGATGTCATCGGCGTTAATTACTACTTCAATAATCAGTGGATCCATGGCGGTCCGCCGATTGACATCGGTCATCCTCTTTATAAGCCGTTTAGCAATATCCTGATCGAGACCTATGCCCGCTATGGTAGGCCTTTGATAATCGCAGAAACGGGCATCGAGGGTGAACGACGCGCTGCGTGGTACAGCTATGTTTCTTCACAGGCGCGCTTGGCGATGAAAGCAGGCGTGCCATTGGAAGGGCTATGTCTATATCCAATCGCCGATCATCCGGGATGGGACGACAATCGTATGTGTGAAAACGGGCTCCTGTCTGCAGAGGTGTCGATCGGAGGGCGGCAAGCCGATGCGGCGTTGTCTTCGGCTATCCGGCGAGTCGGGCCGATCCCGAACGCGATAGTAACGCAGGCGGCGAGGATAACAGGCCCGCCAGCAATCACTCACTGACCAATGTCTGGGTATAAAATTTGTTCACTGGCGCGGGAATTTTGGTAGGATATCCATGCTCGATGCCAAATCAGTCAGTCTGGGACGCGTGAGACCTTCGCCGTAGGTATCAATCCGCCAATTTCGACTGCGCGATAGTGACTTCCAAGGCGGGCTTTGAACCGAGACGCTTTCAGAAACCGAAAGTTTAGGCCTTGTGTCTCGATCTGTTTAGTCGAGCCGCCTCACGAAACTGGAAGCGTGCCGCGCGCGGCTAGACACCTAGACAACATCAAACGGCCGCATTAACGCGATACATGGTGAGCGAACTGCGATGCCGCGCCGAGGCGGCGATGCCGATGACAAAGTAGCCCGCACTTAGCGGTCGAAGTTTCCCGAAATCATTACGTTTATGGAGCAAGCCTTGTAACGGCTTGAATTATTTTTTTGAAATCACCAAGCCAAAATTCCCCTTCGTCGGCCAGCCGACCGGCACGCGCCAGCATGGATGCCACCGCAACAACCAATTCGCAGAGCCTGATGAGGCGATACGAGCAGTATATGCTTCTGGCGCGAGAGGCCGCCCAGACCGGTGACCGGATCGAGGCCGAGAACCTCTCTCAGCACGCGGAACACTTTTATCGCACGGCCGCCCTGCAGAGAGCTGGACAGCCACAATGAACACGAAGCCAATGTACACCGCTCCTGAGAGCAGGGATGAAAAGGCGTGGCTTAAAATCCTTGCAAAATATCGCACGCCGCATGCGGGCCGGAGCGTATTTGAGCTGGTGGTCACAGCCATCCCGTTCGCCGCCTTCTGGACGCTGACCTGGTTGGCGGTCCATTACGGCTTCTGGTGGGGTTTGGTCCTGATCATGCCTGCAGCGGGATTTCTGCTACGGCTATTCATGATCCAGCACGATTGCGGCCACGGCTCCTTTTTCGCCCGGCGGCACTTCGATGACTGGACAGGCCGTGTTTTAGGCGTCCTTACCCTGACCCCGTATGATTACTGGCGCAGGGCGCACGCTGCGCATCACGCGTCAGCCGGCAATCTCGATGAGCGGGGCGTCGGAGACATCACCACTCTTACTGTGACGGAATATTATGAACGGTCTCGGTGGGGACGGGTCGGCTATCGTCTCTACCGGCATCCACTGGTGATGTTTGGCATAGGCCCGGCTTGGCTCTTCCTGTTTCAGCAGCGCCTGCCGATGGGCATGATGCGCAATGGCATGCTGCCATGGGTGTCGACGATGGCCACCAATGTCGCAGTTGTCGCGATTGCCGCGCTCCTGATCTGGGTGATCGGCCCTGTCTCCTTTCTAATCGTCCACCTACCGATTGTCCTTTTTGCCGGTTCGATTGGCGTCTGGCTATTCTACGTGCAGCATCAATTCGAGGAGACACACTGGTCGAAAGAGCCGGAATGGCAGTTTCCAAAAGCCGCCCTGCACGGTGCTTCGTACTATGATCTGCCGCAACCTCTGCGCTGGCTGACTGGCAACATCGGCATCCACCACGTGCACCATCTCTCAAGCAAGGTCCCCTACTATCGCCTGCCGGAGGTCGTACAGAACCACCCGGAACTCGGCGAAATCGGCAGGATCACGCTGGGGCAAAGCCTCAGATGCGTAAAGCTAGTCCTGTGGGACGAAAGTAGTCGGCGGTTGATCTCCTTTCGTGAGGCAGCCGGTATCGCACGGGTCGCCGAGGAAACTCATTGAGATCTGCCCACAGGATACCTTTGCAGAAAAAATTGTGCGGCGCAGCATTCGCGCCCATATACGAACGAGTGTCCTATGATGGACAGAGGAGACGGACGTGATCCAGCAAAAGAATTCTCGCCAGCTGACCGAGCTGAAGAACTTCGGTTCGAACCCCGGCTTGCTCAGATGCTGGCTTTATCTGCCGACCATCCTTGCTCCCAAAACGCCGCTCGTTGTCGTCCTGCACGGATGCACGCAGAATGCGGCGACCTATGACCACGGTTCCGGCTGGTCAAAGCTGGCGGAAGAAAAAGGGTTTGCGGTCCTGTTTCCCGAGCAGCAGCGGGCGAACAACGCCAACCTGTGTTTCAACTGGTTTGAGCCGGGCGATATTCGGCGCGATGCGGGCGAGGCTCTGTCAATCCGTGAGATGATCGGCCACGTCGTTGTGTCGCACGGAATGGATCCTGACAAGGTCTCCATCACCGGACTGTCGGCCGGAGGCGCAATGGCGAACGTCATGCTGGCAGCCTATCCCGAATTGTTTGCGGCCGGCGCGATCATCGGCGGGCTCCCTTATGGGATCGCTTCAGGTGTGGGGCAGGCATTCGAGCGGATGCGAGGCCATAAAGCCCCGAGCGTCAGCCAGTTGCAATTGGCCTTGACGACCGCGGCAATCAAGCTGGGGGACTACCCACGTATCTCTGTGTGGCACGGAACACATGACCAGACGGTGAAGCCCGTCAACGCAGAGCAGATCGTCCAACAGTGGGCCGGCGTGCACCACGTCTCCGGCACACCTGATGTGATCGAAACGATCAATGGCCATAGTCGTAAGGTCTGGCTCGATGAACGCGGCAGGCAGGTCATCGAGGTCAATCTCATCACGGGCATGGCTCATGGTGTTCCTTTGTCATTTGCGGCTGAAGCTCCACTGGGAAATTCCGGGCCGTTTATGCTGGAGGCAGGTGTTTCGTCGACCGCACGTATTGCCAGGTCTTGGGGTCTTGCCGATGATGCTGATGTCGCCATCGCCGAAGGCGCATATCAGCGTGGCCCGGAGTTCACAGCCGCGCCCTCAGGCATTGAAGCTGTGATCGCCAAGGCAATGGCCTATGCAAAACCCGGCCCGGCTCGCGATGCCGCAGGTCGCGACGAACAAGGTGTTGGCAAGGTGATCAACGATGCGCTTCGTGCAGCCGGGCTGATGCGTTGATTGAACTGGCGCGGCGTGCAGAAGACAAGCTGTTGCCCCAGGTCAAGGGCGGGGGTTTTGCCGTCAACTTTCAGGGGTTCGCTCTTCATGCCGATGCTTGGTATTCGTCACCGTACTACCTACAATTTTCGACAGACCGTATCGTTGTCGACGCACCGCCTTATGCTCAGGCCGCGCGAGGGCCGCGAGCTCAGGCTGCTGAGCCATGAAATTTCCACTTCCCCCGAGGCTGAGCTAAGCTGGTCGCAAGACGTATTCGGCAATATAATCGCTTTAGCGACATTTCAGACGCCCAGCGACAGCCTTGTTGTGAACAGCTCGGCGACCGTGGATTTGAAGGCACCGGCGTGGCCCGTGTTCGACATCGCGGCTTCGGCGATCAACTATCCCTTCCTCTACCCAGAGAGCGATTGGACAGACCTTGGAGCGCTAACCGTTCAGCGCTATGACGATGCCGAGCACCGCCTCGCGACATGGGCGCGCGGCTTCGTCGCCGGCAGGCCTACGGATACACTGTCGCTCCTCAAGGATATCAGTCTGGGTATCGCATCGGCCATTGCCTACCAGAGCCGGGAAGAGGAAGGCACGCAAGCGCCGCTGATCACCCTTGATCGGCGTTGGGGCTCCTGCAGGGACCTTGCCGTGTTATTCGTGGAAACTGTCCGCACCCTGGGCTTTGGCGCCCGGATCGTCTCAGGCTATCTGTTCGATCCGGACAGCTCCCTCACCGGTTCCACGGACTGTGGATCGACGCACGCCTGGGCAGAGGTCTTCCTTCCAGGCGCTGGCTGGATCACATTCGATCCGACGAACCGCAGTATGGGCAGCGCCAACCTGATCCCGGTCGCCGTGAGCCGCGACATCGCCCAGGCCGTTCCGGTTTCAGGGAGCTTCGCGGGCGCGGCGGACGCGTTCCGGTCGATGGACGTGACCATAGAAGTAAAAGCAATCGTCTCGGCATAGGCCAGGCGGCACGAGAACGATCGTATTGGCTTGGCTGATTTCGAGCCTCGCCCACCCTTCGCTCATGATGGAGACCGAAACCCTGGCCCATCTATTTGCTGACTGTCATGAACTGAGAGGCGGGGGATCGGTGCCTTCGTTTAGAGGAAGCAGCTCCTTTCGCGGCAGCAGCATTGTGATACCATCCAAGCGATCTAACGCGCGCTCTCCAAGCTCAGACGCTCTAATAGTGAAAGCACAATCACCGGCTCGGACGGCAATGGCGCGAAAGCCCGTACTTTATTTAAGCAAGGCGCATTTCATTTTTTTAAGCTGACGAACTTAAGTATGCGCGTTTAATCACCCTGGGGACATTGAAAGGTGACCAGCTGCTGGCGGCGTGAAGCATTCGGCCCACACGCTCCATCGGCAGATAGGCTTTCTCAGGCGCGATCATAGGTGAACGACGTCAGCAGGGTCGTGACGAAGTTACTTGCCCGTTCCTTGACCAAGACTTCCGTCCATTCATCAGTGCCGCGCAGCCTGAGGTCAGAGTGGATGCTATCCACCGCTGCCTCCTCGATCCGTTTGATATGTGTTTTGAACGCTGCCTCGCCGCCAGAGTGATACATGTCACGGATGACCATCCGCAAAATTTCCTGGATCGCGATCTGCCAGGACGTGTTGATCGCCTGGAGCTCATTTTTATCCGGTACCATGGATGCTCCTATGGTGGTAGTGGTCTCACCTCGCCATCGAGATGAGCAAGGCGAAGGGCCAATCGATCGATGGCGGAGAAATTACGCTCGTCTTGCCTTCCGATTGGCGTAGCGCCGATCGCGTTCGGCCTTTCGCTCCGCTTCGTCATTGACGACCTTCGCTATGCGGTCGGCATCAGCAAGTGCAGCCGCATCCGCCGCAGTCTGCCGGTCTACTTCCTCGGTTGCGAGCCGGTGACGTTCTTCCACCTTCAAGCGCTCACGTTGGAGACGGCGCATTTCCCGGGCAGAAGCAATCGCTGCTCGTTCTTCCCGTTTGGCGACCCTGGCGGGCATATCTGCGACCTGTGCGGCACGGTAGGCGTTGACAAGGTCTTTTCTAGCATCCGCTGCTGCGGTGCGCCGGTCAACAAGGTCAGTGGTTTTAGGCTTCTTCAAATTTCATCCTCATAAGGTTGTTGCCCGTTGATCATTTAGATCTGGCGCGCTTCGCTAGAACACCGGAGGTCGCGCGCGGCGCGATCGTCCATTTCCTTCGCCAAGCGCGCTTCGCGAAGCCTCAATGTCTTCGCATCACGGGCCTTATCAGTGGACTGAACTTCTTCCACGGCCTTGTGCTTCGCAAGAAATTGCGTCTGGACGTTGCCAAAGGCGATTTCCGCCTGCTGGCGGGATTTGCTAAATCTCTCTGTCACATGGTTCCGATCACGTGCCCGATGGACGGGCGAAAAAGAAAAAGGCCAGGCAGAACGCCTGGCCTTGAATTGATAACGTGCCTCCGGCAATGCCAGTACATCCGTGGTCAAAGGGACAGCAGCTACCGAATTATGCGTTCTGCAGATTGCAGGCCGACATTTTGCCGGACTTGTTGTCACGCTCGAGCTCGAAGCCGATTTTCTGGCCTTCGACGAGTTCGCGCATTCCGGCGCGTTCGACGGCAGAGATGTGGACAAAAGCGTCAGCGCCGCCGTTGTCAGGCTGAATGAAGCCGAAGCCCTTGGTGGAATTGAACCATTTTACTGTGCCTGTGGTCATGATGAACCCTTTCAAAGCATAGAGTAGGGACCGCTAAAGCAACGCTTCGCGGACGGTGATAACGACTATTTTTGAGAGGAAGTTCGCTTAGAACGCGGTGCCAATCGCGCAGTAGACAAAGTTCGGCAAGCAAAAGATCGATGAACACATCAATAGATTATTTTCCTACATGGGTCAACTAATCTTTTTCCGCTTAAAAATTATTTGCGTCCATACCAATCAAAAGAAAATGATTTTCTTGGAATTGTGCGCTTGATTGATCTGCATGATCTTTCCGAGCTGGCCTGATGGTTTCGATCATAGGGTCGAAGAGGAGGAGTTGCGCCGGGAACTAGCAGGGAGTTGGTCTCGCGAAATTCCGACGATGGGATCGTGTCCCAAGGAGTGGTGTAGCTGGATTTCATAGCCATCGGTGATTTCCGGTAGGGTCGGGTTGCTTATGACCACCCTTAGGGACACTATCGATGACCGATGACATGATGAACCTGCGCTCACTCGTTGAGAAGAGCGCTGATGCCGATTTGCTGCGCGAGATGATCGGCTTTGCTGCTTTCGATGGCGCGTTCGGACGTAGCCAAACATGGTGCGTCCTTTCACGTTGGGTCGGAAGCGGGGTCACTTCCAGTCGGAGCCTCCCGTGAAAGGTTGGCCTCGATGGGGTGTTATGCGCCGGTTAAAGTACAAGCGCAACGTTCCATTCGTGATCACTTAAGTCTAGCTAATAGTGATCTCTGCTGTGTCTACAAATGTCCGATATCGGACATTTATTTTGCTAGAGCGGGAACATCGTCTCGCACAGACAGTTCGTACCCGTCTGGCCCTCAATATTCCTGTATCGCGGGGTCTTTCACCAGGGGCCTGCCTGAACCCTGAGCAGGCTCCTCTTTATCTCCGCGAGGTTGGCCTGTGCGCTACCATTTCCACATCCTGCACCTCGACCACACAATTGAAGACGAAGACGGCAGAGAATTCACCACATTTCTTGAAGCGCGCAATGCCGCCGAGAATAGTCTCCATGGGCTCTTCGTCGATGCGCTTGGCACTGCGCGTCGCTGGACGATCAGCGGTATCCAGATATGCGCGGACCGCAGCGAGGTGGGCGTTGTACGGGTCGATGCTGTGATTGCAAAACTGTTTCGCGATAGATGATCAAGCACAACGGCCAAGTGGATCTCACCTTGATCGCCGATTCAAATGAGTTGTTGCGTTCGCAGTGCACAAGCCTAGGGTAGTTCGGTCGGCAGCCACGTAATCGGGCACTGCCGCTTGAGAGCGCAGTGCTCCCGCCCCAACTTGGGGAGAAGGACAATGCTCCTTACTGATCGGCTAGATCACAACGGCAGATTTTCCTCCTATGATCTCGATCGCTTGAAACTCGAGTTCGAAAATTGGGAGATCCGGGCCTCTGAGTCAGCTCGGCAACAGCTCAGCGCAGACGGCTGGATGTTGATGTTTTGCGCGCTTGACACGTTTTCTCACCTCGACACCGGCACCTCGCCGGCGCACACATTCATGCAGACTTCAGCTAAGCGGGTACCGGCGGTGTCTCTTGTTTGGTCGCGCGGGGCGCAACGACGTTGCGAACGACCGAATTGGTTTGAATGAACATGAAGTGCGTTCGGTACAAACTAAGAAATCTGAGATTTGCGGAGGGCAAAGCCGCGAAAGTGGATGAGTGGCTAACCAAACAGAAAGTGATTGTTGCCAAGTCGCGCGGCAACGGCAAACCCGTTGACCTGGACAAAGAGTTGCTGCTGCGGCTCTACGACCTCAAGCGCCGCACCATCGATCGCTTGAAGCGAATCGAAGCGGCGCTAGACGCCAAGTCATAACGCCAGGGCAACACTGAGGCGCAACCTAACCAAGAGCGGGAGGTTATTATGGACCTGCGACGAATGACCGAAGACGCGTGTATATCATTTCTCGAAAGGCACACCTTTGGACATCTCGGATGTCTGGGGGAAGACTACCCATATGTGATCCCCGTTCACTACGCATATGATGCCAACAAGGTTTTTATGTTCTCGATGGCGGGGAGGAAAATCGAATACCTGCGGCGCAGACCGCTTGCGAGCCTGCAAGTTGAAGAATTGGCGAATGACAGAAATTGGACAAGCGTGCTTGTTCAAGGCCACTTCGATGAACTGCCGGACACGCCCGAGCGGCGCAATGAACGTATTCATGCGTGGGCCTTATTGCAGAAACGCCCATTCTGGTGGGAGCCCGGGACCTTCGAACTAAGCGCGGGAAGAGAAACGGCTAGCGGCGGTCCGATCTTCTTTAGCTTGTCGCTCGACGTGGTGTCCGGACGCCAGTCGAACGCGGCACCTGGGAGTGGGCGATAGCAGCGTTTTCAACCCTGCGTAAGCCGCGCGAAGCCTCCATTAATTTGAACGCTGGACAGGGTAGTCCTTCAAACATGGCCGCGGTTGGAAACGTGCCATCGGAAGTCTGGCTTCCATGGCTTGTCTTATGCTGGTTCAATCTCGGGCGTTTACTGCCGGCACTTCAGGCCAGTGCGCGCAACCGTACCGACGCCAATGAAAATTCCCCGCCTTGATCTTGAGCCTGTCGATATGACCGTGGAAAGGAACATATCGCGTGGAGCGAAAACCGGCTTCATAGTATCTTGCGGATCCGGACCGTCACCATGGACGAACTGGTCACCGCGGCCGGCCGGCAATCTGAACGCCTCATTGCGATCCGCCAGGACGACCAGATCATTCTTTAAAAGGCGTACAGAAGCAGGAAACGTAAGTTCAAACCGAAAAGCCGCCGTGTCAAACGGCGGCTCTCTTTCGACGGCGGATTCGCATCTGCAGTCCTTTCGTTTCAAGTTGCGATGGACGCTTGTCCGTGCCGCGACCGGGTGCCGGTTACCAGTGGGATTGACCAGCAACCGCTACGACAGCAACAAGACCAGCCAACGGCGAGGGTTCTTGCGAGAGGACGTCATAAGCGCAGGGTGCAGCAAAGATGATAGCCGCCAATGTGCCCAACAGGATATGTTTCATCAAGATCTCCTGGGTGTGCTCAAACGACTGTCAGAGCAACGTTGATGTTGCCGCGTGTTGCCTTGGAATAGGGGCAGGTCTGATGAGCTTCGTCGACGATCAACCGAGCGAGCTCCGGGTCCAGACCCGGCAGGCTGATATTGAGGCGGGCCTGCAGAAAATAAGCATCGCCCGTCATGCCGAGATCGACTTCCGCATCAACGGCGGTATCGGTGGGAAGACGGAGCTTGCGCTTGCCGGCGGCAAGGCCCATCGCGCCGATGAAGCAGGCTGACCATCCGGCTGCGAAGAGCTGTTCGGGATTGGTGCCCGCATGGACGCTGCCCGGAGGAGACAGCTTCACGACGAGCTGCTCATCGCTGCTGCGGGCTGAGCCATCGCGGCCGCCGGTGGTGCGGGTTTTGCCGGTATAGAGAACATTTTCAATCGTGATCATGGGAACACTCCTTGGTTTGATACCGCGATCTGCGACATCTGGTGACGGAGTGGTTTTGACCCTTTGACGTATCCCCTATGTTTCTAAAATCGGCCGAACTGTATCAAAGCGTACCGTCGGCAGATCTCGATACTTCGCATACAAAGCAGGAAGAAAATCAGTTGGCCCGAATGTTGACCTCGGCTGCCAAGCCTCCGCCGTCACGATTGTATATCCGGACGGAACCGCCGATTGCAGCCGCCAGCTGCTGGGCGATGGCCAAGCCGAGCCCTGTGCCGCCAGTCTCGCGATTGCGGGACTGCTCCAGCCGGAAAAACGGCTGCATGGCAGCTTCCAGCATGGCATCCGGAATACCGGGACCACGATCCATCACCGTGATGGCAATCTCACCCTCTTTCTTCCGCTCGACGCTGATTTCGGCGCTACCTGCAAATTTCAACGCATTGTCGATAAAGTTCGTGAGAATGCGGCGAAGGGCATGCGGTTTGGTCGATGCAATGCCCTGCACGAGACCGGCAACGCTGACGGCCTTGTCCATGTCCTGATAGTCGTAGGCGATGCTGTCGATAAAGGACGAGAGATCGATGCGCGAAAATTTCTCGCCATTGCCATGCGCACTGCGGGCGTAGGCGATCCCATCCTGCACGAGCCGCTCGATTTCACCCAGATCACGGACCAGTTTGTCCCTCTCGGGGGAATCGTCGGCCATGTCGGCGCGCAGTCGCATCCGCGTGATCGGCGTCTGCAGGTCGTGCGATATCGCCGCAAGGATCTGCACCCGCTCTTCGAGGTAGTGGGAAATCCTTTCACGCATGGCGTTGAAAGCGCGTGCCGCATGCGCCACTTCACACGGACCCCGCTCGCTGAGCGGTGGTCCCTTCTTGTTGGGATCAAGCGCGTCGGCGGCGGCCGCGAGCGCAGCCAGCGGGCGGATCGCCTGACGCACGGCGACCCATGTGCAAAGCACCAGGAGCACCATCTGGATGGCAAGGACATATGGCAACCATGCCGCGAGTGGCATCGGAGGCCGCGGCGTAATATCGATCGTCAAAGGACTTCCGTCGCTCAGTGTCAGATGCGCCTGCAGGCGGCTGATATCGCCGGGGATGGATTCCATGCGGATCGGATAGGTGCCGCCGATCGCCTCCTGGATTCGACCGCCGATTTCCTTACCCTTGCTAGAATTGTCCGGCACGCCCTGTAGTCCCGGCCCAAGCTCAAAACGATAGTTGCCGCGGCTTAGTCGGTCGAGCAGGTCGGCGCGCTGATCCGCCGGCAGGCGGTCGAGAACAGCAATTGAGGTTGCGACGTCGCTTTCCAGTGTGCCAAGCATGACGGCCTTGGCCGACATGGAACGCTCGACGAACAGGACCGTGAACGACAGGCCATAGGCAACAGCCAGGCCCAGCAACAAAATAACGAAAAGCCGAGCCCGCAGGGTGCTCGGCCAAAATCCGGAGCGAATAGCAACAGCTGCGCTCATGATCTGGCCTCTTCTATCGCCACCGGAACAGCAAAGACATAACCTTCGCTGCGCACCGTCTTGATATAGGTCGGCTCACGCGCATCATCCCCCAGCCGCTGGCGAACGCGGCTAACAAGCAGATCGATCGAGCGGTCGAAGAGTTCGGCATCGCGGCCTTGGGTCAGGTTTAACAGCTGATCGCGGTTAAGCACCCGTTGCGGATGATCGATGAAGACGCGCAGTAGCCGGTATTCGGCGCCACTCAACGCAATCTCGGTCCCGTCCTTGTCGAGAAGGTGCCTGCCGATCGTGTCGAGGCGCCAGTCGCCGAAACGGAGCCACTGTCCGGCCTCCGAAATCTGCAGGTTCGGCGGCAGCGCACGGGTGCGGCGCAGCACAGCTTTAATGCGCGCCAGAAGTTCGCGCGCCGCAAACGGTTTCGGCAGATAGTCGTCGGCGCCCATTTCGAGACCGATGATCCTGTCCATTTCGTCGCTACGAGCCGTCAGCATCAAGATCGGCGTCGCCTTGTGCTTGCCGGCGCGCAACTCGCGGCAAAGCACGAGCCCGTCATCGCCTGGCATCATGACATCGAGCACTATCAGATCGACCGTGTTGCCTTCCAGAAAACTGCGCATCTGGCGTCCATCGGCCGCGACGGACGTACGAAGTCCGCTTTTCGTCAGATAGCTCGAAACCAACTCGCGGATTTCACGATCGTCATCAACGATCAGGATGTGGTCGATATGCTCCATGTTCGAACTTCCGGATCCTTCTATCGGTCAGGCGAATGGCAGACTCGCCGCTTTCTCTTTTGACTCTGAATCGGCAGCCGCGAAACAGACAATTCTGTTCACGGCTGTCAGGACAGGTTTTAGAAACGATCGACGTCCAGAATGGCCTGGGCAAAGGCCTGTGGTGCTTCTTGCGGCAGATTGTGGCCGATGCCGCCCGATATGGTGCGATGCTCGTATCTACCGGTGAACTTTTTGGCGTATGCCGCAGGGTCCGGATGCGGCGCGCCGTTGGCGTCGCCCTCCATGGTGATCGTCGGTACGGTGATGACCGGGAAAGCAGCAAGTTTCTTTTCGAGTTCATCATACTTCCGCTCGCCATCGACGAGGCCAAGCCGCCAGCGGTAGTTGTGGATGGTTATGGCAACATGGTCGGGGTTTTCGAAGGCCTTGGCCGAGCGATCGAAGGTCGCGTCGTCGAAATCCCACTGCGGCGAGGCGAGCTTCCAGATCAACTTGGCAAAATCGTGCGTATTCGCGGCATAACCTTCGCGGCCACGCTCGGTGGCGAAATAGAACTGATACCACCACGACAGTTCGGCCTGCGGCGACAATGGCTTCTTGTTGGCCTCCTGGCTACCGATCAGATAGCCGCTGACAGAAACCAGCGCTTTGCAGCGCTCCGGCCAGATCGCAGCCATAATATCGGCAGTGCGCCCGCCCCAATCGTAACCGCCGATGACGGCGCGCTCGACCTTCAGCGCATCCATAAAGGCGATGATATCTGTGGCTATTGCGGCCTGCTGGCCGTTGCGCGGTGTATCGGCAGAGACGAATTCGGTCGTGCCATAACCACGCAAATAGGGGATCAGCACCCGGTAGCCGGCATCGGCGAGCACGGGAGCCACATCAACGAAACTGTAGATATCGTAGGGCCAGCCATGCAGCAGCAGCACGACCGAACCATTGGCGGGACCGACCTCGGCGTAGCCTACATTGAGCTCGCCGGCCTTGATCTGCTTCAACGCCGCGAAAGATGCATGCGAACCGGCCTTGACGGCCGGTGCGGCTGCCTTGGCGGCAGCAGCGCTGCTCAGGCCGAATTCGACCGCTGCCATTGTCATTGCGGCAAGACCAAAGAAGTGACGGCGCTGAAGATTGATTTCGCTGGACATTGTCTCTCTCCGTTTCGAGTTAGTGACATGGAGAAAACAACCGGCATGTATCCCGAGTGTTTCCGATATCCGCTATTATTGCGTCCGGATGTAGCCTCCGGCCTGCGGGATACATTCTGATACAGTTGGCTGCCTCCTCAAACGGAATCTGCTCCATCTGCTTCAGCAGGGCTGCAGACAGGCGCTCTTCCTACACTTCGGTACATATTGCCTCCGAACCGGACACATCCGGGATACATCGCCTCGATCAGATTGGCGCAGTTGCTGGTCGGGCCACATCGCCGTCCAGTGCCCGATCACCCGGTTTCAAAGGAAACGATGATGACACTTCTTATCATTGCCTACCTCGGAGGGGTGCTGACCATATTCAGTCCCTGTATCCTCCCCATCCTGCCTTTCGTCTTTGCCCGCGCCGGGCAGCCTTTCGTGCGCAGTACGCTGCCGATGCTGATCGGTATGGCCACCACCTTTGCGTTTGTGGCGACCCTTGCAGCCGTCGGCGGAAGCTGGGCAATCAATGCCAATGAATATGGTCGCCTCGCCGCGCTCATCCTGCTTGCGATCTTAGGCTTAAGCCTGATTTCGCCGCGTATCGCCAGCTTGATGACCCAACCGGTCGTCGGTTTTGGCAACCGCCTGCTAAACGCTTCCGGCAAGCCCGGTGCTGCGCCGACCGCCGCAAGCGCGCTGATCCTCGGCGTCGCGACCGGGCTTCTCTGGGCGCCTTGCGCTGGCCCGATTCTCGGTCTCGTGCTGACTGGTGCTGCCCTCCAGGGCGCCAATCTGCAGACAAGTATCCTGCTGCTCGCCTACGCAACCGGCGCCGCCACTTCGCTGGCAATCGCGCTTTCCGTCGGTGGAAAAATCTTTGCCGGATTGAAGAAATCGCTCGTTGTCAGCGAACGGATACGCCAGGGCCTGGGCGCCGCCGTCATCGCCGGTGTCGCCGTCATCGCACTTGGCCTCGACACGGGGCTGCTTTCGCGGCTCTCCTATGCCAGCAACGCGTCTTTTGAACAAGCGGTCCTGGACAGGCTGAATGTTGAGCCGACCGATGGCATTCCGCCGGAGGTTGCGAGCAACGACAAGTCGATCGGTCTTACCGATGCGACCAAACCGTTCCGCAGTGACTTGCCTGTTGAAGGCCCCGCACCCTCACTGGATGGCGCCGTCGAATGGCTGAACTCGCCGCCGCTCACGACGGAGCAGCTTCGCGGCAAGGTCGTGCTCGTCGATTTCTGGACCTATTCCTGCATCAACTGCATCCGCACCACGCCGTACGTTCGGGCCTGGGCCGACAAGTACAAGGACCAGGGTCTGGTCGTCATCGGTGTGCATGCACCGGAATTCGCCTTCGAGAAGAAGATCGACAACGTCAAAAAGGCTGTCGGTGATTTCCAGATCAACTATCCGGTCGCAATCGACAACGACTACAGAATCTGGCGCGCATTCGCCAACAGCTATTGGCCGGCTCACTACCTGATCGATGCCAAGGGCCAGATCCGGTACCATCACTTCGGCGAAGGCAATTACGGCCCGACCGAACAGGCAATCCAGGGCCTGCTGCACGAGGCTGGCAGTGAAATGGCCGAAAGCGCGCCGGTTGCACCTGACGCAAAAGGTGTGGAGGCCAGTGCGGACCTGAAACATGTCCGCTCGGGTGAAACCTACATCGGTTATCAACAGGCCACCAGCTTTGCCTCGAACGAGAGCATGCGTGCGGATGCCAGCAGGGACTATTCGGTCACCGAACCAGGTCTCAACCAGTGGGGCCTTTCCGGTAAATGGACCGTCGGCGCCGAAGAGGCGACCCTCGATCGGGCGGGCGGCAGTATCACCTATCATTTCAGCGCCCGCGACCTGCACCTCGTGCTCGGCCCAGGGGCAGATGGAAAGCCGGTCCGATTTCGAGTGACGGTCGACGGCAAGGCGCCCGAAGCCAACCGCGGCAGCGATATCGATGCGGATGGAAATGGCACGGTAACCACGACGAAGCTCTACCAACTGGTGCGCCAGACCGGCGAAGTGGACGCGCGCACCTTCGAGATCCGCTTCCTCGACCCCGGCGTCCAAGCCTACGCCTTCACCTTCGGTTGAATCCCTCACCTAACCTAAAAAGACAGGAGCACCACCATGAAACGCAACTATCTCTCCACCCTCGCCCTTGCTTTCGTCACCAGCGCCATTGCCTTTGTGGCCCAAGCGGCCGAAGTGAAGAACATCGTCATCGTCCACGGCGCTCTCGCCGATGGTTCTGGCTGGCGCCAAGCAACCGAAATCCTCGAAAGGCGCGGCTTCAATGTCACGATCGTGCAGGAGCCGATCACTTCGCTCGCCGACGATGTCGCCGCAACCAACCGGGTCCTCGACCTCCAAGACGGCCCGACACTGCTCGTCGGCCACAGCTATGGCGGTGTGGTCATCACCGAAGCCGGCAACAGCCCTCATGTCGCGGGTCTCGTCTATATCGCGGCCTTCCAGCCGGACAGGGGCGAAAGCCTTATCAGTCTCGCGAGCTCCAAGCCGGCCGGCGGTATGAATATCCGCGAGACGAAGGACGGCAAATATCTCTTTCTCGATCCAGCCGCCTTCGCCAACGACTTCGCTGCCGACCTGCCGAAGGACGAGGCCGCCTTCCTGGCAAAATCACAGGTCTTCGCATCCAGGGACGCCTTCTCCGCAAAGGTCGGCGATCCCGCATGGAAGACCAAGAAAAGCTGGACGGTTGTCGCCACCCAAGACCGCTCGATCAATCCTGATCTCGAACGGGACATGGCAAAGCGCGCCGGAAGCCATGTGACGGAGATCCAGGCAAGCCATGCCGTGTTCGCATCGCAGCCTGAAAAGGTTGCCGAGGTTATCGAAGCCGCGGCGCGGCAGATTGGCGGCCAATGAGCAACAGCACTCGCGACATCCTCAACCTTCAACATAATTAAAAAGGAGATAGCCATGAAAAAATCACCTGCAACGGTCGCCGTCCTATTGTTCGCAATCATTGGAGCGGCATCATCGCCTGCGTTCGCCGTAGAGCCCTTGCGACGCACCGATCTTATTAAAAACGACATCGATGTGCCTGGCCACGAGGTCGTGCAGGTTCGTGTCGATTTCTCGCCCGGGGTGTTGGCCGCCAGGCATTCCCATCCCGGTGAAGAAATTGCTTTTGTGATTGAAGGAACTCTCGAATACACATTAGACGGGCGCGCGCCGGTCATCCTCTCTGCCGGTCAGTCGCTATTCATCCCGACCGGCGTTGTACATTCAGCTCGAAACGTCGGCACCGGCAAAGCATCAGAGCTCGCAACCTATATTGTGGAAGACGGAAAGACCCTTGTGGTTCAGTCAAAGTGAGAAGCTGCGCCGAATGCGCGGGAGCTTTGGCTTCCCGCGCATTCGACGAGATGCGTTGGCTATGTCCGGCAGTTTCAGGAAGCGAACAGTCGTTCACCCACTTGCAGTACCTGTTTCTGCGACAAAAGCGAATATCGGGTATGCCGACATTCACTCGTACGCGTAATCGCACCAATCTCCACGACTTGCTGAAGGTCACTTGTCGCTAAGCGCGGCCTGGTCTAACGGTCAGACGGGGCGCGGGCTTTTCGGCATTTCGTTGGGAATACGCCCCATGGCGACTCCTCTGATGGCCTGAAGAGATCGCGAAGTCTTTGGATCAATTAGATCCGGGCGCCACCCGTGGCATCAATGATCTGCCCGGTCGTCCAGCGGGCATCGTTCGATGCAAGGAAAGCGATCACATCTGCAATGTCGTCAGGACGGCCGACACGCGAGAAGACCGACAGTGCCTCGGCGCCGGCGCGGGCATCCGGCGACGCCAGCCATTCGGCATTCATGTCCGTTTCGGTAACCCCTGGCATGACCGCATTGACGGTGATCCCGCGGACCGCGAAGTCGGGCGCCAGTGCGAGCGTCAGGGTCTCCAGCGCGCCTTTGGAAGCAGCATAGGCCGGGTGGGTGGGTGCTGCGATCCGGGTGAACCCTGTGGAGACGTTGATGATGCGGCCATTGTTGCGAATATGATCGGCTACCGCCTGGATCAGGAAGAATGGCGCCTTGTAGTTGATAGTCATCACCTCGTCGAAGACAACCTCGCTAGTCTGTTTCAACGGGACCGCAGGCGCAATGCCCGCATTGTTGACTAGAATATCGAGCCCGACCGATCCCGTTTGCGCACGCGCCGCGTCGCTGAACTGTGTCCAGAGGCTGTCGGCCGCCTCCTTGCCCTGGAGCAGATCAGCCTTTACCGCGACGGCCTTGACGCCCAGTTCCTCGATTTCCCGCACGGTGGCTTTGGCCGCATCCGGATTGGCGGTGTAGTGCACACCGATCAGCGCGGCACCTTCCTTTGCAAAAGCGAGCGCGACCGCCCGTCCGATCCCCCGTGAGCTTCCGGTGATAAGCGCAATCTTGTCTGCGAGTTTCCTGGACATGATCTACTCCGTTGCCAATTAAAATAGTGATCGCTATATTAAGGGTGGAAACATATCTGTCAACAATTAAATAGGGACCACTATTTTAATGGAGCCGGTTCGTAAACGAGGAAGGCCCCGCGTGCTCGATCGCGACACCGGGCTCGACATCGCGGCACGCCTGTTCTGGGAACGAGGCTACGAAGGGACGTCGACCGCCGACCTGACCAAAGCAATGGGGATCAACCCGCCGACGCTCTATTCAACCTTCGGTTCGAAAGAGGAATTGTATCGACAGGCGCTGGATTTCAGCATCGCCCGCGAAAGCGGTTGCCGAGGGGAAATCCTGGCATCCGCCCTGCCCGCTTATGAGGCACTCGGTCGCTACCTTTACAATATTGCCGATGGCGATACCCAGCCGGACAAGCCCGCGGGCTGCATGGTCTCCACCGCAGTTCTGCAGCATGCGGAAGAAAATGCCTCGGTCGCTCGAATGACGGCAGCCCTTCGAGAGGCATCGATGCAGGTTCTAAAAGCCCGCTTCGATCGCGCCGTCAGCGAGGGCGAACTGCCAGCCGGGACTGATACCGACACGCTGGCACGCTTCTATGGAGCGATCATTCAGGGCATGTCGGCCCAAGCCTGCGATGGTGCTTGCAACGCGCTTCTGAAACGGCTGATCGACGTCGCCCTGACAGCCTGGCCCGGGAAACGCACGACCGTCACCGGAAGCTTGGATTGAAGACCCGTCAGCCACTTATTGTCACCGCGAGGATAGCCGAGAGGGATATCGAGCCGTTCGATCGCCTTCGGCAGAGGCATTTTCCCCCGGACCGCAATGTTCTCGGCGCGCATCTGACAGTGTTTCACAGGCTGCCAGGCGAGTATCGTGACAGGATCTGTAAAACGCTTACTAACGTTGCGGCACAGGCGAGAGTAACGACAGCGACGGTCAGCAGCCTCCGACACCTCGGCGCAGGCGTCGCCTTCATCGTCACATGCCCAGAGTTGGAGGACATCCGAGCAGGACTGAAGGCCGAGTTCGTCGCGTGGCTGGGCTCGCAGGACGTTCAGACCTGGCGGCCGCATATCACAATCCAGAATAAGGCGCCGAGAGCAACCGCCGACGCGCTCTATCGCGACCTGACCACGAGCTTAGAACCCCACACCATTGAAATCCTCGGCCTCGATCTGTGGAACTATCTTGGGGGGCCGTGGGAGCATTTGAAATTTTTGCCTTTCGACACGCGGCCTTTGGGATGAGGGCAAAACGGAATATTGCCAATCATGCCCGGAACCGGGCGAAAAACTCTTAAATGTCAGGTGGGCGAATGGCTCTCCGGCTTCAGTCAACGCGACCGGCTAAGCTCCTCTTGAAGGATGTGAACCTTCAACCCGTGCTTCCTTGACAAAACTTGGGTGGGGGTTAGGTTCGAAACGCTCGAAATCCCGAGTTATTTGAGACACGCTAGACAGGGTAACCAGAGGGAACCATGTCAGTCGTTGTCCGCAACAACGTACATATCCAAGGTAACGGCACGCGGACGATTGTCTTCGCCCACGGGTTCGGATGCGATCAGAACATGTGGAGGTTCGTTGCCCCCGCGTTCGAGTTTGGCTTCAAGACCCTACTTTTCGATCATGTCGGGGCGGGTCACTCAGATCTCTCCGCCTACGATCCGGCAAAGTATTCGAGTTTGTCCGGTTACGCTGATGACGTCGTCGAGATCGGCCGGGAGATAGGACTTTCCAACGCGGTATTCGTCGGCCATTCCGTGAGCGCGATGATCGGCGTGCTTGCGTCGCTGAAAGCGCCTGACCTTTTCGAGAGCCTCATCCTTGTGGGCCCATCCCCGCGGTACATCGACGACGCCGAATACGTTGGTGGCTTTGGACCTGCGGAGATCGAAGAGCTATTGGAATTTCTGGATGACAATCACATGGGATGGTCCGAGGCAATGGCGCCTGCGATCATGGGCAACCCAAACCGACCAGAGTTGGGCGAGGAACTGACGAACAGCTTCTGTCGAACCGATCCGGAGATCGCCAAGGCGTTTGCCCGCGTCACCTTCACTTCCGACAATCGCGCCGACCTTCCGAATGTAACGGCCCGGACAATCGTACTTCAAAGCCGCGATGACATCATCGCTTCCGAAGGCGTCGGTCGTTATGTGTATGAACACGTACCGGGCAGCCAGATTGTTCTTTTGGACGCAACTGGACACTGCCCAAACCTGAGCGCGCCTCGCGAAGTGATCGCCGCGATCCGTGACTTCCTTTGAGAACCTTGATGGATTCTGACCGCGACACGCAGACGGAAGATCTGGAAGACCTCTACGAAAACGCGCCCTGCGGGTATCTCTCGCTCGGGCCGGATGGCCTTATCATCAAGTCCAACAAGACGTTATCGAGGTGGTTGGGTATTCCGGCGCAAGATCTCCTCGGAAAACGCATGCGCGACCTGCTGAACACAGCCGGCCGCATATTCTACGAAACCCACTTTGCGCCACTTCTTCGACTGCAGGGTCATTTCGACGAGGTCGCGCTCGATCTCAAACTGCAGGATGGGAGCAGGTTTCCCGTCATCGCAAACGCAACGGAAAAGCGCAACGCCGACAACGAGCTTCTCTTTACCCGTGTGATGCTCTTTCGGGCAACCGAACGGAGGCGCTACGAACGCCAGCTCGTCGATGCCCGTGCGGCGGCCGATGCCGCGGGCGCAGAAATGCAGATAGAACTCGATATTGAGCACAGGAATGCCGAACTCAGAGAACAGTTTATTGCCGTTCTAGGCCACGACCTTCGAAATCCGCTCGCATCGATCAGCGCCGCAAGTCGCCTTCTTCGAAGGGAAACGGCGACGGCAAAGGCAACCACACTACTCGACCTCATGCAGGGTAGCGTCCAGAGGATGTCCGATCTCATCGACAACGTGCTTGATTTCGCGCGGGGTCGCCTCGGAGGCGGAATAGGTCTGCAGATCAGGCCGGAAGAGCTTGCCCCGATCATTCTCCACGTTGTCGACGAACTCCGTTCCAGCGATCCTGATCGCATCATTGAGGCCGACATCAATCTCGATCAGCCTGTCGCTTGCGATGGAGGACGAATAGGCCAAATGGTATCCAACCTGGTCGGGAACTCAATCACCTATGGACAGGTTGACGCACCAATCAGGATATTCGCTGGCGTGAGCGGTGAGAACTTTCAGATCTGGGTAGCAAACCAGGGCACGCCGATTCCCAAGGACGTGCAGGCAAGCCTTTTTGAGCCATTCATCCGCGGGGAGGCTAGCGGCAATCGTCAGGGGCTGGGCCTCGGCCTTCATATCGCATCGGAAATCGCTCGCGCCCACGGTGGGAGGCTGGACGTTGCGTCTGATGCCATCGAGACCCGCTTCACCTTCACGATGCCGCTTGCGCAGATCGCCGACGACAATGTCGGCGTCCGATAGGAACTAAGACTGCTACCCGTCTGCACGGGGTTGTGGCTCGGCCGCCCGCAAACGGCCGAGTGTTGGTCAGGCTGCCTTTTCGGCGTTCTGGTTGACCACAGAGGTGGCGATCGATGTGAGCGCAAGGTCGGTGGCCTGTTCTTCGTCGAGCGTCGTCTGCAGCAGCTTGGCTGCCTCCTTCATCCCAAGCTCTAGCGCCCATGTGCGCAACGTGCCGTAGCGCGACATTTCGTAATGCTCGACTGCCTGTGCAGCGGCGAGAAGGCCGGCGTCAAGAGCTGGTGTGCCGGCATACTCCTCCATGACCTCAGAACCTTCCTTGACGATGCCCATCATGGCATCGCAGGTCTTCTGTTCCGGCTTCTTTCCGATGATCTTGAAGACCTCCTCGAGACGTTCGATATGAACCTTGGTCTCTCCCAGGTGCTTGACGAAGGCGCCCTTAAGCTGCTTGCTCTGGGCTGCCTCCTCCATCTTGGGAAGCGTGGCGACGATCTTGTGTTCGGCGAAATAGACGTCTTTCAGGGTGTCGTGAAAGAGGACGTCAAGCGTTTTGGATTCCTTGGCCATGATAGCTCCTTGGGGTTCTGTATCTCTATTGGGAATGCACCGCTTCGTCAGGGTGGCGGTCGATAAGGCTGTGATCGCGCATCGAAGGCGCCGAGCGAACATCATGCGATGGGTCGGAGAGACTTTTTTCGATCGCGACTATCACGACCGTGACGTATGAACCGACCCCGAGAGGTTAAGTTCCACGCATGACCGCACTTATCGACCTCACCCAGATTAGACTCCGTCCTTCCCGCGCCATCCAGGAGCACGCGCAGACCTTTGGCCTTCGTACATCGGAAGCCAGACGGATCCTTGCCTTTTGACATAGCCGGCCAGATTGAGGCGCCTGCAGGAGTTAAGGCGTCAAGGCGATCACAATCGCGGATGGGATGGTGGAAAAGGCCCCATGGGCTGGCTCGCAATGCAGCAGCGCCGCCAAGGACAGGAGCGGCGCACGGCTCGACGCCGGGAAATCATATCCGTTGCTCGTCCCGGCGAATGCTCCAGTGAAAGATTTCGGGCCACCACGGTCGACAACGCGACAACTCGCTGCTTGAGCATACCCTGATTGGAGGGGATAGATTGATGAGCCTCAATCGATCCGGCGCGGTCGTCATTGACGAGCGCGCAAACAGGGCTCGCTTCCCTTCATGGAGGAATCGTCGCAACGTATGTCACCTATCGTGCGGACGTGAATGCGTGAACACTGTATAGATGAACTGCCCCCACTTTCGACCGGACACTCAGCATAAGCAGGAAGGCTCAAGCACAGGCTTGAGGATAAGCTTATGTCTAACGAGTTTCGACAGGTTGATCTGATGATCGGTGACGTCCGGCGGCGACGCTGGACAACGGAGCGCAAAC